>NZ_JASBTN010000018.1 GCF_030148435.1 Aliiroseovarius sp.
GTGCTTGGTAAAGAGCCGTTCGATCTGCCGACGCGAGATGGCGAACTCGTTGGCCACATCGTCGAGGTTCAGCGGCTGGTCGATATTGGCCTCGAAATGTTTGATCACCCGCACCAGGTTTTCGTTGCGAATGCCGATCGAGGCGGAGCGCGAACTTTGCTGCGCTTCGGCATCCGATCGGTGCAGGCTGTGGATGCACATGTTCAGCACGGCCTGGCTCAGCGTCAGGCCGAACCGGTCGTTGATCAGGCGCAAAAACAGGTCGGTGGCCGCCGTGCCACCGCTGGCGGTCATGATGCGGTCGTCGATTACATATAGCTGCTCGCGCGGCTCCAGCTCCGGGTGCAGCTCGCGGAAGGGGGGCAGGTTCTCCCAATGGAGCGTGAAGGCGCGGCCCTTCAGCATGCCCGCGCGCGCAAGCGTATAGGCCCCGGTGCACAGACCGCCCACGGTGCAGCCCTTGCGCCAATGGGCCCGGATCCAATCGGCGGTCCTTTGCGAACTGCTCTGTTCCGGCAACACGCCCGAACAGACGAAGACAAACGCATTGCGATCGAGGTCGCAAAGCGGCCCGCCCACCCCCAGTTCCACCCCGTTCGAGGCGCGCACGTTCTCGCCATCCTCAGACAGGGTGCGCCATTTGAACAGCGGTTTGCCGGTCAGCTGGTTGGCAATGCGCAGGGGTTCGATGGCGGCGGCAAAGGCCAGCATCGACAGGTTCGGCACCAGAACGAAGACGATCTCCTGCGGCGGCGGCGGGGCTTCGATCGGCACGAAGGCGACGCCCTGCGGTACGAATGTGTCCTCGGTCATGGCATCGGTCTCCGAAAGGGGGGGTGGATCGGGTTTACAGCCTTGTTGCCGCCTGGGCAATCAACTGTCGGAGTCTGCACGCACCACGCCATCCACCAGGTTCTCGCGCATCAGTCGTTCCATGAGCGTGCCGCGGGGGGTGGCGATCTCGGCCAGCCAGGCCACGCGGGCGGCGGCATGGGTCCGGGCGGCGGCAACTGCTTCGGCGGGTGTAATCGCCTTGAAGCGCAGCGCATCGCGGGCGCGCAGCTGCGCGAGCCCGTCCTGATCCGGGCCGATCACCGTGGCGATCTTGGGATAACCGCCGGTGGTCTGGTGGTCGGCCAGCAACACGGTGGCCACCCCGTCCCCCGCCACCTGGATCGAGCCGCGGGCAACCGGCTCCGAGGGGATCGACAGCGCGCCGCCAATGGACAGGCGCGGCCCGTCGAGCCGCACGCCCATGCGGTCGAAGGCATCGGTAAGCTGGAAGGTCTCGGTGGTCAGCGCGGTGCGGGCGGCCGCGTCAAACAGATCGTCCTGCGGCCCCATCACCACGCGGGCGGTCCCGTCGAACCGGGCAAAGGCAGGCTGGGCAATCGGCCCCTCGCGGTCGGGACAGGTGCGGGTGTTGGCCACTTCCAGCTCCTGGCCCGTGACCAGCGCGCCGCCCCCCAGACCCGAGGTCGAGTGGGTCGCCGCATGGCCCAGCCAGTGCCCGCATTGCAGCTCACCGGCAAAGGCGATGTAGCACCAGCTGCCGGCGCGGCCGGGGCGAAGGGTCAGGGTTTGCCCGGCCTCGATGGTCAGCACCGCCCAGCCCTCCGGCCCGGACCCTGCCAGGTCGATGCCGAATTCCCCGCCTGCCACGGCCAGGCTGACCGCGCCCTCGGTGCAGGCAAGCACGATCCCCCCCATTGACACCTCGATCGCCGTGGCGCCCGCCAACTGACCCAGCGCCACATTCGCCGCCGCATGGGCAAGCCGGTCCATCGGACCGGAGGCCGAGACGCCGAAACGCTTGTGACCGGGGCGGCCCCTATCCTGGAACGTCACCAAGGGGCCCGCAAAGCGAACCGTGAACCGTGCGAAGCTCATGCCGGGGCCCCTCCCATCGCCTCGAAAGCGGCGCGGTCGATGCGGGTGAACCGCACATGGTCGCCGACATTGAACAGAAAGGGGCGCGACGGATCACCGGTCAGGATGCGTGCGGGCGAGGATCCGAGGATCGACCAGCCCGTGGGCATCTTCAGCGTGGTGACAAGGCATTGCGGGCCGGCGATGATGACCGATCCCGCAGGCACATCGCGCAGGGCGGTTGGCTTGCGCGGCACGTGAAGCGCCGGGTCCAGCCCGGTCAGATAGGCGTAACCGGGTGCAAAACCGTACATGCCGACACGGTAGCCCCCCCCGAGATGGGCGGCGATCACCGCCTCTTCGCTTTGCCCGGTGGCCCGCGCCACGGCGGCCAGGTCAGGGCCGAGGTCGGGGTCATAACAGACGGCAACATCGTGGGTTGCGACTTCGGGCGCGTGATCCGGGGCATGATCCAGCAGCGCCGCGACGGCTGCCTGCATGTCGGCGTGATCCGTCACGACCGGGTCGAATTCCACCAGCAGGTTCACCAGCGCCGGAACGACCTCGACCAGCCCCTCGGGCGGGCGGTCCGCCAGCGCCTTGTCCAGCGCCAGAACGGCGCGGGCGGCCCTGTCACCGACCTCTTCGGCCAGTTGCACCAGAAGGGCGTGTTCGGCGACCGGGGTGAACCGGGGCAGGGCGGTCATTACCCGGTCCCCGTGGGTCCGGTGCCACAGAACGGGGCGAGCGTCACCCCGGCCGTTTCCAGACGGGCGCGGATGTCCCGGGCCATGGCAACGGCATGCGGGCTGTCACCGTGCACGCAGATCGAATGGGCCGCCAGCGGGATCGGATCGCCGCCGACGACCGGCATCAGCCCGGTGTCCAGCATCATGAGAATGCGCGCGGCGGCCTCCCCCGGATCGGTGATCATCGCGCCGGGCTCCCCGCGTGGCACCAGTTGGCCATTGGGCTGGTAGCCACGATCGGCGAAAATCTCGGAATAGACAGGCAACCCCGCGTCCCGCGCCGCATGTTCCAGCGCGGTGCCGGAAATCGCCAGCACCGCCAGATCAGCCTTCAGTGCCTTGATGGCGCCGACAATGGCCGACGCCACGGCGACGTCGGCCGCCGCCAGGTTCGCCAGCGCGCCATGCGGCTTCACATAGGCGACCGGCACGGGCACAAGGTCGGCCACGGCCAGCAGGGCGCCGATCTGAGCGGCCACCATGCGCGCGACCTCTTCCGGCGTCATCGGAATGACCCGGCGCCCGAACCCCGGACGATCCGCATATCCCGGATGCGCCCCCACGACAACGCCGCGCGCCTTGGCGAGCGACAGGGTGTGAAACATTGTATCCGGGTCCGAGGCATGGCCTCCACAGGCGATATTCGCGCTGGTGACAAGTGACAATACGGCGGCGTCATCGCCCATGGTCCAGGGGCCATAGCCCTCGCCGAGGTCGGAATTCAGGTCGATCTGCATGGAAGCCTCCCCTTTGGTCCCTGTTTCGCGCGAACGCGGGCGGGGTGCAAGACATAGCACCGCGTCGGACGGCCACCCGGGCGCGTTTGATCTGTTGGCGTGCGGTGGGTTTCGAACAAGGCAGTGTATCTGCTTTGAGGCTGCCTTGCTCATCCCCATGCAGGAGTTTCGCGAATCACGGAAACACTCCGCGGCTGCGACCCGGGGAAATTCCTTCGTTCCCCTCGATATTTCCCGGCCAGACTTGCGAAATCGCATCCGGACGTGGATTACCCGGCTGTTTATTTCTGTTCGCGAGGGATGCCGCAATCCTTAGAAAATTTGTTATGTTAATTCGATTTAGCGGATTTTTGGTATGCCTTGGTATCCTCGATTTCCCTGTTCCTTGACATGTTAAACTCCTTAATGTTTGAAAAATGGCGATTTTTCTGGCATATTCTTGCGACTAGCCAGGACACTCACAGTCTCAACACGAAACTTGCACGCTGGAGGAATACATGCCCCCTTTTCGCAACACGCCCATGATGGGCGCGATTGCCAAGGTAGCCTTTGCGCTGATCGCCTCGGTCGCTTCGATCCCGTCTGAGGCGGTCGCGCAGGCTGTGTCCCGCGCCGGGACGCCGACTGAAATCATCAGCACGAACTCCGGGAACTCCGGGCTCAGGACCTACTATAAGGGCATCGAAAGGCAGCTGCTGTCGCGTGGCTACCTGCGCAGGGATCGTCGGCCCGGACGGCTGGCCCCGGAAGATCTGGCACGCAATTTCATGGCCATTGCCATGCGTTCGGAATATTCGCTGAACGGGGGAGGGCTGAGCCGGTCTGGGCGTGAAGCACCTCTGAGGCGCTGGGAAAAGCCGGTTCGCATCGGCGTGCATTTCGGCGCGTCTGCGGACGCCAAACAGCGCGCGGCGGACCTTTCGGCGGTTCGCAAGGTGGCGAGCCGTCTGCAGAAAGCCAGCAGGCACCCGGTGGCCGTGGCCGACAGCGCCGTCAATTTTCACATTCTTGTTCTGAACGATCAGGAGCGTGGAGGCGTCAAGCCCTTCCTTCGCGAGATCGCGCCGACGCTGAGCAGCGCGGCCCGAAATGCCATCCTGCGCATGCCGCCCAACGTATTCTGCATGGTTGTCGCCATTCCGGGGAAATCACGTCTGGAAGGCTATCAGCAGGCCATCGCGGTTGTCCGTTCCGAACACCCCCCGACCATGCGCCAGTCGTGCATGGAGGAGGAACTGGCCCAGGGCATGGGCCTTGCCAACGACAGCCCCGAGGCCTGGCCGTCGATCTTCAACGATGACGAGGAATTCGGGGTGCTCACGCAGCACGACGAACTCCTGTTGCGGATGCTCTATGACGACAGCCTTCGCCCGGGCATGAATGCAAGCGCGGTTGCGGGAAAGGTTTCCCTGCTGGCTCAGGCGCTGCTAAACTCCGGCTGACGCCCCGCCCGCAGGTACCTGCGCCATTCTGTCTGTGCACGAGGACGAGCCCCACAGGGCTCGTCCTTTTTTTTGCGCAATGTCACATTCGGTCGTGACGGGTTATTCGTCGGCAATCTGCGCGAAGATTCGGCGTGCTGTCGCGTTGACGCCCGGCCCGTCATCCCCAGCCGAATAGCCGAAGCTCTGTGTCGACACCACTTCGACGCCACCGCCAAGGATGTGCTTTTCAAGCATCTTGTCGCCATCTTCCCTTGCCTTGGCGAGCAGGATGAGTTCGGGCGTTGAATACATCCCCGGTTCGACACCCAGGCTGCGCGCCATCTGGTCATTGCTGACGGTCGTTTCGAAACTCTGCGTCGAGACGACTTCGGCGCCACCGCCAAGAATGTAGGCTTCAAGCGTCCGGTTGCCATCTTCCCGGGCCTGTGCCAGCTGGATGAGTTCGTGGGTTTCATAAACGCCAGGTTCCACACCCAGGCTGCGCGCCAATTGTTCATTCGCAAACCCCGGGGCCGCAAACGCCAGTATCAGTGCTGAAGTAAGTGCAAAGCGTTTCATCGGTCGATCCTTTCCAATTCTAATTAACTGAGTCGAATTGTCTCCTGTTGCCGTACAATCCACCTCAGGCTTGCCTCACTGTTTCCGAGGCTGAACCTGTGTTTGAGAGGAGGTTTGTGCAGAAACTTCTGCGTACCGCGCCTAGTCACCCGGGGGCAGAAAAGGACACGGGATTTAACAAAATCAATCTGGGCTATGCCTCCGGGATTCTTGGGAAAATCCCCTTTCGGTTGAGCCCGCCGGTGTGTGTCCATCCGACCCCTGGAAAAACTGAAGCGGTAGTTTTGCCTCCCTGTTAACGCGGAGTTTATTGCCAAAATGGCTGTTTTTCCGTTATTGTAGATCACCTGAGGGGTTGCGAAATGTCCCGAAATATTTCCGAAATTCAACCGAAACCAGATGAAATCTTTCGGATCGGAGAATTCACGTTTTCGTTGAAAACTTTTGAATTAGTCGATGTTACAGGGAACGCCATCGCATTGCGCAGTCAAAGTGCGGATGTTCTGGCACAGCTTGCACTGCATTCCGGGGAACTGGTTTCGAAAGACGCGCTTATCGAGTCCGTCTGGACGGACACCTTCGTAACCGATGACAGCCTTGTGCATTGTATCGGCGATATCCGCAGGGCACTTGGAGATACCGAACACAAGCATGTTCAGACCTATCCGAAAAAGGGATACAAACTCGTCGCCACACCGATTGGAAAGGAGGCCGCCGAGCCGATAGAGCCTGTTGTGCCCCCCTCCCGGATCTTACGCTTTGTTTTTGCCACCATTCTTGCCGCCATTCTTGGTGTGTTCTCATGGATATATCTGACCGCGCAGGATTCCGTCACGTCCCACGGTGAAAAACCCGGCATCGCCATACTTGCCTTTGACGATTTAAGCGTGGGGGACGATGCGGGCTACCTGACGGATGCCATCGCGGAGGGGATAATCACGGAGCTTGCCCGATACACCCTGATTTTCGTGACTGCGCGCAATTCCAGCTTCCGTTACCGCGACAGTGATGCCGACGCGCGCCAAATTGGCGAGGAACTTGGCGTTCATTACATTCTCGAGGGCAGCCAACAGAAAAGCGGCGACGCCCTTCGGGTCACGGTCCAGTTGATTGAAGCCCAAAGCGGAAAATACCTGTGGTCTCACGTCTATGATCAAACCATCGGAGATCTCTTCACGGTGCAGGACCAGATCATCAAGACCGTCGCCGATCGCATTGGCGTTCGCATCCAGCGGCCTGTGCCGGGGCGGGATCCAGACAAGGTCTCGGCGCTGAACCTGCATTTGCAGTCCCTCGCCATAATCAAGGACAGCTTTAACGAAGAGGCGGTCCGAAAAAATATCGAGCTTAACGAGAAGGCCGTCCTGATCGACCCGGATGCACATTACGGCTATGTCGGTCAGGCTCAGGGCTACCGCGCCGCGGCTGTATTCAGTTGGTTGGGAATGGACCAGAGCGCGGCGCTCGACAAGGCGTTGGGACTGGCCCAAAAGGCGCTGGAACTCTCGCCGGATGATCCCGAGGTCCATTATGCCCTCGCGCGTATCTACACGGAGCAGGGAGAACGCGAACAGGCCATGGCCAGCTATAACAAGGCGATCGAACTGAATCCCAGCGCGTCGAACTACCTCGTCGGCAGCACCACGCCGCTGCTTTATGCCGGAGAAACCGAGGAGGCCCTGAAACGGTTGAACCAGGCCATGGGTATCGACCCTTTCCACGAGGATTGGTTTCACTGGCAGATGGCCTGGGCATTGTGGGAAATCGAGGATTGCGAGGGCGCTCTGGCCGCAATGCTCAGGATGCGGACAATCCCGCGCGGGGCGCAACGAATGATGTCCGGAATCTATGCCTGTCTCGGCCAGGTCGAAAAGGCACAGGAAGCCTACAGGATCTTCTATGCGGAAGCCGAAGAACCGACGATTTCCGAACAGCGCGAGAAATGGCAGGACATCTGGACCGCGCCGGGAAGCCTGGAGAGGTGGCTGGAGTACATGAAGATTGCCGGCATGAAGGAGTGATTACCAAACCTTTTTGCGATCACCATCCATACTGGTTGAAACGCGAGGGGCTTTAGAATGCCGGGGTCGGGAGAGGCGCTTGTGCCTCTCCCTTGTCTTTCCGGTACCGGGAAAGAGGATCAGGCGGGCTATTGCCCCATGCAGGTCCCGTGCCGCGCGCCCTGACAGGCAAAGCTGCGTACGCTCCAGGTGCTTTTGACATAGGCAATGATGGTATCGATTTCCTCGTCACTCAGCACTTCCTGCCAGGGGATCATGCGTTCGTTGCGGGGTGAGCCTTCCCCGATCGTGGCGCGTAGCCCGGCGTCGGAATGGTGCCATGCGTGCATGTCGTTGTTGAGCGCCGGCGCCTTGAAACCGAAATCGTCGGTGGCGCCGGGGTCGTCGGGGGCCTCGCCGATGCCATTGGCGCCGTGGCAGGATGCGCAGTTGTTGTCATACAGCGTCTTGCCTGCGGCGATCGTCTCCGGGTCCGCCAGGTCGTTGCCTTCGAAGCCGGTCCAGGACTTGCCGCCATTGCGGCTCAGAAGTATCGCGCCGGTATCGACCACGGCGTAGAGCGTGTCCGGCGACGCCGGGTCTTCGGTGAGCGCCCGCAGGTAGCGGTCTTCGAATCCGGTTCCGACCACCTGCCAGTCCAGCGATGTCTCATCCGCCATGACCAGACCCGTGCCATAGACGAATGCGGCGATGCGCCCGCCGGACAGGCTGGTTACAACGGTAGCCGGGGCTTCGCTGGAATAGCTCTCTTGCCAGCTCTCGCCGTTGTCTTCGCTCACCAGCACCCCGTTCATTGTCGAGGCAAAGATCCGGTTTGGCTCTGCCCCGGACAGCGCCACCGAAAAGGTGTTTTCAGGCGTCGTTTCCAGGCTCGTCCAGTTGAGGCCGCCATCCGCGCTCAGGCGGATCGTCTTGTCGAGCCCTGCCAGTTTTGCACCGTCCAGTGGGCTCACCGACAGGGAAGTCAGAATCACGCCCGTTTCGCCCTCCGTGCCCGGCACCGCACTCCAGGTCGATGCATCGGCGCCAAGAGTGTACAGGCCCGCGGGATCCCCGGTTTCGCTGACCCCGCTTAGCACCAGCTTTTGCGGCGCGTTTGGATCGGTGGCCAGGCCGACGACGGCGGCACTAGGCGGTGTAACGATTTCCGCCATGCCGTCCGGTGTGGCGCGCAGCAGACCGTACCCGGAGGCCAGAAGAAGACTTCCATTGCCAGCCGGGTCGATCGCCAGGCCATAAACGGATTGCACGCGGTCGAGTGGTGCCCGGGCCGCCTCTTGTGCCATCGAAATTCCTGCGGTGGCCGTTGCCACCAGCATCGTGGCCGCGAGGGCTTTTCCGAGTTTTCCATACATGATCGTGTATTCCTTGTCGAAAGCGCGCGTTTTTCGTTTGATCGAGTGACACCTGGAGGCGGACCGGTTCAACAGGTTTTCTGTATCAATTGGTAACGGCCAAACGGCGCCCGGTTCACGAGCGGGCAAAAAGGGCCGAACTGGCGTACCGTATCTGACAGGCCAACTGCCTGGCCCACACTGGTCCTTGTCTCTGATTAAACTGATAAAGCCGCCCCACCGAACCCAAGGCAGGCCGGGTTGTGTCGGTTAAGTCGGTTTTGTCAGGTGGGGGAAAAGCTTGTGGCAGTAGCGTGAAAGTTTCGGGAGGGATTCGCATGGATTTGGAATTGCTCACCGCCAGCTGGCTCGGTTCTATCGCACAACCACGGACCACAATAAATCGCGGGAAATCAAATCTACCTTGAAAACCCAAAAAGGGATTCAATGAGGGATCGGAGGTCGCGCAGTCGCGAGTTATCCAATTGTATCATTTGGTTGCTGGGAATAATGGCGGAGAGACAGGGATTCGAACCCTGGGTGGGCTTGCACCCACAACGGTTTTCGAGACCGCCCCGTTCGACCACTCCGGCACCTCTCCGCGGGGGGTGAGGCGGGGTTTAGTGTGTGTTTGCGGCGGGTGCAACAGGTTTTTCACCGGCAAATGCCCGCCCGGCACTTTTTTGTGCATTGCCCGCATGCAGGGCAGGGGGATAGGCTGCGGTAACAGTTAAGGAATACAGGTGAATTCATGATGATCCCCCGGTTTCTTCAGGCGGTGTTTCTGCCTGTAACAATGCTGGTCTGGACCGCGACGGCGCAGGCCGCTGACAGGGCCCATCTGCGCGAGTTCCTCGAAGTGACGGGATTCGACGTGGCCATTGCCTCGATGCAGCAGGGCGCCATGGCCGGACCTGCCCTGGCCGGGGCCACGCCGGACGAGTTCGGCGCCGACTGGACGCGGCTGGCCGAACTGATCTTCGACCCCGACAGCATGATAGACCGCGCCGTCGACATGATGGAGGCGGTGATGCCCGACGAGCTGATCGACCACGGCATCGCGTTTTACGGCTCGGAGCTGGGCCAGCGACTGGTGGCGGTCGAGAACATGAGCCACATGGAAGACCCCGAGGTAAAGGCCGAGGGTGGCGATGCGCTGATCGCGATGCTGTCGGCAGATGACCCCGCCCGGCTGGAACAGTTGCGCGACCTCAGCCGCGCGACGGGGTCCAGCGACACCTCGATCCGCGCAATCATCGAAGTGCAGCTGCGCTACCTGGTGGCCGCGTCGCGGGCGGGCATCATCCGTTTGCGGGTTGACGAGACAGAACTGCGCCTGATGCTGCAATCGCAAATCGACCCGATGCGGACCGAGGTCGAGAAGGGCGCGGTGCGCAGTGCGGCCTGGGCTTACCGCGACATCTCGACGGAGGATCTGAAAACCTATACACAGGCGCTGGAAGATCCGTCCATGCGCGCGGTCTACGAGGTTCTGAACGCGGTGCAGTTCGAGCTGATGGCAGAACGCTACGAACGCCTGGCCGACGCCCTGTCCGATCTGCATCCGCAGCAGGACATCTGAGCCGAAAAGGCTTGACTTTGTAGGGCGTTCCCCCGATAAGCCCGCATCTGCGCCGGGGTGGTCCCGGCGTTGTGTGTTTGAAGTCTGCCTAACAAGGCACGCCGTTCGAGGTAGGGGATGTCCCCGCAACGCCGGACCGGGGAAACCCTGGCCGGGACCACAGGACGCGGAAAATGAAGGAAGATCATATGTTTGCGGTTCTGAAAACCGGCGGCAAACAATACAAGGTCCAGTCCGGCGACATGCTGCGCGTCGAAAAACTGGCTGCGACCGCGGGCGAAACCGTCCAGTTCAACGAGATTCTCATGGTCGGCGCGTCCGTGGGTGCCCCCTTCGTCGAAGGTGCTGGCGTCCAGGCCGAAGTCGTTGACCAGATCAAGGGTGACAAGGTCATCCATTTCGTCAAGCGTCGTCGTAAGCACAGCTCGAAGCGCACCAAGGGCCACCGTCAGCAACTGACCCTGATCAAGATCACCGAGATTCTGGAAAAGGGTGCAGACAAGTCCGGCGTGAAGGCCGCCGTGGGTGCCGGTTCCGTGTCGGGTGCCGCCGTTGCCGCCGCTGCCCCCAAGGCCGCGCCGAAAGCCGCCGCCAAGGCCGAAGCGCCCGCCGCTGACGCTGGTGCGGATGACCTGACCAAGATCAACGGTGTCGGCCCCGCCGCCGCCAAGAAGCTGGCCGATGCCGGTATCACCACTTTCGCTCAGCTGGCCGCTGTCGACGTCGAAAATTTCGACGCCGTCAAGGTCAAGGCCGACTGGGTCGAGCAGGCCAAAGAACTGGCCAAGTAATCAAGGCGTAGGAGAGAGAGAATGGCACATAAAAAAGCTGGTGGTTCGTCTCGTAACGGTCGCGACTCCGCGGGTCGTCGCCTTGGCGTGAAGAAATTCGGCGGTCAGGTCGTGATCCCGGGCAACATCATCGTGCGTCAGCGCGGGACCAAGATGTGGCCGGGCGCCAACGTCGGCATGGGCAAGGATCACACCATCTTTGCGACCGCCGAGGGCACCGTCCAATTCCACAAAGGCCTTAAAGGCCGCACCTTTATTTCGGTTCTCCCGGTGGCGGAGGCCGCTGAGTAAGCCGAGACCTGACAGGTAACAGAACACCAGGGGGCCGGCTGAACAAGCCGGCCCCTTTTCGTTTGAGCCAGGTCAAGAAATCCTGCTCGCAAAATGTTTACATAGATGTCGGATAAAACGGGCACAATCCGGGGGAAATTCCCGCAGCCCACGCCCATATGACCGACAGCGCTACGTGTTGTGGGCCGTATTTGTGCTTTTCGGAGGAGGGAAAGCGATGATGTATAATGCGATTGTCAACCAGCCGGTTATTGAGGCTGAGCGGTTCCGCCTGCGCCCTGTGCGCCGGTCGGATGCCGGGTTGATCGCGATGTATACCGCAGATGAGCGGGTGGCGCGGGGAACGCGCTCGATCCCGCATCCTCTGCCGCCCGGGATTTCCGACAATTTTGTCGCCCGCGCGATGGAGGACGATCGCAATGAAGACGTCTGGATCATCGACGGGGCGCAGAATGGCGACCGTGAGGTGCTGGGGGTGATCTCGCTTACCCATCTGGAGCGCGAGCAGTCGCAGTTGGGCTACTGGGTGGCGCCGGCCTTTTGGAACACGGGGATCGCATCGGCAGCCGTTCAGGCGCTGGTTCAGGCCAACCCGCAGGCCAATCGCACGATCTTTGCCGAGGTGTTCCAGGACAACCCGGCCTCGGCGCGGGTGCTGACCAATGCGGGGTTTGAATATATCGGTGACGCCGAAAGTCATTCAATCGCGCGCGACGCCAATGTGCCGACCTGGACCTATATCCGCAAAATGGTGTGACGCAGGCAGGGCATGGGCCATGGCGTTTGAACTCAAAACCGAACGGCTGGAGATCCGGCCGCTGACCGCCTCGGACGAGGCAGCGGTGGTCGCGCAGTTGGGCGACTACGAGGTCTCGCGCTGGCTGACCGTGGTGCCTTATCCCTATGCGCCCAAGGATTTCAAGGACTTCCTTGGCTTTCTTGAAGCAGATCAGCGGGAAGGTCTTGCCATCCACGCCGCCGAGGGGTTGATAGGCGTGATTGGCGCCACCGACCGGCTGGGCTATTGGCTGGGCCGGGCGCACCACGGCAAGGGCTACATGAGCGAGGCGGCCGAAGCGATTGTCGAAGAACATTTCGCCTGCGGCGCACAGGAGCTGCGGTCCGGCTATTTCGAAGGCAACCTTGGCTCTGCCCGGGTGCTGGAAAAGCTGGGGTTCCGACCCACGTGCCGGGATGAGAAAGTGAGCTCCGTCGCGCAAGGAGTTGAAGTCACGTTGAAAAACGTGATTCTGACCCGCAAGGTCTGGGAGGCACGCCATGGCGCCTGATCTCCGGACCGATCGGCTCAGGCTGCGTTCGGTCCGGCCCTCGGACCTCGACGCGCTGCATGCGCTGGTCAGCGACCGTGAGGTGGTCAGCCAGACCGCTTCCTGGCCCTGGCCCGCGGACCGGGCTTTTACCGCGACCCGATGCGAACCGATGGACCCTGCACGGGGAATTTCCGGCCTGGTCTTTCTTGGTGAGTGCCTCGTGGGCGTGATGGGGGTGCACGACACGGGTGAGAACCAGGGCGAAATGGGCTACATGTTCGCCCGCGCTCATTGGGGCAAGGGCTTTGCGACCGAGATGGGCCGCGTTCTGATTGCCCATGCCTTTGCCACCTATGATTGGACCAAGATAACGGCCTGTGTTTTTGACGGCAATCCGGGTTCGATCCGGGTGCTGGAAAAGCTCGGTTTTGCCGAGGCTGGCCCATGTGTCAGCGACTGCAAGGCGCGCGGCGGGGTGTTTCCGACCCGCACATTCACGCTGAAACGCCCGTGAGGCTTGAGCCTCCGGCCTTTTCCCTCTACGCAGAACCCGAAGTTACAGGGGCAAAACCATGAAATTCCTCGATCTTGCCAAGGTCTATATCCGCTCCGGCGGTGGTGGTGGCGGCTGCGTGTCCTTTCGGCGCGAGAAATACATCGAATATGGCGGCCCCGACGGTGGCGACGGCGGCAAGGGCGGCTCTGTGATTGCCGAGGCGGTCGATGGGCTGAACACGCTGATCGACTTCCGCTATCAGCAACATTTCTTCGCCAAGAGCGGCCAGCCGGGCATGGGCAAGCAGCGCACCGGCGCGGATGGCACCGACATTATCCTGCGTGTGCCCGCGGGCACCGAAATCCTGGACGAGGACGAGGAAACCGTCATCGCCGACCTGACCGATGTGGGCGACACCGTTGTCCTTGCCAAGGGCGGCAATGGCGGCTTTGGCAACCTGCATTTCAAAAGCTCCACCAACCAGGCCCCGCGCCGCGCCAACCCCGGCCAGCCGGGCATCGAACGCACGATCTGGCTGCGTCTGAAACTGATCGCCGATGTGGGGCTGCTGGGCCTGCCCAACGCGGGCAAATCGACATTCCTCGCGGCGACCTCGAACGCGCGGCCGAAGATCGCGGACTATCCTTTCACCACGCTGCACCCGAACCTGGGCGTCGTCGGCGTGGATCAGGTCGAATTCGTCGTCGCCGACATTCCGGGCCTGATCGAAGGGGCAAGCGAGGGCAGGGGGCTGGGCGACCTGTTCCTGGGCCATGTCGAACGCTGCTCGGTGCTGCTTCACCTGGTTGATGGCACGTCGGATGACGTGGCGGGCGACTGGCAGACCATCATCACCGAGGTCGAAGCCTACGGCGACATCCTGGGCGACAAACCGCGCGTGACCGTGCTGAACAAGATCGACGCGCTGGACGAAGAAGAGCTGGCCGAAAAGAAGGCCGAGCTGGAGTCCGTCGCGGGCCCGGTGCTGACCATGTCGGGCGTCGCCCAACAGGGCACGATCGACGTTCTGCGCGCTCTGCGCACCGAGATCGACGAGGACAAGCTGCGCCACAAACCCGACGAGGAATCCGAGACATGGCAGCCCTGAGCGACGCCAGACGCATTGTGGTCAAGATCGGTTCGGCCCTGTTGGTCGATGCCGAAACCGGCGCCCTGAAAGGCGATTGGCTGGCCTCGCTGGCCGCCGACGTAGCCGCATTCAAGGCGCGTGGCGCGGATGTGGTGCTGGTCTCGTCCGGGTCGATCGCGCTGGGGCGGGGCGTGCTGGACCTGCCTGCCGCAGAACTGCCCCTGGAGGAATCCCAGGCCGCCGCCGCGGTTGGCCAGATCCGCTGGGCGCGCGCCTAGGAAGAGGTGCTGGCACCGCTCGGGCTGACCACCGCGCAGGTGCTTGTGACGCTAGAGGACAGCGCCAACCGACGCCGCTACCTGAACTCCCGCGCGACGCTGGAAACTCTGCTGGGCCTGGGCGTGGTGCCGATTGTCAATGAAAACGATACCGTGGCCACGGACGAGATCCGCTTCGGCGACAATGACAGGCTGGCGGCCCAGGTCGCCGTGACCATCGGCGCAGATCACCTGGTGCTCCTGTCGGATGTGGACGGGTTCTATTCCGGCAATCCGCGTATTGACGCCACCGCGAAACGCTATGACGTGATCGAGGCGATCACCCCCGAGATCGAGGCGATGGCCGGCGACGCGGGCACGGGGCTCAGCAAGGGCGGCATGAAAACCAAGGTCATGGCCGCCAAGACCGCCACCGGCGCGGGCTGCGCGATGACGATCACCGAGGGCAGCCGCATGGCGCCGCTCTCCGCGCTTCTGAATGGCGACCCCGCCACGCTGTTTACCGCGCGCACCACACCGGTTGCTGCCCGCAAACACTGGATCGCTTCGATGAAACCCAAGGGCGACATCGTGGTGGACGCAGGTGCGGCCAAGGCGCTGGCCTCGGGCAAGTCGCTGCTGCCTGCGGGCGTCACCGCCGTCTACGGCATGTTCGAACGCGGTGATCCGGTCGATATTCACGGCCCTGACGGCACCCATCTGGGCGCCGGCCTTGCCCGCTACACCGGGCAGGAGGCGCGGGCGATCGCCGGCAAGCGCTCCGACCAGATCGAACCGACCCTCGGCTATCCGGGCCGCGCGGCCCTGATCCACCGGGACGACATGGCTCTTTGACCTTTCATCTTTCCAGAAATATCCTCGCCGAAGGCCAAGCGCCCGCTTGCGGGCGCGTTGGTCCGACAGCACATTCGAAGGATGTGTAAGAGGACAGCAAACAAAGGCTCCGACATGACTGAGAACACCAACATCCCCGCCCTGATGGACGACATCGGCGCGCGTGCGAAAGCGGCCGCGTCGGAGCTGGCCTTCGCCCCGTCAGAGGCGAAACGCGCCGCACTGGACGCTGCTGCGGAGGCCTGCTGGTCCCGCCGGGCCGAGATCATCGAGGCCAATGGCAAGGATATGGAGTTCGGCCGCAACAAGGGGCTGAGCCCCGCCATGATGGACCGGCTGATGCTGGACGAGGCTCGCATCCGGGGCATGTGCGACGGCTTGCGCGCCGTGGCCGCGCAGGACGATCCCGTCGGCGCCGTCATGGAGGAATGGGACATGCCTTCGGGCCTGCATATCCAGCGCGTGCGCACACCGCTGGGCGTGGTCGGCGTGATCTATGAAAGCCGCCCCAACGTGACGGCGGATGCGGGCGCGCTGTGTCTGAAGGCAGGCAATGCGGTGATCCTGCGCGGCGGCTCGGAAAGTTTTTACTCCGCCGGGGTGATCCATGACTGCCTGCAGGACGGGCTGCGCGCCGCCGGGCTGCCCGAGGACGCGATCCAGCGCGTGCCCACCCGTGACCGTGCGGCAGTCAGCGAGATGCTGACCATGACCGACCATATCGACGTGATCGTGCCCCGGGGCGGCAAGGGGCTAGTGGGGCTGGTGCAGCGCGAGGCGCGGGTGCCGGTCTTTGCCCATCTCGAAGGCATCGTACATGTCTTTATCGACAAGGCCGCCGATCCCGAAAAGACCCACAATGTGGTGATGAACGCCAAGACGCGCCGGACGGGCATCTGCGGGGCGGCCGAATGCCTGTTGGTCCACAAGGATGCGGCCCGGCTGGGGCAGGAGGTGATCAACGAACTGATGGCCGCCGGTGTCGAGGTGCATGCGGGGCCGGGGCTGACGGGCTCGAAAGCGGCCAGCGACGACGACTGGGGCAAGGAGTTCCTGGACATGGTCATCGCCGCGCGTCTGGTTGACGATCTCGACGCCGCGATCCTCCATATCAACCAGTTCAGTTCGTCGCACACCGATGCGATCCTGACCGAGGATGACGCGGCGGCCGAACGTTTCTTCTCGCGGCTGGATTCGGCGATCCTGATGCGCAATGCCTCGACCCAGTTCGCCGATGGCGGCGAATTCGGCATGGGGGCCGAAATCGGCATTGCCACAGGCAAGATGCATGCGCGCGGACCCGTGGGCGCAACGCAGCTCACATCGTTCAAATACCTTGTGACCGGGGACGGAACGACCCGCCCGTAAGGGACGTTACCCCGATCGGGCGGTGGTCAGAACTCGACACTGATCGAATGGTCCGACACGGTCAGGCCCAGCTTGCGACCCTGGCGCGCGAGCTCGGGGCCGACCAGGGCAAAATGCACCTGGGCCGGGGCCAGGCCGACTTCGGCGGCGGGATTGGACAGGAGCTCCCACACCCCGTGGTCCACTTTCAGCCGCTCTGCCACGCCGCCAACCCTCCAGTGTTCGCCATCAAAGCTCACCTGGATCTGCCCGCCCCAGGGCATGGCGGTCTCGAAACATTGCAGGATCAGGAAAATCAGTTTGACCGCCGTGCGTGGCTGGTCCCCCTCCAGAGTCCAGTCGATTTCGATCTTGCGGCCGTCCACGCCCGGCGCCAGAACCGTGGCAATCTCGCGCGCGCTGACCAACTGGCCCTGCGCGGCGGCGCCGAAGGCAATGCGGAAGAAGCGGATGCGCAGGTTCGCGTTCTCGACGCTTTCGGCGATCAGCGCCATTTCGGGCGAATCCGCCAATCCGGACAGCTGCAGCAGCTCAACCCCATTGCCGATTGCGCCCAGAGGGCTGATAAGGTCGTGGCAGATGCGTGAACCCAGTAGGGCGTTCAGGTCGCGGGAAGGTGCGGACATGGGTGGCCTCGTCTTGGAAAGGAAAGTGAAATGAGCGGACTAGGAGCCATTCTGGAACCGGGCATGTTGGTGCGCCACCCGGATCGGCCTGACTGGGGCCTGGGCCAGGTGCAAAGCAACATTGGCGGCAAGGTCACGGTGAATTTCGAACATGCCGGCAAGCGGGTGATCGAAATCTCCCGGGTCGAGCTCATCCCTGTTTTCGACTCCTGATGCAATTAAAAACTGTTGGAGAGGAGGCTAGCACAACCAAAAGCTGTGTCAAAGCCTGCCGGTTGCAAATCTCCTTGTGCCCCCATAGAACCGCGAAAAGGTTCCTGAAAGCTTAACAACCATGCCCGCCGTTAACCCGAATTTCGAACTGCGTCTGGCCCGTGACGAGGCCGACCTGATCGCCGCGCAGCGCCTGCGCTATGACGTTTTCGTCGAGGAGCTGGGCGGCGATGGGGTTCTGGTCGATCACGATGCAAGGCTGGAACGGGATGAATTCGACCCGTTCTACGACCATCTGGTGCTGTTCGACCGGGCCCGCGACGGTGCGGCCGTCGGTGTGTACCGGCTCTTGCGTGATGACCGGGCGGCAAAGCTTGGGCGCTATTACTCCGAAGGCGAATATGACCTCACGGCGCTGAAAACCTCGGGTCGCAAATTGTTGGAACTGGGGCGTTCCTGCCTGCATCCGGACTACCGGGGCGGCATTGCGATGAGGGTGCTGTGGAACGGGCTTGCGGACTACGTTGCCGAACACGGAATCGAAGTGCTCTTTGGTGTGGCGAGCTTTCACGGCACCGACATCAACGCGCTCAGGGGATCTCTGTCGCTGCTGCACCACCGTCACCTGGCCCCCGAGGCCCTGCGGGCGCGCGCGTTGCCCGAGCATTTCCAGTCGATGGACCTGATGCCCGAGGCCGAGATCGACCGCCCCGCTGCGGTGAAAGCCACGCCGGCCCTGATCAAGGCCTATCTGCGTCTTGGCGGCTACGTGGGCGAGGGCGCCTATATCGACCATGCCTTCAACACCATCGATGTCTGTCTGATCCTCGACACCGCTGTGATGAGCGAGAGGCATCGCAGCCTCTATGCGAAGGGAACGGGTGCATGAGCCAGGCTTGGGGCGAGGGCACCGAGCTCGAGGCGAAGCGTATCGGTGCGATGGGCTGGATCAGGGCCGTGTTGCGCGGGCTGCCTCTGGCCGTCGTCGTGTTTGGTGGTCTGCTGATCCTTTTGACCATTCGTCTGGTCGAAAAACCGATTTGGGGGGGCAGGCGCCCGTTGACGCCGTGGATTACCCAGACGGTCTGCCGCACGGCCTTTGTCATCCTCGGCATCCGGTTGCGCGCATCGGGCCAGCAGATGAAACGCATCGGTGCGGTGGTGGCGAACCATTCGAGCTGGATGGATATCTTCGCGCTCAATGCCAGAAAACGCGTCTATTTCGTGTCCAAGGCAGAGGTGGCGAGCTGGCCGGGCATCGGCTGGCTGGCCAAGGCGACCGGCACGGTGTTCATCAATCGCGACCGTCGCGAGGCGGTAGCGCAGGTCAAGATGTTCGAGGAACGGCTGGACGCGGGCCATAAGCTGCTGTTCTTCCCGGAGGGCACCAGTACGGATTCGCGCCGGGTTCTGCCTTTTAAATCAACGCTTTTCGCTGCCTTCTTCACGCAGCATCTGCGCGAGGTCATGCATGTGCAGCCGGTCACGGTGATCTACCGTGCGCCCGAGGGCGAAGACAGCCGGTTTTATGGCTGGTGGGGCGGCATGGATTTCGGGCCGCATTTGCTGAAAGTGCTGGCGCAGGGCCGACAGGGCACGGTCGAGCTGGTCTATCACGAGCCGGTCAAGGTCAACGAGTTTGACAGCCGCAAGGCGCTGGCGGCCTATTGCGAACAGACCGTGCGTGCGCCCCTGGCTTTGGCCGGGCTGGATTTCGCGGCCGGGGAACAGGCGGCACGGGGCTGATTGCAGACCTGCCGCCGTCTCAGCCCATTGCCCTGATCAGATCGCCCAGCGCGGCGGCGGGATCCTCGGCGCGCCAGATCTCCTCGCCGATGGCAAAGAAATCGGTCACTGGCGCCAGGTCGCGCACCAGATCGGCGTCCAGCGCCCCTTCGGCCACCACGGGCACCTCTATCATCTCGGACCACCAGGCAAAGAGGTCACGCTCGGCGCGGGTGCCGTCGCCAAGGGGGGTGGCTCCCACGGGGCCGAAGCTGACGTAATCCGCTCCCGCCTCGCCAGCGGTCATCCCGTCATGGCTGGAGGTATGGCAGTAGGCGCCGATGATGGCGTCCTGGCCCAGATCCTTGCGCACCTTGCGCATGCGGCGCGCGCCGTCGGACAGGTGCACGCCATCGAGGCCCAGCCGTTCCACCAGCATGGCGTGATCATTGATCACAAGGGCAATGTCGCGGGCATGGGCGATCTCGCGGCAGGCGTCAGCGGCCCGGGCGATCCGGTCCTCGTCCGCGGTGGCGAGGGACAGGCGCAGGCAGGCGACTTCATGGGCGTCCAGCACACGGGCAAGCTGGTCGGGGAAGGTCGACAGTTCAAACTCCGGCGGGGTGAGGAGATAGATTTGCGGCTGCTCGGTCTCGGCCATCGGGGCGCTCCTTCGTCTGCTTTGCCGCGTGCTATAGCGTGTCCCGGAGGTCTTGACTACTTAGAAGGCATCGGCCCGACGAAATCCAGCGCCAGGCGCAGCCACTCGGCGCGAGAGGCGTCATCCGCCAGCGCCTCGGCGGTGACATCCACCATGCCGCCCATCTTTCGGCCCGTGAAACTCATGGGCCCGGCACCCTCGATGGCCAGCGCGGCGGCCTCGTTCTGCTTGCCCACACGAAACATTGCGCCCGGACCAGCTTTTTCCCCATGCACGCCGCACAGCATGTTGCCGTTGAGCAGAAAACAGAGCCCGCCGAACATGCGTTTTTCGGTCACGCCCGGCGTGCCGGTCAGCGCATCGCGCAGAATCTGGGCGAGCCCTTCGTCATGAGCCATCCCGGGGTCTCCTTCCGGTGCTTGTTTTCCACCTCCGCCCAGATTAAACCGCGCGTCATCCATCGCGAAAGGGGCCATACCATGACTGCTGACAATCTGGGACCAGAACCGGCCATGGTGCTGGTGCGCCCGCAGATGGGTGAGAACATCGGCGCGGCGGCCCGGGCGATGCTGAATTTCGGCATGACCCGCATGCGGATCGTTGCCCCGCGCGACGGCTGGCCGAATCCGGCGGCGGTGGCCATGGCGTCGGGCGCGGGGCGGGTGCTGGACGCCGCGCAGGTGCATGACGATCTGGCCGGGGCGGTGGGCGATTGCGATTTCGTCTTCGCCACCACCGCGCGCAGCCGCGACCTGACCAAGCCGGTCTACAGCCCCGAACGCGCGATGGAAATGGCCGCCGCGATGCGCGCCCAGGGCCGCAAGGTCGCGGTGCTGTTCGGACCCGAGCGGACCGGGCTGGAAAACGACGAGGTCGCAAAGGCCAACGCGATCATTTCGGTTCCCGTGAACCCCGAATTCGCCTCTCTGAACCTGGCGCAATGCGTGCTGCTGACCTCCTATGAATGGCGCCGCCAGGCGACGGATGTCACCCATGCGGATGACGGCATGGCGGGCGCCGACTGGGCCAGCGCGATCGAGGTCGAGAAACTGGCCGACCACTACGAGGCGCGGCTGGACGAGGCCGGGTTCTTCTATCCGCCGGAAAAGGCGCCGGGCATGAAAGTGACAATGCGCAACATGTGGCCGCGCTTTTCGATGACGCGCCAGGACGTGCAGATCCTGCACGGCGTGCTGCGTCAGCTCCTGCGCGGCAAGCCCTGACGGAGGGCGCGGCCCTCCGGCTCCGTCTGGGCGTGATGCTTATTTCATGCGCGCCGCAGCCACCCAGACACCGACCAGAACCAGCGAGAAGACCGCGTTGAAATTGGCCATGGTCAGGTCGAGGATCTGAAGCGGGATCCAGTCGGACAGGCGCCAGGGAATTTCGTCACACATCACCACCGGCGTGGACAGGATGCTGTCGAGCAGATCGGTGGCCGACCCCGACAGGTCTCCGCCGCCGGTACAGGAACTGGGGCCGGGCCACCAATGGCGTTCGACCCCCGAATGATAGGCGCCAAGCCCCGCCGAGACCCCCATGCCAACCGCGCCAGCCCAGCACAGCAGCGGGTTCCTGACGGCCAGCGCGGCCAGGCCAAGCACGGCGACGATCCCGTGCGGCCAACGTTGCCAATAGCACATCGCGCAGGGCGCGTAGCCTGCAAACTGGAACAGGAAGGCCCCGCCCAGCAGGGCGGCCGAACTGAAAGAGGCAAACAGGATCAGATGTGCGCGTGTGAGGGTCATGGCCTATCTCACAGGTATTTAAGCGCGTAGAATCCGCCACCCAGCAGGATGACGAACAGGGTGAACATCAGGCCCAGGCGTTTCTCGATAAAGTCGCGGATGGGCGCGCCGAACTTCCACAGAAGCGCGGCAACAACGAAGAACCGCAGCCCGCGGGCAATCACGCTGGCAACCATGAAAACCCCGAAATTCAACCCGGTCGAGCCCGACAGGATGGTTATGACCTTGTAGGGGAAGGGTGTCACTCCGGCGATCAGCACCGCCCAGGCGCCATAGTCATTATAGGTGGCGGCGAATTCCTCGAACTTGCCGGTCTTGCCGTAGAATTCCAGCACCGGCAGGCCGACGGTCTCGTAAAGGCCCCAGCCGATGAAATAGCCGAACGCCCCGCCCAGTACGGACGCGACAAGCGCGATGCCCGCGATCAGGAAGGCGCGGTGCGGCAAGGCGATGATCATCGGGATCATCAGGATGTCGGGCGGGATCGGGAAGACCGAACTTTCAGCAAAGGCGACCACGGCCAGTGCCCAAAGTGCATAGGGGCTTTCGGCCAGGGACAGGGTCCAGTCGTAAAGTCTTTTCAACATGTGCTCGGCGTCCTCACTTGCGGTTGTCAAACCATGCGGGCGCGGGCGGGTCAAGCTTCCGTTGTCTGCCAGGGTCTGAGCGCCCCGGCAATCTGACCGTAACCGGCCCGGAGGGGGTGGCCCGAGGTGGCGGGGCCGCCGCGACATCGACGTTCGCCGGCACCGCGATTCGGCGCGGCGGAGGCCGGGGTATCGAAGTGGCAATGACCGGGATCCGGCAAATCCGGGATGTCATGCTGAAACGCAATGCAGGCTGAACGCCGATGCGGTCTACGATTGTTCATGCGGCATCGGTAAAGAATTAGTGTTTGTTTGCAATGGGATGCAAGCGCGGGCGTCTGGATGGTCGCAACGCATTCGTTTTGGATTGACTATCGTTTTCAAAACGATTTGATGAAGTTAACGCGTTAATTAGCTTGACAGGATGGTTCGGATGCTGAACCGTTGCACGTGAAATGACTTCTCGTTTCGGATCGGCACTGACCAGAAATCCGCCCAAAACCGACCGCGCGGTCGAATTTGTCTTGCGGCATGGCTCATAGCCTGTTCTTATGCGGGGAGGGGAGATTTGAATTTCGCATTCGGTCCCCACAGAGGATAGCCTTGAAACAACGTTTCGTATTTGGGAGGAGAACGAGATGAAAATGACCCTTAATTCCGTGCTGGCCGGTGCCGTGGCCCTTGGCCTGTCGGCAACCGCCGGGTTCGCGCAGGACGTGACCCTGCG
Organism: Aliiroseovarius sp.; assembly: GCF_030148435.1. GTDB lineage: Bacteria > Pseudomonadota > Alphaproteobacteria > Rhodobacterales > Rhodobacteraceae > JASBTN01. The sequence goes on from NZ_JASBTN010000018.1 coordinate 23,002, forward strand.
CTGCCAGCACTTCCTGTCGCCGAAGGGTTCAGTGCCCAAGTTCTTCATGGAAGGCTGGGCGCAGAAGGTCGAGGAAGAGTCGAACGGCCGCATCAAGGTCGAGCTCTACCCGGCGATGCAGCTGGGCGGCAAACCGCCGGCGCTGTATGACCAGATCCGTGACGGCGTGATCGATTGCGGCTGGGCGCTGCCTGCCTATACCCCGGGTCGGTTCCCGGAATCGGAAGCCTTTGAACTGCCCTTCATGACCTCGATGAGCGCCGAGGCCTCGTCGCGGGCCGCCTGGGAGTTTTCGGAAAAATACCTGATGGAACGCATGGGCGACGTGCGCCTGTTGGCGACCCACGTGCACGGGCCGGGCGTGATCCACACCAAGGGCGATCCGCTGAAATCGACCGCCGATTTCGCGGGGCTGAAGCTGCGCGGCCCGTCGCGCCAGGCCAACGCCCTGCTGGAAACCCTGGGAGCCACCCCGGTCGGCATGCCTGTTCCGGCCTTCCCCGAAGCGCTGTCGAAGGGCGTCGTGGACGGCGGAGTGATCCCGTGGGAAATCGTTCCGCCGCTGAAAGTGCATGAACTGGCCGACAGCCACACCCAGATCGGTGGCGACCGTGCGCTGTACAACACCTTCTTCATCTGGGCGATGAACAAGGACACCTACGCCAGCCTGCCCGACGACCTGAAGGCCGTGATCGATGCCAACTCCGGCGCAGACACCTCGGCCTGGGCCGGTCGCGCCATGGATCAGGGCGACGCGCTGGGTGAAGAACTGGTCGCCGGCACCGACAACCAGATCTACACCCTGGACGAGGCCGTGGTGGCCGAACTGCGCGCCATCGGTGAGGCACAGACCGCCGCCTGGATCGAGGAAGTGACCTCGAAAGGCCTGGACGGCGCCGGCATGGTGGCCCTGGCTCAGGAACTGGTCGCCAAGTACTCGGACAACTGATCTGACACACGTGAATGCTCCGGGCCGCGCCTGCCGTGGCCCGGAGTTTTTTCACCCGGGGACCGTCTGAACCGGTCCGGGGAGCCCAATTCAACGGGAGTGGGGACAATGAGGACGGGCCCGTGACACCAATCGCACCAAATGCAGAGGCCCGGCTGGGCCGTGTCTTCGAGCGCATCGCGCGCTGGATGGCTTACTTCGGAGGCACCATCCTGGCCGCAGTGGCCGGCGTGACCGTGTTCTCGATCTTCGGACGGTTCATGGATCCCTTCCAGGGAGACATGTTGAAGGGCCTCATTGACCTCGGGCCGATCAAGGGCGATTTCGAAATGGTCGAGATGGGCTGCGCCGTCGCGGTGTTTTCCTTTCTGCCCTACACGCAGCTGAAACGCGGCCATGTGACGGTGGACCTGTTCATCGATCGCCTGCCGGACCGCGCCAAGGCCTTCCTGGGCTTTGTCGGCGACGTCATGCTGGCCCTGGCCGCCTATGTGATCCTGTGGCGCCTGTGGCTGGGCTTCGGCGAGAAGTTTCCCTATGGCTCGGACGCCTTCCGGGGCGCCCTGGGCATGGGGTACAAACCCTTCTTTGCCGAGACATCCTATGAACTCGAACTGCCGCTTTGGATCCCCTTCGGGCTCTCGCTGATCGGCGCTTTCTTCTTCTTCGTCGTGGCGCTCTATACCGTTTGGCGCTCGCTCAACTGGGTCCTGAAGGGCCGGGAGGAACACGTATGACCGGCCTCGAAATCGCAATGATCGCCTTCGGGCTGATGTTGCTGGCGATCTTCCTGCGCCTGCCCATCGGCCTGGCGATGGGGCTGACCGGCTTCTTTGGCGTCTGGTATGTCATGGGCAACCCGAACGCGCCGCTGTCGCAGCTCAAGACGCTGAGCTATGACACGTTCTCCAGCTACTCGCTGTCGATCGTGCCGCTGTTTCTGTTGATGGGACAGTTCGCGACAAAGTCCGGCATGTCCGGCGCGCTGTTCGAGGCGGCCTCGGACTGGCTGGGGCACCGCAAGGGCGGTGTGGCCATGGCCGCCGTCGGCGCCTGTGCGGGTTTCGGCGCGGTCTGCGGCTCATCGCTGGCGACTGCCTCGACGATGGGGCAGGTGGCCCTGCCGGAAATGCGCAAGCGTGGGTATTCGGATGACCTGTCAACCGGCGTTCTGGCTGCGGGCGGCACCCTGGGCATCCTGATCCCGCCCTCGATCATCCTGGTGATCTACGCCATCCTGACCGAACAGAACATCGTCAAGATGTTCATTGCCGCGCTGGTGCCGGGTGTCCTGGCCGCCCTCGGCTACATGCTGACGGTCGCGGTCTACGTGCGCTGGAAGCCGGGGTCGGCCACCACCGCCGAACGCGTGCCCTACAGCCACCGGTTTTTGACCCTTCTTAAGATCTGGCCGGTGGTGGTGATCTTTGGCCTCGTCATGGGTGGCATTGCCGCCGACTGGAACTGGACCAAGGACGGGGTGCAGGCCCTGTTCACCCCGACCGAGGGCGCTGCCGTGGGGGCGGTCGCCACCGGGTTTTATGGCATCATGACCGGCGGTCTGACCTTCAAGACCTTCATGGACAGCGTGTTGAAGGCGGCCCAGTCGACCGCGATGATCTTCTTCATCGTGCTGGGCGCGCAGATGTTCAACAGCTTCCTGGCCTTTACCCAGGCGCCGCAGAACCTGGCCGCGTGGGTCGGAAATTCGGGCCTCGCCCCGCTGGTGGTGCTGACCGTCATGCTGATCGCCTACCTGATCTTCGGCTGCGTCATGGACAGCCTGTCGATGATCCTGCTGACCATTCCGATTTTCTATCCGATCGTCGAGACGCTGGACTTCGGCCTGACCCCGGAAGAGGCAGGCATCTGGTTCGGCATCCTCGCCCTGATCGTGGTCGAGGTCGGGCTGATCACCCCGCCGGTGGGCATGAACCTGTTCATCATCAACTCGATGGCGCGCGACATTCCGATGGTTGCCACCTATCGCGGAGTTGCCCCCTTCGTCCTGTCGGACCTGATCCGCGTGGTGATCCTTGTGGCCTTCCCGGGCATCACGCTCTGGCTGGTCGGAGTGATGTTCTAGACGGTGCAACCCGGACCTCACGAAGCCTTCGCACCCCTCGGGAAACCGGGGGGTGTTGCCTTTTTGTCAAGTAAAGATTCAAAAAACCAAATATAAATATATTAATAATGGAACTCTCTGTGTCCCATTTATAAAAACCAATGGGAATTTCTTTTTGGAGAGGGATATGAAACGCATTTTCACGCTTGCCACGTTTCTGGCGGGAACGGTTGCATTGCCGGCCATGGCACAGACAGTGGTAGGTTCGGTCGGCGGCGACCTTGGATTCAATTTTGTACGCGAGGCCGATAGTCCTGGAAGCCTGGACAGGGCCGACGTAGCTTCCGCGCGGCTTGCCGCGGACGCGGCCTGGCAGTTGGGCAACGCATTTCTTCTGGGTGTCGGTGCGGACCTGCGCTGGGATGATTTTTCGTCCACGAGCGATTTCGACGATGACGAAGATCCGGACTGGCAGGGCCAGCTTGCGATCCACGCGCTGAGGCAGCTCGGCGACGGCAGCCGGGCCGGTGTTTTCGCAACTGCTGGCGAGGCGCAATCGCAGGGTGGCGCGGCCGACGAGACCTATGGTGTCTGGCTGGTAGGTGTCGAGGGCCAGACCCTGCTGTCCGACAATGTTCTGGTTTTCGGACAATTGGGCGGCGGTGATGTGCTGGCTGACGGCGACGGCGAAACCGAGGGCTTTACCGGCGGTTACGTCGCCCGCGCGGGCGGTGTGTGGTTTGCCTCGGACCGCACCGCGGTCATGGCCAGTGTCGAGCATTCCGGCACCGACAAATATATCGACAGCAATGATCCCGGCCGCTTCTGGGACGTGACCATCGCGGGGGAGACCCGCCTGTCGACCGACAAGCCTTTGCTGGCGACCTATGGGATGAGCTACACGTTCATCGATTCCACCGATGAAGGCGACAACCACGGGGAAACCCGCCTGTTCGCTGGAATCAAGTTTCTGTTCGGCGCCGACAGCCCGCGCGAGCGTTGGGTGAACGGCATCGCGCTTGGCACGCCGGTAACGCCGCTGCGTGCCTCGGCCTGGACCGAATACGTGGACTGACCCCTGTTTGGTGAGTATGCAAACGGGCCGGGTCAACCGGCCCGTTTTCTTTTGCGCTATCGCGTTGACGCCGCCGGGCAGCTTGCCTATTCAGGGGCAAGGCCCAAGTGGCGGAATGGTAGACGCAGGGGATTCAAAATCCCCCGTTCGTGAGGACGTGTGGGTTCGAGTCCCACCTTGGGCACCACCGCGATCAGACTGAAATCCATTCTGAATACCGGCGATCCGCCGTTCGGCTCCCTTTTTGAGACGCGACAGGGCCTCGGGGGAGGGGGGCTGGCCTTTCTCGATAGCGCGGAAGAGGTGTCGGGCCGTGGAGTCCAGCGGGGCTTGCTCTGTGTCGTGACAGATCCAATCGCCAGGACACCGATCCGCGCCTCTGATCCCGGTACCGGGAAGGGTGCATAAGCCTCTTGCCATCGACGCGGGGAATGTGCTCCATAAGTTCATGACCCTGGCAATAAAGGCATTGCGCGCTGCTGCTTGGGTGAGCGGAGCCTTCTGCTCGAACCGGGGCCATGGCGGCCCCAAGCGTGCATCCGGCTCCAATCATGTGAAACAGGCGGCGCGCCGCCGGAGCCGAGAGGTCAGCCATGCTGCACAACGATCAACTGGAACACTGGGATCGCGAAAACTTCTTCCACCCTTCCACCCACCTGGCGGAATTTGCCCGTGGCGAAACTCCGAACCGGGTGATCAGGACCGCCAGCGGCGTCTTCATCGAGGACCGGGATGGCAACAGGCTGCTTGACGCTTTCGCCGGGCTCTATTGCGTGAACGTGGGCTATGGCCGTCCCGAGATTGCCGAGGCGATTGCCGCTCAGGCGAAGGAACTGGCCTATTACCATTCCTACGTGGGCCATGGGACAGAGGCGTCGATCACACTGGCCAAGATGGTTCTGGACCGTGCGCCGGACCACATGTCCAAGGTCTATTTCGGCCTGTCCGGTTCGGATGCGAATGAGACCAACGTCAAGCTCATCTGGTATATGAACAACATCCTCGGGCGGCCGGAGAAAAAGAAGATCATCTCGCGCTGGCGCGGCTATCACGGGTCGGGGCTGATGACCGGGTCGCTGACCGGACTCGATCTGTTTCACAGGAAATTCGACCTGCCGCTGGCGCAGGTGATCCATACCGAAGCACCCTATTACTTCCGCCGCGATGACCCGGATCAGACCGAGGAACAGTTCACCGCCCATTGCGTGGCCGAGCTGGAAGCGCTGATCGACCGTGAAGGCGCCGACACCGCCGCGATCGTCGGCGACGGCAAGGTCGAAGGGGTGAAACTCAAGGACGGGACGCTGATCCCCGCGA
>NZ_JASBTN010000022.1 GCF_030148435.1 Aliiroseovarius sp.
TTGGCTTTTCAGGCGGCTGGACCGTCAATGACCAGAATGATTTGCTTGCGCGCCTCTTCGGACTGCAAAAGGTTAACAAAGCATGAAAATACCGGCCTTGGCTGGGTGATAGCTGCCTCCAGAAGTGTTTGCGACACGCCCGCAGAGCTTCTTCAATGCCGGCAAGCGGCTCTTCATCGCCTCGTGCCTCTACGCCATCGAACAGCGCCGCCCAACTTTGGGCTTTGCCGGTGAGATCATGGCCGGGGGTGGCGACAAGAAGAAGAGCTATACGGCCATTGCCGAGACCACGAGCATCCCGATCGTCTCCCGCACCTTCCTCGAAATGGCCGACGTCCCGGAAAAGACCCTCGGCGCCTATGTGTCCGTCATCCAGGGATCCGGTCTGGAACTCTGGAATGACCCCGCGGTCGACCGGGTGACCTCGGCCAGCGACTTCGACTTCTCGACCTTCCGCCGCGATCCCCAAAGTCTCTATATCGTTGTCCAGCCCGAGCACCTGAAAACCCTCGCCCCACTCGTCCGGCTTCTCTTCGCGGATGCCATCGCTTCCCTCCAGCGCCGTGAGCCTGGTCCGGACGAACCCCATGCGGTCATGTTCCTGATGGACGAGTTTGACCAGCTCGGTCGGCAGCCCCTCGTCCTCTCCTCCATCAAGACCATCCGCAGTTTCGGCGGCCGCTTCTTCATCATCTCCCAGACCATTCCCGGCCTCGATGACCTCTATGGCGAGACCGGGCGGCGCTCTCTGCAAGGTGGGGCCGGTGTGCAGATCTACATGACACCTCAGGACGATCGGACGGCCGAGGTGCTGTCGAATGCCTTGGGGCGGTCAACCATCACCGCCGTGACCGAGAGTCAGTCGCGGGTACGGGCGTTGGAGGACAGTGCCAATGTCAGCCGGCGGTCGGAAGAGCGGCCGTTGATCTCGGCGAACGAGGTGCTGCGGTTTCCGTTGGATGAGGTGCTAGTGCTGCCCGAGGGACAGTATCCGATCCGGGCGCGACACATCCGCTACTACGAGGATCGGCATTTTGGGCCGATTGATCGGGCGCGGAAGGGGAAAGCGTTGCCGACAATACAAGGGGGCGGGGCGGATCGTAGGCTAGCGCCTGTCGGGAAGCTGTCAGGGTTGACTGCGTCCGCTGGACCTGCGGGCACCGAGGTCTTCGTAGAAGCGGCACGGGTATTTCAGGAAATTGCGAAGAGCGCCAGGCGGACACGGAAAGTGCCGGCTCGGGTCTAACCGGTGCTTGGTCGCTGAACCTCACCGCATGCTTCAACGGGCAGATACGGCCCTTTGCGGACTGTCGACCATCCACGCGCTGACGTCTGCTTTCCTGTGCTTTGTTTGGAAGCCGCGCTCATAAGGGTGGCAATCGGAGCGCAAAACCGCCCGAGCCACGGGCGGTGGAGGGGAGCGTCAATTGGTAGGACTCCGTCGCCATTCCGAGGGGGCCACGCCAAACTTGGCCTTGAACAGCCTTGAAAACTGCGCCTGATCGCAGAAGCCGAAGCGGTATGAAATCTCGGCCATCGACAGCGCGGGCGAGGACAGGATCAGTTCCTTTGCCGCTATCAACCGTTCATCCCGAATGAACTGGGAAACGGTCTGGTTCGTGTCGCCGAAAAGTTCGTGCAGATAGCGCTTCGAGATGCCACAGGCTTCGGCCACGAATTCGGGCGACAGGGTGGGGTTGGACAAGTGCTTGCGGATCACCTGTTCCGCCCGCCGCAGATGTCCGGCCCGCACTGAGGTGCGCACTTGATGGTCGTCTGTCGCAGATTCGTCGAGCACGAGGGCAAGGACATCGACGATCTGCCGACCGAGGATGTCAGCAGCACGCCCCGCCGACAGGGGCAGCGAATGCAGCTGATGCATCATCGAAGTGAAGAGCGACGGAAGACCGCTGCGCGAGTCGATCGTCCTTGCACAGAACCTATCGGGATCGCGGACCTTCTCGGCCAGTGACTTCTTGCTGATCTTCAGGACACTCAGCTCGTTCGCCGTGTCATAGGAAAAGCGGTAGGGTTCGTCACCGCGTTCAATGATGAAACCGCCGGGGTCGCAGCGGACCTCGCGTCCCATCTGCTTGAACTCGACCGGGCTCAGGCGGGGGACGGTGATCAGGTATTCCTCTTCGCGCGTGTGCGAAATGTGCGTCGGCCTGCGTTCGTATTGCAGCGGTTCCGTCGCCAGCCGCGACAGCGACACATTTCCCATCTGCCGCTTTTCTAGCGTGCCCGAAAAGGCGGCCGCGTCGCGAAAGGTCAATTGCAGGGGAAAGTAGGTTTCGCCGATCACGCGTGTCCAATGTGCCGAACGCTGGTTCGGCAGGATCTGCGTGGTGTTGTGCGCGACGATTTCCATGCGCCCTCTCCCCAAAGCGCTGCTTTAGAATTGGTAGGGCCGAAACCGCATCGTATCAAGTCTTATCAATCCGACCGGCCCCCGCGGTGCGCCCTGCGTCAAGGCTTTGCGCGCCCAGCGTCAAGCGCGGCCTGCGGATTGCACGGAGATGCAAAGGATCATGCCCCGCGCTGCAAGAATGCGGCGCGGATTTCCGCCAGTCTTCCGGAATGACGAGAGGCTGGAAAACAGTCCGGGTTCAGGGGGTCATCTGCAACGCTTCCTGCGATCCGGCGCCGTTTTCCCATCCGGGGAGGAACAAGGATGACCAAACGCAATGTGGACCCGATCACGCTTTCGGTCGTGCGGGGCGTGCTGGAAACCACACAGCGCGAGATGACCCTGACGCTGGAACAGACGGCACGGTCTTCGGTGTTCAATCTGGCGCATGACTATTCGACCGCGCTCTTCAACCACACGCCCGAGATGATCCTGCAAGGGCAGGATATCCCGATACATCTGGGCAGCCTGATCCCAGCGATGAAGTCGGTCGCCAATTTCTTCGAAGGCGACATCCACGAAGGCGACCTGATCCTTCACAATGACCCCGCCTATGGCGGCAGCCACATCATCGACACCTGCATGTACATGCCCGTGTTCCATGAGGGCGAGCTGGTCTTCTGGACGGTCTGCAAGGGCCACCTGACCGATATCGGCGGTCCGGTTCCGGCGGGCTACAACCCTAATGCGACCGAGATTTTCGCCGAAGGCCTGCGCATCCCGCCGGTCAAATTGTGGGATCGTGGTCGGCCGCGCAAGGACGTGATGAACCTGCTTCTGACCAACATGCGCGCCCGCCGCGATCAGGAAGGCGACTTTAACGCGCTCATCGGGGCCTGCCAGGTGGGCGCGCGCAATCTGGTCAATCTAATGAAGAAATACGGCAAGGATGTCGTGCAGGACTGCATCGCCGAACTGCTCGACATGGCCGAAGCGCATATGCGCAAGCTGATCTCGGACGTGCCGGACGGCACCTATACCGGCACCGCCATCCTTGAAGATGCAGGCCACGGCTACGGTGATTTCGAGATCACGGCGACCGTGACGGTCAAGGGCGAAGGCTGCCACATCGCCATCTCAAGCCCGCCGCAGATCCCCTATTTCATCAACAGCTACGAAGGGAACAGCCATTCTGGCGTCTATCTGGGGCTGATGATGTTCGCCCAGTTGCCGCCACCCTACAACGAAGGGCTGTACCGCTGCGTGACGACCGACATGGGGCCGAAGGGCACGCTCTGCAACGCGAAGTCCCCCGCGCCGCATATGAACTGCACCACGACCCCGATGGAGACGCTGACCGATGCGGTGCGTCTGGCCTTCGAACAGGCCGCCCCGCACAAGGTTTCGGCAAGCTGGGGCCATGCCAATGGCTGCAACATCGCGGGCTGGGACAAGCGCCACGATGAGGAATACGTGACCATGGTGCTCGCCTCGATCATCTCGGGCGCGGGGGCTACGGCGCAGGCAGATGGCTGGCACGCGGTGGGACCGGAATGCTGCTTCGGCGCGCTCACCTCCGGTGATATCGAGATGTTGGAACACAGCTATCCGATTATCATCCATCGCTATTCGCTGATGGAAGACTCGGGCGGTGCGGGTCGGAACCGGGGCGGGTCGGGCACGTGCTGGGAAGTCGAACCACTGGATACCCCGATGACCCTGATCACCTTCGGCGAAGGACGGCGTATCCCCGCCATGGGTGCGGCAGGGGCTAAGTCCACGCTCGTCTCGTCAAAGGTCGGGCGGCTTGAGGTCACGCGGAATGGGCAGACCCAGATCATCACCGACAATGTGATCGAAACCATCCAGCCCGGCGAACGCGCGGCCAACAAGAACCCCGGCGGCGGCGGCTACGGCAACCCCTTCGAACGCGACGTGCAGAAGGTGGTCGAAGATGTGCGCAACGGTCTGGTCAGCCTCGAAGGGGCGCGGCTGGATTACGGGGTGGTGATCGCAGACCGCGACAGCCTGACCGTGGATCACGAAGCCACCGCCCGCCTGCGCGCCGCCTGAACCGCCCAACCCGAACCGAATGCATCCGGACGCGGGGACGCCTGTCCCCGCCAAATCCCGGACACCCCGAAAGGACCCATCCCATGCAGAACCAGTATCGTCTCGGCATCGACGCGGGCGGCACCTTCACCGACTTCATCCTTGCCGACCGCAAGGGCAGCGTGCGCATCTTCAAGGCGCTGTCCACCCCGAACGACCCCACCGCCGCCATCCGCAACGGCCTGAAACTGATCCAAGAGGAAACGGGCCTTTCCCCCGAGCAGATCGTGTCGAATGCGGATCTGTGCATCAACGGCACCACGGTCGGGCTGAACGCGCTGATCACCCACAATGGGGCTAAGACCGGCCTGATTGCCACGCGCGGCCATGAAGACAGCATTGAAATCCGTCTGGGCCACAAGGAAGACGGCTACCGCTACGACCCCGAATACCCGCCCGCGACCATGCTGGTGCCGCGCTACCTGCGCCGGGGCGTGGCCGAACGGGTGCTGTCCAACGGCAAGGTCCATACGCAGCTGAACGAAGAGGACGTGCGCGACGCCTGCCGCCACTTCCTGCGCGAAGGGGTGGAGTCGGTGGCGATCAGCTTCGTCTGGTCGGTCCTGCACCCCGAACACGAGGCCCGCGCCGCCGAGATCGTACGGGAAATGATGCCCAATGTCCGCCTGACCGTAGGCAGCCAGCTTTACCCGCAGGTGCGCGAATACACCCGCACCTCGACCGCGATCGTCAACGCCTACCTCGCCCCGATCCTGCAACGCTATGTCGAAGCGGTGGATGCCTATTTCCAGTCCCTCGGCGCGCGCCATCCGGTGCGCTACTTCCAGTCGAACGGGGGTCTGGCGCTGGGACATGTGGTCAGCGACCAGTCGGTCTATGCCATCAATTCCGGTCCCGCCTCGGCCCCGCAGGCCGCGCTCTGGCTGGGCGAGCCGTGGGGGATGAAGGACATCATCACCGTCGACATGGGCGGTACGTCCTTCGACATCACCCTGACCCGCGACGGGCGGGCAAACGTGTCCAAGAACATCGACTTCCTGCGCTACCGCATCGGCATCCCGATGATCCAGGTGGAAACGCTGGGCGCGGGGGGCGGGTCGATCGGCTGGATCGACAGCATGGGGTTGATGCAGATGGGTCCGCAATCGGCAGGCTCGGAACCCGGCCCCGCCTGTTATGACCAGGGTGGCGAAAAGCCCACCACGACCGACGCGAACCTTGTTCTGGGCTATCTCAACCCCGATGGCCTTGTCGGGGGCCGACTGCCGCTGAACGTCGAAAAGGCCCGCCGCGCGATCAAGACGCATCTGGCCGACCCGCTGGGCATCAGCATCGAAAAGGCGGCCTACGGGATGTTCACCATCGTGAACAACAACATGGTCAACGCCATTCGCCGTGTCTCGGTCGAACGGGGCTATGACCCGCGCGACTTCGTGCTGAACTGCGCGGGTGGGGCGACGGCGGCACATATCACGGCGCTGGCGCGCGAGATGGGCATCCGCAAGGTGCTGATCTCGAAGCTCGCCTCGGGCTTGTGTGCCTTTGGCCAGATCCTGTCGGACGTGAAATACAACTACATGGCCCCCGTCGCCGCGCGTCTGGAAGGGGCCGACTCCGCCGCCCGCCTGAACGTGCTCTTTTCCGAACTGGAAGACCGGGGGCGCACCGACCTGATGGCAGATGGCTTTACGGATGAACGCATCTCGGTCCGGCGCAGCCTCGACATGCGCTATGTCGGGCAGGTGCATGAATGCACCGTGGATATCGAGGCCTTCGAGATCACCGAAGCCGCGCTGGACCGCCTGAAGGCCGCCTTCCATGCGCGTCACGAAGAGCTGTACACCTATTCCGAACCGCACAGCGCGGTCGAGGTGGTGAACGTCGAAAGCGCGATTACCGGCGCAGTGGACAAGCCCGGACGGATGGCCTCGGCCCCCGGCAAGGGCGCGCATTCCGCGCTGAAGGGGACGCGCGAGATGATTTTCACGGCCGACGGCATCGCGCACGAAACGCCGGTCTATGACGGCGCGCTTCTGGGCGCGGGCGACCGCATCACCGGCCCGGCGGTGATCCAGGAGGTGACGACGACCATCGTCATCGAACCCGGCTGGATGGCCGAACTCGACGCCTCGGCGGTCTATGTGCTGACCGTGGCCGCCGACACCGCCGCCCATCAGCGAACCGCGCGCACCGTCGAGGTGGTCTGACATGGCTCTGGCGCTGGAACAGGTGGGGGTGGCCTTCGGCGGCTTCCGCGCGCTGACAGAGGTCTCTCTGTCAGTCCCCGAGGGGGAAGTCGTCGGGCTGATCGGCCCGAACGGTGCGGGCAAGACGACCTGTGTGAATGTCCTGACCGGCTTCCAGCGCCCGTCGTCCGGGCGGGTGCTTCTGGATCGGCGGGACGTTTCGGCGCTGCCCGCCCACCGCCTGCGCCGCGCCGGTGTGGCGCGCACCTTTCAGGCCGGTCGCCTGTTCGGCGGTCTGGACGTGCTGGACAACCTGGCCTGCACCGGCGTCGGTCTTGGCCTGCGCCGGGCCGAGGCGGAACGGCAGGCAAGCGACCTGCTGGGCTGGATGGGAATTGCCCCTCTTGAAAGCCGCCCTGCCGCCGGTCTGCCCTATACCGACGAACGGCGCGTGGCCATTGCCCGGGCGCTGATGGGCGAACCCGCCTATCTGCTGCTTGATGAACCCGCCGCCGGCATGTCCGAGGCCGAGGCGAAAGATCTGGCCGCCCTGATCCGCCGCATCGCCCTTGACCGCGGCATCGGCTGCCTGCTGATCGAACACAATGTAGGACTGGTCCTGTCGGTCTGTTCCGATGTCGTTGTGCTGGATGGTGGCCGCGTCATCGAACACGGCGACCGGAGCGTGATCCTCGGCTCCGCTGCTGTGCGCGAGGCCTATCTCGGCGCCCATGCGGAGGCGGCATGATGGCCAAGCTCGGCATCTTCGACCTTGCGGTGCGCTACGGCAAGCTGACCGCCATCGCAGAGCTTTCCTTCACCGTGGCCGAAGGGGAACGCGTTTTCATTTCGGGTCCGAACGGGGCGGGGAAGTCGTCGCTCTTGTCTGCCATTGCGGGTTCCGTGCGCGCGGCGCATGGCCGGATCGAGATGGACGGAGACATCCTGTCGGGCCTTGGGCCAGAGGCCATCGCGCGGCGCGGACTGTCGATGGTGCCGGAAGGGCGTCGCATCTTTGCGGGCCTGACCGTGCTGGAAAACCTGACCGTCGGCACCGGCATGCGGCGGGATCGCAGCGCGGTCGCCGATGATCTGGAAACCGTCTTCACCGCCTTTCCGATCCTGCGCGAACGCGCAAGGGCCAGTGCGGGTGCCTTGTCGGGCGGGCAGCAGCAAATGCTGGCCATCGCCCGCGCGCTGATGACCAACCCCAAGGTGATGCTTGTGGACGAGCCGTCCCTTGGCCTCGCCCCCAAGGTGGTGGACGAGGTTTATGACCGTCTCTGCCAGCTTCAGGCCGTGCGAGGGCTGACCCTGGTGATCGTCGAACAATCCTCGGCCCGCGCGGCCCGGGTGGGGGGGCGGATGCTCCTGATGCGGGGTGGCCGGATCGTGGCCGATGGCGACGCCACCGAATTCGCGGCCCGCGACCTGTTGACCGAAGCCTATTTCGGAGGTGCGGCATGAGCCTGCAACTGCTGTTCGACGCGCTGGCGCTGGGGGGCATCTATGCCGTCGCCGCGCTGGGCATCGCGCTGATCTTCGGGGTGATGCGGCTGGTCAACTTCGCCCATGGCCAGTTCATCGCCTCCGCGGTCTTTGCGCTGATCGTGCCGTCAACCGATGCGATGGCGGTGCTGGGGCTTGGCGCGCTGCCCGCGCCGGTTCTGGTGCCGTTGATCCTTATGATCGGGGCAGGGCTGGCCCTGGTGGCCGAGGCGCTGGTCTTCCGTCCGATGCGGAACGCCTCGCCCGTGGCGCTGATGGTGGGCAGTTTCGCGCTGGGCGTGGCGTTGCAGAACCTGCTTTTGGTGCTTTACGGCGGGCGGCCCAAGGCTGTCAGCCTCTGGGCCGAGCTGGGCCAGCCCGTGCAGGTGGCGACAGCCTCGGTCCCGCTGCTGCAACTGATCGTCATCGCGGCGGTGGTGGTGATCCTTGCGGCGCTGGCGCTGATGCTGCGCAAGTCGCGGCTGGGGCTGGAAATGCGCGCGGCGGCCGAAGATTTCACCATGGCGCGGATGCTGGGCGTGCGGTCGAACCGGGTGATTTCGGGCGCCTTCGCGCTGTCGGGGGCCTTGGCTGCCGTTGTGGCGCTGGTCCTTGTGGCGCAGACCGGCGTGGCCGATGTCCGCATGGGCGGGCAGATCATGCTGGTGGCCTTCATCGCCACGGTCGTGGGCGGCATGGGCAGCCTGTCGGGCGCGGTGGCGGCCGGGCTGGGCATCGGCGCGGCCTCTGCCCTGTTGCAGGCGGGATTGCCTGCCGAAGCGCGGCCGTTCCGCGATGCCTTCCTTTACGGCGGCGTCATCCTTGTTCTCCTCTTCCGGCCGCAGGGCCTTTTCGCCCCCGTCGGGGCCAAGCCGAGGGTCTGATCCATGACCAGCCAACACACGATCCGCCGCCGCATGGCGGCCACGACGCCGGTCCTTCTGGCCCTGATCCTTGCGGGCTTCGTCCTTGCCGCGCTGGCGCTGGGCGACCGCGCCATCGCCCGCATGGCCGCCGAGACGCTGATCCGCGTCACGATGGTCGTGGGCTTCTGGAGGCCTTGTCGCAAATTCTTCAGGTTAACTCGATGTTGACCATGGGGAGAGAAGTTGCCGCTCCTGATATTGCGGAGCGAGCCGATGATTTTGAATACCATTGCCGAAAAGCTGAAGCGCCAGTCGAAGGATGATTTCAAGG
>NZ_JASBTN010000033.1 GCF_030148435.1 Aliiroseovarius sp.
GGGGTTTCCCGGAACCTGGATGACGGAAAGCGAAAGCATGGTCTATCGCGTGGTGCCGAAATGCGCCTGCTCGACCATTGGCCAGATCATGTTCTATTCCGATCATGGCGAGTTTTTCGACGGCGACATTCACGACTCGACCGACCGACTGCACAAGTGGTCACAGGACCATAGCAAGCCCCTGATCGAGGCGAATGCGACCGGCCACAAGAGCTATGCCTTTACCTGCGTGCGCAACCCCTACGCCCGCATCCTGTCGTCCTTTTTCGACAAGATCTGCGGCATTCAAAGAAACGGCCGGCGTTATCGCGGCAACCTGGTTCCACTTCTGATTCAGAAATACGGAATCGAGGTCGGCTCCCCCGAGGACGAGTTCGACTTCGACCAGATCAAGAGCTTTCGCCGCTTCCTTCTGTTCGCCCGGGACACCATTCGCTGGCGTCGGCCGATGGACCCGGACATTCACTGGTCCGCCATGTCCGGCCACGTGTCGACCTTCATCCTGAACGGCGGCACCTATGACAATATCTTCTGGACCGAACAATTCAACAACGGGATGCAATCGGTGCTGGATGCGAACGAAACGCCCCACGCGGTCGATCTGGCCGCAATCCCGCGGTTCAACGAAAGCGAAGGCCACGGGCCGAAACGCGCCCACCCGGTTGAAGAGTATTTCGACGACTTGTCCATGCATCTGGTCTATGAGATCTACAAACGCGACTTCGACCTGTTCAAATATGATTTCCACGACCCGTCCAACAAGATGCCGGTTGGGGAGATCGACCTGGACGAAGTGCACGCCAAACTGGGCGAGTGAACGCCCGGCACCACCTCTGATTTGCGGAGATACAAGATGAAAGCACGCGTGAAGTGGGCCGAGGGCCGCACATTTCTGGGCACCTCTGGCACCGGCCATTCGATCGTTCTGGGCGCCAGCCATGGCGAGGGGGGCACCCCGGGGCCGAGCCCGATGGAACTGCTGCTCATCGGCACGGCGGGCTGTTCGGCCTATGACGTGGTCTCGATCCTGGAAAAGGGTCGCCAGCGCATCGAGGATGTCGAAGTGGCGGTGGACGCGGAACGGGCCGAGACCGATCCGAAGGTGTTCAAGACGATCCACCTGCAGTTCACGGTGAAGGGCCGGGGTCTGTCGGACGCCAAGGTCGCGCGTGCCATCGACCTGTCGGTGGACAAGTATTGCTCGGCCTCCGCGATGATGGCGGCGACGGCCAAAGTGACCCACGGGTTCGAGGTGGTGGACACCGAATAGGCGGCACCACCCGCAGGCACGGAGGGGTGCAGGCATGGTGGCCCTCGGCTTACGCCTCGGGCCGCTGCCGGTGGCTCACTTCGTGAGCCTGGAGGGGCCAGCCCCTCGCCCTGGCGGGCTCACCCCGGGATATTTTGGGAAAGATGAAAGCACGGGGTGGCGGTTGGGCGCGCCTTTAAGGACAGGCTCATCCTGGCGCGGCCGCGTGGGAAGACACGACCCAGGCCCCGCTTGCATGCCGTCCAGGATGGGAGCCGTACCGGGGCTTTCCCCGGTCCTCAGACCAGCCCCTTGTCCCGGAGCAGCGCCAGCAGGTTGCGGTCCGCGCGCGGGCCCATGTGGCGGATGACCTCACCTGCAATCGCGCAGCCCATCTCGCCACAGGTGCGAATGTCCGCGCCGGTGGCCATGCCATAGAGGAAGCCCGCGGCAAAGCCGTCGCCCGCGCCGGTGGCATCCACCGGGGTGATCGCCTCGACCGGGATATCCACGCGCGCGCCGTTCCGGACGATCGTCGCACCGGCCCCTGAACGGGTGCAGATCACCAGCGGGCAGATCTCGGCTGTCCTGGCCAGCGCCTCTTCCCAGTCGTCTGTTTCGAACAGCGACTTGATCTCGTCTTCATTGCCGATCACGTAGTCGAGCTCGTGCTCGATCAGCATCAGGAAATCGGTGCGGTGGCGTTCCACGCAGAACGGGTCCGAGATCGCGATACCGGCCTTGCCCCCGGCCGCGCGACAGGCGCGGGCCATGGCGATGAAGGCTTCCTTGCCCTTGTCCTTGTCGAACAGGTAGCCTTCGAGAAAGACGATCTCGGCCTCGGCCGCGACTTCCGGGTCCACGTCGTCGGGGCCCAGTTCGGCCGAGATGCCCAGATAGGTGTTCATCGAGCGTTCGCCGTCGGGCGAGACGAAGATCATCGAGCGCGAGGTCGGAAGCTCGCCCCCCGGCACCGGCGGGTTCACGAAGCGGGTGCCGTCCATCTCCATTGCGTCAGCATAGAAATGGCCCAGCGCGTCGTCATGCACACGGCCGACAAAACCGGTCTTGAGCCCCAGCTTGCCGATCCCCGCCAGCGTGTTCGCGACCGAGCCGCCGGCCGCCTGTTTGCGGTTCTCCATCGAACCGTACAGCACTTCGGCCCGGTCCTTTTCCACCAGTTGCATGATGCCCTTCTCGATCCCCATGAGTTCAAGGAACGTGTCATCGGCGGTGGTCAGTACGTCGACAATGGCGTTGCCGATGCCGACAACCTTGTAGGTCTTTGTCATAGGTGTTTGTCCTCGAATGGGCAGATGTCGCGGATCAGGCAGTTTCCGCAGGCGGGTTTGCGCGCTTTGCACACATAGCGTCCGTGCAGGATCAGCCAGTGATGGGCGTGGTGTTGGTATTCGGCGGGGATGTTGTCCTCGATCGCGCGTTCGACCGCGTCCACGTCCTTGCCGGGGCAAATCCCCGTCCGGTTTCCGACGCGAAAGATATGGGTGTCCACCGCCTGAGCGGGCATCTTCCACCACATGTTCAGCACGACATTGGCGGTCTTGCGCCCCACGCCGGGCAGGCTGGTCAGCGCCGCGCGCGACGAGGGCACCTCTCCACCATATTGATCGACCAGGATACGCGCGGTCTTCATCACGTTCCTGGCCTTCTGGCGGTAAAGCCCGATGGTCTTGATATGCTCGATCAACCCCTCTTCGCCCAGGTCGAGCATTTTCTGCGGCGTGTCGGCGATCTTGAACAGCGCTTGCGTTGCCTTGTTCACCCCCACGTCCGTCGCCTGTGCAGACAGGGCCACCGCCACAACCAGCGTATAGGCATTGGTGTGGTTGAGTTCCCCTTTCGGTTCGGGGTCCGCCGCGTGGAACCGGCGAAAGATCTCGGAGATCGTCTGATAATTCATCTGCTTGGCCATGGCCCCGATATGCCCGCTTTGCGCAAGGGGGGCAAGCGCGGGAAGCCGGACAGGCCCCGGGGCCGCCCGATCTGCCAGGTGTCGCCGCCCAAAGGCGCAGGAAACGGGTCGATTTTCCCCGCCCCCTGCCCCAGATTGGAAGGTGAAAGGAGGGCGCCATGGACGGGTCCGAGCAGCAATATCACTACCAGGTCATTCGCCGCGCGATTGACGAGATCGACCGCGCCGCCGGGGCACAGCTTTCGCTGGACGACCTGGCCCGGCGCATGAACATGTCGCCCGCCCATTTCCAGCGGGTGTTTTCACGCTGGGTCGGGGTCTCGCCCAAGCGCTATCAGCAATACCTGGCCCTGGGCCATGCCAAGACCCTATTGCGGGAGCACTTCACCACGCTGGACACGGCCCATGCGGTGGGCCTGTCGGGCTCCGGGCGGTTGCATGACCTTTTCCTGACCTGGGAGGCGATGAGCCCCGGCGACTACGCCCGCCGGGGCGACGGGGTGAGAATCCGCTGGGGCTGGTTCGAAAGCCCGTTCGGCCCGGCTATCGTCATGGCCACCGCCCGAGGCATCTGCGGGTTGGGTTTTGCCGGAGAAACCGGCGCCGAGGCGGCGATGGGCGACATGCTGGCCCGTTGGCCGCGCGCGGAGTTCGTCGAGGATCCGTTGGCGTTGCGTCCGATGGTGGACGCCGTGTTCGAGCAAAACGGCAAAGCGGCCCTGCACCTCATGGGCGCTCCGTTCCAGGTCAAGGTCTGGGAGGCACTGCTGACCATCCCTTCGGGCCATGTCACCACCTATTCCGAAATCGCCCAGGCGGTGGGCAATCCGAAGGCCGTGCGCGCCGTGGGCAATGCGGTCGGGCGCAACCCCGTGAGCTTCCTGATCCCCTGCCACCGCGCCCTGCGCAAATCCGGGGGGCTGGGCGGCTATCACTGGGGCCAACCGGTCAAACGCGCGATCCTGGCCTGGGAGGCGGCGCGCCTGGACAACAAGGACACCGCCGGAGCCGCCTGACCCGCCTGACCCGCCCTGTGCGCGCACCCTGCGTGACAGGCGATTTGCCGCGCATTTTCCCCCTTGTTATTCGATATCAACGCCCTTTCATGTAAGCGCAATACAACGCAGTTGATTGAAGAGGCAGTATCATGCGCATGAAAACCACCCTGGTGCTGGGCGCCGCCGCGACCCTGGCCCTTTCGGCCTGTGTGGCCCCGCTCGAAAACATGGGCCCCCGCAGCCAGACCGGCGCCGCCACCGGTGCGATCATCGGCGGGCTGATCGGGGCCAGTTCCTCGAACAACCGGGCCGGCAAGGCCATCGTCGGTGCGGCCGTCGGGGCCGCGGTCGGCGGGGTGATCGGTCAGGAGCTTGACCGTCAGGCCGGCGACCTTCGCTCGGCGATCGGCAATGACGACGTTTCCATCGTCAACACCGGGTCCGAGCTGATCGTGACCCTGCCCAACGACATCCTGTTCGCAACCGACAGTGCGATCGTGTCAAACCTGTCACGCGGCGATCTGGCTGCATTGGCGCGCAACCTGCAGGACTATCCGAATTCGACGGTCGAGGTGATCGGCCACACGGATGACGAGGGCGACGCCTCCTACAACGTGTCCCTGTCGCGCCGCCGCGCCGCCGCCGTGGCCGCGGTGCTGTTCGACAATGGCGTCTCTGCCAGCCGCGTTGTGACCATCGGCATGGGCGAGGATCGCCCGGTCGCGACCAACCTGACTCCGGAAGGCCGTCAGCAGAACCGCCGGGTCGAGATCATCATTCGCCCCAACGCCTGATCCGACCTGTCGCAGGATCATTCCAGGGCCGGGCCACGCGCCCGGCCTTTTAGGTTGCCCCTTGCCCGAAGTGGTCATATTCTTTGACCAATTGAGTGCGAGGTAACGATGCCATTTCAGAAAATCCAGTCCGAGAAACTCAGCGCCGCCGTGATCCGACAGATTGAGCTTCTGATCCTGCGCGGCATTCTGCGACCCGGCGAAAGGCTGCCTGCCGAACGGGATCTGGCCGAGAAATTGGGCGTGTCGCGCCCCTCGCTGCGCGAGGCAATTGCGGATCTCCAGGACCAGGGGCTTCTGACCGCCAAGGCGGGCGCCGGCATCTACGTGGCGGATGTGCTGGGATCTGCCTTTTCGCCCTCGCTGATCCGGCTGTTTTCGCGCCATGACGAAGCCGTGACCGACTATCTGTCCTTCCGCCGCGATATGGAGGGGCTGGCGGCCGAGCGGGCGGCAAAATACGGCACCGAGACCGACCTGCAAGTGATCGACCAACTCTACAGGAAGATGGAAGCGGCTGGCGACGGCATGGGGCGCGAACTGGACGCCGATTTTCACACCGCCATCATCGAGGCCAGCCACAACGTGCTGATGCTGCATATGATGCGCTCGATGTATGACCTGTTGCGCGAAGGGGTGTTCTACAACCGCCAGGTCATGTTCAGCCAGAAGGTGACAAAAGCGGACCTGCTTCAGCAGCATGGCCGGATCAACGCGGCAATTCAGGCACGCGACCCGGTGCGGGCACGGGCGGCAATCGAAAGGCACCTGGATCAGGTCTGCGAGGCCTACGAGGATCAGCGCCGCGCCGAACGCAACGAGGAAATCGCCCGCCAGCGGTTGGACCACGAGCGGGCGAAGTAGGTCTTACGCCGGACGCAGACCCAGGTGCTGCAGGATCTTGGTCAGCGGGCAGAAACCGGTCAGGCCGGACTGGAACAGGTTCAACCCGACAAAGGCGGTGAACCAGAGCCAGCCGATCCTGTACATGTCGATCTGTCCGTTCAGATGGGCCAGGGTCAGGCTGAGCAGGACGAAAAACCCGGCAAAGGACATGGTGGCGCGTTGTGCGTTCATTGGAGTCTCCTATCGCTTATCTGAATTTTGTTATATTCAAGATTGAAGATATTTCAACACCTAATGAAACAAAAAGCCACGCCGGCACGCCAACCATCTGCGAAATGAAAAACCCGGGTCACGCGGACCCGGGTTTCCTCACTGTCAGACTTGGTTGACACACCACACATCCGGTTTTGCCGGATGAGCGAGCGTCGCCACGGCCCGGTGGGCCACGGCGCCGCTCTCAGTGCAGTTTCGCTTCCACGTCCTTGATGGCCGCTTCGATCAGCTTGTTGCCTTCGGTGGCGGTCATCTGTTTTGCAATGATGTCGCGGGCGGCGCCCACGGCAACCTGTGCGGCGGTGTCGCGCACTTCCTTGACGGCAGCGGCTTCGGCCGAAGCGATCTGGTCCTCGGCAGCGGCCAGGCGGCGCGCGATCGAATTCCTCAGTTCTTCCTTGGCCAGTTCCGCGGCCGTGGCGGCCTCTTCCTTGGCGTGAGCGACGATGCGCTCTGCCTGTTCGGCCACTTCCTTCTGCTTGCGCTCGTAGGACGCCAGAACGGTCTGGGCCTCTTCGCGCAGGGAACGGGCTTCGTCGAGCTCGGACTTGATGCCTGCGGCGCGCTTGTCCAGCTGGCCTGCCAGCAGTTTCGGCACGCCCATGTAGGCCAGGAAGCTGACGAACAGCAGGAAGGCCAGCACCACCACGAAGTCGGTGTTGGAAAGGCTCACGAACGGACCCTTGGCAGCGAAGGCCGGGCTCGCGGCGATCGTCAGGGCCGCGGGCAGGGTGATGGTCAGAAGCTTTTTCATGTCCTTACCCTTTCATGCGCGCGGTGATGGCCGCCGTGATGGTCTTGGCATCCGCCGAACCACCCAGAGCCGCAACGATGTCCTGGGTCGCGTCCTTGGCAACCGCCTTCACGCTTTCCACGGCACCGGCCCGGATTTCCGCAATCGCGGCTTCCGATTCAGCGGCCTTGGCGGCGATTTCGGCGTCGGCCTTGGCAGCTGCCGCGTCCACGTCGGCCTGGATCTCGGCCTTGGCTTCGGCAACGATCTTGTTCGCCTCGGCGCGGGCATCGGCCAGGGCCTGGTTGTAGGCGTCCTCGGCCTCGATGGCCTTCTGCTTCAGCTCTTCGGCCGCGGCGATGTCATTCGTGATGGTGGACTGGCGCTCGGCCAGAACCCCCTCGATGCGCGGAAGCGCAATCTTGGTCAGCACGAAATAGATCACCACCAGGGTGACGACGAGCCAGAAGATCTGGGTCCCGAACGCCGCCGGATCCAGCTGCGGCATGCCGCTTGCTTCGGCTGCGGCCTGACCGGTCTCTTGCGTCGTTATTGCCATGTCTTAATCTCCTGGAACCGGATTTACAGTGGGCAGGCCGATTGGCGCGACCTGCCCCCTCGTAAGGATGGTTCGTCGGATCAGACGGCGAACATCAGCAGCAGGGCGACCAGGAACGAGAAGATGCCCAGGGCTTCCGCAAAGGCGATGCCGATGAACAGGGTCGCGGTCTGACCGGCAGCAGCCGACGGGTTGCGCAGAGCACCGGCCAGGAAGTTACCGGCAACGTGGCCAACACCGATAGCGGCGGCGCCCGAACCGATAGCAGCCAGACCAGCACCGATGAATTGACCCATTTGAGCGATATTGCCTTCCATTTTCGTTTCTCCTTACGTTGGAATGCTTGAATTAGGGGTTGTTTGCGGGCTGCAGCCGCCGCTCAGTGCGACGGGTGCAGAGCGTCTTTCAGATAGACACAGGTGAGGATGGTGAACACATAAGCCTGAATGAAGGCCACCAGCACTTCCAGGGCCAGCACCGCCGAGATGGCGAAGATCGGCAGGAAGCCGGCGACACCCAGGGCGCCGGCGAAACCGGCGAATACCTTGATCACCGCGTGGCCGGCCATGACGTTACCAGCCAGACGAATGGAGTGGCTGACCGGGCGCACAAAGTACGAGATCAGCTCGATGATCGCCAGGATCGGGCGCAGCGGCAGCGGCGCGGACGAGACCCAGAACAGGCCCAGGAACCCGGCGCCGTTCTTGACGAAGCCCAGGATCGTGACGAAGACGAAGACGATACCCGCCAGGATCGCGGTCACGGCGATATGGCTGGTCGTGGTGAAGCTCATCGGGAGCAGGCCGAGGAAGTTGGCGGTCACGATGAACATGAACAGGGTCATGATGCCGGGGAAGTATTTCACGGCATCCTTGCCGGCCACGTCCTCGACCATCTTGTAGATGAAGCCATAGGCCAGTTCCGCGATCGACTGGCTGCGCGAGGGGATGATCGCACGGCCGCGCGAGCCGACCACCAGCAACAGGATGACCGAGATCACGCTCAGCGCCAGCCACAGGGTCTGGTTGGTGATCGTGATGGCGCCCAGATCGCCGCCGAACAGCGGGGTCACTTTGAACTGCTCCATCGGGTGGATCGCCAGTTCGCGTGTTTCGGGCGCAAAGACAACGCCCGAGATCAGAACCAAGGCCAGCACCACGAAGAAAACGATCTTTGCCAGACCACCGCCCTGTTTTGCGCTCTGTTCAGCCACGTCTCTATCCCTCTTCCTTGTCGGACGACGCCCCGCCGCCCTGTTTTTCCTGCATGTGGGCCGCCGTTCCGAGCATGACCTTCACGCCCGCTGCGAACCCCAGCAATATGAACAGCACCATGAAGATCGGTTTCGTGCCAAAAACGGCGTCGATCCCGAATCCGATGCCAAAGCCGATCCCAAGACCGGCCACAAGCTCGATGACCATCTGCCAGGCCATGTTCGCCTGGTTCATGTCAGCGCCGCCGGTGTCGGCCCCCTCGTCCTCGCCCTTCAGCTTTTTCAGCTTCTCGTCCAGCGCCTCCAGGCGCTCACGATCAGGTTCTTTGGACATGGGACTACACCCCGGTGACAGTTGCCGCCTTGCTAAGGGTCCGGGGGCTGTGAGTCAACGGGGTTTGGCGCTAACGGCACGCCTCGCAACCCATTGAAAACACGCGATTTGCCAAACCATTCCTCTGCCCATACCCGGCCACGGTGCTTGATCCCGCCGAAATGGCCCGGTTTCGGCTTATTCAACCGTTTGGTTGACGATAACTTTCCATCCCCGTAGGGCTAGAGCCATGGAAAACCGCCTCGACCTTGTCTTTGCCGCACTGGGGGATCCCACCCGCCGCGCGATCCTGACCATGCTGCTTGAGGATGACATGGCCGTCACGGATGTGGCCGACCCTTTCGCGATGTCTCTGGCCGCGATCTCGAAGCACCTGACCATCCTCACCCGCGCAGGCCTGATCAGCCAGGAGAAACGCGGCCGGGTGAAATGGTGCAAGCTGGAACCCGACGCCCTGCGCGAAGCCTCGGTCTGGATGCAGGGGTTCGGTCAGTTCGAACCGGTGAACCTGGATGATTTCGAACGGTTTCTGGAGGCGGAACTGCGGGAGTAGGCGCAGCCGGGCAAGGGACGCTTCGCCAAACGCAAAACGCGCCCCCGTTTGCGGGAGCGCGCCTTCATTTCGCCTGTCCACCCGCTTACGCGTGGATCGCCCCGTCGCCACAGGCCAGCGCGGCCTCGCGCACGGCTTCCGAGAAGGTCGGGTGCGCATGGCAGGTGCGTGCTAGGTCCTCGGCCGATCCGCCGTATTCCATAAGCACGCAGGCCTCGTGGATCAGCTCGCCCGCCGCCGGGCCCATGATATGCACGCCCAGCACCCGGTCAGTGGCCCTGTCGGCCAGGATCTTGACGAAGCCGTCGCCCATGAACACCGCCTTGGCGCGGCCATTGCCCATGAAGGAGAACTTACCGACCTTGTAATCCACACCGGCCTCTTTCAGCTCCTGCTCGGTCTTGCCGACCGAGGCGACCTCCGGCGAGGTGTAGATCACACCGGGAATGACGTCATAGTTCACGTGGCCGGCCTGACCGGCGATGCTTTCCGCCACGGCCATGCCCTCGTCCTCGGCCTTGTGGGCCAGCATCGGGCCTTCGGTCACGTCGCCGATGGCCCAGATCCCGGGGACCGAAGTCTGCCAGTGATCCGTGGCGATCTGGCCGCGCTCGGTCATCTTTACGCCTGCGCCTTCCAGCCCCAGCCCATCGACGAAGGGGCGGCGACCGGTGGCAACCAGAACCACGTCGGCATCGATCATGGCTTCGCTGTCATCCTTGCGCAGCTTGTAATGCACCTTGGCCTTGGTCTTGGTCTTGTCGACCTTCTGCACGGCGGCGCCCATGATGAACTCCATGCCCTGCTTTTTCAGCGTACGCTGGAAGGTCTTCTGGATGTCCTTGTCCATGCCCGGGGTGATCTCGTCGAGGAATTCGATCACCGTCACCTCGGCGCCCAGGCGCTTGTAGACCGAGCCCATTTCCAGCCCGATCACACCGGCGCCGATCACGACCATCTTCTTGGGCACTTTCGGCAGCGCCAGCGCGCCGGTGGAGGTCACGACGATCTTTTCGTCCACCTCGGCACCCGGCAGGCTCGACGGCTCGGACCCGCTCGCGATCACGATATGCTTGGCATTGTGAACTTCGTCGCCCACCTTGACCTGACCGGCGGCGGGGATCGATCCCCAGCCCTTCAGCCAGTCGACCTTGTTCTTCTTGAACAGGAACTCGATACCCTTGGTGTTCTGCCCGATCACGTCGTCCTTGTAGGCCAGCATCTGCTTCCAATCCACGGACGGGCTCTTGCCCTTCAGGCCCATGGCGGCAAAGTTGTGTTCGGCCTCATGCAGGCTGTGGCTGGCATGCAGCAGGGCCTTCGAGGGGATGCAGCCCACGTTCAGGCAGGTGCCGCCCAGTGTCTCGCGGCCCTCCACGCAGGCGGTTTTCAGCCCCAGCTGGGCGCAGCGGATGGCGCAGACATAGCCGCCGGGGCCGCCGCCAATCACGATCACATCATAATCTGCCATAGTCTCACTCCTTGGCGTTCTTCGGGCCCGTGCCGGGCTTGTCCAGAACCTGCGCCCCGCAGCCGGGGCAGATCAGGTGGCCGGTCCAAATGACATGGGCCACCTCGGTCTTGGCGATCCACGGCCCCGCATCCCTTGAGGTCATGCAGGCGGGGCCGTCGCCAGGTTTCGTCTTCAGGCCGGCTGCAGCAACCGGGTTTCCACATGGGCGACACCGTCGCGTTCCATGTGCATGGCCAGTTCCTCGCTGTCGAAGAAGG
>NZ_JASBTN010000041.1 GCF_030148435.1 Aliiroseovarius sp.
TGGGTGTGCCGGATGAAGACGATGTCGATCTTGTCGTAGCGACGCTTCAGGAACAGGTGCAGCAGGACGAAAAAGCGCTTTGCCAAGTCCTTCTCCCGCTCTCCCATCGAGCCGGAGACATCCATCAGGCAGAACACAACGGCCTTGGAGTTGCGGACACGTTCGGGAACATGTGAATCGAAACGCAGGTCCAACGGGTCGATGTAGCCCACGATCTTGCGCCGCCGCACGAGGCGTTCCATCTGTTCGCGCAGGGCCTCCAGAAGCTGGCGTTGCTCTGGGTTCAGCGGCGTCTGATCCTCGAGCGCGCTTATCTCGGCCTCAAGCCTCTGGATGTCCGAAAGCGACGGGCGGCGCAGGGCCAGGCGGCGCCCAAGCGCATTGCGCATGGTACGGATCAGGTTGAGGTTGGCAGGCGTCCCCTGCGTCGTAAGCCCGGCCCTGCGGCGGCTCACGGATTCTGTTTCCAGAATGTTGCGTTTGATCAGGTCAGGCAGTTCCAGCCCCTCGAAGAGGATTTCGAGGTATTCGCCCTTGGTCAGTACGAAGGTGAACTCGTCCTCCCCCTCACCGCCATCGGACGCCTTCCGTCCGCCACTTCCGGCACCGCCCTTGGGTCTTTTGAACCGGTCGCCAACCACGAACTCCCGATTGCCCGGGAACACACGGTGACGCAGGCCGGAATTGCTGGCATGCACCAGCCGGGGTTCGCGGATGCCCTTGACCGGAATCGTCACCTGCTCGCCGCTGACCAGTCCCCTTGAGCTGCTCTCCTTGATCGTGCTGTCACGTACGGATTTGTCGACCATCTCCTTGACGTGGCGGCGCGCCCTGCGCAGAAACCGCTGACGGTTGGCCAGGCTCTTGCCCTTCGGATTGGGGCGCCTGTCGATGAAGTGATGCATCTGTCCCTGGCCCTCCCTCGTCTAGCCGGCCTTGTTCACCCGCATGTACCATTCAACCAGCCTGCGCGTTTGTCGCGCGGTGTAGCCATGGCCCCGCATCCGATCGACGAACTCCACATGTTTGCCTTCGGTTTCGCTGTCCTTCTTGGAGCCGAAACTGATCACCGGCAGAAGTTCCTCGACCTGGCTGAACATGTGCTTTTCTATCACGTCACGCAGTTTCTCATAAGAGTTCCACGCCGGGTTCTTCCCGGTGTTGGCCCGATGACGCAGGGCGAATTTCACGACCTCGTTGCGGAAATCCTTGGGGTTCGAAATTCCGGCAGGTTTCTCGATCTTCGACAGTTCCGCGTTCAGAACCTCGCGGTCATAAAGCTGACCGGTGTCCGGGTCCTTGTAGTCCTGCTCTTCGATCCAGGCATCGGCATAGGCGATATACCGGTCAAAGACGTTCTGACCGTATTCCGAATAGCTCTCCAGGTAAGCACGCTGGATTTCATTGCCGATAAACTCTCCGTACCGGGGGGCCAGTTCCGACTTGATGAACTCCAGGTAGGTCGCTTCGGTCTCTGGCGGGAATTGTTCGCGCTTGATCAACTGCTCCAGCAGATACATCAGATGCACGGGGTCCGCCGCCACCTCTTCGGTGTCATAGTTGAACACCGCGCTCAGCGCCTTGAAGGCAAAGCGGGTGGACACGCCGCTCATCCCCTCGTCGACCCCGGCCACATCCTGGTATTCCTGAACGGTCTTTGCCTTGGGGTCCGTTTCCTTCAGGGTTTCCCCGTCGTAGACGCGCATCTTGGAATAGAGGTTCGAGTTCTCGTGCGGCGTCAGTCGGGACAGCACGCTGAACCGCGCGAGGATCTTCAGCGTCTCGGGCGCACAGGGGGCGTCCTTGAGTTCACTGTTTTCAAGCAGTTTCGCGTAGATCTGCGCTTCTTCGGTAACGCGCAGGCAATAGGGCACCTTCACGATGCTGACCCGGTCGATGAAGGCTTCGTTGTTCTTGTTGTTCTTGAACTGCTGCCATTCGCTTTCGTTGGAATGGGCCAGAATGATGCCCTGATAGGGGATCGCGCCGAAGCTTTCGGTCCCCATGTAGTTGCCTTCCTGCGTGGCAGTAAGCATCGGGTGCAGCATCTTTATCGGGGCCTTGAACATCTCCACGAACTCCATCAGCCCCTGGGTCGTGCGGTTCATTCCGCCCGAGAAACTGTAGGCGTCGGGGTCGCTCTGGCTGAAGTGTTCCAACTGGCGGATATCGACCTTGCCCACCAGGGTCGAGATGTCCTGGTTGTTTTCATCACCCGGTTCGACCTTGGCAATCGCGATCTGACGCAAACGCGACGGATAAAGGCGGACGACGTTGAACTTGCTGATGTCACCCCCGAACTCGTCCAGCCGCTTGACGGCCCATGGCGACATCAGACCGGGAAGGCGATGGCGCGCAATTCCATATTGATCATACAGAATGTCACCCATCCGGACCGGGTCGAACAGGACGAGAGGACTTTCAAAGATCGGGCTGATCCGATCACCGGCCTTGAGGACAAAGATCGGCTGCTCTTCCAGCAGGCGCTTCAGGCGTTCCGCCAAAGAGGACTTGCCGCCACCTACCGGACCCAAGAGATAAAGAATCTGTTTTCGTTCTTCCAAACCCTGCGCCGCATAGCGGAAATAGCCGACAATGCGTTCGATGGTTTCTTCCATTCCGAAGAAGTCATCGAAGGCACGGTAGAGTTTGAGTGTTCTGTTCTGGAAGATTGACCCGAGCCGAGGGTCTTTCGATGTTTCGATCAGCTCTTCCGGCCCGATGGCTTTCAGCATGCGTTCCGCAACCCCCGCATACAAGGACTGGTCGTCCCTGCACCTGGTCAGGTATTCACCAAGAGAGATTTCGATGTCTTCTTCCTGGTGCTGCTTGGTGAAAACCTCAAAAATGTCGTCCATCGTTTAGCCTCCTACCAGATCGTCTCCCATGCGCTTGAACTCTGAAGTCGCCCCACCAAAACAGGGCTGCGGCAAGTCCAAAACGACTTCTTGCCCCAGAAGGTCTTGCCTATACCGCCCCATTCCAGCCCGTCTTGCCTCCCTGTGAAACACCTGTGGTCCCCGGGTCGAAACACCTGACGTCTTACGCCGATCAAGGCCGGCCTCTGATCACACAGTGTCTTTGGTCGTTTGCAATCCTGACATCCTGAATATGGGGATTCTGGTCGCGCAATTCGATACGGGCTTTCAACAAAACTGTGTGAGAAACGACCGCGTGGTCCCTTGCGAGGTACGATCATGGTTTCCAGACACGCAGGCTTACGATCTCTGGCCTGACAAGCATGATCAACCGGCGGCGCACCAGCGCGGCCAGGACCAAGTGAGCGGCTGGTAGGGTCGAGTACCTTGATTTCGAGAGTGCCATGGAAGAATCGGACGTGCCAGGAAGACCACAACTCAGTCTTGACCACTGTGCGTCCGTATTGCTTCCGGCGACTAGAAACACGAAAGCCGCGTCTTTCGACGCGGCTCGCAACATCTTGATATTCAGGATGAAAGTGGTGAGCCGTGTAGGATTCGAACCTACGACCCACTGATTAAAAGTCAGTTGCTCTACCAACTGAGCTAACGGCCCACTCTGTGGAGCCGGTGAGTATAACCCGGAGCGGGGCGGGTCAAGCACATTTTGGCAGGAATCTTCACGATCTCTGGCAAATTAATTGGGGGGGGCGTATATCGCCCTTCATGACAAGGCCGCAACAGACAGAATCCCTGCGTTTCATGAAATGGCATGGGGCGGGAAATGACTTCGTGATGATCGATTCACGGGGGCGCGAACCCGTGGTGACTCGCGAGTTGGCCGCTGCGCTGGGGGATCGGCACCGGGGGGTGGGATTCGACCAGTTGGCCGAAATCCGCACATCGGACGTGGCGGACATCGATCTTGATTTCTGGAACTCGGACGGCAGCCGCGCCGGGGCCTGTGGCAATGCCACCCGCTGCGTGGCGCGCTACATGATGGATCGCGCGCGGACGGATCGTTTGATCATTCGCACCGCGCGAGGCGTTCTGGAGGCACGCAGCGAAGGCGCGCTGGTCACGGTGAACATGGGCCAGCCGCAGCTGACCTGGCGCGAAGTGCCCCTGGCGCGGGAGGTGAACCTGCAACACCTGCCACTGGAGGGCGATCCGGTGGCGGTTGGCATGGGCAATCCCCATTGCGTCTTTTTCGTCGAGGATGCGGAGGGCGTGGACGTGGCCGGGATCGGCGCGCGGTTCGAGAAAGATCCGCTCTTCCCCGAAGCCACCAATGTGGAATTTGCCCAAGTGCGCAGCCGGGACGAAATTCGCATGCGGGTCTGGGAACGTGGCACCGGCATTACGCTGGCCTGCGGTTCGGGCGCCTGCGCCACCGCCGTGGCCGCCGCGCAGCGCGGCCTCACCGACCGCAAGGTGCGCATGGAGGTCGACGGCGGCTGGCTGTCGCTTGACTGGCGCGAGGACGGTGTGTGGATGACCGGCCCGACAGCCTTCGTCTTCGAGGCCGAACTGACCCCAGCCTTCCTGGACGCGCTCTGATGACCGCCAAGCCCCCCGTCTTCGCGACGCTCGGTTGTCGCCTGAACGCCTATGAGACCGAGGCGATGAAACGCCTGGCCGCCGAGGCGGGTGTCGAAGGTGCTGTTGTGGTGAACACCTGCGCCGTCACCGCCGAGGCGGTGCGCAAGGCGCGGCAGGAGATCCGCAAGCTGCGCCGCGACAACCCGGATGCCAAGGTGATCGTCACCGGCTGCGCCGCTCAGACCGAGCCCGAGACTTTCGCAGGCATGGAGGAGGTGGACGCAGTCATCGGCAATTCGGAAAAGATGGCGCCGGAAACCTGGGCGGGCCTCGCCCCCGACCTGATCGGTGATACCGAACGGGTACAGGTCAACGACATCATGTCGGTGACGGAAACCGCCAGCCATCTGATCGACGGGTTCGGCACGCGAAGCCGCGCCTACGTGCAGGTCCAGAACGGCTGCGACCACCGCTGCACCTTCTGCATCATCCCCTATGGCCGGGGCAATTCGCGTTCCGTGCCCGCAGGCGTCGTGGTGGATCAGATCAAGCGCCTGGTGGACCGCGGCTTCAACGAGGTGGTGCTGACTGGGGTCGACCTGACGTCCTGGGGCGCGGACCTGCCCGGCGAGCCGCGCCTGGGCGACTTGGTCATGCGGATCCTGAAACTGACCGACGTGCCGCGCCTGCGCATTTCCTCGATCGATTCGATCGAGGCGGACGAAAACCTGATGCTGGCCATCGCGACCGAGCCGCGCCTGATGCCGCATCTGCACCTGTCGCTTCAGCACGGCGACGACCTGATCCTGAAACGCATGAAGCGCCGCCACCTGCGCGACGATGCCATCGCCTTTACCGAAGCGGCGAAGAAACTGCGGCCCGGGATCACCTTTGGCGCAGACATCATCGCAGGTTTCCCGACCGAGACGGATGAGGCCTTCGAGAATTCGGTCAAGCTGGTGGCCGATTGCGAGCTGACCTGGCTGCATGTCTTTCCCTATTCGGCGCGCGAAGGCACGCCGGCGGCGAAGATCCCGAACAAGGTGGACGGGAATGTGATCAAGGCCCGCGCCGCACGCCTGCGCGAGGCGGGCGCCCGGCAGGTGGAACGGCACCTGGCGGCCCAGATCGGCCGGACCCATCGCATCCTGATGGAAAACCCGCGCATGGGCCGCACCGAACAGTTTGCCGAGGTGCGCTTTGGCAGCGATCAGATCGAAGCCCAGATCGTGACCGCCCGCGTCACCGGGATACTGGACGGACAGCTGACCGTCTGACAGGCTGCCTCCGATCCGAGGAGGTCCCATGCACCCGAACCCCGTCTTTCGCGACACGCCCACCACCCGCAACCTGGCCTTCGCGCGCGAGCGCGGCTTTGGCGTGCTGTCGGTCAATGGTGGTTCCGGCCCCCTGCTGGCCCATGTGCCCTTCGTGGTGAATGCCGAGGGGACCGAGGCCTATCTGCACCTGATGCGCTCGAACCCCATTGCCCGGGCGCTGGAGCAGGACCTGCCCGCTGTTCTGGCCGTGTCGGGGCCGGATGGCTATGTCTCGCCGGACTGGTACGACATGCCCGACCAGGTGCCGACCTGGAACTATGTCGCGGTGCATCTGCGCGGGTCGCTCACGCGCATGGCCGACATCCGGCTGCGCGGGGTGCTGGACTTGCTGTCGGCGGAATTCGAGGCCCGGCTGGCCCCGAAACCGGTCTGGCTCAGCGCCAAGGTCAGCCCGGAGGTCATGAACCGCATGATGCGCATGATCCAGCCCGTAAAGCTGGAGATCGGCGCGGTGGACGGCACCTGGAAGCTGAACCAGAACAAGCCCGATATCGCCCGCCTGGGCGCCGCCGAGGCATTGCCCGGCGGGGTCGGGCAGGAGCTCGATGGCCTGAGCGCGCTGATGCGCATGCCGCCCGAATAGGTGGACTTTCACACCTCTCCTTCCTACATTTTCTCTCAGGAGGAGAATGTCATGGCCCTGCCCCTAGCCCCCGTCGCCGCCCTTGCCCTGCGATATGGAACCGTCGCGCTTGCCGGATATGCGATTGCCCGGACCGTCGAAAAGGGGCGCCGCGATCAGCGGGCCGAAGACGCGATGGACGAGGTGCCCGAGGGTCTGACCGCCCGGCGGGAAGCCGAACAGGTCAATGCCACACATCGTTTTCGTCGTGTGATCCGCCTGGGCTCTGACGGTCCGGGGGTCGAGATCGACGCCACCACGCTTACCCGCATTCGTTTCCGAAAGGTTTGACCCCATGCAACTGATTTCCTCGCCCGCCTCGCCCTTCGTGCGCAAGGTGCGGGTGCTTCTGCTTGAAACCGGCCAGGACGGGGAAGTGGAGCAGATCGACGTCTCGACCACTCCGCTGGCTCCGGCCGCCGAAGTGACCGCCGCCAACCCCCTGTCGAAGATTCCCGCCCTGATCCGCCCGGATGGCCCGACACTCTATGACAGCCGCGTGGTGACACGGTTCCTGGACGCCCGGGCCGGGGGGCATTTGTACCCGTCCGAGCGCATTTGGGAGGTGCTGACGCTGGAGGCAACCGCCGACGCGCTTCTGGATGCCGCCGTGTTGATGGTCTACGAAGGCCGCTGCCGTCCGGATGACAAGCAGGACAGGGGCTGGCTGGACGCGCAATGGTCCAAGATCGAAGGCGCCCTGGACGCGCTGAATGAACGCTGGATGAGCCATCTTTCGGGCCCGCTCGACATGGGCCAGATCGCCGTGGCCTGCGCCCTGGGCTACCTCGACTTCCGCCACGGAGACCGCCAGTGGCGCAAGGGCCGAGACGCGCTGGACGACTGGTTTGCGGTCTTCTGCCAGCGCGAGAGCATGCAGGCGACGAAGCCGGTGGGATGACCCATCCGCCGGGGCACCGTTTCGCCGCCCCGGGTGAAATGGCGGCGGGGATCGGCATTCTGGTGGGAGTGAAGACAGCATCATCCGGCGCCGGGTCGAGGATCACCGGAGGGTCGGATCGAACGGAAACCCGAGCGCCTGACGAAACATCGTCGCGATATCGAAACAGTCCACGCGCGTTCTCCGGTTGATGCCAGCCACGACGCGGATCAACCCACCTCCCCCGGTCGCGGTTTCTTGACGCAGGTCAAGACTGATTCGGCTCGTTTGCGCTAACCAGCATTGAACATGGTGATTTTCTGACCACGCCGGGCTTGCTTTTCGGCGTCTGCGCCCTATTGACCGCTGGACGCAGCACCTTTCCTTGGCTAAACAGCGCCCCAACGGGCTGCGCGCAAGCGCGGCCTTCCGTCGTGTCGGTCGCGAAATGCGACCTAGCTAGGGAGATGCGAACGTGTCACACGCTGACGACCAAGGGGGAACCCGTCGGGATTTCCTGTATTACGCCACCGGGGGCACCGCCGCCGTGGCAGCCGGAGCCGCAGTATGGCCGCTCGTCAACCAGATGAACCCCTCCGCTGACGTGAAAGCGCTCAGCTCGATCCGGGTGGACATCTCGGGGGTCGAAGTGGGCAGTCAGATCACGGTGAAATGGCGGGGCAAGCCGGTGTTCATCCGCCGCCGCACCACGGATGAGATCGAGCAGGCCCGCGCCGAAAACAATGCCGCCGACCTGATCGATGCTTTCGCCCGCAACGACAACCGCGAGGACTTGCTGTCCGCCGACGACCAGAACCGTGCGATGGACGAAGCCGGCGAATGGCTGGTCATGATGGGTGTCTGCACCCACCTGGGCTGTGTGCCCCTGGGCGATGGCGCCGGTGAATACGGCGGCTGGTACTGCCCCTGCCACGGGTCGCACTACGACACTTCGGGCCGCATCCGCAAAGGTCCGGCCCCCGAAAACCTTCTCGTCCCCGTCGCCGAGTTCCTCGACGAAACAACGATCAAGCTGGGCTAAGGGAGACTTACATGTCCGGAATTCCGCACGATCATTACGAGCCCAAGACGGGTTTCGAAAAATGGCTGCATCAGCGCCTGCCCGTCGTGGGCCTGGCCTATGACACACTGATGATTCCCACCCCCAAGAACCTGAACTGGTGGTGGATCTGGGGCATCGTCCTGGCCTTCTGCCTGGTGCTGCAAATCGTCACCGGCATCATCCTGGTGATGCACTACACCCCCAATGTCGACCTTGCCTTCGCCTCGGTCGAGCACATCATGCGTAACGTGAACGGCGGCTACATGCTTCGGTATCTGCACGCGAACGGCGCCTCGCTGTTCTTCGTTGCCGTCTATATCCACATGTTCCGCGGTCTGTTCTACGGCTCCTACAAGGCGCCGCGCGAAGTGACCTGGATCATCGGCATGCTGATCTACCTGATGATGATGGGCACGGCCTTCATGGGCTACGTTCTGCCCTGGGGTCAGATGTCCTTCTGGGGCGCGACCGTCATCACCGGCCTGTTCGGCGCCATCCCGTTCATCGGTGAGCCGATCCAGACCTGGCTTCTGGGCGGCCCGGCAGTTGGCAACCCCACGCTGAACCGCTTCTTCTCGCTGCACTATCTGCTGCCCTTCGTGATCGCCGCCCTGGTGGCGCTGCACATCTGGGCGTTCCACACCACGGGCAACTCGAACCCGACCGGCGTGGAAGTGCGGCGCGGCTCGAAGGAAGAAGCCGAGAAGGACACCCTGCCCTTCTGGCCCTACTTCGTGATCAAGGACCTGTTCGCCCTGTCGCTGATCCTGCTGATCTTCTTCGCGATCGTCGGTTTCATGCCGAACTACCTGGGACACCCGGACAACTATATCGAAGCAGACCCGCTGATGACGCCTGCGTTCATCGTGCCCGAATGGTACTTCCTGCCGTTCTACGCGATCCTGCGCGCCTTCACCGCCGACGTCTGGGCCGTGCAGTTCGTCAGCTTCATCACCGGCGGCATCGTCGACGCGAAGTTCTTCGGCGTGCTGGCCATGTTTGGCGCCATCGCGGTGATGGCGGTTGCCCCCTGGCTCGACACCTCGTCGGTCCGTTCGGGCCAGTATCGCCCGATGTTCCGCTGGTGGTACCGTCTGCTGGTGATCGACTTCCTCGTCCTGATGTGGGTCGGTGCCCGTGACACGAACTTCCCGCATGACTGGATTTCGCTGATCGGTGCGACCTACTGGTTCGCCTACTTCCTGATCATCCTGCCGCTGCTGGGCCTCATCGAGAAGCCCGAGACGCCGCCGGCGACCATTGAGGAAGACTTCAACGCCCACTATCCCGGCGCAGCCGAGTGAGAGGATCGAGAGAAATGATCAAGAAACTCACAGCAACCGCCGCCCTGGCCCTGGCTCTGACCACCGGTGGCGCAATCGCCGCCGTCACTGGCGGTCCGATCGAAGACGAAGATTTTTCGTTCGAGGGTCCGTTTGGCACCTATGATCAGAACCAGCTGCAGCGCGGCCTGAAGATCTTTACCGAGGTCTGCGCATCTTGCCACGGCCTGAAGTTCGTGCCGCTGCGCTCCCTTGCGGATGAAGGCGGTGTCGGCTTCACCATGGACCAGGTTCGCGCCTATGCGGCCGAGAACTTCGAGGTCTGGGATCCCGATCTGGAAGACGGCGACGGTGACTTCCGTGCCGCCAAGCCGACCGACCCCTTCCCGGAAGGCAATGATCCGAATGCCCCCGACCTGAGCCTCATGGCGAAGGCGCGCGCGGGCTTCTCGGGCCCGGCCGGCACCGGCATCAACCAGCTGGTCAAGGGCCTTGGTGGCACCGAATACATCACCGCATTCCTGACCGGCTTCACCGGCGAAGAGATGGAAGTCGCGGGTTCGGTGCTTTACGCAAACAAGGCCTTCCCGGGCGGCTGGACGGCGATGCCGCCGCAGCTTTACGGCGAAGACGTTGAATTCGACGATGGTAGCGCCAACGACGCCCACAGCGAGGCGGTCGACGTGGCTGCCTTCCTGATGTGGACCGCCGAGCCCAAGATGATGGCCCGCCAACAAGCCGGCTTCGTCGCCGTCATGCTGCTGACCCTGCTGACCGTTCTGCTCTACCTGACGAACAAGAAGCTCTGGGCACCGCACAAGGGCAAGAAGCTGGACCTGTGATCCGCTTCACATAGAGACACGATCAGGGCGCCCTGCGGGGCGCCCTTTTCGGTTCCGGAAATCGGATCTGGTCAGGCTTGCCCCAGGTAGTCACGCAGGGCTTCGGGCGGGTTGGCGAAAATCTCGCCAGTCGACACCGGCGCATGGGCCCGGCCCTCGGCCACCAGCACCACGTGATCGGCGATCAGCCGGGCATCTTGCGGTTCATGGCTGACCATCATCAGCGTCGCGCCGGTCTCGTCCAGAAGGTCTGCCACCAGGGACAGCATCTCGGCCTTCAGGGCCGGTCCCAGCGCGCCGAAGGGCTCGTCCAGCAACAGAAGCGGCCGGTCGCGCAACAGGACCCTTGCAAGCGCCACGCGGGCCACCTGACCGCCGGACAGGCGCCCGGGCTTACGATCCCCATAACCGTTCAATCCGACCCGCTGCAATGCGCCCCCGACCCGCACACGCTCTGCCTCGGACAGGCGCAGGGACGGCGAAAGGCCCATCGCGACATTGTCGAAGGCGCTGAGATGCGGGAACAGGTTGTTGTCCTGGAACACCATGCTGACGGGCCGTTTCGCGGGGGCGGCGGGCATCGCTGCACCCTTCCACAGCACCCGCCCTGCCGCCACCGGCTGGAACCCGGCGATCGCGCCCAGCAGGGTGGACTTGCCCGCGCCGGACGGGCCCAGAACGGCCACCCGCGCGCCGGTGGGCACGCTCAGTTCGGCGTCGAGCGTGAAACCCTCCATCTCGACTCGCATCCCCTCAAGCGTCAGCATCCACGCGGCCTCCTCGGTCGAAGATCCAGAATATCACCAGCGACAGCGACAGCAGCAAGAGCCCGGCCGCCGCCGCATCATCCATGCGGTAGGCGCCCATCAGGCGATACATCTGCAAAGGCAGCGTCGCGGTCTGCGGGTCGGCGAACATGGTGATGACACCCAGATCCCCCATGCTCAACGCAGCTGCAAGCCCGCCCGAAAAGCCCAGCGGACGGCGCAGGCGAGGCAGCCAGAGCCGCCTGAACCGCGCCCAACCGGCAAGACCCAGCTGGTCGGCCAAAGGTCCGAAATTGGTCTCTATTCCGGCCAAAGCGGGCGTCAGGGCGCGCAGGGCAAAGGGCAGGGCCATGGCTGCGTTCACCAAAG
Source organism: Aliiroseovarius sp. (assembly GCF_030148435.1). Classification (GTDB taxonomy): domain Bacteria; phylum Pseudomonadota; class Alphaproteobacteria; order Rhodobacterales; family Rhodobacteraceae; genus JASBTN01. The sequence goes on from NZ_JASBTN010000041.1 coordinate 11,627, forward strand.
CCGTGACCGGCAGAGCCAGGGCAAAGGGATCCATGATCGGAAAGACCACGACGAACAGCCCGGTACCGATGACCAGCGGCGAGGCGGCGATGGTCAGATACCCCACACCTTCGACCAAGGCCGATCCACGTCGCACCGCGAGGGCCGCAATCGGGAGGGCAAGCGACAGGCACAGCAGCGCGGATGAGAGCGAAACGACGATGGACAGGCCCGCGGCCTCGATCACAGAGCCGGGCAGAGACATCAGCTCCGGTACACCTCGCGCAACGATCATCGACAGCGGCAGCACCAGAAACAGCGCCGCCAACCCGATGCACAGCACGTCCTGGACCACCAGCCAACCGCCTCCGTCCCAGCGTGTCACAGCCCGGTCCAGCCCGCCACCCATGCCTCCGGGGATGGCCACGCGAAAGGCGATCAGCGCCGCGCCCGCGCCCATGGCAAACTGCACCAGCGCCAGAAGGGCGGCCTTGCCCAGGTCGAAATCGAAGCGGAAGGCCTGGTAGATGGCAAGCTCCACCGTGGTGGCACGCGGACCGCCGCCCAGTGCCAGCGCCACGGCGAAGGAGGTCAGGCAGATCAGGAAGATCACCAGAAGCGCTCCGGGCACAACCTCGCGCAGCATCGGACGTTCGAACACGCGAAATATGTCCGAGGGGGCAAAACCCAGCGACGCGGCGAGGCGGAACCGTTCCGCCGGGATCGCCAGCCAGCCCTGAAGGATCAGTCGCGTCGCCAACGGCAGGTTGAAGAAGACATGCGCGATGATGACACCATGCCAACCATAGATGGACACGGGCTCCAACCCGGCCCAGATCAGCGCCTGAGACAGGATGCCCGCGCGCCCGAACACGGCGAGCAGGCCCAGAACCGCAACGATCACCGGCAGGATGAAGGGGGCCCCCAGAAGGGTGATCAGGATGCCGCGTCCGGGAAATCTGCGCCGGGCAAGGGCGCGGGCGACCGGCACGGCCAGAGCGACCGAGAGCGCGGCAGACAAAGCCGCCTGCCACAGGGTGAAACGGATCGCCGCCCAGTCGGCAGGGCCAAATCCGCCCGCCCCTTCTGCGCGCCAGGCCACCGCGACGAGCGTGCCCAGCGTCAGGCAGACCACCACCCCCAGCGCGAGGGCGCCAAGGGTGGTGGTCCGTGTCATTTGGCCGACGCTGCCAGCCATTCGGTCAGCGCGGCGTCGCGCACGGCATCCGCCTTGGCCGCCGGGACGATCAGAGCCTTTTCCGGCTGGATCAGGGTCGAAAACCCGTCCGGCAGGCCCGCTGCCGGCGTGACCGCCGGATACATCCAGTTGGTGGTCGGGATGATTGACTGGAAGGCGTCCGAGCCCACGAAGGCCAGGAACTGGTCGGCCAGCTCGGGTACGTCCGTGGAGGCAATCTTGCCCGCCACTTCGATCTGCATGTAATGGCCTTCACTAAAGGCAGCGGCGGATTTCGACGCGTCCTCCTCGGCGATCAGGTGATAGGCCGGCGAGGTGGTGTAGGAGAGCACCATGTCGGCCTCACCCTCCAGGAACATGCCATAGGCCTCGGACCAGCCCTTGGTCACGGTCACGACCTGATCGTTCAGCGAGGCCCAGGCCTCGCCTGCCTTGTCACCATAGACCGACTTCACCCACAGAAGCAGGCCCAGGCCGGGGGTCGAGCTGCGCGGATCCTGGATCACGATGGACAGGTCGCTGTCGGCCAGTTCGGCAAAGCTTTTGGGCGGGTTAGAGACTTTCGTGTTGTCATAGACAAAGGCGAAGTAACCCCAGTCATAGGGCACGAAAGTCGCATCGGCCCAATCGACCGGCAGGGTCCAGTCGCCGGTCACGCCATGAGGCGCGAACAGCCCGGTCGCCTCGGCCGCGGCCGTCAGGTTGGTGTCGAGGCCCAGCACCACGTCAGCTTTGGTACGCGCGCCTTCGAGCTTCAGGCGCGACAGAAGCTCGGCCCCGTCGCCAACGGCCACAAACTCCAGGTCGCAGCCACATTCGGCCTCGAACGCGGCCTCGACCGCCGGGCCCGGGCCCCATTCCGAGGTAAAGCTGTCATAAGTGTAGACGGTCAGGGTTTCGGCCTGCGCGGCCGTTGCCATCAAAGCGCCTGCGATAACGGGAAAGGTTTTCATGTCATCCTCCATTTCGCCGGACGGTGTTCGGGTGAGGATCACCTTCCCTCCGCCGGTCTTAACCGGTTCAGGTTCTACGGGTTCGCGATATTGCATCTCAGCCAGGAAAAACCAGGCACCCCGAGGTCCGTCTTCTGTGAACCTTTGTGGCCACAAAGGCAAGCCCCTTGACGCCGGTTCCTTTTGGCGCAATGTGAGCGGTAACACAGCCAAAACCCCGGAACAGACCCATGTCCGAGACCTCCCAATCGCCCCTCAGGGGCCTGGGCGCCGCCTTTGGTGCTTTCGCGCTTTTCGCCACGCATGATGCCATCATCAAGGCTCTGGGCATGACCTATTCGGTGTTCCAGATCATCTTCTTCGCAATGCTGTTTGCCTTCGTGCCAATGGCGGTGGTGATGCTGGCCGACCGGCAGGTGGATAATTTCCGCCCGCACCATCCCTGGCTGATCCTGGGTCGGGCGGCGATGACGGTGCTGGCGATGGCCTCGGCCTTTTATGCTTTCACGGTGCTGCCGCTGGCCGAGGTCTATGCGCTTCTTTTCGCCACGCCCCTGCTGATCACCGCGCTATCGGCGCTGCTGCTGGGGGAGAAGGTGCGCCTGCAACGCTGGGGGGCGGTGATTGTCGGGCTGATCGGCGTGATCGTGGTGTTGCGGCCGGGGGTGACGCAGGTCAGCTTTGGTCATCTCAGCGCGCTGACCGCCGCAGTGGCGTCGAGTTTCGGTTCCATCATCGTGCGCAAGATCGGGGGCAAGGAGCGTTCGGCGGTGATGATCCTCTATCCGATGCTGGCAGCGATCCTGGCGATGGGGATCATGCTGCCCTTCGTCTACAATCCGATGGAACTGACGGATCTGGGACTTGTGGCCTCGGTCGGGCTGCTGTCGGTCATCGCGCAGGGCGGCATTATCATGGCCTATCGCGCAGCCCCTGCCGCCGTGGTCGCCCCCACGCAGTATTCGCAGATTATCTGGGCCGCGGGTTTCGGCGCGCTGTTCTTTGCCGAACGGCCCGACATGTGGGTGGCGGTGGGCGCGGGCATCATCATTGCGTCGGGCATCTTCATCGTCTGGCGCGAAACACGTCCCGATGTGTCCAACCGCAACCCGGTCCTGCGCAACCCGAACCCGCGTTACGACGCCGGCCCCAGCCCGAAACCGAAACACCGCCGCCCAAGCTGACTTTTCAACGGCGCGCCAAGCCGCTATCACGCGGGGACACAAGGAGCACGCCCATGTCGATGAACAGCTTTGGACACCTCTTCCGCGTCACCACCTGGGGCGAAAGCCACGGGCCGGCGCTTGGCGCGACGGTGGATGGCTGCCCGCCGGGCGTGGCGCTGGACCCCGGGATGCTCCAGTTCTGGCTGGACAGGCGCCGCCCGGGTCAGAACAAGAACATGACCCAAAGGAACGAACCGGATGCCGTGCGCATCCTGTCAGGGGTCTACGAGGGCAAGACCACCGGCACGCCGATCCAGCTGATGATCGAGAACACCGATCAGCGCTCGAAGGATTATGGCGAGATCGAAAAGACCTTCCGCCCCGGCCACGCCGACATCACCTACTGGCAGAAATACGGCATTCGCGATCCGCGCGGAGGGGGGCGCTCGTCCGCCCGTGAAACTGCCGCGCGCGTGGCCGCCGGGGGGGTGGCGCGCGAGGTGCTGAAGGTGCTGGTGCCGGGGATCGAGGTCAGGGGCTACATGACCCAGATGGGTGATCTGCATCTGGACCGGTCGAAATTCGACTGGGATGCGATCGACGGAAACCCGTTCTGGCTGCCCGACGCCACGGCCGCCACCGCGTGGGAGGCCTATCTGCAACAGATCCGCAAGGACAATGACTCGGTCGGCGCCGCGGTCGAGGTCGTGGTGCGCGGCGCCCCTGCGGGCCTGGGCGCACCGGTCTATGCCAAGCTGGACACTGATCTGGCTGCCGCGATGATGTCGATCAACGCCGTGAAGGGTGTCGAGATTGGCGAAGGCATGGCCGCCGCCGCGCTGCGGGGCACATCCAATGCCGACGAGATCTTCATGGGGCCAGACGGTCCCGAATACAGCTCGAACCACGCGGGCGGTATTCTGGGCGGGATCTCCACCGGGCAGGACATTGTCGTGCGCTTCGCGGTGAAACCGACCAGCTCGATCCTGACCCCGCGCAAGTCGATCACCAAGTCCGGTGAGCCCATCGAGGTTATCACCAAGGGCCGCCACGACCCCTGTGTCGGCATCCGCGCGGTGCCCGTGGGCGAGGCGATGGCCGCCTGCGTGGTGCTGGATCACCTGCTGATGGACCGTGCCCAGACCGGTGGTGTGCGCGGTCCGATCGGGTAGCTCTCCCGCCCGCGCCCTGCGCCTTCGGCTTGTGCCCGGTTGGGCGTGGCGCGCCCGCAAGCGGGCGCGTTGCCTCCGGCGGGGATATTTTTGAAAGATGAAAAGGGGGCCGTTGTGGCTTCCATACGATTCGACTGCCCGTCGCCGGGAAGGTCGGCAGCACTGGCGGAATGCAGGGGTGGGCCAGATCACGCCCGCAAGGGATCTTTCTTTGCCAGCTGCACCAGAAGGATACCGAGGGTGATGATCGCCACGCCAATCCCGTCGAGCCAGCCCAGCGCCTCGCCCAGCAGAACGGCGGCGACGACCACACCGAAGAAAGGGTTGAGGAAATGGAAGGTGGCTGCGCGCACCGCTCCGACACGCGTGACCAGGGCAAACCAGATCCAGGTGGCCAACAGGCCCGGCCCCAGCACGGTATAGGTAAATGCGGCGCCCAGTTGCCATGTCCAGGTGACTTCGGGCGTTTCCAGCGCCAATGAGGCGATGGCCAACGAAAAGGCCCCCACGAACATCTGCAGCCCCACGATCATCATCAGATTGCCGCCGGAACTTGCGGTGCGCACCGATAGGGTGGCGATGGTCAGCGCGGCGGCGGCGATGAAACAGAGCGCCACGCCGGTCACATCCACCCCCCCGGACAGGCGCGAGCCCATGATCAGCATCACACCGGCAATACCCAGCGCCAGACCAAAGGCCGCCCGCGGTTTCAGCCGGTCGCCGAACAGGCTCCAACCGGCAAGGGCCACCATCAGCGGCATGGTCGAGGCGATGATCGAGGCAAGTCCGGCCTCGACCCATTGCATTGCGACGAAATTCAAGCCCAGGTAGAGCGCGTTCTGGCAAAGGCCGAAAATGATCACCGCGCGCCACTGGGTACGGGTCAAATGCCAGCTCTGCCCCAGCGCCCTGGCAATTGCCACTCCGATCAGTCCCGAGATCAGGAATCGCACCGCAAGCGAGCCCATAGGCGGCGCATAGGCCACGATCACCCGCGCTGAGGTAAAGGCCGAGCTCCAGAGAAATGCAAACCCCAAGCCCATGAAGATCGCGCGCAGGTCCATTCCAATCTCCATCTGAAAGGGTCGTAAAGTCGAGAGAGACTTTCGCACTTCCGGGCAAATGGCAATGGCAGTTCTTTTGACCTTGCACACAAGATTTTCTGCCCGCTCAACGACACCGGAAGAGCAATGAAAAAGGGCCGCCGGAGAGGCGACCCTTTGACAGATTTCGTGTGAAGCCGGGCTTAGCCGTTCACGCTGTCCTTCAGCGCCTTGGCGATGGTCATTTTCACGACCTTGTCGGCATCCTTGTGAATCTGCTCGCCGGTGGCGGGGTTGCGCACCATGCGGGCCGGACGTTCACGGCAGTAGATCTTGCCAACACCCGGCAGGGTCACTGCGCCGCCACCCGAAACTTCGTCGGTGATAATCGACACGATACCGTCCAGAGCGGCCGAAGCGGCTTTCTTGTCAGCGCCCATCTGTTCGGCCAGAGCAGCCACCAGTTGGGTTTTGGTCATCGGTTTTGCCATGTAAATAACTCCTCGTTGGCCCCCTATGCTGGGGTTAGATTGCGCGCATTAAACTGGATATGGTTGGGGTACACAATCATTTGTGTCCCGAAATTTGACCAAATTGGCAGGTTTTCCCCTTTTTTTTAGGGTTGACCCGGCGTCAGGGCGGCGTGGCGCGGTTACAGGAAGGCTGTTTCCTCGAAACTGCGCAGTTTCCGGCTGTGGATGCGTTCCAATGGCATGCCCCTCAGGATTTCCATCGCCCGAATACCGATAAGCAAGTGACGCCCCACCTGGTCCTTGTAGAAATCGGACGCCATGCCGGGCAGTTTCAGCTCGCCGTGCAGGGGTTTGTCACTGACGCAGAGCAGCGTCCCATAGGGCACGCGGAACCTGAAACCGTTGGCCGCGATGGTCGCACTTTCCATATCCAGCGCAATGGCGCGCGACTGGCTGAGCCTCTGGACAGGGCCGGTGTGATCGCGAAGTTCCCAGTTGCGGTTGTCCAGGGACGCCACGGTGCCCGTACGCATGATGCGCTTGAGTTCGAAATCCTCCAGTTCGGTCACATCCGCCACGGCCTGCTCCAGCGAGCGCTGGATCTCCGCCAGCGGCGGGATCGGGATCCAGATTGGCAGGTCATCGTCCAGCACCTTGTCCTCACGCAAATAGGCATGGGCCAGGACGAAATCGCCCAGCCGCTGCGAGTTGCGCAGGCCGGCACAGTGGCCGACCATCAACCAGGCATGGGGGCGCAGCACCGCAATATGGTCGGTTGCCGTCTTGGCGTTCGACGGACCCACACCGATATTGACCAGCGACACCCCCGTCCCGTCCGGCCGCTTGAGGTGATAGGAAGGCATCTGCGGCAGTTTCGCGGGCACCTCGATCTTGCAATCACAGGTCGTGATCTCGCAATTGCCCGGACCGACGAAGCTGGTGTAGCCGCTGTCGGGATCGGCCAGGGCGCGGCGGGCATAGGCCTCGAACTCCTCGACGTAGAACTGGTAGTTGGTGAACAGCACGTGGTTCTGAAAATGCGAGGGGTCGGTCGCGGTATAGTGGCTGAGCCGGGCCAGCGAATAGTCCACCCGCTGCGCGGTAAAGGGCGCCAGTGGCGCGGAACCGTCCTCGTGCGTGTAGCCCAGCCCGTTGACGATATCGTCATGGGTGGTCGCCAGGTCCGGCACATCAAAGACATCGCGCAACGGAAAGGCCATTGCCCCTTCCTGTGGCACGGTCACGGAGGGGTCATTCGCCACGGCGAAATGCACCGGGATCGGGGTCTGCGAGGGGCCGATCAGCACCGGCACGCCGTGGTTTTCCAGCAGCAGACCGATCTGCTGCACCAGGTAGTTCCTGAATAGGTCCGGGCGGGTGATCGTGGTGGAATAGATCCCCGGCGCCGAGACATGGCCAAAGCTCAGGCGGGTATCAACCTGGGCGTGGCTGGTCGTGGTCAGCCGAATCTCGGGATAATAGGCACGGTAGCGTGTCGGGGGCTGCGCGCCATGCACGGTCTGGCTGAAGGTTCCCGCCAGAAAGGTACAGGCTTCGGCATACAGCGCCTTCAGCCGCTCAACGGCCGCCTGGGCGTCGGTGAAAACCTCGTGCTCCGCGTGGGGCGGAGTCACGACCGGAATACGCAGCTCGCTCGCGTTCATGCGCTCTCCTCGAACAGGGGTGTGATTTCGAATGTGTTGACGTCGACCAGGCCGAGGTCGCTGATCCGCAGTTCGGGGATGACCACCAGCGCCAGGAAGCTGTGCTGGATCGACGCGTTGTTCAGGGTGCATCCGCAGGTGCACATGGCCTCGACGATGGCCTCGGCCTTTTCGGCCACCAGCGGCGCGGGATCGTCGGACATGAGCCCGGCAACCGGCAGTTCGACCAGCGCCAGTTCCTTGCCATCCCTGTAGACACAGATGCCGCCGCCAACCTCGCCCAGACGATTGGCGGCCAGCGCCATGTCGCCGTGATCGGTGCCGACCACGATCATATGATGGCTGTCATGGGCCACAGTCGAGGCCATGGCCATGTTACCTCGGTAGCCGAAGCCACTGACAAATCCGTTCACCACGCCGCCGGTGCCCTTGTGCCGTTCGACCAGGGCCACCTGCGCCACATCCTGTGACGGGTCGGGCAAGACAATGCCATCCGTGACAGACAGGTCCGCCCGCAGTGCCTTGGTCGGCGCCTGGTTTTCGACGATACCGATCACCCTGGCGGTGACAGAGTTGGCACCATCCGGCGCGTCGATACGGAAATCGGAAGCCGTGAGCACCTTGCCCAGATGCATGGTGTCGCGCGCATGGTCCGGCCAGGCGAGATGCGGAAATTCGACCCTGTTCCGCCCGGATTCCGCAACTTTGATACCCTTGGCGTAAACCGCGTTGATTGGCAGACTCCGCAGGTCGTCGGTCAGGATCACATCCGCCCGCCGCCCCGGGGCGATGCTGCCCAGCTCACGTTCCAGCCCGAAATGGGTAGCGGTGTTGATCGTCGCCATCTGCAGGGCGACCAACGGATCGCAACCACATTCGATCGCATGGCGCACGGCGCGGTTCATGTGACCCTCGTTCACCAGCGTGCCGGAATGGCAATCATCGGTGCACAGGATGAAACTGCGCGGATCGAGCCCTTTCTCAGTCACCGCACTGATCTGTTTTTCCACGTCGAACCACGCCGATCCAAGCCGCATCATGACCCGCATGCCCTGCCGCACCCGCGCAATCGCGTCCGCTTCACAGGTGCCTTCATGGTCATCCGCCGGACCACCCGCAGCATAGGCATGGAAGTTCGGGCCCAGGTCGGGGCTGGCATAATGCCCGCCCACGGTCTTGCCCGCGCGCTGGGTCGCCGCGATTTCGGCCAGCATCTTGTCATCGCCATGGATCACACCGGGGAAGTTCATCATCTCGCCCAACCCGATGATGCCGGGCCAGGTCATCGCCTCGGCCACGTCCTCGGGGGTGATCTCAAAGCCCGTCGTTTCCAACCCCGGCGCCGACGGCGCGCAGCTGGGCATCTGGGTAAAGATCGAAATCGGCTGGATCAGAGCCTCATCATGCATCAGCCGCACCCCTTCGATCCCCAGCACATTGGCGATCTCATGCGGGTCGACGAACATCGAGGTGGTGCCATGCGGCGTGACGGCGCGGGCAAACTCCGCCGGGGTCAGCATGCCGCTTTCGACATGCATATGCCCATCGCAGAGACCGGGGATCAAATATTGCCCTTCGGCCTCGACCACCTCGGTCCCCTCACCGATACAATGCGAGGCATCCGGCCCGACATAGGCAAAACGCCCGTCGGCCACCGCCACCTGCCAATTCAAGATCTCACGCGTGTGCACGTTCACCACACGCCCGCCTCGAATCACCGTGTCGGCTGGCGTCCGGCCTGCCGCCACCGCCACAAGGCGGGCCGCGGATTCAGGCCATGTTTTGAAAGATGTATTCTCCATGGATCAATTGTTCAGGTTTTCCCTGCCCCTTCAAGCCCCCTTCGTGACCTCGGTACGTAGCCACCGCGTGAAGGCCCGGGCGTGGGGGTTTGCCTCCGCTTGTGGAGTTTGCAGCAGGTAGTAGGCCTCGGGCATCTCGGCACGGTGTCGGAAAGGGGCAACAAGTTTGCCGTCCCGGACAAGCCTCCCGGCGATCATGTCATGGGCCAGGGTCAGCCCCCCGCCCGCCTGGGCAACGGCGAGGGTAAAGGTAAAGGTCGTGGCAAAGGTTATGGGCGGATCAGGCCAGGTTAGAGACTGTTCTTCGGCCCAGCCCGCCCAGCTCCCCAGCATGTTCATGCAGTCATAGAGCGGCTGATCGGCGAGGGTTTCCAGAGACACCTCGTAGCCCGGCGCGCAGACCGGGTAGAAGTGATCGCGGGTCAGAAGCTCGGCCCGCGTTCCTTCGTCGGGGCGCAGGGAATATCGGATTTCCACATCCACGCCTTCGGCCATCGAGGCGGGCTCCCACAGCTCGGTCTGTATCTCCAGGTCGATCTCGGGATGCGCGGCACGGAACGCAGGCAGGCGCGGCGCGAGCCAGTGGATCGAGAAGGTGATATTCGATTGCACGCGCAACAGGTTGGTGCGCCGCCCTGTCACCGCATTGGTCCCGCGCCTGAGCGTGCCGAAGGCATCGCGCACAACCGGCAGATAGGTCAAACCGGTCGAGGTCAGCTCCAGAGCTTTCGGGCGCCGATGAAACAGGGGGCGCCCCAGGTGTCCCTCCAGCGACTTGATCTGCTGGCTCACCGCGCTTTGCGTCATGTTCAATTCGCGCGCCGCCCCGGTAAAGGACAGGTGGCGCGCCGCGGCCTCGAAAGCACGCAACCAGTTCAGCGGAGGCAGGTCTTGCCGCATCTGCATAATCTTCCCATTAGTTTGACTAATAGGATGGCCGTGTTTTTTTCATTTGTTAAGTGCCGTCGCGCGCGGCACCGTTCCTGAAAGAACAGGGAGACCGATATGAGCGTCGCGAAACTGCGCCCCAACATGGACCATTGGCAGGAAAGGGTGGACATGGCCGCCGCCTTCCGCTGGACCGAACGGCTGAACATGCACGAGGGGGTGGCGAACCACTTCTCGCTGGCGGTCAATGACGATGGCACGCAGTTCCTGATGAACCCGAACCAGATGCATTTCGCGCGGATCCGGGCGTCGGATCTTCTGCTGCTGGATGCCAATGACCCGGATACGATGTCAAAACCGGGTGCGCCGGATCCGACAGCCTGGGGGCTGCATGGCTCGATCCACCGGCTCTGCCCGCAGGCGCGCTGCGTGATGCATGTGCATTCCATTCACGCGACCGTTCTGGCCTGCCTGGCCGATTCGAACATCCCGCCGATCGACCAGAACACGGCGACCTTCCACAACCGCTATGTGATCGACGACGGCTTCGGCGGGCTGGCCTTCGACGACGAGGGCGCGCGCTGTGCCGCGATGCTGACCGACCCGAAGGTCAAGACCATGATCATGGGCAATCACGGTGTTCTGGTGATCGGGGATAATCCGGCGGATGCGTTCAACCGGCTCTATTACTTCGAACGCGCGGCCGAGACCTATATCCGCGCGTTGCAAACCGGCCAGAAGCTGCGGGTGCTGTCGGACGAAATAGCCGAAAAGACCGCGCAGGAGCTTGAGGATTACCCCGGCCAGGCCGAAGCACACATGCGCGAGATCAAGGCAGTCCTGGACGCCGAAGGCTCGACTTACGCGGATTAGGGTCACATTGACACAGACATCAGCCCCGCGCAGCAGGCAACACCGTCGCGCAGTATGCGACCCGAAAAACTGGTGGTTTTCGGTTGCGGCATGGTCGGCCCGCAGCGCAACGCCACCTCCCCCCGACGGCAGGAGCAACCCTGGGAGGAACAACGCCGTCTATATCCACGGGCAGATTAGAAAGCCACGCAGAATGCATCACTATTCCGCCCTAAATCCAACCTTCGATGCTGATCTGCGTGCGCGTGAAATCTGGTTTTTTGCCACGGAGGAGCAACCAGGATGACCGATACAACCCCCAACCTGGACCGGGTATCCGACCCCGCCGAAGCCACGCCGATGGAAAACATGTCGCGCGATTGGAACTACCATCCGGAGTTGCCTCTGGATAACCCGTCGATCTTCAGGTGGCCGCCAAACCCCGCCTTTCTGGCGGGCTGGCTCGCCCGCAACTGGCTGACCCTGTCCGAGCGCGTCCTGATGCTGGGCCTCGCTCTGCTGCTCTATTTCCTGTTCTACCCGTCGCTCGAAACCGCGCAGAGCTTCGCCTTCGGCTGGATCGCCCGGATCTATGTGGTCAACTTCGCGATCATCGCCCTGACCGCAGGCGGGCTGCACTGGTATTTCTACATCCGCAAGGGCCAGGGCAATAAGCTGAAATTCGAGCGGCGTGCGCAGGGCAAGAACAACTCGTTGTGGGATTTCAACGACCAGGTGAAGGACAACATGTTCTGGAGCCTCGGGTCCGGCGTTGCGCAACTGACCCTGTTTCAGGTGTTGACCATGTGGTTGATGGCCAATGGCTATTCGCCCACCATCACCTTCTCGAGCAACCCGGTCTGGTTCCTGGCCTTCCTGGTGATCCTCCCGATGTGGTCGGCGTTCCACTTCTACTGGGTGCACCGGCTTTTGCATCAGCCGGTCCTCTACAAGCGCGTGCATTCCCTGCATCATCGCAATGTGAACATCGGTCCATGGAGCGGGTTTGCGATGCACCCGGTGGAGCATTTCATCTACCTGACCACGCTTTGCATCCATTGGGTTGTCGCCAGCCACCCGATTCACCTCTATTTTCACATCGTCTTCCAGGGGCCGGGTGCCGCGATGACCCACACGGGATACGAAGACCTGCTGATCAAGGACAAGCGCCGGCTGGCGCTGGGCACCTTTTACCACCAGCTGCACCACCGTTATTACGAGTGCAACTACGGCAACCAGGAGATGCCCTGGGATCGCTGGTTCGGCACGTTCCATGACGGATCACCCGAGGCCACAGCAAAAACCCGGGCGCGCAAGAAACGGATGTTCGGATAGACTCTAATCCGCCTGTAAACGCATTTCGCGTGGGGTTTGCCCAAACTCCGCGCGAAAGGCCCGGGTAAAGGCGCTGGCGTCTTGGTACCCCGCGCGCAGGGCGATTTCGGCCACCGACAGGCCGGTTTCCAGAACCAGCTTGCGCGCCGCGATCAGACGCAGGCGTCTGTAGATCACCTGAGGCCCCGCCCCCAGTTCGCGTTGCATCCGCGCCTCGAGGTCTTTCAGCGGACGCCCCACACGCCGGGCGATTTCCGGAATGCGAAGGGGGTCTTCCAGATGTTCCTGCATCAGGGCCACCGCCCGGGCGACCGATTTGCCCCGCGCAAGCGGCGCATCCTGTGGACCGGTGGCCCCGGGCGACATGAACAGCATGGCGACCTCCAGCCGCAGCGCCGGGCCATGGGCCGCCCCGATCAGCTCCACCATCAGGTCGAAGGCCGCCTGGGCACCGGAACAAGTGATCCGGTTGTCCTCAACCACATGGCGCTTGCGCTGCGCCCGAACCTCGGGGAAGGCCTCCTCGAAGCGGTCCAGTTCCTCCCAGTGAATGGTTGCCCGCCTGCCTTCCAAAAGCCCCGCCGCCGCCAACAGCCAGGCCCCGGTATCGAACCCGGCCAGGGTGGCATACCGCCCCGCCGCCGCGCGCAGGGCCCTCAACACCATCGGCGTTGCATGGCCGATGAAATGATACGACGGGAGCGCGATCAGCATGTCGCCTGTACCGTCCATCGGTTCCGCCGCCACGGTCATCCCGCTGGAGGACGTCGCGGGCGCCCCGTCCACGGTGAGGAATCGCCATTCGTAAATCCATCGCCCCGACAGCTGGTTCGCCGCCCGCATCGGCTCGACCGTATTCGCAAGACACAGGCCCGAGAAATGGTCGAACAGAAGCAGATCCACCCGCTGCGGCGCGGCGTTTTGTTTTTCCCAACTCTGCATGATTTTTTCTAATCCTGCACAAAGGCGCCGCGCAACCCCCTTACGCTTGGTCAAAACCGCGAACAGAAAGGGTTCCCGATGCACTTTGGTCTGTCCGAAGAACAGGAGATGATCGTCTCGACCGTGCGCAGCTTTGTCGAGAACGAGATTTATCCCCACGAAGCAGAAGTCGAGCGCACCGGCCAGGTGCCGCATGAGCTGGGCGAGGAAATCAAACAGAAATGTATCGACCTTGGCTTCTACGCCTGCAATTTCCCCGAAGAAGTCGGTGGTGCGGGTCTATCTCACCTTGATTTCACTCTGGTGGAGCGCGAACTGGGTCGTGGCTCCATGGCCCTTACCCATTTCTTCGGCCGCCCGCAGAACATCCTGATGGCCTGCAATGACGACCAGCGTGAACGCTATCTGCTGCCCGCCGTGCGTGGCGAACGCATGGATGCGCTGGCGATGACCGAACCGGATGCGGGCTCGGACGTGCGCGGCATGAAATGCCAGGCGCAGCGCGATGGTGGCGATTGGGTGGTGAATGGCTCGAAACACTTCATTTCCGGGGCCGAACACGCGGATTTCTTCATCGTGTTCATCGCCACCGGCGTGGATGAGACCCCAAAGGGCCCGAAAAAACGCATCACCACCTTTCTGATCGACCGCGGCACGCCTGGGTTCGAGGTGCGCGCGGGCTACAACTCGGTCAGCCACAAGGGCTACAAGAACTACATTCTGACCTTCGACGATTGCCGTCTGCCCGACAGCCAGGTCCTGGGCGAAGTCGATGGGGGCTTCGCGGTGATGAACGAATGGCTCTATGCCACCCGTCTGACCGTCGCCGCCTTCTGTGTTGGCCGCGCGCGCCGCTGCTTTGATTACGCGCTGGACTATGCCGCCGAGCGCAAGCAATTCGGCCAGCCGATCGGCAAGTTCCAGGGCGTGGGTTTCCAGATTGCCGACATGATCACCGAAATCGACGCGGCCGACTGGCTGACCCTATCCGCCGCCTGGCGCCTGGATCAGGGTCTGCCGTCCAACCGCGAGATCGCCTCGGCCAAGCTCTATGCGTCCGAGATGCTGGCGCGCGTCACCGACACCACGCTGCAGATCTTCGGCGGCATGGGGCTGATGGACGACTTCCCGATTGAACGGTTCTGGCGGGACGCGCGGGTCGAGCGTATCTGGGACGGCACCAGCGAAATACAACGTCATATCATCAGCCGCGACCTGCTGCGGCCGCTCGGCGCATGAGCGGGCGGAACCTTTCGCGCCTGTTCCGTCCCCGCACGATCGCCGTGATTGGCGGCGGCGCCTGGTGTGGTCAGGTGGTAGAACAATGTCGCAAGATGGGCTTCGATGGCGAGGTCTGGCGCGTGCATCCGAAGGGTGGAAAAGGTGTCTATCCCACCCTGGAAAGCCTTCCCAGCGCACCGGATGCCGCCTTTGTCGGCATCAATCGCCACGCGACGATCGAGGCGGTGCGCGTGCTGTCGCAGATGGGTGCGGGGGGGGCGGTCTGTTTCGCTTCGGGCTTCTCCGAGGCCGCTGCCGAAGACACGCAAGGCCACGACCTGCAGGCCGAGCTGCTGGAAGCCGCCGGGGACATGCCGATCCTCGGTCCCAACTGCTATGGTTTCATCAATGCCATCGACGGCGCGCTTCTGTGGCCCGATCAGCACGGGTCAACGCGGGTGGACAAGGGCGTCGCGATCCTGACGCAGAGCTCGAATATCGCGATCAATCTGACCATGCAGGCGCGCGGGCTGCCAATTGCCTACACCGTGACCTGCGGGAACATGGCCCAGACTGGCCAGGCCGAAATTGCCGCCGGGCTCTTGGATGACGACCGTGTCACCGCCATCGGCCTGCATGTCGAAGGTTTCTCCGATCTGCGCGCCTGGGAGGCGCTTGCCGCCAAGGCTTATGCCAAAGGCATTCCGCTCATCGCTCTCAAAGTGGGACGCTCGGCGCAGGCCCAGGCGGCAACAGTGTCTCATACGGCGTCTCTGGCGGGCGGCGACGCGGGCGCGCAGGCCCTTCTGGACCGGCTGGGCATTCCCCGTCTGGACAGTCTGCCCGCTTTCCTCGAGACGCTGAAGCTGCTCCATATCACCGGACCGCTGCCGTCGAACCGGATCGCCTCGATTTCCTGTTCGGGGGGCGAGGCATCGCTGGCCGCCGACACCGCACATGGGCGCGACGTTGTGTTTCCGCCGCTGAACGAGGGCCAGAAACAGGCTCTGACCCATGCGCTTGGGCCGATGGTGGCGCTGGCGAATCCGCTCGATTACCACACCTATATCTGGCGTGACGAGGGGGCGATGACCGCTGCCTGGTCGGGCATTGTGGACCCGGAACTGGCGCTGACCATGATCATCCTGGACTATCCCCGCGCGGATCGCTGTGACCCGGCCGATTGGGATATCGCGACCCGGGCCGCCCTGAACGTTCGGGCACAGACCGGGGCGAATGTCGCCGTGGTCGCCAGCCTGCCGGAGCTGATGTCGGAAGCCACTTGCGAACGGCTGATGGCCGGCGGCGTGGTGCCGGTTCTGGGGCTGGACGAAGCGGTCCTGGCCGCCGAAGCCGCCGCGAGATGGCGCGCACCGATGGCGGAACCGCTCTGTCTGCCGGGAGGCGAACGTGACGCGCGCGTCCTGTCCGAGGCCGAGGCCAAGACTGCTCTGGTCAACCACGGGCTGGACATCCCGAAGGCAAAAACAGGCTCTGATCCTGCTAAATTGGCCACCGAAGTCGGTTTTCCCCTGGTTCTGAAAGGTGAAGGTATTGCCCACAAGACCGAGGCGGGCGCGGTGGCATTGGGTCTGACCAGTGCCGGGGGCGTTGCCGAAGCTGCGGCCAAGATGCCCACGGACAGTTTTCTTTTGGAGGAAATGATAGATGACGGGGTGGCGGAACTGCTGATCGGCGTGACTCGCGATCCGGCCCATGGTTTCGTGCTGACCCTCGCCGCCGGGGGCACCCTGACCGAACTTCTGAAAGACAGTGCTTCTTTGCTGGTCCCGGCATCACCTGAAGGCATTCGAAAGGCTCTAACCCGCCTCAAAATGCATAAACTACTGACAGGCTACCGTGGTGCCCCCGCTGCAAATATCGCCGCCATTCTGGACGCGGTGAACGCGATCCAGAGCTACGTGCTTGCCAATGCCGACCGGCTTGAAGAAGTTGAAGTGAACCCGCTCATCTGCACCCCCATCCGCGCGGTGGCGGCGGATGCTCTGATCCGAGAGGAACCCGCATGACAAATCCGATCAAGACCCGGCGCGACGGTGCCATACTGGAAGTGACCCTGGACCGCCCGAAGGCCAATGCGATCGACCTGGCCACGTCGCGCATCATGGGCGAGGTGTTCAAGACCTTCCGCGATGACCCCGATCTGCGCGTGACAATTCTTACCGGAGGGGGTGAAAAATTCTTCTGCCCCGGTTGGGATCTGAAGGCGGCCGCGGATGGGGACGAGGTCGATGGCGACTATGGCGTCGGGGGCTTTGGCGGGTTGCAGGAGCTGCGCGACCTGAACAAGCCGGTGATCGCTGCGGTGAACGGCATTGCCTGCGGCGGCGGGCTTGAACTGGCACTGTCGGCAGACATGATCCTTGCCGCTGATCACGCCTCATTCGCCCTGCCGGAAATCCGGTCGGGCACCGTGGCGGATGCGGCCAGCGTCAAACTGCCCAAGCGCATCCCCTACCATATCGCGATGGAGCTTCTGCTAACCGGCCGCTGGTTCGACGCCGAAGAGGCCCACCGTTGGGGGTTGGTGAATGAAATCGTCGCGCCGGAGCGGTTGATGGACCGCGCCCGGGAGCTGGCGCGGCTGCTCGCCTCGGGCCCGCCGCTGGTCTACGCCGCGATCAAGGAGATCGTGCGTGACGCCGAGGACACCAGGTTCCAGGACGCGATGAACCGCATCACCAAGCGTCAGCTGCGCACGGTCGATGTGCTTTATGACAGCGAGGACCAGCTGGAAGGTGCCCGCGCCTTTGCCGAGAAACGCGATCCCGTGTGGAAGGGCAAGTAGGGCTGGAACTCCCCCCGCGCGGGTGAAATAGTGCCGGGTATGAAGCGGCTATTGATATTCGGCTACGGCTATTCGGCCCGCGCGCTGGCGGAGGTTCTGCGCGCGGAAGGCTGGGAGGTGCGGGGCACCACTCGCGAAGGCAGCGACGCGCTCCGATGGCCCGGAACGGACATGTCGACGCATCTGGATTGGGCCAGCCACCTGCTGATCTCGATCGCCCCGAATGCTGACGGCGACCCGGTGCTAAACACGCTGAAAGACGACATCGAGAAGGCGCAGTTCGACTGGGTGGGGTATCTTTCCACCACCGGCGTCTACGGCGACCATGGCGGCGGATGGGTCGACGAATCCTCACCCTTGACCCCGGCCACGAAACGCGGCCAGCAACGGGTCGAAGCCGAGGCCGCCTGGCGGGCGCTGAACCTTCCCCTGCACATCTTCCGCCTGGCGGGTATCTATGGTCCGGGACGCGGCCCCTTCGCCAAGGTGCGGGCAGGCACCGCACGGCGCATCGTCAAACCGAACCAGGTGTTCTCACGCATCCATGTCGAGGACATCGCGCAGGTGCTGGCTGCGTCGATTGCACGGCCCAATCCGGGCGCAATCTACAATGTGTGCGACGATGAAGCCGCCCCGCCGGAGGACGTGCTGGCCATGGCGGCCGAGATGCTGGACCTGCCGGTCCCGCCCGCCGAGGATTTCGCCACGGCCGATATGACCCCGATGGCGCGCAGTTTCTATGCGGAATCCAAACGGGTCCGCAACGACCGGATCAAGGGCGATCTTGGCGTACAGCTGGCCTACCCCACCTACAGAGAGGGGTTGGCCGCGTTGCTTGAGCTGGATTAGCGACTCAGGTAACGCTGTTGCCACCCGTCAGGGCAACACCAAGAATGATCAGGAACATGATCGGAACAAGAATACCGTGGTCCGAGCCAGCGGCAGCCTCTTCGATGATCACGGCCGGTTCGACGATCGGATCGGTAAGGGCGCCGGCAAAGGCCGAGTTGGCGGTCAGGATGATGGCAGCAGCCAGGGCTATCTTCTTCATGGTTTCCCCCTAAATTCAGTATTGAATCTGCTTCATAGGAGCCGGCGATTCGTGTCCAGCCTTCACTTGGCGGGAGGAGTATTTCTGGCGGGCATGTTGCCTTTCCGCGTCAGGCGCGGCGGTTTTCCAGCGTGGCAACGCCCAAAACATCCAGAACCTTCGCCTCGACATCCTCGGCGTTCAGCTTTGCATCCGCATACATGGCTGCCGGGCTGGCGTGATCAATGAAAGTATCGGGCAGGACCATCGACCGGAACTTGAGCCCGGTATCGAACACCCCTTCGTCGGACAGAAGCTGGCCGACATGGCTGCCAAAGCCCCCTACCGCGCCTTCCTCGATGGTGATCAGGGCTTCGTGGCCCGCTGCCAGCTCCAGGATCATCTCGCGGTCCAGGGGTTTGGCAAAACGCGCGTCCGCAATGGTCGGGGTGATCCCGCGTGCTTCGAGTTTTTCGGCGGCTTTTTCAACCTCGGAAAGGCGCGTGCCGAAGGACAGGATGGCAACGCGCGCACCCTTTCGGATCATGCGGCCCTTGCCGATTTCCAGCACCTCGCCCCTTTCGGGCAGTTCGACGCCGACCCCTTCTCCGCGCGGGTAACGGAAAGCCGAGGGGCGGTCGTCAATGGCATGCGCGGTGGCGACCATATGCATCAACTCCGCCTCGTCGGCAGCGGCCATGACCACGATGTCGGGCAGGTTTGCCAGAAAAGCGATATCGAAGGATCCGGCATGAGTCGCCCCGTCGGCGCCAACCAGCCCGGCGCGGTCGATCGCGAAGCGCACCGGCAGGCGCTGGACGGCCACGTCATGCACCACCTGGTCATAGCCGCGCTGCAGGAAGGTCGAATACATCGCGCAGAAGGGTTTCAACCCGCCCGCCGCAAGTCCGGCGGCGAAGGTCACGCCATGCTGTTCGGCAATGCCCACGTCGAAGGTGCGGCTGGGGTAGCGGGTCAGCATCTGCGCCAGCCCGGTGCCATCCGGCATCGCAGCGGTCACGGCGCAGACCTTGTCATCCTCGGCGGCCAGGCGCACCAGTTCCTTGCCGAACACGGACGTATAGCTGGGCGCGTTCGACGGCGCCTTGTGCTGCTTGCCGGTCACGACGTCGAACCTGGCGGTGGCGTGCCCCTTGTCATCCGCCGCCTCGGCCGGGCCATAGCCCTTGCCCTTTCTGGTGATCACGTGGATCAGCATCGGCCCGGTGGCGCGATCGTGCACGGTACGCAGCACCGACATCAGATCTTCCATGTCGTGGCCATCAATCGGCCCGACGTAGGAGAAGCCGAGTTCCTCGAACAGGGTGCCCCCGATGGTCATGCCTTTCAGCATCTCCTTTGCCCGGCGCGCGCCTTCCTGGAAGGGTTCGGGCAGAAGGCTCACGGCGCCCTTGGCGGCAGCGCGGAATTCCTGGAAGGGTTCGCCCGCGTAAAGACGGGAAAGATAGCTCGACAGCGCCCCCACCGGTGGGGCGATGGACATATCGTTGTCGTTGAGGATCACGAAGAGCCGCTTGCCCAGATGGCCCGCGTTGTTCATCGCCTCGAAGGCCATGCCGGCGGACATGGAGCCATCGCCGATCACCGCCACCGCGTCACCGATCCCGTGCTCCGGTGCCCCGCCCAGATCGCGCGCGACGGCAAAGCCCAATGCGGCGCTGATCGAGGTCGAACTGTGCCCTGCCCCGAACGGGTCAAAGGCGCTTTCGGACCGTTTGGTGAAACCGGAAAGCCCGCCCTCGGTACGCAACGTACGGATACGGTCACGACGCCCGGTCAGGATCTTGTGCGGGTAACACTGATGGCCCACGTCCCAGATCAGCCGGTCCCGCGGCGTGTCAAAGATGGCATGCAGCGCGACGGTCAGTTCGACCACGCCAAGCCCCGCGCCGAGGTGGCCGCCGGTCTCGGAAACGGCCGAGATCGTCTCGGCCCGGACCTCATGGGCCAGCTGCTCCAACTCGCGGTCAGAAAGCGCCTTCATGTCGGCGGGAACCGCGATACGGTCCAGGATCGGGGTCACGGGACGCTCGGACATGAGGGTTTCCTTGGCTTACCTGTCACGCGAGATAACGAACCGGGCGGCTTCCCGCAAGGTTTCGGCATCTGCACCATAGGGGGAAAGCGCATCGCAGGCGTCATCAATCAGACCCTGTGCCATTGATTTCGCCTTCTCGAGCCCCAGAAGCGAGACAAAGGTCGCCTTGCCCGCGTCGGCGTCCTTGCCGACTGCCTTGCCGACAGCTTCCGCATCGCCCTCGATGTCCAGCACGTCGTCCCAGATCTGAAAGGCCAGCCCCAACGCGCTGGCATAGTTGCGAAGCGGTTCCTGATCGGCCCGGGCCAGGACCGCACCCGCCTCGGCACTCCAACGAATGAGAGCGCCGGTCTTGCCCGCCTGAAGCAGCGTGATCTCGGGCAGGGTCAGCGGCACCTTGGCGGTTTCAGCGGCAATATCCAGCGCCTGGCCATGGACCATGCCGTGCTGCCCGGCGCATTGCGCCAGCGAAGAAATCAGTTGCAGCTGACCGAGGCCCAGCGGGTGATGGGTCAACAGTTCAAAGGCAAGGCTCTGCAACGCATCGCCGACCAGAACGGCGGTCGCCTCGTCCCATTTCCTGTGCACCGTGGGCAGGCCGCGGCGCAGATCATCGTCATCCATGCAGGGCAGGTCGTCGTGGACCAGCGAATAGGCATGGATCGCCTCGATCGCCGCGGCGGCCCAGACCGAGGTGTCATCGTCCACATCATGCAGACGGGCGCTTTCCATCACCAGGAAGGCACGCAGCCCCTTGCCGCCCGCCGTGGCATAGCGCATCGGCTCGGCCAGCGCACCCTTGTCGTCAATTGCCCCGTGCAGACAGGCGCGCGCGGCGCGCGTCGTCTGTTCCAGCCGTGCCTTGAACATTTACAGCCCTTCGACGGGTTTGGTGCCGGTGGGGGTGCCGTCCGCGTCCAGCGTGATCGCGGCGACCTTTTCCTCGGCCTCCTTCAGCGTGGTCTCGCAGCGTGCTTTCAGGGCTGCGCCGCGTTCATAAAGCTTGATCGAAGCTTCCAGCGCCACGTCACCACGCTCCAACTGGCCGACCACGCCTTCCAGCTCACGCATCGCCTCCTCGAAGCTCATTTCTTCCACCGGCTTGCCGCTCATGCCCCGCGCTCCATCATGACCTTGACATAGGCCCCGACGCTCTCGCCAAGGGCCGTGAGATCATAGCCCCCTTCGAGGCAGGAGACCACCCGCCCGTCGCAGCAATCAGCCGCCAGATCGCAGATGCAGTGGGCGAGCCAGGCAAAATCCCCGGTCTCCCATTGCAGCCCGGCAAGCGGATCGCGGGCGTGGGCGTCGAACCCGGCCGAAACCACCACAAGTTCGGGGTCATAGTCCCTGAGGACCGGAAAGACCTTTTCCGCGTAGGCTTCGCGCATGACCTCGCCCCCGGTCGCCTCTTCCAGCGGCACGTTGATGATCTGGCCGAAAGCGCCCTTCTGGTGAATGCCACCAGTAAACGGGTAGAAGGGCATCTGGTGGCTTGAGGCGAATTTCACCCGACTTTCGTGCCACAGCACATCCTGCGTGCCATTGCCGTGGTGCACGTCGAAATCGATCACGGCCACGCGGCCGAGGTCGTATTCATTCGCCGCGTGAATCGCGGCAATCGCCACGTTGGAGAAGAAACAGAACCCCATCGCCCGGGCTTTCTCGGCGTGGTGGCCCGGGGGGCGGGTGGCGACAAAAGCATTGGTGATCTCTCCCGCCATCACGGCATCCACCGCCGCCACCGCGCCTCCAACAGCCCGAAGGGCGGCCTCCCAACTGCCCGGAGACATGAACGTGTCGGGATCCAGATGCGCATCGCCATAGTCCGGCATCGCTGCCTTGATCCGGTCGTAATAGACCTTGGAATGGCCCTTGCGGATGGTTTCCAACGCGCCTCGCGGGGCCAGACGCCGGTCCAGCGGGGCAAACTCTGGCGCGGCCAGTACGGCCTCGATCGCCTCGATCCGCGCCACCTGTTCCGGGTGGCCCTGCGGCGTGACATGCTCCAGGCAGGCGGGGTGCGTGAACAATGCTGTTGTCATGGCCGGACCCTAGGCCATTCGCCGGAGGCAAACCATTGAGAAAACTCGATGTGCGACACCGTAGTCCCCTTCTCCAGCCGGTAGTTCCTCCCAACCACCGCCGCACATTTCATCTTTCCGGAAGTATCCCAGGGGGTCCGGGGGACTGGTCCCCCGGCTCTGCCACGCCCTTTATTCCGGCGCCAGCATATAGCCCGCGCCACGCACGGTCTGCAGGAAGCGCGGTTGTTTCGGGTCCGCCTCGATCTTCTTGCGCAGCCGGGTGATCTGAACGTCCACCGCGCGTTCCTGCGCCTGGCCCTCGGCCCGGCCCAGCTGTTCCACCAGATCGCCCCGGCTGACCGGTTCGCCCACCGAGCCCGCGAAGATCTTCATCAACTGGTTTTCCGTAGCGGTGAGACGGATCAACTCCTCGCCCGACCACAGCTCGCCCCGTTCGACATCATAGCGCACCGGACCCAGGTGCAGCATCTTCGGCGCCAGGTCCGCAGCCACCTGCGGCACCCGGCGGAGGATCGCATTGATGCGCAGGAGCAACTCCTTGGGCTCGAAGGGCTTGGCCAGGTAGTCATCCGCCCCGGCCTCGAGCCCGGCAATGCGATCCTCGGTCTCGCCCTTGGCCGTGAGCAGCAGGATCGGCGTGGCGATACGCCCGCGCAGGTCGCGGGTCAGAGAAATCCCGTCCTCCCCCGGCATCATCACGTCCAACACGATCAGGTCGAATTCCAACCCGTCCAGCAAACGGCGTGCATGGGACGCATCGCGTGCGGCCGAAACCCAGAACCCGTGCCGGATCAGGAATTTCTGCAACAGCCCGCGAATGCGTTCGTCGTCATCGACGATCAGCAGATGGGTATCTGTACCATCACTCATGTCCGGCATCCTTCAATCGATTGAACAGACGCCGCAGCTCCGGGTCCATCATCGCCTCAAGGACCGCACGGAATCCCTGAACCGCTTCCGGCCCTGCCTCGCGATAGGCCACGCGCATGCGTTCGCGCTGCGCATCCGACAGCTCGCGCTCCAGCGCCTCCCCCACATCGGTCAGAAACAGGTGCCGTTCGCGCTTGTCCCGAGTGCCAACCCGGCTTTCGACCAGCCCGTCCTCGACAAGGGTTCGCAGCACGCGGTTCAGGCTCTGTTTCGTCACGCCGAGAATGGAGAGGAGGTTGTTCACCGTGGTGCCCGGGCTGCGCGAGATGAAATGGATCGCGCGGTGGTGTGCGCGCCCGTATCCTTTTTCGTCCAGGATGCGATCCGGGTCGGCCGTGAAGCCGCGATAGGCGAAGAACATCGCCTCGATTCCCTTCCGCAGCTGTTCGTCGGTCAGGAACAGAAGAGTCTGTCCCCCCGGCGTGCGCCCGTCATTCATCTGCCGCCCCGTCACATTTGGTGTTTCAACTTCGGATTTTATGTCAGTCTTGTTGACTTTCCAAGAATCAATTGATACCCATCCTCGGATTTTGCGAAATATTATGTCCGAACCGGCCATACTGTCGCAACAATCGCAAATTTGAAACGCCCGAGGTGGCACAGCAAAGGAACATGGTCATGAGCGGATATGAGGACCGCGACGGCAAGATCTGGATGGATGGCAAGATGGTGGATTGGCGCGACGCGCAGGTACACGTCCTGACTCACGCGCTGCATTACGCCTCGTCGGTATTCGAGGGCGAACGCTGCTACGACGGCAAGGTCTTCCTCAGCCGCAAGCATTCGGAACGGCTGCTGAAGTCGGGCGAAATGATGGACATGCCGATCCCCTATTCCGTGGACGAGATCGAGGCCGCCAAGCGCGCGGTCCTGGATGCCAACGGGCTGACCAACGCCTATGTGCGTGTGGTGGCCTGGCGTGGCGCCGGTGAAGACATGGGGGTCAGCGCCGCGCGCAACCCGGTCCGCATGGCGGTGACTGCCTGGGAATGGGGCGACTATTATGGCGATGCCAAGATGAAGGGCGCCAAGCTGGACGTGGCCAAGTGGAAACGCCCCTCGCCGGAAACGATCCCGACCGCGGCCAAGGCCGCCGGCCTTTACATGATCTGCACCATGTCCAAACATGCCGCCGAAGCAAAGGGTTGCTCGGATGCGCTGTTCATGGATTACCGCGGCTATGTGGCCGAGGCGACCGGCGCCAATGTCTTCTTCGTCAAGGACGGCGAGGTGCACACACCGCTGCCCGATGCGATCCTGAACGGCCTGACCCGTCAGACCGTGATCGGCATGCTGAAGGAACGCGGTATTACCGTGCATGAACGCCATATCCTGCCGGAGGAACTGGAAGGTTTCGAACAATGCTGGCTGACCGGGTCCGCCGCCGAGGTGACTCCGGTGGGGCAGATCGGCGACTGGCATTTCGAGGTTGGCGCGCTGACCCGCGAAATCGCCGAAGCCTATGAGAAACTGGTGCGCGCGTAAGCCCGTTAACCGGTTTTGAACCTGTAGCTCCTATCCTGAGATCATGCTTGGGATAGGAGTTTTCATATGCTGGTCATGCAGCGCAGCGTCACGCATCTGCTGATCGTCATCTTCCTGGTGGTCGCCCCGACCGCAGGCGCGCTGACCTATTATTGGTGGACCAAGAACCCCAGCGTGCGGCCTCTGGGCATTACCCGTGAAAGCCTTGATGCCTTCGAACGCGGCGGCGGGCCGGTGTTCGAGATCATCGCGCAGATCTCCTACGACCCACGTCATTCCGGGGGCAGATCCCAGGCCGAGCTGCACCGCATCTTCTCCAATGCGTTCCGCGCCAAGGGTGTGCATGTGAACGTGAAATTCGCCCGTACCGGCGGGGCAGGCACCTGGGTCACTTATGTTGTCGGACCCTCGACCATCGGACCTTACCCTCTGTCTGAAGCTTCCAATGGTATCAACAAGGCGGTGGAAGCCTATCGGATGAGCGTGAAACCACCCGCCGATTGACGCAGGCAAGGGGGTGCGCCTACGGCGCCCCTCCTTCCAACCGTTCAAGCGCCCAGCGCGCGGCATCCGCCACCACCGGCGCCGGGTCCGTGGAAAGCCGCCTCGCGGCCGGGATCAAGCTGACGTCACCGGAATTTCCGATCGCATAAAGCACGTTGCGCACGAAACGGTCGCGCCCCAGCCGTTTGATCGGCGAGCCGCTGAAAAAGCTGCGAAACTGCGCATCATCCATAGCGACAAGATCGGCCAGCCTGGGCGCCACCAGATCGTCGCGCGCGGCATAGCGCAGCTCATGCGCTGCCACCGCGAACTTGTTCCAGGGACAGGCGGCAAGGCAGTCGTCGCAGCCGTAGATGTGATTGCCCAGCAGAGGCCGCAACTCGACGTCAATCGGTCCCTGATGTTCGATCGTCAGGTAGGAAATGCAGCGCCGCGCATCCAGTTGGAAGGGCGCGGGAAAGGCTTTGGTCGGGCAGGCGTCCAGACAGGCCGTGCACGACCCGCAATTCTCCCGACCCGGCGCATCCGCCGGCAGCTCCAGAGTGGTAAAGATCGCCCCAAGAAAGAACCAGCTGCCCAATTCGCGGCTCAGGAGATTGGTGTGTTTGCCCTGCCAGCCCAGACCCGCGGCAGCCGCGAGCGGTTTTTCCATTACCGGGGCGGTGTCGACAAAGACCTTGATCTCACCGCCATAGTGCTCGATCAGCCAACGCCCGACCCGTTTCAGGCGTTTCTTGACGATGTCATGGTAGTCGCGGTTCTGCGCATAGACACTGATCGCGCCGCGGTCGGGCTTGCCCAGAACGTCGCGCGGGTCATGGTCCTGGGTGTAGGGTTCGGCCAGCATGATGACCGATCGTGCCTCGGGCCATAGCGCCGCCGGATTGCCACGCCAGTGCATGCGCTCGCCCATCCAGCCCATGTCGCCATGTTTGCCTTCGGCCACGAACCGCGCCAACCGGTCAGCGATTTCCGGCACAGAATCCGGGCGGCAGACACCCGCCTGTGCGAACCCTTCGTCCAGGGCCTTGTCGATGATGGCGGCTTTGACCTCGGCGGTCAAAAATCCAGGTCCGCATAGTGGGCGGGCGGCGGGAATCCGGGCACCTGGTCGGCCAGGATAGAACGGAACGCCGGGCGCGATTTGATCTTGGCATACCATTCGCGCACGTTTTCGTTGCGGTTCCAGTCCACGTCGCTGATGTAGTCCAGCGCGGACAGATGGGCGGCGGCGGCGAAATCTGCCAGCGTCATCTGGTCGCCCGCCAGCCAGCGGCGCAGATCCAGGAGCCAGCCCATGTAGTCAAGGTGATACTTGATCGCCTTGGCCCCCGCCTTCACGGACGAGCTGTCCGGGTAGCCCTGTTTCATGACCTTCTTGTTGACCCGCTCATAGAGCAGTTTCGAAGTGACCTCGTGGTGGAACTTGTCGTCGAACCAGGTGACAAGGCGGCGCACCTCGTATTTGCCTTCCGGGTCAGAGGGCATCAGCGAGGGGGTCGGGTGACACTCTTCGATATATTCGCAAATCGCGGCGCTCTCGGTCAGGGTCTTGCCGTCCATTTTCAGGATCGGCACCTTGCCGGCGGGATTGCGGCGCAGGAACTCCGCGCTTTTTTCCCAATAGCGTTCTTCGATCAGTTCGACTTCCAGCTTCTTTTCGGCCAGCGACAGGCGGACCTTGCGACAGAAGGGGGACAGGGGGACGTGAAACAGTCGGATCATGGCTCAATCGGGAATGGTGCGCGTATGCCCCCTAATGCCGCAAAAAGGTAGGGAGGATCAATCCTCGAAACAGGTGGCCCGCCCATCCCGGCGGATCGTTGCGGCCCCGTCACGGATTTCGGCGGCGCGGCGCTCGACAAAGGCGGAGGGCCGCGCCGCCGAGCGACGTTTCGGATCCGGCAGAAGCGCGGCAAGAAGAGCGGCCTGGCGGGCGCTCAGATCTTCGGGCCCCACGCCAAAATAATGACGCGCGGCCGCCTCGACGCCAAAGACGCCCTCGCCGAACTCGGCCACGTTCAGATAGACCTCGATGATGCGCCGTTTGGACCAGACCAGTTCCATGCCCGGCGTGATGAGCGCCTCCAGCGCCTTGCGCACCCAGCTGCGCCCTTGCCAGAGGTAGACATTCTTGACCACCTGCTGGCTAAGGGTAGATGCGCCGCGCCCGCCACCTTCTTCGATGGCCGCGCGGATGGCCCTCATGTCGAACCCCCAGTGGGCACAGAAATTCGCATCTTCGGCGGCAACGACCGAGCGCGCCATGACCGGGGCAATCTCGACCAGCGGCACCCATTGGAAATCGACCTCGCCCAAGCGGCTTCGTTCAGCGTTCATGTAGGGTGTCGACCGGGGATCAAACAGGGCGTAGAAGCTGATCGCGAGGGCCAGGACGCCAATGGCCAGCAGCACGAGCCGACGCAGCTGCCTGAACGTCCAGCGCAAGGGACGCGGCCGCCAGCGCGCGGCTTTCGATCTGGATTTTCCTGCTCGTGCCATGGGTCTTTCTGACCATGCCGGACAGGGGCGGGTCAAGCAAAGGAAAAGGGCGGCCCTGTGGGGCCGCCCCATGTGTCAGAGCTCCGCCGCTTATTCTGCCGGGATTGCCGCGGCTTCGCTATCCAGGGGGACGGGCAGCTTGTCCAGCATCTCTTTCGGGCAGATCTGCAGGAAGTTGGCCTTCTCAGCGTCCCAATGCTGCAGGATCTCGCCGGCTTTCACGCTGCGGGTTTCCTCGAAGTGACGGGTGATCAGCCCCTTCAGCTCGGCTTCCCAATGTGCGTTTGCGACGGGATTTGTGACCAGGGTTTCCATGTTCATGTGGTCCTGGGCCTCGCCTTCCGGGTCATAGAGGTAGGCCATGCCACCGGTCATGCCCGCCCCGAAGTTCGATCCGATCGATCCCAGGATCACGGCGATGCCGCCGGTCATGTATTCGCACCCGTTCGAGCCGCAGCCCTCGATCACCACGCTGGCGCCCGAGTTGCGCACGGCGAAACGTTCACCCGCGCGGCCGGCCGCAAAGAGGTACCCATCGGTCGCGCCGTAAAGCACCGTGTTGCCGATGATCGTATTCTCGGACGCAACCAGCGGCGAGGCCATCGGCGGACGCACAACCACGGTGCCGCCGGACAGGCCCTTGCCAACGTAGTCGTTTGCATCGCCCGAGACTTCGAGCTTCAGACCGGGTGCCGCGAAGGCGCCCAGTGCCTGACCGGCCGACCCGGTCAGCTTTACCGTCAGGTGATCCGGCTGCAGGTTGTTGCGCATGCCGAAATTCTGCACGATGTGGCTCGAGGTGCGGGTGCCCACGGTGCGGTGGGTATTCTGCACGGCGTAGGACAGCTGCATCTTCTCGCCATCTTCGAGGAACCGGCTTGCATCGCGCACGATCTCTGCATCCAGCGTGTCTGGCACGGCGTTGCGCGGCTGGTCGCGGTTGTAGACAATTGAATCCGCACCATCCACGGTCAGCAGAAGCGGATTCAGGTCCAGGTCGTCCAGATGGGCCGAGCCACGGCTGACCTGGCTCAACAGATCCGCGCGGCCAATGACCTCGTCCAGCGAGCGGGCGCCGATACGGGCCAGGATCTCGCGCACTTCCTGGGCGTAGAAGGTGATCAGGTTGACCACCTTGTCCGCCGTGCCTTCGAACTTGTCACGCAGGCTTTCGTCCTGAGTGCAGACGCCAACCGGGCAGGTGTTCGACTGGCACTGACGCACCATGATGCAGCCCATGGCGATCAGGGCGGCGGTGCCGATACCGTATTCCTCGGCTCCCATCATCGCGGCCATGACGATGTCGCGCCCGGTGCGCAGGCCACCGTCGGTGCGCAGGGTGACACGTTCGCGCAGGTTGTTCATGGCAAGAACCTGGTGGGCTTCGGTCAGGCCCATCTCCCACGGCAGACCGGCGAACTTGATCGAGGTCGCAGGGCTGGCGCCCGTGCCGCCATTGTGGCCCGAGATCAGGATGACATCGGCCTTGGCCTTGGCCACACCGGCGGCAATCGTGCCGACGCCGGACGAGGCCACCAGTTTCACCGTTACCTTGCAGCGCGGGTTGATCTGCTTGAGGTCATAGATCAGCTGCGCCAGATCCTCGATCGAATAGATGTCGTGGTGCGGCGGCGGCGAGATCAGCGTCACGCCCTTGGTCGAGTGACGCAGTTTCGCAATGAGGTCAGTGACCTTCATACCGGGCAGTTGCCCGCCCTCGCCGGGCTTGGCGCCCTGGGCGACCTTGATCTCCAGTTCCTCGCAATGCAGCAGGTATTCCGCCGTCACGCCGAAACGGCCCGAGGCGACCTGCTTGATCTTGGCAGACGCGTTGTCGCCATTGGGTTCCGGGGTGAAATCATCCGGGCTTTCGCCGCCTTCACCCGAATCCGACTTGGCGCCGATGCGGTTCATCGCGATCGACAGGGTGCGGTGCGCCTCGGGCGACAGCGCGCCCAGGGACATGCCCGGGGTCACGAAACGCTTGCGGATTGCGGTGATGCTTTCGACCTCTTCGATCGGGATCGGCTTGCCGATGGGCTTGATGTCCAACAGGTCGCGCAGGTGGATCGGCGGGTTCGACTGCATGCGCGCCGAATACTGCTTCCACAGTTCATAGGACGCCTTGTTGCAGGCATGCTGCAGCAGATGCATGGTCTGGGCTTCCCAGGCATGGGTCTCGCCGGAGCGGCGCGCCTTGTAGAAGCCGCCGACCGGCATGGCAGCATTGCCTTGGCCAAAGCCCGCGGCATGCACCGCTTCCAGCTTTTTCTGGATACCCGAGACACCGATGCCCGAAATCCGTGACACCATGCCGGGGAAATATTCGGCGCACATGGCGCGCGACAGGCCGACGGCCTCGAAGTTCAGGCCACCACGGTAGGAGGAAATGACCGAGATGCCCATCTTTGCCATGATCTTCAGCAGACCCTGGTCGATGGCTTCGCGATAGCGACGTGTCGCTTCTGTCAGGGTGCAGTCCAGCAATCCGCGGTCGATACGGTCGGCCAGACTGTCCTCGGCCAGGTAGGCGTTGACCGTGGTCGCGCCACAGCCGACCAGAACGGCAAAGTAATGCGGGTCGATACATTCGGCGGACCGCACGTTCAGCGAGGTAAAGGTGCGCAGACCCTTGCGGGTCAGCCAGCTGTGCACTGCCGAGGTCGCCAGAATCATCGGCATGGCCACACGGTCTTCACCCTGGTCGCGATCCGACAGGACGATGTGACCGGCACCGGAACGCACGGCTTCCTCGGCCTCCTCGCGGATACGCTTCAGACCCGCCGACAGGCCGCCAGCACCGGCATCCGCCGGGAAGCTACAGTCAATGCGCGCCATCGGAGCGTTGAACCCGTTGACCAGCTTTTCGAACTGGGCATTGCCAACGAAGGGGCTGTCCAGGACCAGGATTTCCGTCTGGCTGGAGCTTTCATCAAGCACGTTCTTGAGGTTGCCGAAACGGGTCTTCAGCGACATCACGCGATATTCGCGCAGGCTGTCGATCGGCGGGTTTGTCACCTGGCTGAAGTTCTGGCGGAAGAAATGGCTCAGCGGGCGATATTTGGTCGACAGAACCGCCGACGGGGTGTCATCAACCATCGAGGCCAGCGCCTCTTTGCCGTCCTCGGCCATCGGGGCCAGGATGTGTTCCAGCTCTTCCAGCGTGTAACCAGCTGCGATCTGGCGCTTACGAAGCTCTTCACCGGAAAACAGCGGCTGCTCCTCGACCTGGGCCAGCTCGGCTTCCATATCGACGATCTTGCCGACCCATTCCCCGAAGGGACGGCTGGCGGCCAGTTTGTCCTTGATTTCCGTGTCGTGGTACAGCGCACCTTCGGCCATATCGACGGCCAGCATCTGACCCGGGCCCAGGGCGCCTTTTTCCACCACGGCCGATTCGTCCGTGGGCACCATGCCCGCCTCGGACCCGGCAATCACCAGCCCGTCACCGGTCACGACATAGCGCATCGGGCGCAGACCATTGCGGTCCAGACCGGCACAGACCCAGCGGCCGTCGGTCATTGCAAGCGCAGCGGGGCCATCCCAGGGCTCCATCACCGAGTTGCAGTAGGAATACATGTCCTTCCACGCGTCGGGCAGGTCGATGGCCTGCTTCGACCAGCTTTCCGGAATCAGCATGGTTTTCGCCATCGGTGCGGAGCGACCGGCGCGCACAAGCACTTCGAACACACCGTCCAGCGCGGCCGAATCAGACGCGCCGCCGGAGACGATCGGCTTGATGTCCTCGGCCAACTCGCCAAAGAAGGAGCTGGCCATGCGGATCTCATGCGACTTCATCCAGTTGACGTTGCCCTTCAGCGTGTTGATCTCGCCGTTATGGGCCAGCATGCGGAACGACTGGGCCAGCCACCACTGCGGGAAGGTGTTGGTCGAATAGCGCTGGTGATAGATCGCGAAGGCGGATTCGAACCGTTCGTCCATCAGGTCCGGGTAAAAGACGGCGACCTGTTCGGCCAGCATCATGCCCTTGTAGATGATCGACCGGCAGGACAGCGACGCGAGGTACAGGTCGTTGATCGAGGCAGCCTGGGCGGCCTTTTCAATCCGGCGGCGGATCACGTAAAGCTCACGTTCGAACTGCTCTTCATCCACGCCCTTGGAGTTCGAGATCAGGATCTGTTCGATCTCCGGACGGGTCGCATTGGCCTTTTCCCCCAGGCAGGACACGTCCACCGGCACATGGCGCCAGCCGTAGATCGAATAGCCCATGCGCAGGACTTCGGTCTCGACGATGGTGCGGCAGGTTTCCTGGGCGCCGAAATCGGTGCGCGGCAGGAACACCTGGCCAACCGCGATCAGCTCGTCCATGCGGGGTTCATGCCCGGTGCGACGGATCTGGTCATAGAAGAAGGGCGCCGGAATCTGAACATGGATGCCCGCGCCGTCGCCGGTCTTGCCATCCGCGTCCACGGCGCCCCGGTGCCAAATCGCCTTCAGCGCATTGATGCCCGCATCAACCACCTTACGCGAGGGTTTGCCATCCACCGACACCACAAGGCCGACGCCACAGGAGCTGTGCTCGTCCTCGGCGCGGTAGAGCGAATGCTCGGCCATATAGGCGCGGCGGGCTTCTTCGTTGCGAACCCATTCAGCATCGTATTTGGTCATTGGCTCTCTCCTTTCGGCGCATTCCGGGCCGGTGCCCAAACCTGCGTTGGCTGGTCCGGCGCGGGGGCCGGGATATTCGTGTGGGGACGCGGAAGGCGCGTCTTGATCTCTTCGCACCCGTAAAGCGGCGTTGTGGCGCCGAAACCGGGTTCACCCGGGTGGATGAAATCCACCGGGCGGGAATCGTATTCGATGGTGCCACCGTCCTGCGCCACCACCTGGTCGACGGCGGGGAAGAACAGGCGCAGCTCGCGGCTGACATATTGCGTGCCCCTGGACTGGTAATCGACGTCACCGGCTTCGGTGAAATAGCGCAGTTCGGTCGACAGTTCCTCCAGCTCGATCCCGTCTATTGTCACCCTTTCGCCGGTCAGCACATCGGCGCCAATCACCCGCATCTTCCGGGTCTGACCCTGCATCGTACGGCGCACGGTAAAGGCAAACGTGTCGTGACCGATGTCGAGCAGGTCATCCATGTGGATCGGGTCTTCGCTGTCCAGCAGGACCTCGCGGGAATTGTCCCAAAGATAGGTGGTGTCCAGCCACTGGTACTGGTGGTCATAGGACGACATCGACAGAAGCCCCTGCCCATCGAAAGCCGCGGCCCAGTGATAGCCCTCGGGCTCCTTTTCACAGCGCCACATCAGCAGCGAGGTGCAGCCCTGGGTCTGCACGGTCAGGAAGGCTTCGCAGCCCTGCGGCACAAGCGCGTCCTGTGCCTGCACCGGCAGGGTGCAGGCAAGGAAAGCCGCCAGGGCCTTGGTCAGGCTGGGGAGGGAACGCGCCATGGTTATTCCGCAGCAACCTGCACTTGGGCGTTCAATGTCTCGAGGATATTGTCGGCGGCGTCGCGCCCGTCCTTGATCGCCCAGACCACCAGCGAAGCCCCGCGCACGATGTCGCCCACGGCCCAGACGCCGTCCAGGTCGGTCTTGCCGGTGTTGAACTGCGCCTTGATGGTGCCCCAGCGGGTCACGGGCAGATCGGGTTCGCCCCAAAGGGTCGGCAGGTCTTCGGGCTCAAAGCCCAGCGCCTTGATCACCAGGTCGGCCTCTTCGACGTAATCGGCACCTTCGATCACCTCGGGGCTCTGACGGCCCGAGGCGTCCGGAGCCCCCAGGCGCATCTTCTGCACCATGACGCCGCTGACCGGATCCCCTGCAAAGCCCCTGGGCGCGGCAAGCCAGACGAATTCCACGCCCTCTTCTTCCGCATTCTTCGTTTCACGCTGCGACCCGGGCATGTTGGTGCGGTCACGGCGGTACAGGCATTTCACGCTTTCGGCGCCCTGGCGAATGGCCGTTCGCACACAGTCCATCGCGGTGTCGCCGCCGCCGATCACGACCACCTTCTTGCCCTCGGCGTTCAATTCGCCGCTTTCATATTCGGGAACGGTGTCGCCGAAGTTCAGCCGGTTCGAGCAGGTCAGGTAATCGATCGCCTTGACGATGCCCGCCGCCCCGGCGCCGGGACCCTGCAGGTCACGCGACTTGTAGACACCGGTGGCAATCAGCACCGCGTCATGCTGGCCGCGAATCGCCTGAAAGGTCAGGTCCTCGCCGACATTGCAGTTCAGCACGAATTTCACACCGGCCTTTTCAAGCTGGTCGAAGCGACGCATGATCACGTCCTTCTCCAGCTTGAAGCCCGGGATGCCATAGGTCAGCAGACCACCAGCGCGGTCGTGGCGGTCATAGACCGTGACCTGCACGCCGGAACGGATCAGACGGTCCGCGGCGGCCAGTCCGCCGGGGCCCGCGCCGATGATGCCTACGCTTTCGCCACGCTCGGCGCCCGGCACGATGTCCTCGACCCAGCCTTCTTCCCAGGCGGTGTCGGTAATGTATTTCTCGACCGCGCCGATGGTCACGGTCTCATGGCCCGACTGTTCGATCACACAGTTGCCTTCGCACAGACGGTCCTGCGGGCAGATGCGGCCGCAGATTTCCGGGAAGGTATTGGTGGCCTGCGACAGGGCGTAGGCTTCTTTCAGCCGGCCGGTCGCGGTCATGTGCAGCCAGTCAGGGATGTTGTTGGACAGCGGGCAGTGCGCCTGGCAATAGGGCACACCGCACTGGCTGCATCGGCTCGCCTGTTCTGCGGCCTTGGCAGCGGCGAATTCGGCATAGATTTCGTTGAAGTCCTGGCTGCGCGCGTCTGCCCCACGCTTTTCAGGCATGTCGCGGTTCACTGTCACGAATTTCAACATCGGCTGCTTGGCCATCCCTCGCTCTCCATCTTATGGCTAGGTGCGCCTGTGTAATCGGGTCGCACTCAAATGAAAAGTCAGAAAGACTGACCTATATATCGCGAAGGGGCAGGTTTTTTTTCGATTCTTGCCGCGTTGCGGAATTTTTAGGTATATATTGCTGACCTTTATCCGGTCTTTTCTTTTCACCTCAATCAGTTAGCTTGGCGCCGATTTTAACGCAGATGGGTCATGATGTCACTGTTACAGATCTTCATTATCGCCGTTGTTCAAGGGGTTACAGAGTTCCTGCCGGTGTCGTCCTCGGGACATCTGATTCTGATTCCCTCTCTGACCGGCTATGAGGATCAGGGCCAGGTGATCGACGTCGCGGTGCATCTGGGCACGCTGGTCGCGGTGGTTCTGTTCTTCCGGGATGACGTTCGCGCAGCTATTGGCGGGGTTCCGCGGCTGGTGCGGGGACGTGTGGACACGCCAGGGGCTCGTCTGGCCTTTCTGCTGCTGGTTGCGACCCTACCGGTGGTCGTCGCGGGGTTCGTGCTGAATGCAACCGGGCTTGACGATGCCCTGCGCTCAATCACCGTGATCGGCTGGACCATGATTATCTTCGGCGTGGTGCTTTACCTGGCCGACAAACGGGGCGGCCTCACCAAACACGAAGGCGACTGGTCGCTGCGCGATGCGGTGATCATGGGGCTGTGGCAGGCGCTGGCACTGATCCCGGGGACCTCGCGCTCAGGCGCGACGATCTCGGGGGCGCGGGCGCTGGGCTATGCCCGCGAGGACGGTGCCAAACTGGCGATGCTGATGTCGATCCCGACGATCATCGCCTCCGGGACGCTGTTGGGGATCGAAGTCGTCGGCACCGCGAACGTGGCGGCCGCGCGGGACGGGCTGATCGCCGCCGCCCTGTCCTGTGTCGCCGCCCTGCTCGCGCTGAGCCTGATGATGCGGTTGCTGAAATCGGTGAGCTTTACCCCCTACGTGATTTACCGCATCGCATTGGGTGGAGTGCTGTTGTGGATAGCCTACAGCTGAAACGGAACCGCCGCCCGGATGGGGCGGCGGGCTGTGTGATTGTCCGACCAATCAGGCCTTCAGGTTCTTGGCCGAGTTGGTAATCGCCGCATACTGACCCGAGGGGCGGAAGCGCCACAGGTAATCCGGCAGGATCACATCCATCGCCTTGGGTTGAATACCCAGGGCCGCGAAACCCCTGGCGTCCTCGGCCACCACATTGTCTTCGCGCAGCGACTTGACCTGGTCGCGGCTCAGCGTGGCGGGCACCAGGCCGAACGAGACCTTCTGCATCATGTCGAACCCCCAGCCCATGATCCGGGCAATCCAGAACGGGATGTTCAGCACGCCGCGGCGGCGCTCAATCAGCTCCAGCATGCGCCGCATCAGTCCGCGCATCGTGTCAACGTCCGGGCCGCCCAATTCGTAGATGCCGGCTTCTGCTTCGCCCAAGACGCCCTTCTCGGCCGCGGCGGCAACATCATCGACATAAACCGGCTGGAACTTCGTTTCGGCCCCGACGACCGGCAGCACCGGACCCATCAGGGCAGCCATGCCTGCGAAACGGTTGAAGAACCCGTCTTCGGTTCCGAAGATGATCGAGGGGCGCAGGATCACGGCACCGGGGAAAGCGGCCTGCACGGCGGCTTCGCCTTCACCCTTGGTGCGCTTGTAGTCGCAATCACTCTCCGGGTTGGCGCCAATGGCCGACAGATGCACCATCTGGCCCACACCCTGTTCGGCCGCTATGCGGGCGATGCGCGCGGCACCGTCCTTCTGCACGGCGTCAAAGCCGTTCTTGCCCAGCTCGACCAGAACGCCCACGCAGTTGACCACCGCATCGGCCCCCGCCATCGCAGCACGCACACTGTCATCATCGCGAATATTGCACAGGATGGGCTCAACCTGGCCGACGGCACCATAGGGTTTCACAAAAAGCGCTTCATTGGGGCGACGCACGGCCACGCGTACGCGCCAGCCCTGTTTCGCCATGCGGCGCGCGATATAGCGCCCTACAAAGCCCGAACCGCCATAGATGGTGACGAGTTTCGACATGCTGGGTCTCCTTGAATTCGGTGCGTTCTGCTTAGCTTTTCAAGGCGTTTTTCACAAGCGGCAAAGC
This sequence comes from Aliiroseovarius sp., assembly GCF_030148435.1. Classification (GTDB taxonomy): domain Bacteria; phylum Pseudomonadota; class Alphaproteobacteria; order Rhodobacterales; family Rhodobacteraceae; genus JASBTN01. Next base: position 48,660 of record NZ_JASBTN010000041.1, read on the forward strand.
AGCGCGGGGAGCGGGGTGAAAAAAAGAAAAGAAAAGTCCAGAATCGCGTTGACACCCCCCGCCGCCATCTTTAAATCGCCCTTCACGACACCTGCCCAGGTGGCGGAATTGGTAGACGCGCTAGCTTCAGGTGCTAGTGTCCGTATGGACGTGGAGGTTCGAGTCCTCTCCTGGGCACCATTTCTTTCCCATAAGATACTGCAGTTAAACGAAAAGCTGCTCTACGGGAGTCGAACCGTAGAACAAATCGTTGAACAATTGACCTGCCCCCCGAGGCTCCCTCATTCATAGCGAGAGTCTGCAGGTTTGGTTTTCATAGTCTTCGGTTTGAGGGTGGGCAAGCGCGCCGGGCGCGGAGCCCTCAAATTGCTCAAGCGTCCGGCGCGCTTCTGCGGGCGTTTGGTTTCCGAGCGACGAGTGCGGTCTGACGTTGTTGTAGTCGTATCGCCAGAGCGCGAGCTTTCGCCTTGCATCGTCCAGGCTGTCGAACATTTCCTCGTTCAGGAGCTCGTCGCGCAGGCTGCCGTTGAAGGACTCGATGAAGGCATTCTGCTGGGGTTTGCCCGGGTCGATGTAGTGCCAGTCCACGCTGTTTTCGTTCGCCCACTTCAGGATTGCACGGCTGGTGAACTCGGTGCCGTTGTCAGAGACAATACTGGCCGGTTTTCCATACAGCCGAACAAGCGCATCCAGTTCCCGCGCCACGCGGGTGCCCGAGATGCTGGTGTCGGCCATCAGGCACAGGTTTTCTCGGCAGCAATCATCGTTCACCGCCAAAATGCGGAACCTGCGCGACGCGCCGAACGTGTCGGACAGAAAGTCCAACGACCAGCGTTCGCCGGGCCTCAGCGCCTCCGGCATCGGCGTCCGTGAGCCACGCGCCCGTTTGCGGCCCCGTCGTCGCCTGACGCCCAGCTTTTCCTCCGTGTACAGCCGATACAGTTTCTTGTGGTTCATGATCATCCCTTTGCGCTCCAGCATCACCCCGATCCGTCCCTCTCGGCGATGCTGGCATCGCCGAGAGGGCAACGGGATAGCCAAACCGGCGCCGCTTGGCAGCGACGACCTTCAT
>NZ_JASBTN010000049.1 GCF_030148435.1 Aliiroseovarius sp.
AGAAGGCCACCGCGCGGTTTTCCCGGGCCGGATCCTTCCAGACATGCAGCGCCTTGATGCCCACGGCGCGGCGGTTCAAACGGTCCTGTTTGAACACGCCGTACCAGGCGTCAAAGTCGGCCACATCAGCCTGCCAGAGGACATGGGTCGCCATGATTACAGGTCCATCAGCAGGCGGCGGGGATCTTCCAGCGCTTCCTTCACGCGCACCAGGAAGGTCACGGCGCCTTTGCCATCGACGATGCGGTGGTCATAGGACAGGGCCAGGTACATCATCGGGCGGATCACCACCTGCCCATTGATCGCCATCGGGCGCTCCTGGATCTTGTGCATGCCCAGGATGCCCGACTGCGGCGGGTTCAGGATCGGCGAGGACATCAGCGAGCCATAGACCCCGCCGTTCGACAGGGTAAAGGTCCCGCCCTGCATTTCCTCCATGGAAAGCTTGCCGTCACGGGCACGACGGCCCTTCTCGGCGATCGCCTTTTCGATTGCGGCGAAGGACATGCTGTCGGCATCGCGGATGACCGGAACGACCAGGCCGGTGGGTGTACCGGCAGCGACACCCATATGCACGAAGTTCTTGTAAACGATGTCGGTGCCGTCGATCTCGGCGTTGACCTCGGGAACCTCTTTCAGCGCGTGGCAGCAGGCCTTGGTGAAGAAGGACATGAAGCCCAGGCGCACGCCGTGCTTCTTTTCGAACTGGTCCTTGTACTGGTTGCGCAGCGCCATGACCTCGGTCATGTCCACCTCGTTATAGGTGGTCAGCATGGCGGCGGTGTTCTGGCTGTCCTTCAGACGGCGCGCAATGGTCTGGCGCAGCCGGGTCATCTTGACGCGTTCCTCGCGGGCGGCGTCGTCGGCAGCGACCGGCGCGCGCGCAGCAGCCGGAGCGGGCGCGGCGGCGGGCTTCGGCGCGGTCAGGGCGGCCTGCACGTCATGCTTCATCACGCGACCATCACGGCCGGTGCCCTGCACGTCGGCGGCGTTCAGACCGGCCTCGGCCATCATCTTCTTGGCCGAGGGCGCATCTTCGACGCTCTTGCCCGAAGTGGCCGCAGCGGGCGCAGTGGCGGCGGCAGCCGGGGCGGCGGCAACGGCAGCACCCTCACCGGCCGAGACCACGGCCAGCCTGGCGGCGGCTTCGACCGTGGCACCTTCGGGGGCCAGGATCTCGGTCAGTACACCTGCGGCGGGCGACGGCACTTCGACGGACACCTTGTCGGTCTCCAGCTCGCAGAGCATTTCGTCCTGAGAAACCGCGTCACCAACCTGTTTGAACCAGGTCGACACGGTGGCCTCGGTCACGCTTTCGCCCAGCGCGGGCACCATGACGTCTACCGCCTGGGCGGCCGGGGCGGGGGCAGCGGCGGGGGCGCTTGCGGCGGCGGGGGCAGCGGCGGCACCGGCCCCTTCGCCGATCACGGCCAACAGCGCGTCGACACCCACGGTGTCGCCCTCACCGGCGACGATTTCGCCCAGCGTACCGGCGGCGGGCGACGGCACTTCGACAGTCACCTTGTCGGTTTCCAGCTCGCAGAGCATCTCATCCACCGCGACGGCCTCGCCCGGCTTCTTGAACCACGTGGCCACGGTGGCCTCGGTCACGCTCTCACCCAGAGTGGGGACCCTGACTTCAATGCTCATGGTTTAGTTTCCTTCCAAGTTGAGCGCGTCGTTCACCAGCGCTTCCTGTTGTGCCTTGTGCTGGCTTGCGAGACCGGTGGCCGGCGAGGCCGAGGCCGGACGGCCAGCGTATTTCGGGCGGGTGATCTTCGCGTTGATGCGGGTCAGCACCCATTCGATGTTGGGTTCCATGAAGGTCCAGGAGCCCTGGTTCTTGGGCTCCTCCTGGCACCAGACGTAGTCCGCGTTCGGGAAGCGTTCGAGCTCCTTGATCAGCGCGTGCGCCGGGAACGGATAGAACTGTTCGACCCGCATCAGGTAGACATCGTCCAGCCCACGCGAGTCGCGTTCCTCCAGCAGGTCGTAATAGACCTTGCCCGCACACATCACCACGCGCTTGATCTTGTCGTCCTTGGCCAGCTTGGTGTCCGAATTGCCCTTCTGTGCGTCATCCCAGAGGACGCGGTGGAAGCTCGACCCGGTGGTGAAGTCCTCGGCCGTCGAGACGCACATCTTGTGACGCAGAAGCGACTTCGGCGTCATCAGGATCAGGGGCTTGCGGAACGAGCGGTGCATCTGGCGGCGCAGGATGTGGAAGTAGTTCGCGGGGGTCGAACAGTTGGCCACGATCCAGTTGTCGCCGCCGCACATCTGCAGGAAGCGTTCCAGACGGGCCGAGCTGTGCTCCGGCCCCTGCCCTTCGAACCCGTGCGGCAGCAGCACCGTCAGGCCCGACATGCGCAGCCATTTGCTTTCACCCGAGCTGATGAACTGGTCGAACATGATCTGCGCGCCATTGGCGAAATCGCCGAACTGGGCTTCCCACAGGACCAGCGCATTGGGTTCGGCCAGCGAGTAGCCGTATTCGAAACCCAGCACCGCGTATTCCGACAGCATGGAGTCGATGACCTCATACTTGGCCTGCCCCTCGCGGATGTTGTTCAGCGGGTAGTAACGCTCTTCGCTCTCCTGGTTGATGAAGCCCGAATGGCGCTGACTGAAGGTGCCGCGGGTGGCGTCCTGACCGGACAGGCGCACCGGGTAGCCTTCGGTTTGCAGCGACCCGAAGGCCAGTGCCTCGGCGGTCGCCCAGTCGAACCCCTTGCCGCTTTCGAACATCTTGGCCTTGGCGTCCAGAAGCCGCCCCACGGTCTTGTGCAGCGGAAAACCGTCCGGCGCGGTGCTCAGGGCCTTGCCGATCTCGGCCAGGGTTTCGGGTTTGATGGCGGTTGCACCGCGCTGGTATTCCTCGCCCTGGCGGTTCATGTGCGACCAGCGCCCGTCCAGCCAGTCGGCCTTGTTGGGCTTGTAATCCTTGCCGGCCTCGAACTCTTCGTTCAGATGGGCCTGGAAGGCGGTCTTCATGTCGTCGATCTCGCCCTCGGGGATGAGGCCATCCTTGACCAGCCGCTCGGTATAGAGCTGCAGCGTGGTCTTGTGGGTCTTGATCTTCTTGTACATCACCGGGTTGGTGAACATCGGCTCATCGCCTTCGTTGTGACCGAAGCGGCGATAGCAGAACATGTCGATGACAACGTCTTTCTGGAATTTCTGGCGGAATTCCGTCGCGACCTTGGCGGCGTGCACCACGGCTTCCGGGTCATCGCCGTTCACGTGGAAGATCGGCGCTTCCACCATCAGGGCGATGTCGGTCGGATAGGGCGAGGAACGCGAGAAGTGCGGCGCGGTGGTGAAACCGATCTGGTTGTTCACGACGATATGCATGGTGCCACCGGTCTTGTGACCGACCAGGCCCGACAGGCCGAAGCCCTCGGCCACGACACCCTGGCCCGCGAAGGCCGCGTCACCGTGCAGCAAAACCGGCAAAACCTGATCGCGGACTTTGTCGCCCAACTGTTCCTGCTTGGCGCGCACCTTGCCCAGGACGACCGGGTTCACGGCTTCCAGGTGCGAAGGGTTGGCGGTCAGCGACAGGTGCACCTTGTTGTTGTCGAACTCGCGGTCCGAGCTGGCACCCAGGTGGTATTTCACGTCGCCCGACCCATCCACGTCCTCGGGCTTGAAGCTGCCGCCCTGGAATTCGTTGAAGATCGCGCGATAGGGCTTGGCCATCACATTGGCCAGCACCGACAGGCGGCCGCGGTGCGGCATGCCGATGACGACTTCCTTCAGGCCCAGCGCACCGCCGCGCTTGATGATCTGTTCCATGGCAGGGATCAGCGCCTCGCCACCGTCCAGACCGAACCGCTTGGTGCCCATGTATTTCACATGCAGGAACTTCTCGAACCCTTCGGCCTCGACCAGCTTGTTCAGGATCGCCTTGCGGCCCTCCCGGGTGAACTGGATTTCCTTGCCGAAACCCTCGATCCGCTCCTTCAGCCAGGCGGCCTGTTCGGGGTTCGAAATGTGCATGTACTGCAGCGCGAAAGTGCCGCAGTAGGTGCGTTTCACGATCTCCAGGATCTGGCGCATCGAGGCGATCTGCAGCCCCAGCACGTTGTCGATGAAGATCGGACGATCCATGTCGGCATCGGTAAAACCGTAGCTTTTCGGGTCCAGCTCGGGATGCGGGGTCTTGTCGCGCATGTCCAGCGGGTCCAGATCGGCGATCAGGTGGCCGCGGATGCGGTAGGCGCGGATGATCATCAGAGCGCGGATCGAATCCAGCACCGCGCGCTTGATCTGCTCTTCCGAGACCTCGACGCCCTTTTCCTGGGCCTTCTCGACGATCTTCTTGCCAGCGGCCTTGGCCTCCTTGGCCGGAGGCTCCTCGGGCCACATGCCATCCAGGCTGTGCACCCAGTCACCGGTCGGCGCGGGCGGCCAGTCGCCGCGCGCCCAGCTGGGCCCGGCGGCCTCGGCTTTCACATCCAGCTCATTGTCCCCCAATTCGGCAAAAAAGGCCTGCCAGGCCTCGTCCACCGCGGTGGGATCTTTCGCATATTGTGCATAGAGCTGTTCGAGATATTCGGCATTGTGCCCCTGCATGAAGCTTGAGGCGTGGAAAATCTCGTTCGGGCTTTGGTCCGTCATGGCATCACCTGAAAGGTTGGAAAACGCGCGCCAGGCAGGGGCCGGGCGCGCGTAGGAAGTGTGTTAGCCGATCGCCTTCAGAACGGCTTCGCCCAGGGTGGCGGGGCTGTCGGCGACAACGATCCCGGCGGCTTTCATCGCCTCGATCTTGTCTTCCGCACCGCCCTTGCCACCGGCGACGATCGCGCCCGCGTGGCCCATGCGGCGGCCCGGAGGCGCCGTGCGGCCGGCGATAAAGCCCGCGACGGGCTTCCAACGGCCCTTCTTCTTCTGTTCGGCCAGGAACTCGGCGGCCTCTTCTTCGGCCGAGCCGCCGATCTCACCGATCATGATGATCGACTGGGTCTCGTCGTCGTCCAGGAACATGTCCAGCACGTCGATGTGCTCGGTGCCCTTGATCGGGTCGCCACCGATGCCGACGGCGGTCGACTGGCCCAGGCCGATGTCGGCGGTCTGCTTGACGGCCTCATAGGTCAGGGTGCCCGAGCGGCTGACGACGCCGACCGAGCCACGCTTGTGGATGTGGCCGGGCATGATGCCGATCTTGCAGGCGTCCGGGGTGATGATGCCGGGGCAGTTCGGGCCGATCAGGCGGCTCGACGAGGTTTCCAGCGCGCGTTTCACGCGCATCATGTCCAGCACCGGGATGCCTTCGGTGATGCAGACGATCAGCTCCATCTCGGCGTCGATCGCTTCCAGGATCGAATCCGCGGCGAAGGGCGGCGGCACGTAGATCACCGAGGCGTTGGCTTCGGTCACGGCCTTGGCTTCATGCACCGAGTTGAACACGGGCAGGTCCAGGTGCGACTGGCCACCCTTGCCCGGCGTCACACCGCCGACCATCTTGGTGCCATAGGCGATAGCATGTACCGAGTGGAAGGTGCCTTGCGAGCCGGTAAAGCCCTGGCAGATCACCTTGGTGTTTTCATCAACGAGAATTGCCATGGATCTTAACCTTTCACCGCTTTCACGATTTTTTCTGCACCGTCCGACAGGTTGTCGGCGGCGATGACGTTCAGGCCGGAGGTATTGATGATCTCCTTGCCCTGCTCGACGTTGGTGCCTTCGAGGCGCACGACCAGCGGAACCTGCAAGCCGACTTCCTTCACGGCCGCGACCACGCCCTCGGCGATCACGTCACAGCGCATGATGCCGCCGAAGATGTTCACCAGGATGCCTTTGACGTTCGGGTCCGAGGTGATGATCTTGAAGGCTTCGGTGACTTTCTCCTTGGTCGCACCGCCGCCCACGTCCAGGAAGTTGGCCGGTTCCGCACCGTAGAGCTTGATGATGTCCATCGTCGCCATGGCCAGGCCGGCGCCATTCACCATGCAGCCGATTTCACCGTCCAGAGCGATGTAGTTCAGGTCGTATTTCGACGCTTCCAGCTCTTTCGGGTCTTCTTCGGTCTCGTCGCGCAGCTCGGCCACGTCAGGGTGGCGGTAGACGGCATTGCCGTCAAAGCCCAGCTTGGCGTCCAGCAGTTTCAGGTCGCCGTTTTCCATGACGATCAGCGGGTTGATCTCCAGCATCTCCATGTCCTTCTCGACGAAGGCCTTGTAGAGCTGACCCAGCAGCTTGACGCACTGTTTGACCTGGGCGCCTTCCAGCTCAAGAGCGAAGGCGACGCGGCGGCCATGGTAGGGCATGTAGCCGGTGGCCGGATCGATCGAGAACGACAGGATCTTTTCCGGGGTCGAGGCGGCGACTTCCTCGATGTCCATCCCGCCTTCGGTCGAGGCAACGATCGAGATGCGCGAGGTCTGACGGTCCACCAGGAAGGCAAGGTACAGTTCGCGCGAGATGTCGGACCCGTCCTCGATGTAGATGCGGTTCACCTGCTTGCCGGCCGGGCCGGTCTGATGCGTGACCAGGGTGCGGCCCAGCATCTTCTTGGCTTCCTCGGCGGCCTCTTCGACCGACTTGGCCAGGCGCACGCCGCCCTTCTCGCCGGCATCGGCTTCCTTGAAGGAGCCCTTGCCGCGGCCACCGGCGTGGATCTGGGCTTTGACGACCCAGAGCGGTCCGTCCAGTTCACCGGCGGCGGTCTTGGCGTCTTCGGCTTTCAGCACGACACGGCCGTCCGAGACGGGCGCGCCATAGGACTTCAGCAGGGCCTTGGCCTGATATTCATGGATATTCACGAGCAGTTCCTCGTCCTGTTGTGGTTTCAGGCAGAATGCACAACCGGATTCGATGAAGAAAACGTTTTTTGCTTAAAAACGGCATTTCACAGCATTTTCGCGCATTTTGTGATCACACCTCCGAAAGCTGTGATCACAAACACAGAATGCCAGAGTGATTCGGCGGCACCCGGTCAATCTCCGTTAGGAATTTCCGGTAACGCAAACATGACAGACGCCACGCGCTCCAGCGTGTCAGCCCGTCATCAGCAGGCCGGCAACACCCGTTTTGGCAGATGCGACAACCCTGCACTCCAGGCCGTGTCAAAGCGCACCGTTCGGCGGAATCCTCTCCGAAACGGCAAAAGGCCGGGCAGATGCCCGGCCTTTCCCGTTTTCACTGTCCGGCGTCGCGCGCGGTTCAGGTCAGCGACGGGTCGATGCCCTTGCACGCCTCGACCAGGCCGCTCACGGCTTCGACCGACTTGTCGAACATGGCCTGTTCGTCCTTGTTCATCTTGATGTCGACGATGCGCTCGATGCCACCGGCACCGATCACGGTCGGCACGCCGACATACATGCCCTTCAAGCCCAATGCGCCGTCCACGTAGGCGGCACAGGGCAGCAGGCGCTTTTGGTCTTTCAGATAGGCTTCGGCCATTTCGATTGCCGAGGCGGCCGGGGCGTAATAAGCCGAGCCGGTCTTCAGCAGGCCGACAATCTCGGCGCCACCGTCACGGGTGCGCTGGATGATCGCGTCCAGTTTTTCCTGGGTGGTCCAGCCCATCGCGACCAGGTCGGGCAGCGGGATGCCGCCAACGGTCGAATAGCGGGCCAGCGGCACCATGGTGTCGCCGTGGCCACCCAGCACGAAGGCGGTGACGTCTTTCATCGACACGTCGAATTCCACCGACAGGAAGTGGCGGAAACGGGCCGAGTCCAGCACGCCGGCCATGCCGACGACTTTCTCGTGCGGCAGGCCCGAGAATTCACGCAGCGCCCAGACCATCGCGTCCAGCGGGTTGGTGATGCAGATCACGAACGCGTCCGGGGCGTGTTCCTTGATGCCTTCGCCGACCGATTTCATGACCTTCAGGTTGATGCCCAGCAGGTCGTCGCGGCTCATGCCCGGCTTGCGCGGCACACCGGCGGTGACGATGCAGACATCGGCGCCGGCGATGTCGGCGTAATCCGTGGTGCCCGACAGGTTGGCGTCGATACGATCGACCGGGCCGCTTTCGGCGATGTCCAGGGCCTTGCCCTGCGGGATGCCGTCGGCAATGTCGAACAGGACGATGTCGCCCAGTTCCTTCAGGGCCGCCAGGTGGGCAAGGGTGCCGCCGATCATGCCGCTGCCGATAAGGGCGATTTTGGGTCTGGCCATGGGTTTTGTCTCCGGGTCAGTTTGAAATTCGCCCGCATGCCTAGTCCGATTGCGGTTGCAAAGCAAGTGTGCCGCGCTGCGGCATGACCGGCCCCTTGTATCCCATTGCATACGCAGGTAGCGCTAAAGGGCAACAAATGCGACGTTTTCGGAGCGATCATGCCCGAGGTTCTGGACCTGACATTCTTTGCCTTTGCCATCCCCGCGGTGATCTTCGCGGGGGTCTCCAAGGGCGGCTTCGGCTCCGGCGCGGCCTTTGCGGCGACGCCGTTGCTGGCTCTGATTCTGGAGCCGGGCGCAGCCATTGGCCTGATGTTACCACTTCTGATGCTGATGGATGTGACCGCCTTGCGGCCCTATTGGAAACAGTGGCATGGGCCCTCGGCGTGGATGCTGATCCTGGGCGCGGTCCCGGGCGTGGTGCTGGGGGCTCTGATCTACAAGGCGGTGGACCCTGACCTGTTTCGCCTGCTGATCGGGCTGGTGGCGCTGGGGTTCGTGGCGTTCCAGGCGGCGGTCAGGCTGCGGCTCTGGGTGCCGTCGGGGCGGCACCTGCCGGATCGGGCCGGGCTGATCGCGGGGGCGGTCGGCGGATTGACCAGTTTCATCAGCCACGCAGGCGGTCCACCGGCGGCGGTGTTCCTGCTGAGCCGCGGGCTGGACAAGACCACCTACCAGGCCACCACGGTCATTGCCTTCTGGGCCATCAACCTGATGAAATCCATCCCCTATGCCTTTCTGGGGATCTTTACCTGGCAGACGGCAAAGGCGGACCTGTTCCTGATCCCTTTCGCGGTCCTTGGTGTCTGGCTGGGCGTCCTGGCGCACCGGGTGTTTTCCGAACGCGCCTATTTCGCCCTGACCTATGCGCTTCTGGTGGTGACAGGGAGCAAACTGGTGTTCGACGCGCTGACCTGACGTTGCGGGCGGGGCTCAGACCGGATCACCCAGCATCGCCGGAGTCAGGCCCTCGTCCAGACGTTCGAAGTTCTGTCCGGCGGCCACCAGGCACATCATGCCGTTGGGCAGGGTCACGGTAATGGCCCAGGAGCCGCTGTCCTCGCTGGCGAATACCTCGACCACCTGATTGTTCGCGGCCAGGCCGATCGACTGACGGACCTCGCCATATGTGCCCGACAGGCGCTCCAGAACCCGGTCGCGCGCGGCGCAGTTGTCGCTCTGTGCAGACAGCGGACCGGCCGAAAGAAGAATCGCGCCGACGCCAAGGCCCATCGCACTCACCTGCGCAAGGATCTGCTGTTTCATGGGTCATTCCTTTTCAAAAATCGGACATGATTCCACCGGGCCATCCGAGCGCATGTCAGCGCACGGCGGCTAAACCGTCCCCGTTGTCGTCAAGGTGCCGAGCCTGTTCCCGTGTCAAACGGCGGCCATCCGCGGGCCCTCCCGTCGCTCGGCGTGTTTCCAAAGCCTGCGCCAAAGAGGCAAAGAACTGGTTAATCACCCGTTCAGGGCGGATTTGACGCGGGCCGCCCCCGCCGCCGACAGGAACGCAGCGTAAAATTTCTGCAGCGCGGCAAAAATGCCCTTGCGGATTCATGCGCACATGTGGTCCCTTGCGCAACAATATTGCGGAGACACAGAATCATGACCCAGACCCTGCGCCCCTACCGTTCGGTTCTCTATATTCCCGGCTCGAAAACCCGTGCGCTCGAAAAGGCGCGCAGCCTGCCTGCCGATGCGATCATCTTCGACCTCGAGGACGCCGTGGCGCCCGACGCCAAGGTCGAGGCCCGCGCCATCCTGCGTACCGAGCTGGACAAGGGCGGTTACGGCAACCGGGCCAGGATCGTGCGCATCAACGGGTTCGACACCGACTGGGGCAAGGATGATGTGGCGGCCATGGTGGGTGCCGACATCGACGCCATCCTGATGCCGAAAGTGGACAGCGCCGCGCAACTCGACGAACTCGCCGCCCTGATCCCCGACGTGGACCTCTGGGCGATGATGGAAACGCCCCTTGGCATGCTGAACGCGGCCGAGATCGCCGCCCACCCACGGCTCAAGGGTTTCGTCATGGGCACCAATGACCTGGCCAAGGAGCTGAACACGCGTTTCCGCGCCGACCGCCTGCCGATGATGGGCGGTCTGCACCTGTGCCTGCTGGCCGCCAAGGCCCATGGGGTGGTCGCCATCGACGGTGTCTACAACGCTTTCAAGGACGCGGACGGCTTGCGCGCCGAATGCGATCAGGGCCGCGACATGGGGTTTGACGGCAAGACCCTGATCCACCCCGCCCAGCTGGAGGTCGCCAACGCCGCCTTCGCGCCCTCCGAGACCGAAACAGACCTTGCCCGCCGCCAGATCGCCGCCTTCGAAGAGGCAGAGGCCGCCGGGCAGGGCGTGGCCGTGGTGGATGGAAAGATCGTCGAGAATCTGCATATCGTCACCGCGAAGGCTCTGCTGGCGAAGGCAGATGCCATTGCCGCCCTGGAGGGCTGATCCCTCCCGGGCCGACATGGAGGCAGACATGACCTGGCTGATCATCGGCATCGCGCTCTGGTATACGGGGCATCTGTGGAAACGCCTGGCGCCCGGGTTGCGTGACGGGCTCGGCGACAAGGGACGCGGGGTTTCCGCGCTGATCATCCTTGCCGGGTTGATCCTTATGATCGTCGGCGTGCGCGGCGCGGATTTCATCCCGCTCTACACCCCTCTGCCCGGCATGGGCCACCTGGTGAACCTTCTGATGCTGGTGTCGGTGTTTATGTTCGGCGCGGGCGAGGCCTCGGGCGTGACGAAAACCAAGCTGCGTCACCCGATGCTGACCGGCATGTTCATCTGGGCGGGGTCGCACCTGTTGGTGAACGGAGACCTCATTACCGTGGTTCTGTTTGCCTCCCTGGCCATCTGGGCCGTGCTGGAGATGCTCATCATCAACCGCGCCGAACCCGACTGGACCCGGCCCGAACGCGGGCCCTTTGCAAAGGACCTCAAGCTCGCCCTCGTCACCGTCATGCTCTATGCGATCATCTCCTTTGCGCATTTCTGGCTGGGCTACCACCCGTTCCTGGGCACCTATGGATGAGGGCGCGGGCGTGAAACTCTATCGACTTCCGACCGGGGACGGTGCGCGGGCCTTCTGCCGCAGGATGATCGGGGAGACCCCCGGCACCCCTACCCCCGACCTCAAACTTGGAGACCAGTGATGGCGAAAACCAATCCGGGCCGCTTTTTCGAAGACTATCGCATCGGCGAGACCATCGCCCACGCCGTGCCGCGCACCGTGTCGGGGGGCGAGCGGGCGCTCTACCACGCGCTCTACCCGGCCCGCCATGCGCTTTACAGCTCGGATGAATTCGCCCGCGAGTGCGGTATGGATGGCGCGCCGATCGACGATCTGGCCGCCTTCCACCTGGTTTTCGGCAAGACCGTGCCGGACGTGTCGCTGAACGCGGTGGCCAATCTGGGCTATGCCGAAGGCCGCTGGCTGAAACCGGTCTACCCGGGCGACACGCTGCGGTCGACCTCGCAGGTGATCGGACTCAAGCAGAATTCCAACGGCAAATCCGGCGTGGTCTGGGTGCGCACCCGTGGGCTGAACCAGAATGACGAGGAGGTGCTGGACTACATCCGTTGGGTCATGGTGCGCAAACGCGATCTGGAGGCACCCGCCCCCGACACGCTGATCCCCGAGCTGAAACCGGCGCTCGCCGCCTCCGATCTGGTGATCCCCGAAGGGCTCGACTTCGGCCGCTACGATTTCACCCTGGCCGGCGAACGCCACCGCTGGGGCGACTATGAGGTCGGCGAGAAGATCGACCATGTGGACGGCGTCACCGTTGAGGAGGCCGAACACATGATGGCCACCCGCCTGTGGCAGAACACCGCGAAAGTGCATTTCGACGCCACCAACCGCCCCGACGGCAAACGCCTGATCTATGGCGGGCACGTGATCTCGATGGCCCGCACCCTGTCCTTCAACGGTCTGGCCAACGCGCAGATGATCGTCGGCCTGAACGCCGGGGCGCACGCGAACCCCTGTTTTTCGGGCGATACGATCCGCGCCTGGTCCGAGGTTCTGGACAAGGCCGAAACCTCTGCCCCCGGGGTCGGCGCCATCCGCCTGCGTCTTGTCGCGGTGAAACACGGTGCCCCCGCCTTCGCTCTGAAGGGCGAGGATGGGAAATACCTGCCCGAAGTGATGCTGGACCTTGACTACTGGGCGCTCATGCCGGTGTGATGAGGCATGTCCCGCCTTGCTCCCGTTCTTTTGACGCTGCTGCTTGCCGCCCCCGTGTTCGCGGGCGGCAAGGGGGACGATGTTGCCCCGCGCGAACGGGTGCCGGACGAGGATCTGCTGCCGCCCACAGTGACATTCGGGGATGACGGGGCCGTCGCCACCGCGACCCGCCCCGTCATTACGCCGCGCCAGCGTTTCGTGCAGTCCAGTATCATCGAAACGCTCTATCACGAGCTGGGCCACGCGCTGATCGACATTCTCGACCTTCCTATCTTCGGGTCCGAGGAATTCGCCGCCGACGTCTTTTCCGTCATTCTGATGAACCGCCTCCACGACGAGGACGGCGCGATCCGTCTGGCCTATGACGCCGCCGGCGCCTATTCCGAGGATGCCCAGCGCGCCCAGCGGCGGGGCGAGGAAAACGCCGAATGGGATATCCACGGCTCCGATCTTCAGCGCTATTACAACCTCGTCTGCCTGTTCTACGGCGCCGCACCGGACGAACGCGAGGACATGGCCCAGGAACTGGGCCTGCCCGAGCAACGCGCGCAGACCTGTCCCGAGGAATTCGACCTCGTCGACCGTTCCTGGGGCGGGGTGCTGGACAAACTCGCGGTGGGCACACCTGGAAAATCGATCACGATGGACTGGGTGTTGCGCGAGGACGATGCGCTGACCGTATTCGTCACCGGCGAGGTGGCGCGGCTGAACCGGGTCATGCGCCTGCCCGAGAACCTGGCCGTTTCCGTCATCCCTGCGACGAGGTCAACGCCTTCTACGACCCCGGCAAGCGCGAGATCATCATGTGCACCGAATACGCCACCCATCTGGGCCGGCTGTTCGACTGAGTCCATCAAACTTCGCCCAATTTCGCGCCAGTTTGCCGCGAGTCGCGAAATTCGTGATCACAGCCGCGCAGCTTGTGATCACGAATTCGGCCAAACCGTCGCTGTTAGCGCAAATATCATCCCTTTACGACCTCTTCGCGCGTGACTCCGTCATAAAAACCGTTATTCCTGTGACAAAGCCGAAACAAGACAGAGAAGGGGGCTATTCAATGGCCGACGTGAACCGGGGCAATCGCCCGCTGTCACCCCACGTATCGATCTACCGCATGCCACTGAATGCGGTCTTGTCGATCACGCACCGCATCACCGGCGTGGGCATGTCTCTCGCAAGCGTGCTGATCGTCTGGTACTTCCTCGCCGCCGCCACCTCCGAGGCTTATTTCGACACCGCAAGCTGGGTGCTGACCTCATTCCTCGGCGATCTGATCATGCTGGGCTCGCTGATGGCGATCTGGTATCATTTCTGTTCCGGCATCCGTCACCTGGTCTGGGACACGGGTTCCGGCCTCGGCCAGCGTCGCGTGCAGCGCTCGGGCATCACCGCGCTGATCGCGGCCGCCGTGCTGACCCTCATCACCATCATTCTGGCGTAAGGAGGCAACCATGCGTTACCTGACCGACCGCAAACGCGTCCGTGGCCTGGGTTCGGCCAAATCCGGCACCGCCCATTTCTGGGAACAGCGCCTCAGCGCCATCGCTCTGGTGGTCCTGACCCCGCTTTTCGTGATCCCGTTTGCCTACAACCTGGGCGGCAGCCACGCGGACATCCTGGCCGCCTACGGCCACCCGGTGAACGCGATCATCGCCATCGCCTTCATCCTCACCGCCTTTCTGCACCTGTTTCAGGGCCTGCAGGTGGTGATCGAAGACTACGTGCATGGCCGCACCGAGATCGTGCTGATCATCACCGCGCGCCTCACCTGCTCGCTCTTCGCCCTCGCCGGCACTTTCTCCATCCTGAAAATCGCGTTCACCGCGTAAGAGGCTGACCAATGACCGAATACCAATACGAGACGCATGAATATGACGTCGTGGTGGTGGGCGCCGGTGGCGCCGGCCTGCGCGCCACGCTGGGCATGGCCGAACAGGGTCTGCGCACCGCCTGCGTGACCAAGGTCTTCCCGACCCGCTCGCACACCGTGGCCGCCCAGGGTGGCATCGCCGCCTCGCTGTCGAACATGGGCCCGGACCACTGGCAGTGGCACATGTATGACACCGTGAAGGGCTCCGACTGGCTGGGCGACACCGACGCGATGGAATACCTCGCCCGCGAGGCGCCCAAGGCGGTGTATGAACTGGAACACTATGGTGTGCCGTTTTCCCGCACCGAGGAAGGCAAGATCTACCAGCGTCCCTTCGGCGGCCACACCACCGAATTCGGCGAAGGCCCCGCCGTGCAGCGCACCTGCGCCGCCGCCGACCGCACCGGCCACGCCATCCTGCACACGCTCTACGGCCAGTCGCTGAAGAACAACGCCGAATTCTACATCGAATATTTCGCCATCGACCTGATCATGTCCGAGGACGGGCAGTGCCAGGGCGTGGTGTGCTGGAAGCTCGATGACGGCACTTTCCACGTGTTCAACGCCAAGATGGTCGTGCTGGCCACCGGTGGTTACGGGCGCGCCTATTTCTCGGCCACCTCGGCTCACACCTGCACCGGCGACGGTGGCGGCATGGTGGCCCGCGCGGGCCTGGCCCTGCAGGACATGGAGTTCGTGCAGTTCCACCCGACCGGCATCTACGGCTCGGGCTGCCTGATCACCGAAGGGGCGCGCGGCGAGGGCGGCTACCTGACCAACTCCGAAGGCGAACGGTTCATGGAGCGTTACGCGCCCCAGTACAAGGACCTGGCGCCGCGCGACTACGTTTCCCGCTCGATGACCATGGAAATCCGCGAAGGCCGCGGCGTGGGGGCGGAAGGTGATCACATCTTCCTGAACCTCAACCACCTGCCCGCCGAAGCGCTGGCCGAACGCCTGCCCGGTATCTCGGAAAGCGCCAAGATCTTTGCCGGTGTGGACGTGACCAAGGAACCGATCCCGGTCCTGCCCACCGTGCACTACAACATGGGCGGTGTGCCGACCAACTACTGGGGCGAGGTGCTGAACCCGACCGAAAA
>NZ_JASBTN010000054.1 GCF_030148435.1 Aliiroseovarius sp.
TGTTGGCCGGGATCTATGGCCTTGCGGTCTATAACCTCAAACACTGGCAGGTCGGTCGCGACAAGCTGAAACCGGCCATTGCCATGGCGGTGCTGACCGGTGGTTTCGTTGCCGCCTACACGACCTGGGACGCCTTTGGCATTCGCGCCACGGCCGATCCGTTCACCTTTCTCGCCTGGTTCTTCTTCATCGACGGGCTGGCCCTCCCGCCGTTCGCCTACCTGCGCTGGCGCAGCATGCCCAACCGCCCCGCGCCGGGCCCGTTGATGGCAAAGGGTGTAACCGGCGCATTTATTGCCTATATGTCCTTCGGCTCCATCATGCTGGCGACCCGGCTGGATTCGGTCGGCGAGGCGGCGGTGCTGCGCGAGACATCGACGGTCTTTGCTGCCCTGATCGGCTGGCTGATGCTGGGCGAAAGCACCGGGCCGCGCCGCCTGGCACTGATGGCATTGATCGCGGCCGGGGCCGTGATCGTCGAAATGGGCGGATGAAAGGAAGCGCATGAGCGAGAAACAGATCAATCCGGGCCTGAAGATGGCCCTGGAATACGGGCCGATCATCCTGTTCTTTGTCGGCTATACGCTGTTCAAGGACCGCAGCTTCGCGGTCGGCGGGGCGGAATACTCCGGCTTCATTGCCGTCACCGCCATGTTCATCCCGTTGCTCGCCGCGACAACCTTCGTGCAATGGCGCCTGACCGGACATCTGTCGAAGATGCAGATCGTTACGCTGGTGCTGGTGGTGGGCTTCGGCGGGCTGTCGATCTGGCTCAATGACGAACGTTTCTTCAAGATGAAACCGACCATGATCTACCTGCTCTTCGCCGGTGCCCTCGGCTTCGGCCTGCTGCGGGGGCAGAGCTACCTGGAGGCGGTCATGGATCAGGCCCTGCCGATGGAGCGCGAGGGCTGGATGATCCTGACCCGCCGCGTGACCCTGTTCTTCCTCGGGCTTGCGATTGCCAACGAGGCGATCTGGCGCACGATGAGCACGGATGCCTGGGTGAACTTCAAGACCTTCGGCCTGACGCTGGGCACCTTCGCCTTCTTCGCCACCCAGATGAGCCTGTTTTCCAGATACGGGATCGAAAGCGACGATGCGGATACCGGCACCTCCGGCTAAGGGCTGTACGCTTGACGGAGAACCTTGCAGATTGTAACAGGCGCCCAGAGGCGATTTGTTCACCGGATTGCGGGCCTCTTTAAATATTCCGCTAAAGAGGTCAGGGCCGGACCATCCCCGTCGCTGACAGCGGTGGGGATTTTTTTATGTCGGGAGACAAGACGATGACGAAATGGGGCAAACGCACCGAGGCAATCCACGGCGGCACGCGGCGCAGCCAGTATGGCGAGCTGTCCGAGGCGATGTACATGACCCAGGCCTTCGTCTACCCGACCGCCGAGGCCGCCGAGGCCCGGTTCGAAAAGAGCGGCCCGGACGAATTCATCTATGCCCGCTACGGCAACCCCACAAACCGCATGTTCGAGGACCGCATCGCCGCGATGGAGGGTACCGAGGACGCCTTTGCCTGCACCTCGGGCATGGCCGCCGTGTCGGGCGCGCTGATGGCGCTGTGCAAGGCGGGGGATCACGTGGTGTCCTCGCGTGCGCTGTTCGGGTCGTGCCTTTACGTGCTGGAAGAGGTTCTGGCCAATTTCGGTGTGGAAGTGACCATCGTGGACGGCATCGACAAGGCGGCGTGGGAGGCGGCGATCCGCCCGGATACGCGGCTGGTGTTCCTTGAGTCGATCTCGAACCCGACGCTGGAGGTGATCGACCTGGCCCACGTGGTCGCGCTGTCCCATGCCAACGGTGCGCTGGTGGTGGTGGACAATGCCATGGCCACGCCGATCTTTTCCTATGCCACGCGGCTGGGCGCCGACCTGGTGGTCTATTCCACGACCAAACACGTGGACGGGCAGGGGCGCATGCTGGGCGGGGCGATCTGCGGCTCTCGCGAGCTGATCCGCGGCCCGATCGAGACCTACATCAAACACACCGGCGGGGCGATCAACCCCTTCGCCGCATGGACCCACCTGAAGGCGCTTGAGACGCTGGACCTGCGGGTGCGGGCCCAGGCCGAAAGCACGCTCAGGGTGGCCGAGGCGCTGGCGGATCACCCCAAGCTTTCGCGCATGAGCTACCCGACCCACCCGTCGCATCCGCAATATGACATCGCGATCCGGCAGGCGCCCTCGGGTGGCACCGTGCTGGCAATCGAGGTCAAGGGCGGCAAGGAGGCCTGTTTCCGCTTCCTCAATGCGCTGGAGATCTTCATTATCTCGAACAACTTCGCCGATGCGAAGTCGATTGCGACCCATCCGGCCACCACCACCCATCAACGCCTGCCGCAGGACCAGAAGGACGCGCTGGGCATTTCGGACGGGCTGGTGCGCCTGTCGATCGGGCTGGAAGACCCGGCGGACCTGGTCGCGGACCTCGATCAGGCGCTTCGGGCCGTCTGAGTGTCGCCTCTGGCGTTGCCGATTTGGTGAATCACTGTCAAAGGCTTACATTGAAGCTGTGCGACAGGTGGCATTTCGGAGAGTGGGGGGCCAGCCATGAACAAGTTCACGCCCGAGATCGATCAGAAAGCCACCGAGCTGCCTGACCGGGAGGAGGCCAAACGCGCCCTGGCCCTGCTGCGCGACTGGGCGGCCGGGGCCGATCCGGTCGAAGTGGCCCAGCTGGACCCGTCGATCGCGCGCCTGCTGCCGGGCGGTGAAGTGTCGAACTACCCCGCGCTCAGCCGCGACTATCCGTCCGATTTCGACCCGGACGCAGATTACAAGGCGTCGATGCCCGATCTGCAGAACGGCCCGGCCAGCCTGATCCAGGGCGCAAAACGGCACATCCAGCATGTGGGGATTTCTAACTTCCGTCTGCCGATCCGTTATCACACCCGCGACGATGGTGACGTGACGCTGGAAACCTCTGTCACCGGCACGGTGAGCCTCGAGGCCGGCAAGAAGGGCATTAACATGTCGCGCATCATGCGCAGCTTCTATGGCCATGCGGAAAAGACCTTTTCCTTCGAGGTGATCGAACACGCGCTGGACGACTACAAGGCCGACCTGCAAAGCCTGGATGCGCGGATCGAGATGCGTTTCTCCTATCCCGCGCGGGTGCAGTCGCTGCGTTCGGGGCTGTCGGGGTATCAGTATTACGACATTGCACTGGAGCTGATCGAACACCACGGCAAGCGGCGCAAGTTCATGCACCTGGACTATGTCTACAGCTCGACCTGCCCCTGTTCGCTAGAACTGTCCGAACACGCGCGCCAGAGCCGCGGTCAATTGGCTACGCCGCATTCGCAGCGGTCCGTGGCACGGATTTCGGTCGAGAAGATCCACCAGCCGGGCAATACGCTGTGGTTCGAGGATCTGATCGACATGTGCCGTCTCGCGGTCCCGACCGAGACCCAGGTGATGGTCAAGCGCGAGGATGAACAGGCCTTTGCCGAATTGAATGCCGCCAATCCGATCTTCGTCGAGGATGCCGCGCGCCTGTTCTGCGAACAGCTGCAACAGGATCCGCGCATTGGTGATTTCCGCGTGGTGGCCAGCCATCAGGAAAGCCTGCACAGCCATGATGCCGTGTCGATCCTGACCGAAGGGCGCACCTTCGAGGCGCAGAGCCTCGATCCCAAGCTGTTTTCGACCCTGTTCCACGTTGGCTGAAATGCGTAATTGACAAGCGTCCGGGGCGGCATCCGGCTTGACACCAACCCCGCGCCCGGCCAACCCTGCGCCCATGCTGGATCTGCGCCCTGTTGGATATGTCATAGGCCTGCTCATTGCCGTCCTCGGGGCGACGATGCTGATCCCCATGGGGATCGATCTGGCGGTCGGCAGCCCGGACTGGATCGTGTTTCTGCAAAGCGCGGTGATCACCATGCTGATCGGCGGCTCGGTCGCTCTGGCCACGTCGAACGGGGTGGGGCAGGGGCTGAATATTCAGCAGACCTTCATTCTGACCACCGGTGTCTGGGTCGCGCTGCCGCTGTTCGGCGCGCTGCCTTTCGTGCTGGGCGAGGTGGACGCACGCGGGGTGGACGCGTTTTTCGAGGCGATGTCCGGCCTGACCACCACCGGGGCCACGGTGCTGTCGGGACTGGACAACCTGCCCGAGGGCCTGCTGTTCTGGCGAGGGCTTCTGCAGTGGTTCGGCGGTGTCGGGATCATCGTTGTCGCCATGGTGTTCCTGCCGGAATTGCGCATCGGGGGCATGCAGATCTTCCGCTCCGAAGGGTTCGATACCTTTGGCAAGATCCTGCCGCGCGCGACCGAGATCTCGTCGCGCATCTCGGTGATCTATTTCAGCCTGACGGCGCTGTGTGCCGTCGTCTATTATGCCCTGGGCATGTCGGCCTTCGATGCCGTAACCCACGCGATGACCACGATCGCCACGGGGGGCTACGCCAACTATGACTCCAGTTTCGGCGCTTTCGGGGCCGGGACGGAATATGCTGCGGTGGTCTTCATGCTGCTCGCCGCGCTGCCCTTCGTGCGCTATGTGCAACTGGTCGCGGGCACCGCGCGGCCGCTTGTGAATGATCCGCAGGTGCGTGGTTTCTTTGCAACCGCTGCGGTTCTGATCCTGCTGATGGCGGTCTGGCAGTTTCTGTTTGACGGCGGCTCGATCGAGCAGTCTTTCCGCAAGGTCCTGTTCAATGTGACTTCGATCCTGACCGGCACCGGCTATGCCTCGACCGATTACATGAACTGGGGCTCCTTCCCGGTGGTCATGTTCTTCTTCATCGGGCTGATCGGTGGCTGCGCGGGCTCGACCGCCTGTTCGATCAAGATTTTCCGCTATCAACTGCTGTTTGCGTCGATCAAAGCGCAAATCCGGTCGATCCATTCACCCCATGGGGTGTTCACGCCGCGCTATGCCGGTCGGCGTGTGGGCGAGGACGTTCTGAGCTCGGTCATGGGGTTCTTCGTGCTCTTTGTCGTGTCGCTGGGGCTGATCTCTGTGGCGCTGGGCATGACCGGGCTGGATTTCATCACCTCGGTCTCCGGGGCTGCCGCGGCGCTGGCTAATATCGGCCCGGGTCTGGGGGCGGAAATCGGCCCGGCAGGCAATTACGCGGGGCTGAATGATGCCGCCAAGTGGATTCTGATCGCCGCCATGCTGATCGGGCGGCTGGAGCTGCTGGTCGTCTATGTGCTGTTCACGCTGAAATTCTGGAGAGGTTGACCATGCGCAAACCACTGGGCGCGCAGATTTCCCACATGCTGAGAGATCGCGGCACCGACGTGATTTTCGGCATTCCCGGCGTGCATAACGTCGAAATGTATCGCGGCATCGAGGAAGCCGGGATCACCCACGTGCTGGCGCGCCACGAACAGGGTGCGGGGTTCATGGCGGATGGTTATGCGCGTGCGACCGGCCGTCCGGGCGTGTGCTATCTGATTACGGGCCCCGGCTTTCTGAATGCGCTGACCCCTTTGGGGCAGGCCTGGTCGGACAGCTCGTCCGTCCTGGCGATCTGCTCCTGCCTGGATGAGGCCGCGGGTCGGCGCGGGCAGTTGCATCAGATGCGCGACCAGGCGGGCGCCGGGGCAGCGGTGTGCGACTGGTCCGAAGTTGCCTTGAGCGCCGATGCGGCCTATCGGCTGGTGGACCGTGCGCTGGCCGAATTCGGCTCGGTGCGCAAACGGCCCAAGGCGATTCACGTGCCGATCGCCCTGGCGGGCAGCCTGGCCGACCCCGCGCCCGAGGCCGGTATCGCTCCGGGTCTGCCGCAGGTCCGGCCCGAGGATGTGGCGGCGGTGGCCGAATGGCTGATCGGCGCCCGGCGACCTCTGTTCATCTTCGGTGGGGGCGCTGTGGCTGGTGCAAGTGCCGCGCGACAGCTTGTGGCCTGCACCGGGTCGGCAAGTTTCCAGAGCTATGCGGGGCGCGGTGTGGTCCCGGACGATGCGCCGCTCAGCTTCGGGGCGACCCTGTCGCGCCCCGGCTCGGCCGAGGAGATTGCCAAGGCAGATCTGGTCATCGTCGTCGGTTGCGAGCTGGCCGAGGTCGACCTGTGGCGCAACGAGCTGGGGCACAAGGCGCCTCTGGTGCGGGTGGATATCGACCCGGCAGTTCTGAATGAAACCGTGCGCCCGGATCTGGGCCTGGTGGGCGACGCGGCGCTGTTCCTGTCTGACCTTCTGGACCTTGTCGAGCCCCACGCGCGACCCGGCAGGTGGTCGCCGTCCGAGGTCCAGGCGACGCGCGATCGGTTCCGGGCCGAGGCGGGCGCCGAACGGCCCGGTATTGCCCGGATCTGCGCAGCCCTCGCGCCCGAGATGCCGGAAACTATGCGGGTGTTTTCGGACATGACACAGCTTGCCTATGTCGCCAAGGAAGTCTGGCCGATGGCCGAACCCGCGCATTGGCACCACCCGACCGGGTTCGGCACGCTGGGCTGGGCCCTGCCCGCCGCAATCGGCGGCAAAGTGGGGCTGGGGGCGCTGCCGGTTCTGTGCATCGCCGGGGATTACGGGTTTCAGTACACCCTGCCCGAACTGGGCGTGGCGGTGGAACTGGGTCTGAGCCTGCCGATCCTTCTGTGGAACAATGGCAAGCTGAAAGAGATCGAGGACAGCATGGTCCAAAGCCAGATTGCCCCCAACGCCGTGGTGGCGCGCAATCCGGATTTCCTGGCGCTTGCCAAGGCTTATGGGGCCGGGGCGGTGGCTCCGGGGTCGCTTGAGGATGTGACCCGCGCCGTGCTGGATGCTTTCGAGGCCGACGGGCCAACCGTCATTCACGTCACGCCGGAGATTCTGGCGGGTTAGGCTCGGGCAAGGAAAAAGGCGCGGGGGCTTCCCGCGCCTTTCATGTCTGGCCGGTCGGCGGGGATCAGTCCCAGCAGCTTACCAGCACGGTCATGTCCGCGGCCAGAGCGCTCATGTCCACCGGGTCCATCGAGGCCATCGAATCGGTTGCCGTGGCGGTCACGCCGTTTTCGGCCAGAAAGGCCGCCAGGGCGCTCGCATCGGCTGCAAAGCTCACGTCACCGGGCAGTTGCCGGCCAGTCCCACCGGCAGGCGGTAGCAGCATGCCGATCACCGCACCACCGGAATCCAGAACCGGACCGCCCGCGTCACCAGTCTGGGTGGAGAGCGCCAGCCGGGTCAGTTCGACCTCGCCACGCAGGCCGGCCAGGTCGGCCAGGGTGCCGAAGGTCAGGGTCGGTGCGCCCAGTCGGCCTTCGTAGGAGTAGCCGGCCACGGCCACTTCGGAATTCAGGCGCGCATCGGTGCTCAGCATCTGCGCCACGGCAGGCGGCGAGAGCGCCTCGACCGGATTAAGAAGGACCGCGCCCAGCGCAGGGCTGGCGGCCACCACCCGCGCCTTATAGCCATCCACGGTTATGCGTGCGCAGGCCTGCGCGGCCTCGGCGGTCGTCACCACGGCGCCGTTGCCATCGACGTAAAAACCGGACCGCGACAGGCGCGGGCGGCGGATGTCGAGACCGGACAGCAGGTCGAGGCTCTGCACCGCGTCATCCAGACCGGCATTGTCGGCCAGGGCCATCCCGCCCAGACTCGTGAAGGTCTCGCGCATCTGCTTCAGGGCCACGTCGCGGCGGCGTTCATCCCCGTTGGGCCAGACAAGGGTAAAACCCTTCACCGTGCCATCCACCAGCTTGGCATAGGTGTAGGAGGTGATGTTGTCGTCCCGACCGGTCAGGGTGAATTCATCATTCTTGCGTTCACGCTCGCCCTCGGTCGGTACGATCTCCAGCGATTGCAGGATGTCATAGAGGCCGAACAGGGTCGACCGGTCGCCGTGCTGGCTGATCAGCACCACGCGCACGCCGCTGTCACCCTTGGCGTCATAATGCACAAAGGGGGCTTCGTAGCGGTTGAAATCGACCAGGGCCGCGGGCAGGGAGATCTGGATGCCGGCCTCGCGGTCCTGGGTGGTCTGAAGACCAAGACTGTCAAGGAAGCCCTGGTAGTTGGCCAGCAGTTCTGCCCGTTGGCGGGTGGTCAGAATGCCGGTCGGCTCATAGCCCATGGCCGTCTGGTAATCGCCCATGGCGCGGCGGGTGCCGGGACCGAAGGCGCCGTCGATGCCGGAGTTGTAGAAACCTTCGAATTCCAGCATGCGCTGCAACTCCATGCGGGCCTCGCGGTCCAGAAGGCGTTCCGAGGCGCGGGCTTCGCCCGGGGTTTCGTCGGGAAGAATCTCTGCGACCGGGGCGGTGGCCGGTACGGTTTCAACCGGTGTGGTGGTGTCCAGAGGTGCTGCGCCCAGCGTATTGGCGCCGATCGGCCAGAACTGTTGTCCGTACTGCCCCGAAAAGGCCACGTAGGCGTCTTGCGGGATCGCCCCACCGGCGCGCAGCTCGGTCAGCCGGGCCGTGGCGCCTTGCTGAGTGAACGGCCCGACCGCAATCGCATACCACCCACCGTTTACCCGAAACCCGTTTACGTCCTGCAGGCGCGTCGCGTAACGCTGTGCGGCGGTCTGGGCCTGGGCCAGGCTCGGCTGCGCTTCGAGCTGGATCCATGCGGTCTCCTGTGCTTCGGCCCGGGTGGCAAAC
This sequence comes from Aliiroseovarius sp., assembly GCF_030148435.1. Taxonomy (GTDB): domain Bacteria; phylum Pseudomonadota; class Alphaproteobacteria; order Rhodobacterales; family Rhodobacteraceae; genus JASBTN01. Next base: position 8,552 of record NZ_JASBTN010000054.1, read on the forward strand.
AGGCCCCAGAACATCGCGACCAGGACGGTGATTGCGTAAAACAGTCTCTTCATAACCCCTCACGGCCCCACGCGGGGCTCTTCCTGCCAAAACCATTAGAGCTTGTGAACACCATGACGGGGGGGCAGGTCAACCGATGGCTTCGAATTGCGTGATGCTCGGGGGCAACTGCGTGGATCGGGTCGCATTTTCACCATGGGAAACGCGCGCGGGGGGCTTGCCTGTGCAATCCGCCTGACCAGCCGATTGACCCCCTTCTTCCCAGCGCCTATTGAGGGCGCGATAGGACAAGACCTGTTCCGAAGGGGTTCCATGGCCATGAGCGACAACCGACCGAAGAGCTTCCAGGAGATCATCCTGCGGCTGCAGAATTACTGGGCCGAAAAAGGCTGCGCCGTGCTGCAGCCCTACGACATGGAAGTGGGCGCGGGCACTTTCCACCCGGCCACCACGCTGCGCGCGCTGGGGTCGAACGCCTGGGCGGCGGCCTATGTGCAACCCTCTCGCCGTCCGACCGACGGGCGCTACGGCGAGAACCCGAACCGGTTGCAGCACTATTACCAGTACCAGGTGCTGATCAAACCGAGCCCGCCCAACCTGCAGGAGCTCTACCTGGGCTCGCTCGAAGCCATCGGCATCGACATGGCGCTGCATGACATCCGCTTCGTCGAGGACGACTGGGAAAGCCCAACCCTGGGCGCCTGGGGACTGGGCTGGGAGGTCTGGTGCGACGGCATGGAAGTCAGCCAATTCACCTATTTCCAGCAGGTTGGCGGCCATGACTGCACCCCGGTATCGGGCGAGCTGACCTATGGTCTGGAACGTCTGGCCATGTATGTTCTGGGCGTCGACCACGTGATGGACATGCCCTTCAACGACCCGCAGTCGCCCATCGCCCTGTCCTATGGCGATGTTTTCAAGCAGACGGAAGAGGAATACGCCCGCTGGAACTTCGACGTGGCCAATGCGGACGTGCTGCTGCGCCACTTCGAGGAAGCCGAGGCAGAATGCGCCGCGATCCTCGCGCATGAACATGTCGATCCCAAGACCGGCAAGCGCATCATCATGGCTCACCCGGCCTATGACCAATGCATCAAGGCGTCGCATATATTCAACCTTCTCGACGCGCGCGGCGTGATCTCTGTCACCGAACGCCAGGCCTATATCGGCCGGGTTCGCGCGCTGGCCAAACAATGCGCCGACGCATTCGTGCTGACCGAAGCCGGAGGCTATGCAGCGTGAGCGGCAAGATTATCGTAAGCCTGATCGTGGCCATTTCCCTCATCTCCGGCGTAGCGATCTACTGGCTGCAGCTTTACGCCTTCTACGACCCGGTGGATGCCGAGGCCGAGGTAATGCGCATGACCAACGTGGCCACAGACCAAGCCGAAGAGATCATCGCCGATGGGCTCGAGGGCATCGACGCCAACAGCTCGCCGCTCAGATTTCGGGCCTGTTTCACGACGCCCTCCAGCCTGGCGATGCTGACCGAAACCTATGTCATCCACGAAGACCCCACGCCGCTGACCGCCCCCGGTTGGTTCGAGTGTTTCGACGCCGAGACGATCGGGCACGACCTGGAACAGGGGCAGGCCGTGGCCTTCCTGGGGGAAAGGAACATTCGTGACGGGGTGGACCGCATCATCGCCGTCTATCCCGATGGCAGGGCCTTTGCGTGGCACCAGTTGAACGAAAAATATGATGAATGAACGGCGAGTAAACCCATGCCCGACCTGCTGATTGAACTCTTCTCGGAAGAAATTCCCGCCCGGATGCAGGGCAAGGCCGCGGCCGACCTGCAGAAACTCGTCACCGATGGGCTGGTGGATGCCGGCCTGACCTACGCAGGTGCCGCCGCATTCGCCACGCCGCGCCGGCTATGCCTGGGTGTAGAAGGCCTGCTGGCCCGCTCGCCCGACACCCGCGAGGAACGCAAGGGCCCGAAGGTGGGCGCGCCGGACAAGGCGATCGAGGGCTTCCTGCGCGGCGCAGGTGTGACCCGCGACCAGCTCGAGGAACGCGAGACCCCAAAGGGCGCGGTCTATTTCGCCACGATCGAGCATGAGGGCCGCGAGGCGGGCGAGATCGTCGCCGAGGTGCTGGAAGTCGCGATCCGCAACTTCCCCTGGCCGAAATCCATGCGCTGGGGCGGGGCCGGCCAACCAGGAGAGGGCAGCCTGCGCTGGGTGCGCCCGCTGCATTCGATCCTCTGCATTCTGTCGGATGAGGCGGGTGCGCAGGTGGTTCCGATGGTAGTTGACGGGATTCGCTCGGGCGACACCACGCAAGGCCATCGCTTCATGGCGTCCGGAGAGATCACTGTCACCGGGTTCGACGACTACGCCGCCAAGCTGAAGGCCGCACATGTGATCCTCGACCCGCAGGAACGCGCTGACCACATCTGGGAGGACGCCAAGAACGCTGCCTTCGCGCAAGGTTTGGAGATCGTTGAAGACGCGGGCCTCTTGCGCGAAGTGGCCGGGCTGGTGGAATGGCCCGTCGTGCTGATGGGCGACATTGCCGAGGAATTCATCCCGCTGCCGCCCGAGGTGCTGCAGACCTCGATGAAGGAACATCAGAAGTTCTTCTCGGTCCGCAACCCGCAAACCGGCCGGATCGAGAAATTCGTCACCGTCGCCAACCGCGAGACCGCCGATCACGGCGCGACCATTCTGGCGGGCAACCAGAAGGTGCTGGCCGCCCGCCTGGCCGACGCCAAGTTCTTCTGGGAAAACGACCTGCGCACGGTGCGGTCCGTCGGGCTTGCCGGCATGGGCAAGCCGCTGGCCAACGTGACCTTCCACCGCGAGCTGGGCAGCCAGTCCGACCGGATCGCGCGCATCGCCAAGCTGGCGGGCGAAGTGGCCCCGCTGGTCGGCGCGCTGCCGGACCTGTCGGAGGAAGCCGCGCGGGTGGCCAAGGCCGACCTGTCCTCCGAAATGGTCTATGAGTTCCCCGAGTTGCAGGGCGTGATGGGCCGCTACTACGCGCTGGCCGCCGAACTGCCGGAAAGCGTCGCCAATGCCTGCGAGGCGCATTATTCGCCGCTGGGCCCCTCCGATGACGTGCCGGAAGAACCGGTATCCGTTGCTGTCGCCTTTGCCGACAAGCTGGACACGCTGACCGGCTTCTGGGCCATCGACGAAAAGCCGACCGGATCGAAAGACCCCTATGCGCTGCGCCGCGCCGCTCTGGGAGTGATCCGCATCATCCTGTCCAATGACCTGCGTCTGCGCCTGGATCGTTTCATCGACAGCCAGCTTTTGAAACACGAGATCGCCCAGCACGCCGGGGCCGCTGAAGCGGCCGAACTGGCCGCTTTGGAAAACACTCTGGACGAGATTGCCGATCACGGCGTTTTCGGTGCCGCTTTCCACGCCGTGCTGCAAAAGCTGGGTCTGGAAACTCCCGGGGATACGGACACGGTGCTGGGCAAGGTCTCGGCCAAGATGCCGGGCGTGTCCGAAGACCTGCTGTCCTTCTTCCACGACCGCCTGAAGGTCCACCTGCGCGAGGAAGGCATTCGCCATGACGTGATCGATGCCTGTCTGGCGATGCCGGGCAATGACGACCTGATCCTGCTGGTCAAGCGGGCCGAGGCGCTGGCCGGGTTCCTGAAGACCGATGACGGGGAAAACCTGTTGCAGGGCTTCAAGCGCGCGAACAATATCCTGTCGCAGGCCGAGGAAAAGGATGGGGTCGAATATTCCTTCGGCGCGGATGTGAAATTTGCCGAGGATGCCAGCGAAAAGGCGCTGTTTGCCGCGCTGGACGAGGCGCAGGCAGCCATCGCGCCCGCGATGGAGGGCGAGGATTTCGCCGCCGCCATGTCCGCCATGTCCGCCCTGCGCGCGCCGATCGATGCTTTCTTCGAGGCGGTGCAGATCAACACCGACAACCAGGTGGTGCGCCGCAACCGCCTGAACCTGCTGGCGCGGATCCGCGACATCTGCCTGGGTGTTGCCGATCTGACCCGGATCGAGGGCTGACGGATCTTGCGGCGCCCGCTGCAAACCGGGCGGCGCATGTAACCCTTGTGTGACCGCTACCGCGCGCTATGCTGAGGCCCGAACGGAGGGTGCTGCAGTGCAGAAAGACATGAGCGAGCCTGGCTTTATCGAAATCACGCCAACGGCCCCGATCGAGACGGGCCGCCATGGTGGACGGGCCAAGTGCCTGCAACGGCTGATTCGTCTGGACATGCCGGTGCCACGCACCTTGGCGCTGGATTTCGATGCGGTGCATGGGGTATCGGCGGGCGAGATGCCGGACCTGGGGGCAATGCTGAAAATGATCGGCCCGGATCCGCTGGTATCCGTGCGGCCCTCGTCGGAAGACCCCGACTGGGGCGGGCCGTCCGCCATTCTCAACATCGGCATGAATGATGCGTTGCATGCCAAGCTGGTGGAAAGTCATGGCGAAGCCGCGGCCAACGCGCTCTACCTGCGCTTTATTCAGGCTTATGCGGTGCATGTTGGCCGTCTTGACCCTGATGATTTCGATGCGCCCGAAGCGCCCACCGCCGAAGCGCTGCGCGAGGCCCTTGACCTGTACGAGGAAGAGACGCACGAGTATTTCCCGCAGGATCCCGAGGTCCAGCTGGCCGAGATCCTGCGCTCCATGGCTCGGGCCTGGGAAGGCACCACGGCGCGGCTTCTGCGCGAGGCCAAGGGCGCACCGGCAGATGCCGGGCTGGGGCTGATCGTGCAAAAGATGGCTTTGGGCGTGGGCAAGGGGCTCAGCGGTTCGGGCGTCATGCAATTCGTCAACGGTGATACGGGCGTGCGCGAAGTGCGCGGGCGCTACCTGTGCAAAAGCCAGGGGCGTGACGCATTGGCCGCGCCGGATGACAGCGATGTCATGTATCTGACCAGGGACCCGCGAGGCCGGTCGATCGAGGATGTCCTGCCGCAGAATTTCGCGGATCTCATCACCTTCGGCGAAAAAGTGCGGACGCGGCTGCGCGAAGAGATGCAGATCGAGTTCGCCATCGAGAACGAAGAGCTGTTCATTCTGGATGCGGTGCGTGTGCAACGGTCTGAGCGCGCAAATGTGCGTATTGCGGTGGAACTGGCCGATGACGGGATCATCTCGCATGACGAGGCGGTGTTGCGCATCCCGCCGCGCGCCCTGGCAGAGCTTCTGCACAGCCAGGTCGACCCCAAGGGTGAACGCGATGTCTTTGCCGAAGGCATCGCGGCAAGCCCGGGCGCGGCCACCGGCAAGATCGTCTTCAATGCGCGCGCGGCCCAGGCCATGGCGGCGCAGCACGAGGATTGCATCCTGGTCCGCCGCGAAACCAGTCCCGAGGACATTCGCGGTATGCACGCCGCGCGCGGCATCCTGACCATTCGCGGCGGCATTACCAGCCATGCGGCGGTCATTGCGCGTGGTCTGGGCCTGCCCTGCGTGGTGGGGGCCGCTGGCCTTAGGCTCGACAAGAGGAACGGCATGTTGATCGCGCCCGATGGCCGTGTGTTTCGCGAGGGCGATGTGATCACCGTGGACGGCGCGGCGGGCGAGGCGCTCAGCGGCTCGGTCGACCTGCTGCCGCCGGAGCTTGGCGACTGTTTCAGGAAACTGATGACCTGGGCGGATGAAAACCGCGACATCGGCATTCGCGCCAATGCCGACACGCCGCCGGATGCGGACAAGGCGGTCATGTTCAACGCCGAGGGCATCGGGCTGTGCCGGACCGAGCATATGTTTATCGACGACGACCGCCTGCTGGCCATGCGCGAGATGATCTTTGCCAACAGCTCCGAGGACAGACGCGCCGCGCTGGAACGGCTGCTGCCGATGCAGCGCGACGACTTCACCGCGCTGTTCCGTATCATGCAGGGCAAACCGGTCTGCATCCGCCTGTTCGACCCGCCGCTGCATGAATTTCTGCCCCATGGGCGCGAGGGCATGCGTGAATTGGCCGAAGCGCTGGACCTGCCGATCTCGGACGTGACCGTGCGTGTGGCGGGCCTGCGCGAGTTCAACCCGATGCTGGGCATGCGTGGCGTTCGCTTGGGTATCACAGTACCTGAAATCTATGACATGCAGGCCCGCGCCATTTTCGAGGCCACGATCGAGGCATCGAAATCCGGCGACCCCGTGGTGCCCGAGATCATGATCCCCCTGGTCAGCGCCAAGCGCGAGGTCGAGATCGTCAAGACCCACATCGACGCCGTTGCCGCTGCCGTCCGGGTCGAGACCGAAGCCGATTTCACCTACCGCCTGGGTGTGATGGTGGAAACGCCGCGCGCCGCTTTGCGGGCGGACGAGATCGCGCATCATGCGTCCTTCATGTCCTTTGGCACGAACGACCTCACGCAGATGACCTACGGGCTTTCACGCGATGATGCGGGGCGTTTCATGGGTGAATATGTGAAGCAGGGTGTCTATGTCGAAGACCCGTTCCACACGCTGGACCGTGAAGGGGTGGGGGAACTGCTGGAGATCGGGGCAGAGCGGGCGCGAGACGCGCGTGAGACGGTCACGCTGTCGATCTGCGGTGAACATGGCGGCAACCCCGAATCCATTGCCTTCTGTCGCGAAGCCGGGTTCGACTATGTCAGCTGTTCCCCCTTCCGCGTCCCGGTGGCCCGGCTGGCGGCAGCCCATTTGGCCATTCAGGACCGCATGGCGCAACAAGCTGAAAAGACGGAATAAAATTTGCCTCTCCACGGAAACGCATGGCGGCTATGCGTTTCCAGGCGGCTGAAAAACTGGACGAAAGCGCACTTTTCCCCTACTTTCCGCGCCTTGTGGCGTCCTGCGGGCGCTGCGAATGGAGCAAACGTGGGGTAGCTACCATGGTTCGTACGCTGTTTTCGGCCGCTGTTTTCGGCCTTTTGCTGGCATTGCCCGGCTTCGCGGAAACCACTCCTGCGGGGGTCGAAAGGGTGCTTGCCACCGAAGCGGCCGGTCTCGGAACGCTCGATCCGACCCGGGTTGCCCGCCTGGGCCAGGCCCCGTCCACGGGGAGTTCCCAACGGTACTCTCGTGCGTGGATCAACAGCCAGCCTGTTGCTGAAGGCGACGCGCAATGGCAGTGCCTGACCGAAGCGCTTTATTTCGAGGCGCGCGGTGAGGCCGTGAAAGGTCAATTCGCCGTGGCCGAGGTGATCCTGAACCGGGTGGATTCGACCCAGTTCCCGAACTCGATCTGTGGCGTGGTCAATCAGGGCACCGGGCGCAAATACCAATGCCAGTTCACCTATACCTGCGATGGCCGTCCCGAGCGCGTGACCGAACCCGCTGCCTGGGCCACCGCTGGCAAGATCGCCCGGGTGCTGATGGACGGTGCTCCGCGCGGGCTGACCGCCGGGGCGACCCATTACCACACCACGGCGGTGAACCCCTCCTGGGCGCGGCGTTTCATCCAAACCACCCGGATCGGGGTGCACAAGTTCTACCGCATGCCGGTGCGCGTTTCGTCGAACTGACAGGCGTCGTTTCATGGCCTTCGCAAGCCGCTATTCGCTGGCCTTTCGGCGTGTTTTCCGGGCATTGTGCGCGCGACTTTGCCCGAGGACACCATGACTGACGAGACCACCCAGGCCTTCGGCCCGCTCGAAGGCCGCGCCGCCGGCACCGCCGTTTGCGACACCCCGCCTGACCGGATTTCCGTGCGCGACCACGAGGTCGCCGTCGAGATTGGCGCCTTCCAGGCCGAACGCGGTGTATCCCAGCGCCTGCGTTTCGACGTGGTGGTCGAGGTGGGCTCCCATGACGGTGCGGACACCGACGACGTGGACGACATCCTGTCCTATGATACGATCACCGAGGCGATCACGGCCGAGCTGGCCGCCGAAAGGCTGAACCTTCTCGAAACACTGGCCGACCGCATTGCCGCGCGCCTTCTGGCCGAACCGCAGCCCTTGCGGGTGTTTGTGCGCATCCAGAAGCTGGATCGAGGCCCCGGCAAGCTGGGGGTCGAGATCGTGCGCGGGCGGGGAGAGGTTGCCGGGGCCGAAAGCGCCGATGTGCCGCATCCCCTGGTCGTATACCTGGGGCAGGGGGATTTGTCCGGGTTACTGGACAGTCTGGCCGATGACCCGCGACCCCTGATCGTCACCGTCGCCGCGACCGGGGACGGCCCGCGCGCCACCACGCCTGAGGCGCAGCGTCACATCGACCTTTTGGCCATGGAGCAGGCCGCCTGGGCGCTTGCGGGTGCCGAGCCCCGCGTCAAGGTCGTCGCCACGCGCACGGAACTGGACTGGGCGATGAAAAACGGCCAGCCGGTGCTCTGGGCACCGTCGAAACTGGTGTTGGATGCGGTGGATGGTCCGGCGGGGACGGATCCGGTGGATCTGACCCGCTGGATAGCCGAAGAACTGCATGCGGATGAACTGCGGGTCGAGGGGAAGGCATGAAAACCTACACCCACGCGATTCCCGCGCTTGAGGGCGAACATGCCCTCGGTGGCAGCAAGCTCTTCTGCTTCTCGGAAATCCGCCGCGTGACGCGGATGGGGGAGCTGGAACAGACCGAATGCGCCGATGCCCTGCCGCGTCTGACCTCCCCGCGTGCGGAGCTCTGCGGATTGAGCCTCGATCGCCCGCGCATCATGGGCATTCTGAATGTGACGCCGGACAGTTTTTCGGACGGGGGGGACCACGCGAACTTGGACGCCGCCGTTTCCCGCGCCCGTGCCATGGCGGTGGATGCCGATATTCTGGACATTGGCGGGGAAAGCACGCGCCCAGGCGCGGCCGAGGTTGGGATCGACGAGGAAATCCGCCGCACTGCGCCGGTCATCGAAGCCATCCGCGCCGCCGGCATCACCACGCCGATTTCGATCGACACGCGCAAGGCCCGCGTGGCCGAGGCGGCGTTGGACGCGGGTGCCGATATTGTCAATGACGTATCGGCCTTCCTGTTTGATCCGGAACTGGCCGACCTGGTGGCGGAACGCGATGTACCGGTCTGCCTGATGCACGCCCAGGGCAGCCCGGAAACCATGCAGGCTGATCCGCGTTACGACAACGTGCTGTTCGATGTCTACGATCACCTTGATCAGCGGATTTCCGCCGCGTGTGTTTCAGGCATTCGGCGGGATCGGATTATCGTGGACCCGGGCATTGGTTTTGGTAAGACGCTGGAGCACAACCTGAGCCTGCTGCGGGGACTGAGCCTGCTCCATGATCTGGGTCTGCCGATCCTGCTGGGCGCCTCACGCAAACGGTTCATCGGCACCCTTGGGGGCGCGGAAGAGGCGAAGGACCGCATGGCGGGGTCGGTGGCCGTGGCACTTTTCGCCGCACAGCAAGGCGCGCAGATTTTGCGCGTGCATGACACATTTGAGACAAGGCAGGCATTGACCCTGCAAAAGGCAATGATCGGAGACCTGTGAGATGGACAAACTGTTCGGCACCGATGGGGTTCGTGGCCTGGCCAACTCCTGGCCGATGACCGCCGGGATGGCGCTGCGTCTTGGTGAGGCAGCGGGGCGGCATTTTCGAAGCGACGGTCAGAACGGCCATCGCGTGGTCATCGGCAAGGACACGCGCCTGTCCGGGTACATGCTAGAAAACGCGCTGGTGGCGGGGCTGACCTCGACCGGTATGAACGTGCTTCTTCTGGGGCCGGTGCCGACTCCGGCCGTTGGGCGGTTCACCCATTCGATGCGTGCCGATCTGGGCATCATGATTTCGGCCAGCCACAACCCGTTCCATGACAATGGGATCAAGTTCTTCGGCCCCGACGGGTTCAAGCTGTCGGACGAGGTAGAAGGACAGATCGAAGCGCTGGTCGCCGCCGGGGTGGAGCCGGTACAGTCGCAGAACATCGGCCGTGCCCGCCGGGTGGACGAAAGCCGACTTCGCTATGTCGAATACCTGAAGACCACCTTCCCGGGGGGCAAAAGGCTCAACGGAATCAAGGTGGTGATTGACTGCGCCAATGGCGCGGCCTATCGCGCGGCACCCGAGGTACTGTGGGAATTGGGGGCCGATGTGATTCCGGTGGGCGTTGCGCCCGACGGCATCAACATCAACAAGGGCTGCGGCTCGACCGATACCGACCTCGCGGCGCAGACCGTGGTGGCCCATGGTGCCGATCTGGGCATTTGCCTGGATGGTGACGCGGACCGGGTCATGATCATTGACGAGAAGGGACGCGTGGCTGACGGCGATCAGATCATGGGACTGTTTGCCCGCCATTGGGCGGCCGAAGGCCGTCTGGCCGGGGGCGCGCTGGTCGCAACAGTCATGTCCAACCTGGGGTTGGAACGGTTCCTGGCCGATCATGGTATCGGGCTGCACCGGACCAAGGTTGGCGACCGCTATGTCGTCGAGGCGATGCGCGCGCACGGGTACAACCTGGGGGGCGAGCAGTCGGGTCACATCGTGATGACGGACTATGCGACCACGGGTGACGGGCTGCTGGCCGGGCTGCAATTCCTGGCTGAAATGGTGATCAGCGGCAAGCGCGCCTCGCAACTGACCCAGGTGTTCGAAACCGTGCCGCAGATGCTGAAGAACGTGCGTTTTCAGGCCGGGCAGGCGCCGCTGGAAAATGCGTCGGTGCAGGACGCGATTGCGTCCGGTGAGGCAGACCTGGGGGACAAGGGGCGTGTGCTGATCCGCAAATCGGGCACTGAGCCGCTGATCCGCGTGATGGCGGAGTGCGAGGACGAGGCGCTGCTGACCGGCGTCGTCGATAATATAGTCGCAGCGGTCGAGGCCGCCGTTTAGAACTCGTGCAAGACGGTCGGGCGGATCAGGATCAGAACCTCCGTCCGATCTTCCGACAGATAGGCGCTGCCAACGCCGGAGCCGCGAAACATGCTTTCGACCAGCGGGGTGTTCAGCAACAGCCATCTTGGGCGTCTGTTGTAATACCATTCGGTGCGTTTGTGGGCGATCGCGGCTCTGCGCACATCCGCGTTATGGGGCACGATCAGGCGGCGACCGTTCAGGTAGACGGTTCCAAGGCGCGAGCCGCCTCGCAGGCGTTGTTTGAACGAGCTGCGAAACAGTCGGCCCAGCATCCGGGTGTTCACGGTTTCCACCGGGTATTCCCGAACCTCCGGGCGCAAGTCCCACCCCCTGATACGATTGCCTGTCCCCAGCAGCAGCCAGTTCGGGCGGGCCGGTTCGTCATCGTCGAAAAACATGAACCGGCTGGATCTGATTTGAAAGCCACTTTCCTCCGCTGTTCCTGCCGATGGCATGAGCGCAGGTGAGGCCAGTAGGCCGGCAAGAAGGGTGCGTCGTTTCATGATGCGTCTCCTTTCCTCCCCAGTATAGCACAGGCTGTCAGGGGCGCCGGCGGAGCCCCCGTGCCCGGCTGATGGCGAGGCCGGCCAGGATCAGGCCAAGGGCGGTCAGGAAACTGGCTGGCAGGGGTTCAGCCAACAGGGCAACGCCGAACAGTACGCTCCAGATCGGCACGAGGTAGTTGACCGTGCTCATGAAACTGGGCCCGGCGCTCTGAACTACCTTGACCAGCAGGATAGTGGCCAGGGCGGTCGGGAAGACGCCAAGATAAACGACCGCCCAGAGCGCCGTGGCCCCGGGCAGGGCGGGCAGCCCCTCGCTGACAAGGGCCATGGGCAGGATCACGAGCGTCGCCACCAGAAGCCCGCCTGCGGAAAATCCGATCTGGTCGGACTTCGGCGCCAGCCGGGTAAAGATCGAGCCGATGGCGTAACAGCCCGCAGCGCCGATACAGGCCAGCTGTGCCCAGAACTCCAGCGCCGCGCCGGAGCGGGCAAGGGCTCCGGGACCGATCAGGACACCGACGCCGAAGAAGCCGATGGCAAAACCGACGGCCTTGCGGGGTGTCAGGGCCTCGCCGGGGATAAAGACATGGGCCAGGGGCAGGACCAGAAGGGGCACGACCGCCATGGTGATCCCGGCAAAGCCGCTGGTCACATACTGTTGCCCCCAGCTGAGCAGGAAGAAGGGGATCGCATTGGAAAAGAGGCCCATGCCCGCAATGTGCAGCCATAACCGCCTTTGCGACAGGCTGGGCAATCCGTTCCCCATGGCGAAAGCCAGGCCGGTCAACAGCACGGCACCCATGGTGATGCGAATGGCCGCCACGCCCAGCGGTCCGAAACCTTCGAGCGCCAGAGAGACGCCCATGAAGCTCGCGCCCCAGATCACCGAGAGCAGCAGCAGATATACCCAGTTTCGGATCATTGTTCGATATCTGTAAGTTGGAACCCTAATTCGCGCCAATAGGCTGCGGTTTTTATCGGAAAGTCAAAACAAAACGGCCCGCCGGGTTTCCCCGACGGACCGACTTTCAACTGATTGTCTCTGCGGAGACGGGATCAGTTCTTTTCCTTGTCGACCATCTTGCCGGCCGAGATCCACGGCATCATGCCGCGCAGCTTGGCGCCGGTCTCTTCGATCAGATGCTCGTCATTGGCGCGGCGCGAAGCCTTGATCGTGGGCTGGCCAACGGCGTTTTCCAGCATGAAGTCACGCACGAATTTGCCCTGCTGGATGTCGTCCAGAACGGCCTTCATGCGGGCTTTGGTCTCGTCGTAGTTCAGGATGCGCGGGCCGGTGACATACTGGCCGTACTCGGCAGTGTTCGAGATCGAGTAATCCATGTTGGCGATGCCGCCTTCATAGATCAGGTCGACGATCAGCTTCACTTCGTGCAGGCATTCGAAATAGGCCATTTCCGGCGCGTAGCCGGCTTCGACCAGAGTTTCGAACCCGCAGCGGATCAACTCGACCAGGCCACCGCACAGAACGGCTTGTTCGCCGAACAGGTCGGTTTCGCATTCCTCGCGGAAGTTGGTCTCGATGATGCCCGAGCGGCCGCCGCCGATGGCCGAGCAATAGGACAGGCCGATTTCCAGTGCCTTGCCGGTGGCGTCGGTGTCAACGGCGACCAGGCAGGGCACGCCGCCACCCTTGACATATTCGCCGCGCACGGTGTGGCCGGGGCCTTTCGGGGCCATCATGATGACGTCAACGCCTTCTTTCGGCTCGATCAGGCCGAAGTGCACGTTCAGGCCGTGGGCGAAAGCAATCGCGGCGCCGGGCTTGATGTTGTCATGCACGTATTTCTTGTAGGTCTCGGCCTGTAGCTCGTCGGGCATGGTGAACATGATCACGTCACACCAGGCGGCGGCTTCGGCGATGCCCATGACGGCCAAGCCTTCAGCTTCGGCTTTCCTGGCCGAAGCCGAGCCCTCACGCAGCGCGACGACCAGGTTCTTCGCGCCCGAGTCGCGCAGGTTCAGCGCGTGGGCGTGGCCTTGCGAGCCATAGCCCAGGATGGCAACCTTCTTGTCCTTGATTAGGTTGATGTCGCAATCGCGATCGTAATATACGCGCATGTTTCGCGTCCTTCTTCCGAGTTTGTGTTCTGAGCGGAGAATAGCGGTTTTACCTGAATGGCGTTTGCAAAGGGAATGAAGAATCCGTAAAAGCCGGGTAATTCATTCTCTATATTTGTCTAATATGAGGAAATCATGCAGGTCGATGATACGGACCGCCGCATTCTGCGCCGCTTGCAGCAGAATCCCGAATTGGCGGGCTCGGAACTGGCCGAGCTGGCGGGCGTGACCGTGGCGACCTGCTCGCGCCGGTTGGAGAAACTGACCCGCGCCGGGATCCTGCGCGGCCAGCACGCGGTGATCCACTGGCCCGCGCTGGGCTATGAAGTCGAGGTGTCGCTCAGGGTTACGCTCGACAAGACCAACCCGCGCGCCTTCGATGAATTCCTGGCCGAGGCCCGGCTGGTGTCCGAGGTGATCGAAATCCAGACCTTCCTGGGCCGGGTCGACGTGCGCCTGAACCTGGTCGCCCGCGACATGGCGCATTATCAACAGATCTATCGCGAATGCATCCTGACCCTGCCGCATATTGCCGATATCGAAGCCTTGGCACAGGTGGCCACGATCAAGACGGATGAGGCACTTCCGCTATGACCTTGGACGAAATTGACCGTGGTTTCCTGCGTGCCCTGTCCGAGGATGCGACCCTGTCGGCGGGCGAGTTGGGACGGCGCTTCTGCCTGTCGCAACCGGCGGCCTGGCGCCGGGTCAAGCGGCTGCATGACAGCGGCATCATCGCCGGGCGTCGGGTTGATCTGGATCGCGAGGCCCTGGGGTTTGGTGTGACCGTGTTTCTGGGCGTGAAGCTGGCCACCAAGGGGCGCGTCAGCCTGGAGGATTTCGAACGTGCGGTCACGGCGATCCCCGAGGTGCAGACCGTGGCGCACGTGCTGGGGCTCTACGACTATCGGCTGCGCGTCGTGGCGCGGGACCTGTCGGATTTCGAACGGGTGCTCAGGCGTCGCATCATGACCCTGCCCGGGGTGGGAGATGTGGAGGCTAATGTGCTGTTGAGCGAAGAGCGGCGACCCGGGCCGATCTGAACCTGTCCGACCTGATCCGGGGGCTGCGAAAAAGTTCCGAGCCATTTCCCGTAATTTTTTGTTTTGAAACCGGACGTGGTTCTGGTTCAAATCGCGAATGCGCGGAAATCCGGCGTTTTTCGCGCATCATGCGTCGCCGGTCCGGTGCCGTATGTTGCCCATCACATCAAAGGAGCCGCCAATGCACGCCCTGCGCCCCGATATCGATCCCGATGGGATGCTCGAATTTTCAGTCGTTTTTACCGACCGCTCGCTCAATCACATGTCCAAGGCCTTCCAAGGGGTTATGAACGACATCTCCGCTACCCTGCGCGAAGTCTACAATGCCGATGCCGTGGCCATCGTGCCCGGTGGCGGTACTTACGCGATGGAAGCGGTCGCGCGCCAGTTCGCCACCGGCAAGCGCGCGATGGTGATCCGCAACGGGTTTTTCTCGTTCCGCTGGAGTCAGATTTTCGAGATGGGCGGCATTCCCGCTGCGGAAACCGTGCTGAAGGCGCGCCGGGTCGGGAATGATCGACACGCCGGTTTTGCCCCCGCGCCGATCGACGAAGTGACCGCGCGCATCGCGGAAGAGAAACCGGATGTGGTCTTTGCCCCCCATGTCGAAACCGCCAGCGGCATGATCCTGCCCGACGACTACCTTTCGGCCGTGGCCCAGGCCGTGCACGCGGTCGGAGGCATCTTCGTCCTTGACTGCATCGCCTCGGGCTGCGCTTGGGTCGATATGAAGGCGACGGGGGTGGATGTGTTGATCTCGGCCCCGCAGAAGGGCTGGTCGGCGCAGCCCTCGGCCGGTCTGGTGATGATGAACGAAGCGGCGCGCGATCTTGCGAAAGCCACCACCTCGACCAGTTTCGCTGTCGATCTGGGCAAGTGGCTGTCGATCATGGAGGCCTATGAGGGGGGCGGACATGCCTATCACGCCACCATGCCCACGGACGCGCTGCGCGCCTTCCGCGACGCGATGCTGGAGACAAAGGAATACGGGTTCGACAGGTTGCGCGACGCGCAGTGGGAGCAGGGCAACCGCGTGCGCGCCCTGCTGGCCGGGAAGGGACTCAAATCCGTCGCCGCCGAAGGTTTCGGCGCACCCGGCGTGGTCGTGGCCTATACTGATGATCCCGAGGTGAAAATTGGCAAGCCCTTTGCCGCTGAAGGGGTGCAGATTGCCGCCGGTGTGCCGCTGATGTGTGACGAGGGTGAGGATTATTCTTCGTTCCGGCTGGGCCTTTTCGGGCTCGACAAGCTTTATGACGTGGATGCCAGCCTGGATCGCCTGACACAGGTGATCGACAAGGTTTTGTAAAACAGAAGGGGCGCCGCTTGGCGCCCCTTCCTTCTTTGGACCGGGTGGGGGGCTCAGCTTTTGCCGCCCGCCATCCAGACCAGCATGATGTAGATCACCGGCACCAGGGTGACAGCGACCAGGCCGACACCGGTCAGGCCCATGGCCAGGAAGGCGAGGCCCAGGACGGCGATCAGGGCCCCGATGATTCCGAAGCCGATGATCTCGGCGCGGCGTTCGGCCTTGGGATCGGCGGCGTGATGGGCAGTCGCGGCGGCGTTGGTGTCAACTGCGGCGGGGGTCTGGCTCATGTCCATGGAGAATCTCCTCTGTTCGCGGTGGCAGTGTATTGCTGCACATGCGAAGAAATTCCTATGGTAAATGGGACTGGCGCGGCGCTATGCCGCATCGCAGCAATCAGCCACGTGGCCCCAGTCCGGCCCGCATCACGCCCTTGCGCAGGGGCGTGACGTCATGCACGGTCTTGAGCCCGGCCAGACGCACCGCCTGCAGCGCCGCCTCGCCGGAGCGAGCCACGCGGTTGAACAGGTCGATCACGCGGGCGCGTTGTGCAATGTCGGATTTTCGTGCCTTTTCATAGGCCTGCATCATCTCGGGACTGCCCAGGTCGCCGCGGTGTGTCTCGGCCAGGCCTGCAAGGGCAATGAGGTCGTTGAGCGAGGTGTTCAGCCCCTGCGCTCCGATCGGCGGCAGGGCATGGGCGGCCTCTGCCATGACCGCGACGCGGCCCGCAACCAGCTGATTGGCGGTCTGGGTCATGATCGGCCAGATCGAGCGCCGCCCCTCCAGCCGCATGTGCCCCAGCAAGCCGGTGGAGCGGTGATACATCACCTCTTCGAACTCCGGCACCTCCATCTTCATAAGCTCGACTGCGCGCGGGCCGCGGTTCATCCAGACGATGGCAGAGGCATGGCGGCCATCCATGTCGGGCAGGGGCACGATGGTGAAGGGTCCACCCTCGTTGTAGATCTCGGTCGAGATATTGTCGTGCGGCGTGTCGTGGGTCACGGTAAAGGCCAGGGATTTCTGACCATATCGCGTGGTGGTCACGTCGATGCCCACCGCCTCGCGCAGGGGCGAGAATTTGCCATCCGCCGCCACGCCCAGTTTCGCACGCACCTGGTCGCCATTGTCCAGGGTAACGATGATCTCGCCAGTGCGCTGCACGATGGAGCTGAAGCCGGTGCCGTAGAGCGCGGTGATCCGATCCTGACCCTGCAGGTAGGACCAGAGCTCGCGTCGCACGACCCAGTTCATCAGGTTCCAGCCGAACGGGTCATCCCCCATGTCATCGGCGCGGAAGCTGCGTCGTTCGCGTTCGACCGGTGGCCAACCGGTGGTGTCGATCACCTGCAGCTGGTCGAGCGGTTTGGCGTGCGGGGCCAGAACCGGCCAGAGGCCACAGGCGTCAAAAAGCTCCCGCGCGGGACGCAGAAACGCGGTGGAGCGCAGGTCGGAACCGTCCAGATCCGCTTCTGTCACCGGTGGGACCGGATCGGCCATGACGACGGTAAACCCCTTGGCGGCAAAGACGCAGGCCGCGACCTGCCCGGCAATGCCGCCGCCCGAGATGAAGATGTCGGCCCGATGAATGTTGGGAGGGGTCATGCGGGTCTCCGTTTCGGGGGGCTCAGACGGGTCAGGTCGGACAAAAAGCCGGTCAGGTCATCGGTGTGGTGATGGATGTGATCTGCCGGGGTGGCCACGGGGGCCACGTGCACCGTGCGCATGCCCATCGCGTGCGGCGCGGTCAGGTTGCGCGCGTCATCCTCGAACATGGCCGCCACGGTGGCGTCCAGCCCATCCGCGGCAAAGACGGTCTCGAAGGCTGCGCGTTCCGGCTTCGGGCGAAAGTCCGCATGTTCCACGCCATAGACCGCGTCGAACAGGCCACCCAGGCCGCGGGCTGCCAGCACCCGGCGGGCATAGGGCTCGGACCCGTTGGTATAGACGATGCGCCGCCCGGGAAGGTCGGTGATATGGGCGCGAAGCTCTGTATCCTGTTCCAGGTGGGACATGTCGATCTCATGCACATGGGTCAGGTAGGGGGCCGGGTCGACGCCGTGCTCCTCCATCAGCCCGGCAAGGGTTGTGCCGTATTTCGCCCAGTAATGGCTGCGCAACCGGTCGGCTTCGGGTTCGGTCACACCCAGGGTTTCGGAGACCCAGGCGGTCATGCGGACCTCGATCTGGTCAAAAAGCCGCGCCTCGGGTGGATACAGCGTATTGTCCAGATCAAAGACCCAGGCGAAGACATGAGAGAAAGCGTCGGCGACCATGGGCGGAAGCTAGGCCTCCGACGTCGGTTTTGCAATGGTCCGCGCTTGATGTTCGGGCACAAGGGTGCATAGTCATTGCCGACCGAAGGAGACAGCCGTGAACGAGACGAAGACGGGCCAGAAAGACGCCTATGAACTGATCCTGGATGCCATCGATGTGGGCGTCTATCGCCCCGGCGACCGGCTGGTGGAAAGCGAACTGGCAGACCGGTTCGGCGTGTCGCGCACTCCCATTCGGGAGGCCTTGCAGCGGCTGGAGACCCAACGGCTGCTGGCGCGGGACGGGCGGTCGCTGATCGTGGCCTCGCTGAACCACAACCAGCTGGCCGAGCTTTACGCGGTGCGGGCAGAGCTTGAGGCCCTGGCCGCGCGGCTGGCGGCGCAACATGCCGCGCCCGAGGAAATCAAGGTGCTGCGTGACATGGTGGACGAGGACAAGAAGCGGCTCGACAACCCCGAGGAGCTTGCGCGCACCAACCGGCGGTTTCACAAGCAGCTGCATCTGGCCTCGCACAACCGCTACCTGGTGCAGCAGTTGGACATGGTGCACCGGACCATGGCGCTGCTGGCCACCACATCGCTGGCCGCCGAAGGGCGGGCCGAAAACGCGGTGGGGGAACATGAGGCGATCGTGCGGGCGATCGAGGCCCGGGACGGGGACGCTGCAGGGACTGCCCTGCGGGCGCATATCTCGCACGCGTTCGAGACCCGCCTCAAGCTCGATGCGGCGGGTTCGGATCCGCGCTGAGCGGCTCTTCCCCATTCGCGGTCATGTCGTCGTGGGTGTCGAAGATTCCGTGCACCGTCTTGTCCCAGTAGAACGGTTTGTGCAGGATTTCCCCCAGCCCCTTCAATGCTGCCAGCGAGGCGAGCGGGTAATAGAAGTGCAGCGTCGGCACCCAGAGCCGCAGCCAGCGGTGGCGTTCGCCTGACACGGCCATTACCCCCACGGCGATGTTCAGAAGCTCCGATGCCAGAAAAACCACGCCCAGTCCAAGGAACATCGACATCGGCATGACGCCGACCAGCGGGTGGGGCAGGCCCAGAGGCAGGGCCCAGAAAGTCCAGAGGACCGGGGCCAGCACAAACTGGCTGAGCGTTCCTGCGAATAGAATCTGTACCCCGATAAACTTCCACCATCCCAACTCGCGCAGCAAGGCCGCCGGGTCGCGCATCGCCACGCCCCAGGTCATGGCATAGCCCTTGATCCAGCGAGACCGCTGCTTGACCCAGGGCCAGAGGCGGCAGTTGGCTTCTTCCTGGGTGACGGTGTGGATCAGCTCGGTCGTGTAGCCGTGGCGGGCAAGGCGAATGCCCAGATCGGCGTCCTCGGTCACGTTATGGGCATCCCAACCGCCCAATGCCTCAAGCGCCTCGCGGCGGAAAAACAGCGTGGTGCCGCCCAGGGGCACGGCAAAGCCCATCTTTTCCAGCCCCGGAAGAACGATGCGGAACCAGGTGGCGTATTCGACGGTGAAACAGCGACTGAGCCAATTGGTACGCGCATTGTAGAAATCGAGCACGCCCTGCAGGCAGGCGACCTCCGGTCCGGCCTCGGCAAAGCGTTTGGCAATCTTGTGGATCTGGTCCGGATCCGGGGCGTCTTCGGCATCATAGACCCCGATGATCGAGCCGCGACAGAAGTCCAGGGCAAAGTTCAAGGCCCGCGGTTTGGTCTTGACCGCCCCGCGCGGCACGGTGATCTGGCGCATCCAGCGCGGCACGTCCGATTGCGCAATGGTCGCCTGGGTCAGGGTGTCGTCCTCTTCGACCACCAGGCAAATATCCAGCAATTCGCGTGGATAGGAGATGGCCGAGAGGCGTTTGACCAACCGGCCGGCGATTTCGGTTTCGTGAAACAGGGGCACCATGATCGACACGGTGGGCAGTTTGCGCAGCCCGCGCCTGGGGCGAATGTCGTGCACGGCCGCCGTCTTACCCCTGTTGGCCCGGCGCCGTTCCTGGAGGTAGTAGACGGCGGCGGTGGCGCGGATGGCGGCGTTCAGGACCAGGGTCAGGACAGCCCAGGCCGTGAGCAGGGCAAAGCCTGCCACGGGCATGGCGAAGAACAGGGTGATGACACACAGGAGCAGCCCCACGGCCAGCCGCCCGACCGGCCCCCGGTCCCAGGCGCGGCAGCTTTCATGATCCGACACCCGGGTCTCGGCGCGATTGGCGAGCGATCGGTGGCGAAGGGCGATCAGGGCGGCCTGGATGTCCTCCTCCGGCGCAATGGCCAGGTGCAGGCGGCCGAATGCCTCGGGCATCTGTGCCCTGAGCGCCTCGAACGTGTCAGGGCGGGAGCAGATCACGACCGTCGCCCCGCCAACCCGTTTCCAGGGCAGAACGGCATTTCGGATGCAGAACTCCGCGCCAAGCCGGTCGATCAGGCGAACATCTGGTGGTTCGGATCGCAGGTCGGCGATCGAAGTGTCATATTGCAGCGCCAGCGCGGCGTAGAGGTCCGCGCGGCTGACGAGACCGTTGGCCAATAGTATGTCGCCGAAGCGTGCCTCTTCGCGGTGTTGTAGCGCGACGGCGGTGGCCAGATCATCGTCCGAAAGGGCGCCCATCTGGCGCAGGAGCTGCCCGAGCGGCGCACGCGTCTTCCCCCCGCGGAGCTCCGCAGACTGCGTATTGGTGAGCTTCATCTGATGGACGGTCATTGCGGTTCTGCCGGTCGGGGCGTGGATACTGCAACGACATTGCCGCAATGAAGGTTAACAGTACGTTAACCTCGTCTTCATACAGGTGGTTTCACGATAAAACCGGGGCCTGGACCCCGGTTTCGAAATGGCTCAGCCGCGCGCGTCCATCGCTTCGGCGAACCGTTCGAACAGGTAATAGCTGTCCATCGGACCGGGGCTGGCTTCGGGGTGATACTGCACGGAAAAGACCGGACGGTCCTGCATGCGAATGCCGCAGTTGGAGCCGTCGAACAGCGACACGTGGCTTTCCACCACGCCCTCGGGCAGGGTCTGAGCATCCACTGCAAAACCGTGGTTCATCGACGTGATCTCGACCTTGCCGGTATCGCGATCCTTTACCGGGTGGTTGGCGCCGTGGTGGCCGTGGTTCATCTTGATCGTCTTGGCGCCGAGCGCCAGCGCAAGCATCTGGTGGCCCAGGCAGATGCCGAAGACCGGCAGGTCGGTGGTCTCCAGGATGGTCTTGATCATCGGCACGGCATAGTCGCCGGTTGCGGCCGGGTCGCCCGGGCCGTTCGACAGAAAAACACCATCGGGTTTGTGGGCCAGAACCTCTTCGGCTGTGGCGGTGGCGGGCAGCACGGTCACGTCACAACCGGCGGAGGCCAGGCAGCGCAGGATGTTCCGTTTGGCGCCGAAATCCAGCGCCACCACCTTGTGCCGTGCATTGTCCTGCTTCGGGAACCCGTCCGGCCAGGCCCAACGCATCTCGTCCCACTTGTAGCTTTGCGCACAGGTTACTTCCTTGGCCAGGTCCAGCCCTTCGAGGCCGGGGAAGGCACGGGCCTGGGCCAGCAGGTCCTCGATATCGAAATTGCCCTCTGGATCATGGGCGATGGCGACATGGGGCGCGCCCTGCTGGCGGATTGCGCGGGTGAGGCGGCGGGTATCGACGCCGCCGATGCCGATGCGGCCACGCTTGGCCAGCCAGTCGGTCAGCTCCGAGACCGAACGCCAGTTCGAGGGCTCGGTCGGATCCCATTTCACTACCATGCCCGCGGCAACCGGGTCGCCGGTCTCGTCATCTTCGGGGTTCACGCCGACATTGCCGATATGCGGGAAGGTAAAGGTCACGACCTGGCCCGCGTAGGAGGGATCCGTCATGATTTCCTGGTAGCCGGTCATCGCGGTGTTGAAACACAGTTCCGCAGTGGTGGTGCCGGTGGCGCCGAAGCCCTGGCCGTAGAAGATCGTCCCATCTGCCAGCACGAGGCAGGCGGTCGGTTTGGCGGTTTCTGGCTGAGTGGCGGTGGCGGCTGACATGATCGACTCCCCGTGGTCAAACTGGCGGGAACCTAAGGGGGTGGGCAGTTCGGGTCAAGGGGGTGTGGATTCGCAGATAAATTTCACATTTCCCTTGAAAACAAAGAGTTAGAGTCATATCTGCTTGGTTGATTGCACGAGGGTGTTTGGTTAAGTTCGAAACTTCGGACAAGCACGGGGATGCACGAGACCAATGGACATGCGCAGCCGGGTGATGGACGCCCTGAAAACCGCGATGAAAGCGAAAGACGCCGAGCGTCTTTCGACCCTTCGTCTGATCAATGCCGCGATCAAGGACATGGATATCGACCTGCGCGGCAAGGGCGAGGAGGACGCCGAGGTCACTGATGCCGATGTGCTGGGCATTCTGGGCAAGATGGTCAAGCAGCGCCAGGAATCGGCCCGCGCCTATGAGGAAGGCGGCCGGTTGGAACTGGCCGAGAAGGAATTGGCGGAAATCTCGGTGATCGAAGAGTTTCTGCCGCGTCAGCTGTCCGCAGCCGAAACCGCCAGGGCGGTCGAGGCCGCGATCGCCGAGGTGGGCGCGGAAAGCATTCGCGACATGGGCAAGGTCATGGGCGTGCTGAAGGGCAAATACACCGGTCAGATGGATTTCGGCAAGGTCGGCCCGATGGTGAAGGCCAAGCTGGGCTGAGCCCGCCTTTGTTGGGTTTCCAGGCGAAGTGCCTTCGGTACGCCTGATTGCAAACGCCGGCCGGGCCCCGCTTGGGCGCAACACCCTATTTCCGGCTTTTTACCAGGGTCAGGGTCGCCTGCACTTCGTCGAATAATGCCGGACGTTCCTCTTCCGAGAGGAAAGCGCCCAGTTCAACCGTGCGCCCGTTGCCGGTAAGGGTGATGTAATTCGGAACCGGCCCACCAGTCTGGTGCATCTCGACCGTGACCCAATAGGGGTTCGCCTGCCAGCCCTGCCGTCCGCGCTTGGGTCCGTTGCGTATAAGTTCGACATGATCGGGCCAGAAGCGCAGTTCTTCGAGGATCTCGGCGTCCTTGTAGCTTTTTTCGATAAAGAACCAGAGTGCCCCGAGCGCGGCGAGCGTGAAAGGGAGTACCCCCCAGAGGACCACCGTGCCGATCAGCGGGAAGAGCGGGATCAGCAGGAACAGGAAGGCCATTCCTATGAAGCCGACGAATCCGCGCCGGGGCAGGGAGCGGAACGGCCAGGCGTGAAGTTCGGCCATGGGTGGATCGCCTGCGGCGTGGCTCGGCGGGGTGGGGGCCGAAGGGGGATCGGTCAGGCGGGTGGTCCATTCGGTGGGCATCGGCTGCGTCTCGGGGGGAAATTGCCACTCGGGTCAGGATTGGGGCGGCAAAGCCCGTCCAGGGAACACTGTCAGTCGGAAGGAAAAGGGCCCGGGCGTTTCCGCCCGGGCCCCTTTGTCAGTCAGGCCTTAGTGCGTGTGGCCCTTGTCCCAGTCTTCCTGCTTGGGCAGGATTTCGAACGTGTGTTCCGGCGGCGGGCTGGGCAGGGTCCACTCCAGCGTATCCGCGTATTCGTTCCAGTAGTTCGCGCGGGTTTCACGACGGCCGGCCAGCAGGCTGTAGGCCACGATGCCGATGAACAGAAGGAACGAAGCGAAGGAAATCATGGCGCCGATCGAGCTGATCTTGTTCCAGTAGGCGAAGGCCTCCGGGTAGTCGATGTAGCGGCGCGGCATGCCCTGGCGGCCCAGGAAGTGCTGCGGGAAGAAGGTCAGGTTCACGCCGATGAAGAACATCCAGAAGTGGATCTTGCCCAGGAACTCGGGGTACTGACGACCGGTCATCTTCGCGAAGTAAAAGTAGATCCCGGCAAAGATGCAGAAGGCCGCGCCCATCGACATGGTGTAGTGGAAATGCGCCACGACATAGTAGTTGTCGTGATAGACGCGGTCCACGCCCGCCTGGCTCAGCACCACGCCGGTCACGCCGCCGATGGTAAAGAGGATCAGGAAGCCCAGGGCGAACAGCATCGGCGTCTTGAATTCCAGGGAACCACCCCACATCGTGGCGATCCAGCTGAAGATCTTGACGCCTGTGGGCACCGCGATGACCATCGTGGCCAGCATGAAGTAGCTCTGCTGCTGCAGGCTCATGCCCACGGTGTACATGTGGTGCGCCCAGACGACGAAGCCCAGGAAACCGATCGCGATCAGCGCCCAGACCATCGGCAGATAGCCGAACACGGGCTTGCGCGAGAAAGTGGCGAACACGTGGCTGACCAGGCCGAAACCGGGCAGGATCACGATGTAGACTTCCGGGTGGCCGAAGAACCACAGGATGTGCTGGTACAGGATCGGATCACCGCCACCGGCGGGATCGAAGAAGGTCGTGCCGAAGTTGCGGTCCATCAGCAGCATGGTGATCGCGCCGGCGAGCACCGGCAGCGACAGAAGGATCAGCCAGGCGGTGACGAAAATCGACCAGGCGAACAGCGGCACCTTGAACAGGGTCATGCCCGGGGCACGCATGTTCAGGAAGGTGGTGATCATGTTGATCGCGCCCAGGATCGACGAGGCGCCCGAGACGTGCACGGCGAAGATCGCCAGGTCCATCGAAGTGCCCGCCTCGGTGGTCGAGAGCGGCGGGTAGAGCACCCAGCCCACGCCCGAGCCCAACTGGTCATTGCCACCCGGCGACAACAGCGAGGCAACGCCCAGGGCGACACCGGCCACGTACATCCAGAAGGACAGGTTGTTCATGCGCGGGAATGCCATGTCCGGCGCGCCGATCTGCAAGGGCATGAAATAGTTGCCGAAACCACCGAACAGGGCCGGGATGACGACGAAGAACATCATCAACACGCCGTGATAGGTGATCATCACGTTCCAGAGGTGCCCGTTCGGCGTGCAATCGGCCGAAGCGTCCGCGATGAATCGCGCGCCTTCGAGACACATGTACTGGACACCCGGTTCCATCAGCTCCATTCGCATGTAGACTGTGAAGCTGACCGAGATGAAGCCGGTGATGCCGGCCACGATCAGGTACAGAAGACCGATGTCCTTGTGGTTGGTGGACATGAACCACCGGGTGAAGAACCCGCGGGTATCTTCGTGGTCATGGCCGTGAATGGCTGCGTCCGCCATGTATGTGCCTCCCTCTGGGTATTTCCTTGAATCCGGGCACGGGAAGCCCCCCCGCGCCCATCAAGAGCTTGGAATGTTTTTAAGGGGCGAATTGTCGCAGGGCAACTGGTCGCAGAGTGGCTGAGGCAAAAAAGTGGGCCTCGTTGCGGCTCTGCTGCCTGCGATGGCGGTGCACCCCGCGGCGGCGGAGTGCTGGTGGCGCTCACATGGCGCGGGACAGTGGCGAATCGCGGCACGTCGGTCGGTACGAAGAACCCGCCCGCTGCGGCTACAGGGGCGGGGTATTCCGGTTGTGGCGGCGCAGGGCCGCGGCAGGTGCAGCGGCGTCTTAGCTGTCGCCGTCGCCCTCTTCTTCGCCTTCGGTCATTTCCGGCGCCGGCGCGAGGCTAGCGAGGAAAGCGGCGACATTGGCGGCCTCTTCGTCCTTGCGCAGTTTGAAGGTCATGTTCGACTTGGCGGAACCGCCCAGCTGCTCGGCCAGGAAGGCCTTTGGGTCCATCGTGAAGGTGGCCAGCAGTTCTTCGGTCCAGACCAGCCCGCCTTCGCCGGCGGCGACCAGCGAGTCACTGTATTTGCCGAAATCTTCGGCGGTGCCGGCGGTGCGGCCGATGATGCCGTAAAGGTTCGGGCCGGTCTTGCCGCCCTTCATCAGCGCCTCGCCTTCGGCGTTGACGACGGCATGGCAGGCCTTGCACTTCTTGAAGACTTTCTCGCCCTTTTCGATATCGCCTTCGGCGAAGGCGACGCCCGACAGGGCAAGAACGGTGGCGGCGGTAGACAGAATGATTTTCATATGATCCTCGCTGGGTGACATTCTTTGCTCGGCCCTATTTAGGATGAAACAAGCCGATTTGAAAGCGTCCGTCTGTGGCAGATTGCCACGGTTTGTTACGCGTCGGCGGCCAACAGCGCATCGGCGCGTTTGAATATGTCGGCATAAACTTCCCTGGCCTTGCCTCTCTGGCGCTGCTCTTTCACCGCCCGGTAATTACCTGACACATCCCCGACCAGAATCAACCCGACCATGCCCAGGCTGCGATGCGGCGCGCAGTAGTAGCCATAGGCGCCCTCGGTGGTCAGAGTGACCTCGACGTCCTGCGCGATCCTGCCGTCCCAGCTCTGGCCGCCTTCCGGGATCATCCGGTCGTCCGAGACCGTGTTGTGCCCCTTGTCGACAGTGACAAATCTTATTGTATCCCCGGGCTTTACGCGTAAGAGGTCAGGCACGAAGACATTTCGCATTCCGCCGTTCTCGGGATGCCTGTTGCGCATTTCCACAACATGTATCACCGGGGTTACGGGAGCCATGTCCCCGGAGGCACGCAGGGGGGCGGGCAGGATGGTCATGCCAAGACCGGCACCAAGCATCTTCATGTGGGCACGACGAGTCTGGTTCATCCGGGGCTCCTGTTATGATTGTGTCGTCCCCTACCTAGAGACAGGCAGGGGAATTACAACCTGCCGGAGGACGGCGGTGGTGCGTCGGAGAGAAGGGGGCGGATCACGCAATCGTGTCGTCAAACACCTGTTCGAAGCTGCGTTTCAACGCCACATCCACATCCCCCATCGTGACCGGCAGGCCGAGATCGACCAGGCTTGTCACCCCATGTTCCGATATTCCGCAGGGTACGATGCCCGAGAAGTGATCCAGGTCCGGTTCCACATTGATCGAAATGCCGTGGAAACTGATCCATTTGCGCAGGCGGATGCCGATGGCGGCGATCTTGTCCTCGGGCGATTGGCCGGTGACGGTCAGCGGCTTGTCATTGCGCGTGACCCAGACGCCGACGCGGCCTTCGCGAATCTCGCCGGTGACATTGAACTCGGCCAGGGCGGAAATCACCCATTCCTCCAACTGCTGGACAAAGCGGCGCACGTCATGGCCGCGCTTGCCGACGTCCAGCATGACATAGACCACCCGCTGGCCGGGGCCGTGATAGGTGTATTGGCCTCCGCGTTTCGACGGGTGGACCGGAAAGCGGTCGGGATCGACCAGATCTGCGGGATCGGCGGAGGTGCCCGCGGTGTAGAGCGGCGGGTGTTCCAGCAGCCAGATCAGTTCCCCGGCCTCGCCACGGGCCATAGCGTCCGCATGGGCCTCCATGCGGGCCACGGCGTCTTCATAGGGCACGAGCCCGTCGGTTGTTTCCCATGTCACCATGGGGGGGACTTAACCGCTGGCTTGCCGTTGGACAAGGGGGGGGTGGCCAGCCGGGACTGGCCGGGACTGGCCGGTGCATTCCGGTGCGATGCAAGTGGCATGCGATTTGCTCGGGTGCTGCGTCGTTTTCCTCTTCACAAGCCCGCAGGGCTCGGATACACACCGCGCACCTAGCCTGACATGCGGTCGTGGCGGAATTGGTAGACGCGCAGCGTTGAGGTCGCTGTGAGGTAACACTCGTGCGGGTTCGAGTCCCGCCGACCGCACCATGCTCCCCAGTGGTTTCGAGAAGAAAGCTGCCGACAAGGGCAGGGTTGGGTGATGCGCCTGTTCCCGGTACAGAATGCCCGGGTACACCTGTTTGCGCAGCCCGTCCTGAAACCGGAAGACATGCGCGGGGTTGTCCTGGTTGATCCGGATCGGCACCGGTGGGGCCTCGGCCCCGGGCAGGAACGGGGCGATGGCCACCGAGAAACGTCGCCCATCAGGGTGTTGGCAACGGAATGCGGCTTGCCCGGTGTCGCCGCCAAACTTGAAGTCCGTCTCCGTGCGACGCTCCTTCATGCGCACCTTGCCACTGGTGCCATGGACCGGGCAGGTGGTCCCGGCCGGGAAGAAGCCGAAATCGACATAGAGCCTGGCAGGGGCGCGGCCTGTTGCCAAATCAGACGTTGCGCGGGGAACCCCTCAGATCCGCACCTCGACTCCCGGCAGGTTCAGCGCTTTCATCAGGTCGCGCAGCTCCTGACGGGCGGCGACGTTCGAGATGTTCATCTGCCCCCGCACCCCTACGTCCCGCAGGTCCAGAAGCGTCAAGCCGCGCGGGAAGAGTTCGCGAAAGATGACGCGCTCGTTGAAGCCCGGGGCGACGCGAAAACCGATGCGCGTGGACAGGCTGTCGAGCGCGTCACCCATCTTTTTCTTGTTGTGCATCATCTGGGCGCCCAGACGGTTGCGCACCACCACCCAGTCGATCGGTTTCAACCCGGCTTGCGCACGCAGCTGGCGGGCGTTCCAGACCATTTCGGAATAGACCGACGGGCGGGTGATCTTGCCGCTGTCCGGGTCCACATGGGCCAGCAGATCGAAATCTACGAAACTGTCGTTCAGCGGCGTGATCAGCGTGTCGGCCAGCGAATGGGCGACCTGGCTGAGGCGGGTGTGGGAGCCGGGGCAGTCGATGACGATGAAATCCGCGTCGGGCTCCAACCCGGCAACGGCCATGGACAGGCGGCGGTCATAGGGGTTTTCTCCCGGTTTCAGGGCTGACCGGTCCACGTCGGGCAGATCGCGATAGTCTGGTGTGGGCAGGTCCAGGCCGACACCTTCCAGGGTCTTGCGGCGATTCTGGATGAAGCGTCCAAAGGTCTTCTGGCGCAGGTCCAGGTCCAGTACGCCGACCGAATGGCCCATGCGCGAAAGCGCTGTGGCCACATGCATGGAGACGGTGGATTTGCCTGCTCCGCCCTTTTCGTTCCCTACGACGATAATATGCGCCACGGTAATGTCCCTTCGTTACCCAGACCCCCGTCTTTGCGCGGGGGTTGGCGAACTATAAGTCCCCCTCGGACCGGTTGGAAGAGGGATCGACGCGCCGGATTGAAAAGAGCGTGGCGGCCGGACCGATCAGTTCGAATAATACGGTGGCGCCGATGGTGAGGGTCAGGATCGTGTCGCCATGGTCGGGGAATTCGGTGGCCGCGACAAGGGCCATGCCGACGGCCACCCCGGCTTGTGGCAAAAGCGCGGGGCCGAACCAGCGGCGTTCGGGTGCCGGGCTGCGCGCCAGGGTCGCCCCAACCCATCCGCCAAGGGCGCGCGCCAGCACCCGCAGGACTGCAAATCCCGCGCCCAGGGCACCGATGGCGGCCAGGCTGCGCAGATCCAACGCAGCGCCCGCAAGGACGAAGAACAGGATCATGATGGGCCATTGGATATGCTCGATCTCGTGGAAGGCGCGGGTGTGGTGGCGCGCGCGATTGGTGATGACCAGGCCGACAACCATGGACGCGATCAGGTAGGAGACGTCGAGCCACAGGGCCGCGCCGGCGCTCAGAAACACGATGCCCAGGGCCTCGGCCTGCAGCGGTTCGCCCGGTTTCAGCCGGCCGGTGAGCGGCGCAAGCGCCAACCCGATCACGAGCCCCAACGCAACGGCGCCGCCAATCTCACGGGTGGCCTCCATCAGAAGGCCGGGGTCGAAACTGCCGTCCAGCCCCTTTGCCATGGCCACCACAAGCGCGAAGACGATGAGGCCCCAGGCGTCGTCCATCGCGACAATTGCAGACAGCTTGTCGGCGAAAGGATGGCTCGAGCCCGATTGCCGGATTGCATCCTGTGTGGCGGCAGGATCGGTGGCACAGGCCAGTGCGCCGAAGATCAGGGCCAATGCCGGCGCCGCCCCCAAAACGATCAGCCCGAACGCCACCAGCGCGACCGTCACGCCGACGATGGACAGCGAAACCCACAGCACTTCGCCGCCGATGTGGCGCAGCTTGGTCAGGGTCAGACCTCCGCCCAGCAGAAACGCCACCATCGACAGGGCCGCAACCGTGAGAAATGAAAACCATTCGGCAAATTCAATTGGCAACAGGTCCAGCCCGGAACGGCCGGCCAGGATGCCCAGGGCCAGAAGCAGCGTCACGCGCGGAAGGCGCAGGCGGCGGCCCAGCAGGTCCGCGGCAAGTCCGCCCATGAACAGGGCGCCAAAGGTCAGGAATATCGCGGCGTTGTCCATGGTGGCAGAATGGCGCCGGTCGGGTTCGGTGGAAAGAGGCAATCTGAAAATACCCATCATGCGCATGGCCCCTATCCTGCGCATCTGGCAACGAAAAACGCCGCCCCCGGGGGGCGGCGTTTCGCAAAATCGGTCAGGTTATGGCTTAGAAGCCGAAGCCTTCGTATTTCGACTTGAACTTCGACACGCGGCCGCCAGTGTCCAGCAGACGGGCACCGCCACCGGTCCAGGCCGGGTGCACGGTCGGGTCGATGTCCAGCTGGAGAACGTCGCCTTCGGCGCCCCAGGTGGATTTCATCTGATACGAGGTGCCGTCGGTCAGCTTGACCTCGATCATGTGATAGTCGGGATGCAGATCCTTTTTCATGTCGACGTTCCTCAGGCTTTCTTGGGCTTGTAGTTTGCGTCCTCGGCGATACGGGCCGATTTGCCGCGACGCGAACGCAGGTAGTACAGCTTGGCGCGACGCACGCGGCCACGGCGCACGACGGTGATGCTGTCGATGTTGGTCGAGTAGAGCGGGAACACACGTTCCACGCCTTCACCGAAAGAAATCTTGCGCACGGTGAACGAGCCGGCAATGCCGTCGCCGTTCTTGCGGCTGATGCAGACGCCTTCGTAGTTCTGCACACGCGAGCGCGAGCCTTCGGTCACTTTGTAGCCGACACGAATGGTGTCGCCGGCTTTGAAGTCGGGGATGTCTTTCCCCAGGGCGGCAATCTGTTCCGCCTCCAGTTCAGCGATCAGGTCCATCTGATCTTCTCCTTTTTGCCTGCGGTTGATCCGCAAAGGTGTGTGCCGTCCAGAGCTCCAGGTTGTCACCGGGTCCGCATTCGCGCCCGCAGGAGGTAAGCCGCCATTTCTTCTCACTGCCCGCCCTGGTGCGTTGCACGGAAACACGTGCCCACGACAAAACAGGTCCTGGGGCCGATTCCGGTCCCGGACGGGCGGGGTATAGGCTTATTGGCCCTGTGGATCAAGGGGGATTCGCCAAGTTTGCCACACGGTCGGAAAACACGGCTGCCGGTGCCCCGGACAGGTCAGCCCTTGTCCGCGAGGTGCTTTTTCCACAGGTCCGGGCGGCGCTCGCGGGTGATTTTCTCGCTCATCTCGCGGCGCCATTCCTCGACCTTGCCGTGGTGCCCCGAGGTCAGAACCTCGGGAATGCCGCGCCCTCGCCACTCCGCCGGACGGGTGTATTGCGGATGTTCGAGCAGCCCCTGAGAGAAGCTTTCCTCCTCGATACTGTCGGAATTACCCAGCATGCCGGGAATCAGCCGGACTGTGGCGTCCAGCAGGGCCTGCGCGGCGATCTCCCCCCCGGTCAGGACAAAGTCGCCGAGGCTGACCTCCTGAATCGCATATTCTTCCAGCACCCGCTCATCCACGCCCTCGAACCGACCGCAGAGGATCGTCATGCCCTCGGCCGCCGCAAACTGCCGCGCCATCGCCTGGTCAAATCGCCGCCCGCGTGGCGACATGTAGACCACCGGCCATCGGGCCCGGTCCAGCGGCGTGCCGGCCGAGGCCATGTCCAGCGCATTGCCCAGCACGTCCGGGCGCAGCACCATGCCTGCCCCGCCACCTGCGGGTGTATCATCCACATTGCGGTGCTTGCCCTCGCCGAATCGGCGCAGGTCGATCGACTCCAAATCCCACAGCCCGTCCTTCAGCCCCTTGCCGGTCAGGCTTTCGCCCAATACGCCGGGAAAGGCCTGGGGAAACAGGGTAATGATCTTTGCCGTCCAGACCCCCTGCAACTGCGGGCTCGAGGCCATCAGATCGCGCGGATGCAGGGTTGGACGGACCGCCACGCGGCCATGGGATCGCATCGGCTTGGATTTGGGTGTGTCGCTCATGACGCCTGCATAACCTGCCTGCGGGGCGGAGAAAAGCGGTCAGCCGCGCGCCGAATGTGCGTGACGTGCGGCCGCCGCCTGTTTTGCGGCCTTCAAGGCGTCAGGCTCCAGGTCCGAGCGGTTCAGCTCCAGCATTTCCTCCAACACCTCTCGGGGCATGCGGGCGTTCTGCTCCGGCGCGGGTATCATTGCCGCGCGGTTGGCCGGGGGCAGGCCGATCAGGTCAATGAGCGGCTGCGCGGGCCCCAGCGGCATGTCCCATGTGTCCTCCAGCCGCCAGCTTACCACCGGGTGGTCCACCGCGTCCCTCACCGCCGCAACCATACCGCCCAGGTCGGCGGCAGCGGCATGGCGTGCGCGGAATGCGTCAAGGTCCAGCACCATGCGCGAAGCCTTGACATGTTCGGCCCAGGCGCTGTCGAGCCAGGTATCGGCAGCCCGGGTCGACAGGCAGATCGTCAGGTCGATGCCGTGCGGATACTGCGCCTCGAACACCTCGACCGCCCGTGCCATCAGCTCGGGCAGGGCGCTATAATCCGGGACGTCGCGCCGTCCGGGCAGGTGGCCTGCCAGCTCCTCGGCGCTGATAACCAGCTTGCGGTCAGGCGGCAGGTCGAGCTGTGCCAGGAAAGCCCCCATGCGCAGCGCGAACTTTTCAAGCGTGAAAGGGTCGCGCCAGGTCGAGAACCCGCGCGAGGCATGCAGAAGATCGGGAAACTTGAACCCCAGCCCAAGCGCGGTGCTGGGCCAGATTTGCGGCCCGTTCATGTGCAGGCATTTTTGCACTGTCGTGGTGCCGGTCTTGTGAAACCCCGGGTGCAGGATGATGCGCTGAGAGGTCACGAGCCCCGCTCCAACAAGGTCGCCTTGGCGGCCTTGAGCTCGGGTTTCGACAGTCCGGATCGGTTCAGCCGCAGGAATTCGGCTTTGAGCACACCGCTCTGCCCGGCGTTGCGGTGGCGGGCCGGGGTCAGGCTGGCCTGGGTCGCTTCCGGCACACCCATCAGGTCGAGCACCGCTTTTGCCGGGCCCGCCGGATGGTCGAAGAATGCCTCGACCCGGCTGATGTGATCCGCATCCAATCGACGCGCTTCCTCCTCCAGTGTGCCCAGAGACCTGAACCGCCGGGCGAAGTCGTCGAAGTCGTCCTCCAGGCGGATCGACCGCAGAAGATGCCCGTGCACGGATCGCAGCCAGGCCTCGCGCGTTCGGGTTGTAAACAGGATTTCGACCCGCGTGTCCGGGCCGAAGCGGCGAAACAGCTCCTTCCTGAGGTCGCGCAGCAGCGGTTTCGCCGCGGGAAAGCCGGTGATTGGACGCCCCAGCCAATCGCGGTGGCCGGGCATGGCGCCGGTGAAGTTTTCGCGCGAGAGAACCAGGTCGGTTCCGTCCGGCACCTCGGAAAGAAACCGGCGCAGAGCAAGGCGGAAGGCCTTCAGCCCGTTCGGGAAAGGCGCCTGGGCATATTCCCGCGCCCGTGCTCCAGCACCATGGAAATCCCCCTGCCCGTAATAGGCAAACCACGGCGCAAGGGCCGCGCGGTTGTCGGCCAGGAACCCCTGCAGGCTGGTGGTGCCGGTCTTGTAGAACCCGGCGTGGACGAGGATGCGCGGGGGGCTCATGGCTGGGCCTCCCGCCGTGTCATTCGGGCAGTACCCCGTCGGGCGGGTCGATGATGATGCGGCCCGCGCTCAGGTCGACGGTCGGCACCGCGTCTCGCGTGAAGGGCAGAAGCGCGGTGTTGCGAATGCCCGGGCCTTCGATCTCGAGAAAGTCGCCAGCACCGTGGTTGTTCACCGCTGTGACGCGCCCCACCTCGACACCGCCGGTGTCGAAAACCGCAAGGCCGATCAGGTCGGTGTGGTAGAACTCGTCATCCGGCAGGGCAGGCAGGGAGTCGCGCGCCACATAGAGCCGCACCCCGGACAACGCATCGGCCTGTTCCTTGGTTTCGACCCCATCGATACGCGCCGAAAACCCGTTCTTGATCGGGCCGGTAAGGGTGATGTCAAAGCGCCGAGTGCCGTCTTCCGACGCCAGGGTGCCATAGTCGGCTATCGCGCCGGGATCGGCACAGAAGCTTTTCAGTCGGACGTCGCCGCGGACGCCGAATGCGCCGCTGATGGCGCCCACGCAGATCGTATCGGACATGGGTTAGGCCCCCTGTTCTGGTCTTGCAGCCTTTGTCCTTGATCCACGCCGGCGGTGCAAGGGTCAACGTGACTGGATCGGCAGGGCGGCGCAGCGGTTTTCCCAACCGGCGTTCACCAGTTCGGGCGTGTCCGAGACCGTTTCCGGCCAGCCCACGCACAGGTAGGCAACCAGCCGCCAGTCGGCAGGCACGTCGAGGTCGCGGGTCAGGCGTTCGGGATCGAGGATCGAGACCCAGCCGACGCCCAGCCCCTCGGCCCGGGCGGCAAGCCAGAACTGTGTGACCGCGCCGACCACCGAATAGCGACGGGTTTCGGGCATTGTGGCTGCGCCAAGGCCTGCCCCCTTGGCCGTGGCCTCGTCGCAGAAGATCGCCAGTTGAACCGGAGCTTCCTGCATGCCCGAGAGCTTCAGGGTGCTGTAAATCCGGGCCTTGTCGCCGTCGTAGCCGTCGAGGGCGCGGGCGTTCTCGGCGCGGAAATTCTCAAGCGCGGCGTCCCGCGCGTCAGCGCTGTCCACACGGACCAGGCGCCAGGGTTCCGACAGGCCCACGGAGGGGGCCAGCGAAAACGTGTCGAGGCAGCGCATCAGCACTGCCTCGTCCACGTGATCGGTGCGAAAACGGCGCACGTCGCGCCGCCAGCGCATCAGGTCCAGCAGGTCGGCCCGGAAACCGGTCGAAAACGCCTCCCGGCCCGATGCCAGACCCGACATGGGCCTTATTCCTCGGCCGCAGCTTCGGCAGCTTCGGCAGCCTTGGCGGCTTTCTCTTCAGCGCGCTCCTGGGCTTTCTTGCCCGGCTCGGCCTTCTTCGGGTTCGAGCGCTCTTTCTTGGCGATGACGCCGGCGGCTTCCAGGAAGCGGCTCACACGGTCCGACGGCTGGGCGCCCTGGTCCAGCCAGTACTGCACACGTTCCATGTCCAGCTTGATGCGCTCTTCCGAGTCTTTCGGCAGCAGCGGGTTGTAGGTGCCCAGCTTCTCGATGAAGCGGCCGTCGCGCGGCATGCGCGTATCGGCGGCAACAACGCGGTAGAAGGGGCGCTTTTTCGAGCCGCCACGGGCCAGACGGATTTTCATAGCCATGATGTGTTCTCCTATTCGTAGCTATTTGAAGGGGCCGTTCTTGTCGTTATGACCCCGTCATTCCTGATGTTTCTTGTGGTGCCTGATGACTTCTTCGATGATGAAGTTCAGGAATTTCTTGGCAAATTCCGGGTCCAGGTCGGCCCGGGTTGCCAGGTCTTCGAGCCGTTCGATCTGCGCCGCTTCGCGCGTGGGATCGGACGGGGGAAGGTCGTGTTCGGCCTTGAGTTTCCCCACGGCCTGGGTGTGTTTGAACCGCTCGCCCAGCGTGTAGACGAGGATCGCGTCGAGCCGGTCGATGCTCTCGCGGTGCCCTTTCAGGATCTCGGCGGCGCGGGAAACGGAATCGATGCCGTCGTGGCTCATTGGGCGGCCTCCTTCACAGCTGCGGCCGACAGGTGCCGCCAGATTTCCATGGTCCCGTATTCGGGGTCTTCATAATGGCTCTCAAAACGGGCGCCCAAGCGGCGAGCGACGGCTTTGGAGGCCGTGTTTGCCGGATCGATCTGCGAGATCGCGCTGTCCCAGCCCAGCAGCTCGTAGGCGTGGGCACGGGCAGCTATGGCGGCTTCGGTTGCGTAACCGTGCCCGGTGGCGTGGGGCATCAGGGTCCAGCCGATTTCGCGTTCCTTCCAGCCCATCGGGAACCACAACCCGACCCGGCCCTGATAGGTGCCGGTCGCCTTGTCCTCCAGCGCCCAGAACCCGAACCCGCGCAGGGCCCAGTGGCCAATCACGGTGGCCAAGGCGCGCCAGGTGCGGTGCGGGGGCAGCGGGCCGCCGACGAAACGCGAGGCGTCGGAGGCGAAGAAGTCGTACTCCGCCGCGAAATCCTCCTCCCGCGGGGCGCGCAGGAACAGGCGGTCGGTTTCCAGGGTCGGGATGGTGAAAGAGGTCATGCATATGCCTCCGGGCTGCCATCCGCATCGGGGGCGGGGTGACGATAGACCAGGCAGGGCGGCAGGTCGCTGTCGGGTTTTTCGGCGTCCTCGTCCAGGGTGCAGCCCAGCCGTTCGGCCAGCGCGATGGAGCGGGCATTGTCCGCATCTATATAGCTGACGGCGGTGTCCCAGCCCAGGGTCTCGAACGCATGGGCGCGGGCGGCCAGGGCGGCTTCGAAGGCATAACCCTTGCCTTCGGCCTCGGGGGACCAGACGGTCCAGCCGATCTCGCGTTCCGGCCAGTCCTCGGGGTGCCAGGGGCCGGTCAGGCCCAGCGGTTTGTCCGAGCCTTTTTCGCAGAAAACGAAGGAACCGTAGCCGCGCAGCATCCATTGGCCCGCCACATGGGCGAAGGCACGCCAGGCGTTGCGCTTGTCGTAAGGGCCACCGATATACTGCGCACGCTTGGACGCGGCGAAGGCTTCCCAGGTCGGGAAGTCCTCCATCCGGGGCAAACGCAGGGTCAGCCGGGGTGTGTCGATATGGAAATCGGCGGGGATCATCGGTTACTTCTTTTTGCCGAAACCGGACAGGCCGGGGGGCAGGCCGGCGCCGCCCAGACCGGGAAGGCCACCGGGCATGCCGCCCGGCATCTTGCCGCCCAGAGCCTTCGCGGCTTCTTCCATCGCCTTGGGGTCGTTCATGTCGGGCATGCCGCCGGGCATTCCGCCGCCCTTGCCGAACATGCCGCCGAGCGCCTGTTTCAGCATCTTGCCTTTGCCCATCTTGCCCATCTTCTTCATCATGTCCGACATCTGCCGGTGCATCTTCAGAAGCTTGTTGAGGTCGGAGACTTCCATGCCGGCGCCCGCGGCGATGCGTTTCTTGCGGCTGGCCTGAAGCAGGGCCGGGTTGGCGCGTTCGCGTTTGGTCATCGACTGGATCAGCGCGATCTGGCGCTTGAGCACCTTGTCGTCCATCCCGGCGGCCTCGGCCTGTTTGGCCATTTTCTGCATGCCGGGCATCATGCCCATGATGCCTTCCATGCCGCCCATCTTGATCATCTGTTCCAGCTGCATCTTCAGGTCGTTCATGTTGAACTGACCCTTCTGGAAGCGCTTCATCATGCGCTCGGCCTGTTCGGCCTCGATGGTTTCCTGTGCCTTTTCGACCAGGGCAACGATATCGCCCATGCCCAGGATGCGGCCGGCAATGCGCTCGGGCTCGAAGGTTTCGAGCGCGTCCATCTTCTCGCCCAGACCGACGAACTTGATCGGTTTGCCGGTGACGGCGCGCATCGACAGGGCGGCACCGCCGCGCCCGTCGCCGTCCATCCGGGTCAGGACCACGCCCGAGATGCCGATCTTGTCGTCGAACTCCTGTGCCACCTCGACGGCGACCTGACCGGTCAGGCCGTCCACAACCAGCAGGGTCTCGCGCGGGGTGACGACGTTACGCACGTCCTCGACCTCGCCCATCAGCACCTCGTCGATGTGCAACCGGCCCGCGGTGTCGAGCATGTAGACGTCATAGCCGCCCATGGTCGCCTGCTGCTTGGCGCGTTTGGCGATGTCCACAGGTTTCTGGCCGGGCACGATCTGCAGCGTATCGACGCCGATCTGGTCGCCCAGCACCTTCAACTGATCCATGGCCGCCGGGCGGTAGACGTCGAGCGAGGCCATCAGCACCCGCTTGCCTTCCCTTTCCTTCAGGCGTTTGGCCAGTTTCGCGGTGGTGGTGGTCTTGCCGCCGCCCTGCAGGCCGACCATCAGGATCGGCGCGGGCGGGTTGTCGACCTTCAGTGCACCGGGTTCGCCTTCGCCGGTCAGCGTGTCGATCAGCGCGTCATGCACGATCTTGACGACCTGCTGGCCCGGGGTGACAGATTTGGTCACGGCATGGCCGGTGGCCTGTTCCTGAACCTTCTTGATGAACTCGCGCGCCACCGGCAGCGAGACGTCGGCTTCCAGCAGCGCCACGCGCACCTCGCGCAGGGCGGTCTTGACGTCATCCTCGGACAGAGCGCCCTGTTTGGTCAGGCGATCGAAGACGCCGGACAGGCGGTCTGAAAGGCTCTCGAACATGTCTTCGGCTCCTATACCGTTTCGTTGACCCCTAAGTAGGGGCGGCGCTGCGTGATCCCAAGCCCGAATTCCGGGGGACAAACCATAAGCGCCCCCGTGGGCGCAACGCGCTGACGGGGGGCGATCCTGGTTCGCGACTCAGGACCGGAAGCTTTCGCACTTCCGGGTGTTGGCCGGGGATTACGCGCGCGGGCAGGGGGAGTCAAGCAAAACAGGCTTTTGCGGTCGCCGTTTTCCCCTGTGACAGGCGTGGGCAACGGGCGCCAATCCGCCTCAATCCTCGCGCAGAAGCAGCGCCACCGCACCCAGCGTCAAGATCACGCCCCCCAGCACTGCCACTGGCGGGGTGCCGTGGCCCAGCCCCAGCTCCCACAGGATCACCCAGCTGGGGGTAAGGTAGGAGTAGGCCATGACCTTGGCCGAGGTC
The DNA here is from genome assembly GCF_030148435.1 of Aliiroseovarius sp. GTDB lineage: Bacteria > Pseudomonadota > Alphaproteobacteria > Rhodobacterales > Rhodobacteraceae > JASBTN01. Next base: position 46,925 of record NZ_JASBTN010000054.1, read on the forward strand.
AGGCGCATCGAGGCAAAGGACAGCAGGTAGAAGCTGATCGCGGTCGAGGCGATGACGAGGTAGCCAAGCGTGACCCAGACCACTGGTTTCAGTGCGGACCAGTCGGTGGCGGCGATCTCGCCCGCGCCGGCCACGCCCAGAACCAGCGTGCCGCCGACAAGCACGCCGAAGGTAAAAGTCAACCCGTTTTCCCCCCGGTTCAGTGCGCGCAGAAGTGGGATGTAGAGCGCGTGTGCTATGCAGCCGATGAAATAGATCACCTCGCCCCGGCCGATCTGGAACCTGAGCGCCGCGGCCGGATCACCGCGAAAGACCACCCAAAGCGCGCCCGCCGCCCCGACCGCAAGGGCCAGAGCGACTCGCAGGCCCGTCACTTGACGCAGGATCAGCCAACCGAAACCGGCCGTCATGACCGGGGTCAGGGTGAACACCGCCGATGTCGATACGGGATTGGCGGTTTTCAGGGCTTCGAACATGAGCACGAAATAGAAAGCGAAGACGCCGCCGGTCAGCAAATACCTCCAGGGACCGCGGAAATCGGCGCCGGACAGGCCCGGGCCAAGTGCCGCCAGCACCCCGACCACCACCGCCCCCAGCGCGAACCGCGCGAACATCAGGGCAATTGGAGCGACCTCGTTTGCGACCAGCCCGCCCAGTGAATGCGATCCCGCGACCAGGGCCGCGAACAGGGCCATGGCCATGTGGCCGGACAGCGACGCGCGGGTCAGGCTGTGCATCAGGTTGATCCGATGCAGCTTGCGCTTCGGGCCTTCACCTCGTCCGGGGTGAAAGCCAGGTGTCTCAGCCCCACGCCTGCGCCTCCTGCTTCAGATGGGCCAGGAAGGCCTGCACCTTGGCGGTGCGGTGCAGATCGACATGGGTGACAAGCCAGAGCTGCGAGGTCCATTCGGGGCGTGGTGGCAGGACTTGGATCAGCCCCTCGGCCTGATCCGTGGGCAGCCAGCCCAGGGCACCGCCGGCGCGGACGGCTTCGGTCCAGGCCCGGTCGTCCGTGGCGCGGAAGGTAATGCGTTCTTTGGGCACGTGTTCGTCGAGCCAACGCATGAAAGGTGCGCGCCCGCCCCCCTCTTCAAGCCCCACGAAATCATGCTGGTCCAGGGTCTGCTCGGTTGGCATGCCGCAGCGTTCGACATAGGAGGGCGCGGCGTAGAGCGCGGTACAGACCTGGTGAAACCGCTGGGCAACATTGTCCGGCTCCTGCGGTGGACCACCGGCGCGGATCGCCACATGAGCCTCGCCATATTCCAGTCGGAACAGGCGCTGATCGGTCAGGAAACGCACGCGAAGCCCCGGGTGCGCCTGTTGGAAAGAGACCACCACCGGCACCAAAAGGCTCGAAAACCCGGCCAGCGTCGTGATCACCAGCTCGCCCGAGATCGTCTCTCCCTGGCCTTGCAGACGGGCACCCAGTTGGCTGAGCTGATCCTCGGTGGCCTGTCCGACCCGCGCCAGGTCCGCGCCCGCCTCGGTCGGTGTGTAGCCGCGAGCATGGCGCTGAAAAAGCTTTACCCCAAGGCGGTCCTCCAGTGCGTCAATATGACGGATCACCGTGGCATGATGCACGCCCAGCTCCGCCGCCGCAGCGCTGACTGTGCCATGTTTCGCCACCTGATAGGCAGTCCGGATCTCATCCCAATGGTCCATGAGGATTCTTTCTGTGCAAAAACGAACATTCACTGTGAAATCTCTCAGATTGAGTTCGTCACCGCAAGGCCCGATCTTCCTGTCAACGCAACATGACAAGGATCGACACCATGACTTCCATTCTGCGCATCGATGGCTCCGCCCGCAAACAGGGCTCGGCCAGCCGCCAACTGACCGACCAGCTGATCGCCCGCCTGGGTGGCGAAGTGACCCGCCGCGACCTGGCCGACACGAACATCCCGCATCTGACCGAAGATTGGGTCAGCGGCACATTTACCCCGCCGGAGGCCCGCACCGAAGCTCAGAACGAGGCGCTGGCGTTCTCGGATGAGCTGGTGGCCGAGCTGCGGGCTGCCGATCTCCTGGTCATCTCGACCCCGGTCTACAATTTCGGTGTGCCCTCGGCGCTGAAAGCCTGGGTGGACCAGGTGGCCCGTACCGGTGTGACTTTCAAATATGGTGAAGCCGGTCCCGAAGGCCTGTTGACCGGCAAGCGCGCGGTGGTTGTCGCGGCTTCCGGTGGCACCCCGGCGGGCGCCCCGCATGACTTTGCGGTGTCCTACCTGAAACAGGTGCTGGGTTTCCTGGGCATTACCGAAGTCGACGTGGTGGATGCTGCGGGCGTTGCCGTGGATGCGGAAGCCACGATGAAAGCGGCTGAAGAGGCGGTGATCTCGACAGCTGATTCGCTTCTGACCCGTGCCGCCTGAGCGACCGTTTCCCCGCTGACATGAAAGCGGGGCAGAGCCCTTGCATCGCCCCCACCACGGGGGCGATGTTTTTGTATTGCCGTGGCGGGGGGGCTCAGCTCACCAGCATCTTCAGTCCCTGGGTCACATCCGTCCGCACCGCCAGGCGCAGCGCCGGTTCGTCCCCGGCGGCGAGGGCGGCCAGGATCATGCGATGGTGCTTTTGCAGGTCCGACCGGTTGCGCCGCGCATAAAGCGCCCGCATCGTCGGGCCAAGTTGCAGCCAGACCGTTTCCAGCATCGCCAGCATCGCCGGCGCCTGCGCGCGCAGGTAAATGGTGCGGTGGAACTCCAGATTGGTGCGCAGATAGCCCACAGCGTCCTGTTTGGCGACGAATTCGGACACCCGCGCGTTGATGGCCCGCAAGCGGTCGATCAGGGCCAGGTGGGCACGGGGCAGGGCGCGCGCCGCGAGTTCCGGCTCCAGGAGCGCGCGGATTGCGGCAAGCTCTTCGATCCGGTCATTGGACAGGTCCGGCGCAGTAACCCGGCCCGAGCTCGACATGGTCAGGGCACCTTCCGCCGCAAGCCGACGCACCGCCTCGCGGGCAGGGGTCATCGAAACACCATATTGTTTGCCGATCCCGCGCAGGGTCAGCGCCTCGCCCGGGTCCATCTCGCCATGCATGATTCGGGTGCGCAGCGCACGGTAGACGGTTTCGTGGGCGGAGCCGGCATCGCCGGAAAGACGGGTAGGATTGGCCATGGGGTATTTGTGATCACAAATGCGCCGCCCGTCAATCGCGGAAACGGTACCTGTGCAAATCCGCCCCATGGTCGCGCAGCCAGACGCGGTGATGCGCATAGTCCGGGCATAGCCGTTCGACCTGGGCCCAGAAGGCGCGGGAATGATCCATATGCACCAGATGCGCGACCTCGTGGGCGGCAACATAGTCCAGCACCTCGGGCGGAGCCATGACCAGGCGCCACGAATACATCAGCCCCCCGCGCGACGAACACGATCCCCAGCGCGAACGGGTGTCGCGCAGGGTCAGGCTGGCATAGGTCCGTCCAACCTGGGCAGCATATCGGTCCGACGCCGTGGCCAGCCGGTCCCGCGCCAGGGTCTTCAGAAGAGCCGCCAGACGTGCCCCGGTCTTTTCCGGCGCCGAGAGGGGCAGGTGAATCGCGCCATCTTCGATCCGCGCGGCCCGTCCGCCGGACGCGATCAGCGCCACCTCGCGCCCCTCCAGCAGAACGGTGCCTCCGGGGCGGGGGCGCAGCTCGGCCGGGCGGTCGGCCAGATGAGTGCGAATCCAATCCGCCCGTTCCTGGACAAAGCGCACCGCTTCGCGCCGTGACGCACCGCGCGGTATGCTCATCGTGACCCGCCCATCCAGGCGCGAGACTCGCAGGGAAAGACGTCTTGCCCGGGGCGAGGGTTTCAGAACCACCTCGACCTCCGGCTCACCTGCCAGCACGTAGACCTCCGCCTTGCGCATTGCGCCCCCGTTATCCGCCTGTTTATATCTGTCGGGCAAAAGCCTTTGACAGTCTGGTCCTGTTGTGGCAACTGGCCTCAGATTTCGCAAGAGACACTGAACACGGAAAGGGGCCAACCATGCCCAAGGAAGAATGGGGCGTCAAACGCGTCTGCCCGACCACCGGCAAGCGTTTCTATGACCTGAATGCCAATCCGGTGGTCAGCCCGTACACCGGCGAAGTGGTGAACGTCGAAACCGGCAAAGCCACCCGCACCATGGTGGCCGACAAGGCCGACCAGGCCACCATGAAGGATGACCTGGTGGATGATGCCGATGCGGTGCTGGAAGATGACGACGACACCAGCGACGTGGATCTGGGTGATGATGTCCTGGATGACGACGATGACGACAACGTTTCGCTGGACGAAATTGCCGACGTCGCGACCGACGACGACGACGGTTAAAAAACTGGCTGGGGGGATTTTTTTACTTGAACCCCCCCACGCCTTCGCCTAGATACCCCGGGCAGACGCGATCAGCGTTGCACAGGATGGGGCCTTAGCTCAGTTGGGAGAGCGCTTGCATGGCATGCAAGAGGTCAGGGGTTCGACTCCCCTAGGCTCCACCAAATCTCCTTCCCAGATTGGATAGTGTTTTGAACAGGTTGCGCGGTGCCCGCTTGCTTGTCGGGTGCGTTGTCACCATTTTGCATGCAGTCCCGTGTCACCATCTTGTCACTCGATATGGGTGAGAAATGACTCGTAATGGTGGCCGAAACGGTTGGAAGCGGCCTTTCAGGTGCAGAAAACCCATTGTGTTGAGACGAAGGTATGACAGGCTTCGCCGATGGCGGGTTTCACGTCGTGGGAACTGACCGGGATGCGTGGATGGTCAACTGCCGCCAGGGTCTGCGGGCAGGCTCCATGCAAGGCTGACCTTCAAGCCGCCCAGAGACGACTCCTGCAAGGACAGGCTGCACCCGTGGGCCAGGGCCATCCGGTTTGCGATGTTCAGACCCAGCCCGGTTCCGGGCTGGCTCGGGTCCAGCCGCGCGCCGCGCTCCAGCACGGAGGCTCGCGCATTTTCCGGGATGCCCGGACCATCGTCCTCGATCGCCAGAAAGGCCCGGGTGCCGTCCCGTCCGCCGCTGACCACGACCCGGCTTTCCGACCATTTCAGGGCGTTGTCCAGCAGGTTTCCCAGCAGTTCGGTCATGTCGTATTCGTCGAACGGAGCATGCAGGGGGGCTGGCATGTCGATGCTCCAGCGAACGGTCTCGGCACCCGGATGGCGCGCAAGGGCCCGGTGCAGGCGGGTGACAATCGGGCCGGCATCACAGTGGCGGAGCACCTGGTGGCTGTCCCGGGTCGACGCCAGTTCACGCTCGACGATGTGCCGCACGCTGGAGATCTCGGCCTGCAACTCGTCCGCCAATGCGTCATTGCCGGCACGCCGCATCTTGCGTTCCACGCCGTGCAGGATCGTCAGGGGGGTCTTCAACCCGTGCGCCAGATTTCCGGCCCGCGCGCGGGCCCGTTCAAGTGCCATCGCATTCGCGTCAAGCAGCAGGTTCACCTCCTCGACCAGTGGCAGCACCTCGGTCGGATAGTCGGAGGACAACCGGCCCCCTGAGGCGCGGGTGACGCGGCTGACCTCGGACCGGATTTTCTGCAACGGATTCAGGCCCAGCCGGACCTGGACCCAGCTTGCCACGAACAGAAACAGGCCGAGAATGGCCAGCCAGAAGACGGAGTTTGCCAGGAAACCCGAGACCGAGCTGTCAAGATCTGCCCGGTCGATGGCGACAGCCAGGAAGACCTCGCGCCGCGTTTCGGCTTCGCCGATGGTGATTACCCAGTTGGCGACGGCCACCGCCTCGCCGGTCCCGGTGGTGACATCGGCGAAAGTGATCACGCCCGGTGCCGCCGGGCGGTCCAGCACCAGGGGCGCCGCCCAGAAGGACGGTGACAGCATCGGCTCGGCATCATCGACCTGGACCTGCCAGTAGTAACCGGACAGGGCCTGGTCGAAACGCGGATCCGCTATCGGGATGACAACGACCTCGCCGGAGGGCCGCACCACCACATTCCCGCTCAGAAGGACCAGATAGGTCTCAAGCTCGTTACGCGCCCGCTCTTCGAAATAGAGGCGGAACAGGAAGTTGAACACAATCGCCGTCGCCACCAGCGCCAGCGCGGTCGTGACAGCGGCGGCCAGCAGCAGGCGAAGGCTGAGCGACATCCTCATTCGGGATCATCCCCGATCAGATAGCCGAAGCCGCGACGGGTTTCGATCACGCCACCGCCAATCTTGCGACGCAGGCGCCCGACAAGGACCTCGATCGCGTTGCTGTCGGGTTCCTGGTCGCGGAAATAGATGCTTTCGGCCAGCTCCTCCTGACTCACGACCTGCCCCCGGTTGTGCATCAGGTAGTTCAGCAGCCGGTACTCAAGAGGCGTGACCTTTACCGGTCGCCCATCGACCGAGACCCGCATCTGTCGCAAGTCGATCCTGAGCGGTCCGGCTTCCAGCACCGTGACCTTCTGCCCGCTCGACCGGCGCAGAAGGGCCCGCAGACGGGCAACGAGCTCTTCCATCTGGAAGGGTTTGCCCAGATAATCGTCCGCACCGGCATCGATCCCTTCGACCCGCTCGTTCCAGTTCGCGCGCGCCGTCAGCAGGATGACCGGCAGATCCAACCCCTCTTCGCGCCAGCTGCGCAATACCGACAGGCCGTCGCGCTTGGGCAGGCCAATGTCCAGCACCGCGGCGGCGTAGTGTTCGGTGCTGCCCAGGAACCAGCCTTCCTCTCCGTCGCGGGCGATTTCGGGGATAAACCCTTCGCCTTGCAGGACATCGGCGATCAGCTCGGCGATCTTGTGTTCGTCTTCCACAATCAGAATACGCATTCAGCACTTCCACATGTTCGTAACCAGGCCGGAGCCCGCGTCAACGGATACCGAAATCACCGCGCCGGATGGATCGACGATCAGCACCTGGAAGGCCGCACGCCCCCCTTTTTCCGAGAACCCGACCTGCAGAACCCTGCCCGGGTGTTCGGAGCGCACGTTTTTCAGAACCTCCCGCAACGGCTGCGCGTCGCCCCGCGCGATCGCGCGCTGGGCCCGCTGGTAGTCTCGCCGCGAAATCTGGGCCTCCCCCTCAAGCGAGGAGCTTCGGCACGCGCCCGGACCGCTCGGGGCGCTCAGGCCGCCGGTGGAGTCACCGGGCTCCGACGGGTCACTTGGTCCGCTCGGCGGGCTTGGGGATGAGGGGGGCGTAGCCGGACTGGGTGGAGTTGCCGGGCTGGCCGCCGACGCGGCGCTGGCGGCAGAGCCGGACGCGGCGTGGGCCCGGCTCAGACCGACCAGACCGGGCGTCGTGTAGACACCGGCGACCCCCAGCCCAAGCCGGGCGAGAGCCGCCCGGCGGGATATGCGTTTGCCGCCGGTCACTGCGTGATCCCCTCCCGGGGCGCCGGGCAGATGAGCCGGGCCCGCGCCAGATCGCACATCAGCCGGGTACAATCCGTGGCGATCCGGTCGGCGGCAATATCGGGAAAGGCCGAGGTGAGGATTTCCGTGACCTCGGCCAGGTCGGTCGGTTCCTCCAGCAGCGTCCAGATCGCCGCCGACACCGGGTTCAGGCGGAAAATGCCGCGCCCCGATCCGTCGGCCAGGAAACAATCCTCTCCGGCCACGGTTCCGGTCACGCCCGGCGCCTGTTGATAGCGGTGGTCCGGGGTGAACGTCGCAGCGGGTTCAAAGGGCCGCTCCAGCGGCGCCTGTCGGTCATCGCGCACAAGTTCGGCAGGCGAGGTCGCCGGAAGTGCCTTCAGGTCGGGATGTGTCGACAGATAGGCAGCCGCTTCTTCCGCGCAATGGTAGCGCAGGCGATGGATCGGCAGGTGCCGCGTCACGACGTCGATGGACCGCAGGATCGCACCTGCATGGCGCGTGCGGGCGAAGTTCTGCGTGATAAGGCTTGCAAGAGCATCTTCGCGCGCCATTGCGCTCAATTGCGGCCGGGTTGGCGCGTCCTGACGATCCAGCACCACCATGGCCCCAAGGGGCAACATCTCACCCCAATGGGCAACCGGCAGCTCCGCCAGGTATTTGTACTGGCGGTTCGAGGGGCCGCTGTCACGGTCCACGGCATTTCGAAACGCCTGGCTGATCCCGGCGTATGGCGGCAGGCGAAGTCGCGGCAACACGCCGTTCGCCACCCCGGCGCAGGTTCCGGTCTCTGCGTCGAGACGCACAGGTAGAAAATCGTCGGTGTAGAGCGGCAGGCCGCGCCGTGCCAGGGCAATGGCCAATGTGCTCTTTCCCGCGCGCCTGGCATTGGGAAAGACGACAAGGCGCCCCCCGAAATCAACGGCAGCGGCATGGAGACACAGCAGCGCGGGATCGGAACGCAACCGCTCCCAGGCCATTTCCGCCACGAGATCACACACGGTATTGAGACCGTCCCAGGCTCGCGGTGCCTCCGGGGCATCCGCAGTGATCACCTGCCAACGGTCTTCGCCCTGCGGCCGGATCGTTGCAAAGGGCGGTGCGCCGGTCGGAGTTTCCGCGATCCGGTGCGGCCAGACGGCCAGGATGGTGGAAATCAGCGGCTCGATCGGCGCGGCTTTCTCAAGCGCGACGGGATGCTCCAATCCTTCGATCTGCAAATACCGCGTTTCTGTCACGATCCATTCCCGAGTTGATGCATGCATGCTAGCGAAATTCCCCCGGGCATCAACGCAATCCGGCCCGCCCGTTGCTTGCAGGGCAGGCCGCCAGTTCGGGGGAACGCCCCTGCCGGGTTACATGTCGCAGACCGAAACGCCGTCGTCGCGCAGCCGTACCGTGCCCCCGGCGCCTTCACATTGAGACCCGGTCATGGTTTCCGGTGTGCTCGGGCTGCTGGTGGCGCTGGGGGTCGAGGTCGCGCTGGGGGTCGAGGTCGCGCTGGCCGCCGACGGAGTGCTGGCTTCCGAGGGTTCGGAGGCGGCGGAAGCCTCGGAGGCAGCGGAGGCTGCGCTGGACGACGAGGTGGAGGCATGTGCCGCCGAAAGCGTGGTCATTGCGGGTGCGGTATAGGCCACCAGGGCGAAGCCGCCGATCCCGGTCAACGCCCGGCGTCGGGAAATTGCTTTGTCTTGTTTCTTGGTCATTTGCTCTGTCCTTCATCAATTGTGCGGGCGTGCAGTGAATCACGCCCCATGCTCTGGTAGCCGATGACTTCCTTCAATTGGCTGAACCGGATTGTCAGCGTTTTGTCAGGGAGGGGCGCCGGCGGGTATTGGCGCCCCGGTGACGCCCCAGCCAAATCGGGCCGATCCGGACGGGCTTGACCTTTGCACCCGGCCGACACCGTGCAGCCAGGGTCGGCTTTCCGTGTTCCTCACAATTCAGAACAGCCCGGGACTGCCCGACCCGACCTTGATCCGCGTGGGATTTACGCTGATGGTCCCCTGCTTGTTCGACACTGCGCCCTTCTTCAGCTCGCCCCGTATCGCCAGCAAACCAAGACGGTGGTCGGCACAGGTGCGCACAACTTCTGCCCGCTTGCGGGAGAACTCCATCAGGTGTTTGGCCCAAGCCTCCTGGCTCAGCGCGATGCGCCTGGAGAACGTGCCGGAGCCATAACCGGTCTCATAGACCCTCTTGCCCATCAACACCGCCTGATAGGTCGGATGATTGAACAGGTTATCCGTCTCCAGATCCAACGGTGTCGGTGGCTGGTGTTTCCACAGTTCAAGGTTTTCGGCCAGCCGGTCGGGCACTTCCAGCTCGGTCCGGGCGTCGATCCAGTACTGGCTGTCGGTCCGGTTGCCCAAGGCGTAGTGCAGGCAGATGAAATCCAGCACTTCGCTATAGAGCGCATTCATGGTCTTGTTGTAGCGGTTCCGGTGCGCATCGTCGAAATCACTGTCCGGGAAATAGGAAATCAGCCGCTGGATCCCCAGGTCGATCATGTGGATCGCCGTAGATTCCAACGGCTCGATGAACCCGCTGGACAGGCCGATGGCAATGCAGTTCTTGACCCAGGCATTGCGCGTGCGGCCCACCCGCATCGGAATCACCCGCGGTTCGGCCCCCTTGGGCGCATCGGAGCCCAGATGCGCCATGAATTCGTCACGCGCCTCGTCATCCGTGCGGTGCGCGCTGGAATAGACATACCCGGTCCCAATCCGGTGGAAAAGCGGCACCCGCCAGCTCCACCCGGCACCCAATGCGGTGGAGGTGGTGCACGAGGCGATTGCTTTCGGATCGGGATGCGGGATCTGCAACGCCATTGCGCGGTCGTTGCCCAGGTATTTCGAATAGTCGATAAAGGGCTCCTTGAGCGCCTTGTTGATAATCAGCCCCCTGAACCCGGTACAATCGATCACAAGCTCGACCGGATGGCGCCCGCGTTCCTTGAGCTGCACCGCGGCAACATAGCCCCGGTCGTCCAGTTCGACCCCCTCAACATCGTCCAGGATATGCTCGACCCCGCGTTCGGCGCCAAGCTCGGACAGCATCTTGGCAAACTCGCCGGCATCCAGGTGATAGGCGTAGCCCGCGAGGGCGTGAACCGTGCCGGTCTCCAGCGAGAAGGGCCCCTTGTTGGCCTCGACGAGATCCAGGTTGGGGGTAAAGGTCTGGCAGAAATCGCGCCCGCCCGATCCGAAGGCGTGATGAAAGTGACAGGCCTCAGCCCCACCAATCTGCACCGGGCGGCCGAACGGGTTCAGATAGTCGATCAGCTTGCCGTCCGGCCCGACATTCCATTGCCGAAACATCACCCCCAGCTTGAACGAGGCGTTGCAGCGGCGAAAGAACTCCTGCAACGGCACTTTCAGCATCTTCAGGGTTGCCGGCATCTGCGGCACCGTGGCCTCGCCAACCCCGACGGTTGGAATGTTCGGGCTTTCGATCAACTGGATCTTCAGGCTGTCCTCGGACAGGGTACGCAGCATGATTGCCGCCAGCCACCCTGCCGTGCCCCCTCCAACAATCGTAACCGTCTTGATCGGCTCTCCCACGCTTTCCCCTCCTCAATCAAACCTGTTCGAATGCTTGCTGAGAACGAAGGCTAACCAGAACCGCATGCTGGCGAAAGCCCCGCAGGAGTTTTTGGCGCCAGGCGAGGTTAAGAGAATCGGACCGACACGCCCTGCCGCTGACCCACGATGTCCCGGCCCCGTCAGGGCCGGGCATTTGGAGGTGCGGGGTGGCGCGCGCGATTCGGGATGGCGAGCCCATTTAGCGGATCAATCCCCTTCGGCGACACCTGCCTGCCGGGCCTTGGCGCGGCGCGCGCGGTAGCTGGGAACGATCACCAGCAGAACGGCTATCACCAGCAGACCAAGGGTCATCGGCCGATCAAGGATAAACCCAATTCCGTCATAGAGCTGCATGGACCGCGAGAAGTTGTCCTCCAGCATCCCTCCCAGAATGAAACCGATCAGCAGGGGCGCCAGCGGGTAATCGGCGAATTTCAGGATCGTGGCGCAGATTCCCATGCCGACGAGGATCAGCAGCTCTGTCGCATTGTTCTGGCCGATGTAGCTGCCCATCAGCGTGAAGAACAGGATGAAAGGGATCAGGTAGTTGCGCGGGATGGACAGCACCTTGGCGATATAGGGGATCAGCGGCAGGTTCAGCACCAGCAGGACCAGATTGCCGATGTACATCGAGATGATGACCGCCCAGAAGATCTGTGGCTCATCAATCATCAGGCGCGGGCCCGGCGTCACGTTCAGCGCGATCAGCGCCCCCAACAGGATCGCAGTTGTCCCCGAGCCGGGAATGCCCAGCGTCAACAGGGGGACGAAAGAACCGGTGCAGGCGGCATTGTTCGCGGTCTCGGGCGCGGCGAGGCCCTTGATCGAGCCATCGCCGAATTCCTCCTGTTCTTCCTTGCTCGCGATGTTGCGCTCGACCGCATACCCCAGGAACGACGCGATGGTCGCTCCGGCACCCGGCAACACGCCGATGAAGAAGCCCTGGATCGACTGCCGTCCGATCACCGGGGCGATCTTGCGCCCCTCCTCACGGGTGATGCGCAGATTCTCGATCTTGCCACCGCTGCCCTGGATCGAACGGCCCGGGTTCAGAACCAGGAACAGCGCCTCGGGCAGGGCGAACATCGCCATGGCCAGGGTGATGAAGCTGAAGCCCGACTGCAGGTCCATCAGCCCCATGGTGAACCGAGGCATGTTGAACAGCACACCTTCGCCCACGGTCGCCATGACCAGCCCGAGCAGGGTCATCAGCACCGCCTTTGCCACGTTTCCGGTTCCGGCGAAAGCCGCGATGGCCGACAGGCCCACGACCATCAGCGCAAAGTATTCGGCCGAGTGGAACAGCAGGGCAACGGTTGACAGCATCGGGGCAAAGACCATCAGCAGCAGCGCGCCGATGCTTCCGCCCGCGAAGGAGGAGATGGCCGCAATGGTCAGCGCCTTGCCGGCCTGTCCCTTTCGGGCCATCGGATATCCGTCGAAGCTGGAGGCCACGGTCCCTGCCACGCCGGGGGCGTTGAGCAGGATCGACGAGGTGGAGCCGCCAAAGATGGCCCCGTAGTACACACCGGCCAACAGGATCAGGGCGGCGGAAGGGTCGCCGATGGTGATGGCAACCGGGATCATGATCGCGATGATCGACATCGGCCCGAGACCCGGCAGCATGCCGATGAACGTGCCGATCAGACAACCGGCGACCACCATAAACAGGTTCTGAATTGAGAAGGCGGCAGCGAGGCCAAGCAGAAGTCCTTCAAGCATGTCTCATCTCCTCAGATAAAGAATGGCCAGGGGCGCAGGAAAATGCCCAGAACCTCGTCGACAAGGTACCAGACTGCGAAACTGGCGATGCCGGCGACGGGCAAAAGGATGTGAAACTTGCGCTCGCCAAGGGCGAAGGCGCCGACGGACAGGAAACCGAATGTCGCCAGCAGGAACCCCGCCGGGCGCAGCAGCAGCGCATAGGCCACCATCAGCCCCAGCAGCAGCACGGCCTGGATCAGGTTGTAATCCCCAAGACGCCGGTAATCGATGTCAGGTGCTTTTCCGTCGTTGGCGGGCTTCTCCAGCCCCAGCAGGATGAACAGCGAGGTCAGAACCGTGAGGACCGCAAGAACCTTCGGGAAGGTGCTCGGCCAGATCGGATTGCGCTGCATGAAGGGCGGCAACTGCCCGTCCATGGTGAAAAACGCGGCATAGCCATAGGCCAATGCGATGCAGAGAATGACGAATGCAACCCAGCGGTCCAGTGCCATCGGAGCCCTCCATTTTTTCTGTTGGCGTCAGGGGCGTTGCCCCTCTTGAGCCTGCGGCTCAATTCACCCCAAGGTATTTCGGGCAAGAGGAAAGAGATTGTTAACCAATCCCGGCCTAAGGTGGGATCACGGTACAGGCTGAGGAGCCGATGACCGTGCAAGGGGAAGGTATTTCCTTCCATCCGGGGAGGGTACGCGCGTGCTCTCCCCTTCCTCTTGCCTCAAATACCTCGGGGAGCGCGAGGGGCAGCGCCCCTCGCACCCGAAGGTTTCAGAGGAAGCCGAGCTTTCTCATCAGGTCGCCGATGACCTGTTCCTGGCCTTCCAGGAAGGCACGGAAATCATCGCCCGAGTTGTGAATGTTCACCCAACCGTTGCGGGCGCGCACGGCTTCCCATTCGGGTGTGGCGTACATCTTGGCGATGGCGTCCTGATAGGCGGCCAGCTTGTCAGCCGGCAGGCCCGGTGCGCCGAAGAACCCGCGCCAGTTGACGAAGGTCGTATCGATACCCTGTTCCTTCATCGTGGGCGCGTCGCCATAGGCGTCCACACGTTCGTCCGAAGTCACGCCGAGGATCTTGACCTCACCGGCCTCGGCCAGGGCCACCGCTTCGGAGAAACCGGTCGACAGCGCCTTGATCTCTCCTGACAACAGCGCGGCCATGGCTTTCCCGCCGGCGTCATAGGGGATGTATTTCACGGCCAGCGCATCCTTGCCTGCGGCCTCCATCACCATGGCAGCCACCAGGTGATCCATGCCACCGGGAACCGAGCCGCCACCGATCGCCGTGGACGAGGCGTCCGCATCAAATGCGGCCAGCAGGTCATCCATCGAGTTCAACGGGCTGTCCTCGGCCACGACCAGCGCGGCATAGTCTCCGATGGTGCCCGAGACCAGGGTCAGGTCGCGGAAGTTGTGCGGGAACACACCGGTCAGCGAGCGGATCACGATGGGGGTAGAGTTCACCATCAGCGTGCCGTACTGGCTTTCCGCATTCTCGATCAGGTAGCCGATGGCCTTGCCGCCACCACCACCGGACATGTTCTCGTAGGACGCGGTGCCGACCAGACCTGCGCCGGTCAGGGCCTCGCCTGTGCCGCGCGCGGTGCCATCCCAGCCACCGCCCGCCCCGCCGGGGATCAGGAAGTGGATGGCGTCGACAACAGGCTCGGCCGCGACTGGCCCGGAAACTGCAAATGCCGCCATGGCTGCGAGAAGGGCGCGACGGCCCAGTGATAGTGTCATGTCTTGGTCCTCCCATTTGACATTGGCGGCGCTTGCCGCTCATGTCGGAAGACACTGACGCCCCAAGCTGACACAAAGCTGACACCGTCAAAAAAAGACAAATGGAGAAACCAGACCCCCCATGCGGTTCCTGTTGATCGAAGACAATGCGCAACTTGCCGAGGCGGTGGTCGACAGGCTGATGCTTGACGGCCATGTGGTCGATCACGCGCCTGATCTTCAGACTGCTTGCAGCTTCACGGACACCACCAGCTACGATTTGATTTTATTGGATATTATGCTCCCGGATGGAGACGGTCGGTCATTTCTGGAAACGCACCGCAACCAAAAATCGAAAACGCCGGTCATCGTTCTGACCGCCCGGTCGGAGGTTTCGGATCGGGTAGGGATTCTCGATCTTGGTGCGGATGACTACATGGTCAAACCGATCGACTTTTCCGAGCTTGAAGCCCGATGCCGGGCGGTGCTGCGCCGCCGCGGGGGGGCGGCGCACAACCTGCTGACCCTTGGTGATCTGCGTTTCGATTCGCTTTCCGGTACGCTCAAGGTCGCGGATCGCGATATCCAGTTGCGCACCCGGGAACTGCGCCTTTTCGAGGTGCTGGCAAACGCTCCCGGGCAGGTCTTTTCGAAGTCCGCCCTCGTGGACCGGCTGTTTTCCTACGACGAAGATGTCACGGAGAACGCGATCGAGGTGTATGTTGCGCGGCTCAGGCGGCACCTGCAGGCGTCGACCGTGAAAATCACGACGATCAGAGGGCTTGGCTACAAGTTAGAAACGGAATGAGCACACCCACGGCCCATGGTTCGATCCGCCGCCGCCTATTGCTGTCATTGCTGGCCAGCGCGGCGGTTCTGGCAGTCGTGGTGTATTTCGTGGTGCAATCCGTGGCGCGCCAGACCGCACAGGAAAGCCAGGACAATGTCCTGGTGGCCTCGGCCCTGTCGATTCTGGACAGTGCGCGGTTTGTCAACGGACAGGTCAATGTCGATCTGCCCTATTCCGCCCTGTCGATGCTGGACAGTATCTCCGAGGAGCGGGTCTTCTACGCGATCCGCCTGGAAAACGAGTTTCTCAGCGGCTACCCCGACCTGCCCCGGACCAATCCGGCCCCTGGCGGGAGGCCGGTTTATCTGTCGGCACCCTTTCTGGGTGAAGAGGTGCGCATTGCGGCAGTCCGTCGACCTGTGTCCACGGATGGGGGGCAAAGCTACATTCAGGTCTCCGTTGCGCAAACCCTATCGGGGCAGAAACAGGCCCTGGCGCGCATATCACGCACTTCGCTGGGGATCGGGGGCGGTTTCTTTCTGCTGTCTGTCCTGATCGCGGCGATCATTGCCCGCAGTACGATCCACCCGCTGGATCGACTGACCGCATCGGTTTCGCGCCGGGGTCCCAAGGACCTGCGCCCGGTCGCGGCGCCCGTCCCGTCCGAGATGGTCCCGCTGGTTGCCTCCCTGAACTCCTTCATGCGGCGGCTGCACCGTTCCCTGTTGCGCTCCGAGGACTTCATCGCCGAAGCGGCGCATCGGGTGCGCACGCCACTGGCCATCGTCCGCACCAAGGCCGAAATCGTTCAACGCAAGACCGACGACCCCGACACCCGTGCCGCCCTGAAGGAAATGATCCACGCCATAGACGACAGTTCGCGCACCGCCGGGCAGTTGCTGGACCATGCCATGGTCACATTCCGGCTGGATCACCTGGCCAATGAAAGGATCAGCCTGCTCCGGCTGATACAGGATGCCGTGGAACGCCTGCGCCCGATGTCCGAATTGAAGGACATCGGCATGGAGGTCACGGGCACCGCGGACGCGACGATCCAGGGCGACCCGATCCTGTTGCAAAACGCGCTGCACAACCTGCTGGACAACGCGGTGAAATACGCCCCCCCCGGCTCTGATGTCGCTGTCGCCCTTGCGCTTGGCGACGATGTCGCCGTGGTGACGGTCGCTGACAACGGGCTGGGTTTCCCCGAGGCTGAACTTGGCCAGCTTGCGCAGCGGTTTTCCCGTGGCAGCAACGCGCAGAGCGTCGTCGGTTCCGGGCTTGGGTTGACCATCGTGAAAGAAGTGACCGAAGCCCACGGTGGCCACATGCGGATCAGCAACAACCCCGGAGGTGGCGCATGCGTCAGTTTGCACTTTCCCTTGTCCTGACATTCACGGCCGGATGGGCCAA
Source organism: Aliiroseovarius sp. (assembly GCF_030148435.1). Classification (GTDB taxonomy): domain Bacteria; phylum Pseudomonadota; class Alphaproteobacteria; order Rhodobacterales; family Rhodobacteraceae; genus JASBTN01. The sequence goes on from NZ_JASBTN010000054.1 coordinate 63,446, forward strand.
TGCCTTCGAGACGGAAAGCTTTGAACGGTTCGGCCCGGCCGGCAGCACAGAGGTGCTCAGGATCATCTCGACCGCCGATATCGCGTTTTTCGAACCGATGATCACATCCTTCCTTGCCACACGGCCGGGCATGGCGATCGACTATACCGTCGCGAGTTCCACGGAACTTCAGAAGGCCATCGTGGATGAGGGCGAGGTTTTCGACCTGGCCATTTCCAGCGCCATGGACCTGCAGACCAAGCTTGCCAATGATGGCTGGGCGCGCAAACACTGGTCCTCCGCCACCGAATCCCTGCCGGAGTGGGCCAGGTGGAACGACATGCTGTTCGCGTTCACGCAGGAACCCGCCACGATCGTGGTCTCCAAATCCGCGTTCGGGGACCTGCCCATCCCCCGCAACCGGCACGACCTGATCAACCTTCTGCGCGAACACCCCGACCTTTTCCGCAACCGGGTTGGCACCTATGACGTCCGTCAATCCGGGCTGGGCTACCTGTTTGCAACGCAGGACACGCGCGCATCCGAAACCTACTGGCGCCTGACCGAGGTGATGGGCGGGCTTGGTGTGCGATTGTACTGCTGTTCCTCGGATATGATCGAGGCGGTGAAAAGCGGCGAGTTGCTGATCGCCTACAATGTGCTGGGCAGCTATGCGATCAACCGTGAGGACCGCGAGGATTTCGCGATCATTCTGCCATCCGACTACACCACCGTCATGCTGCGCACGGCGTTGATACCCCATAACACCCGGTCGAAAGACCTCTCGGGCCAGTTCATTGACCATCTGCTTGAGCGATCTCACGGAGCGAACGCCCAACCTCTGACCAACGATGCGCTTGATCTGAGCCTGGTCGAGACGGCCCTGAACCGCATCCGGATAGGCCCCGGCCTTCTGGTGTTCCTGGACCAACTCAAGAAACGCGCCTTCCTGTCCGAATGGGAAGATGCCATTTTGCAAAAATAGGGGAACTGACGCGCGGACCGCTATTGCCGGAGCCGACAGCAAAGCAGGTGCCGACTTGCCTGTTCAGAGCACGATCAATGCTGGAATTGAGATTTGGTGGGCCTAACG
>NZ_JASBTN010000069.1 GCF_030148435.1 Aliiroseovarius sp.
ACCGCTGCTGAAGGAGCTTTCCGGTGGATGAGCGCACCCGCCTTGCCGACGCGTTTCTTGCGGATGCCGGCTGGGGCGGCGCCCGCCGGCAGGCGATCGCCGGCGACGCCCCGAACCGCCGCTACATCCGGCTGAAGAGCCCGGCCACAGGCGCCAGCGCCGTATTGATGGACGCGCCGCCCGAGGCGGGCGAGGATGTGCGCCCCTTCGTCCGGATCACCGGCTACCTGCGGGGCATCGGGCTGAGCGCGCCCGCGATCCTTGCCGCCGATACAGAGCGGGGTTTCTTGCTGCTGGAGGATCTGGGCGATGACCTCTTTGCCCGGCTGATCCCTGAACGTCCGGAAATGGAGCAGACGCTCTATGCTGCGGCGACTGATCTGCTGGTCATGCTGCACCGTCAGCCGCCGCCGGATCTGGCAAACTACGATCCGCCGATGATGGCGCGCCTTGCCGCGCTGGCGCTGGACTGGTACGCCCCCGGCGCTACGGGAACCAGGGCGAGCGAGGCCGACAAGGCGGCGTTTTTGGCTGAAACAGAGACTGTTCTTGAGGTGGTTCCACCCGGGGGGCGGGTGCTGGTCCAGCGCGACTATCACGCCGAAAACCTGCTCTGGCTACCGGATCGCGACGGCATCGCGCGGGTCGGGCAGCTCGATTTCCAGGACGCGGGCGCCGGCCATCGCGCCTATGACCTCATGTCCCTGGCCGAGGATGCCCGCCGCGACGTGGACCCGGCTTTGGCGGAAAGGCTTATCGCCCACTATGCCCGGCGCACCCGCCTGGATCCGGACAGTTTCCGCAGCGCGGCGGCCACCTGCGCCGCCCAGCGCAACCTGCGCATCCTCGGTGTTTTTGCCCGCCTGTCGCTGCATTTCGGAAAACCGCAATATGTCGACCTGATCCCGCGGGTCTGGAACCTGTTGCAACGCGACCTCGAACACCCGGATCTTGCCGGGCTGCGCGATCTCTGCGCCCTGCCTGAACCGACACAAGCCAACCTGCAAATCCTGAGGGACAAATGCGGCACCATCCCGACGCTGTAATGCTTTTCGCCGCCGGGTTCGGCACGCGCATGGGGGCGCTGACCGCCAACACGCCGAAACCGTTGATCCCGGTGGCGGGCCGCCCTCTGATCGACCATGCGCTGGACCTGACCGAGGGTCTGACCGTGGTGGCCAATACACATTACCTGCCCGAGCAGCTCGAAGCTCACCTGGCACCCAGGGGCGTGGCCCTGTCCCATGAACCCCGGATCCTCGAGACCGGAGGCGGGTTGCGGGCCGCCCTGCCTCTGTTGGGCGAGGGCCCCGTCTTTACCCTGAACTCCGACGCGGTCTGGATCGGGTCAAACCCGCTTGACGTATTGGCCAACGCCTGGCAGCCCGACCGGATGGACGCACTGCTGATGCTGATCCCGCGCGAGAACGCGCGCGGCCACGTGGGCCGGGGCGATTTCCTTGTGGGACCGAACGGCCACCTTTCCCGCGGCCCCGGCCTGATCTACTCTGGCGCGCAGATTGTAAAAACCGAATTGCTGCACAAGATCGAGGATGACGTGTTTTCCCTGAACATCCTGTGGAACCAGATGATCGATGCCGGGCGGCTTTATGGCATCGCCCATGACGGCGCCTGGTGCGACGTCGGACGCCCCGAAGGCATAGCCGTGGCCGAAGCGATGCTCGCCGATGTTTGAGCCAAGCCCCAAACCCCGCGTCTTTGCCCAGGATCCCGGCGTCGATTTTCCCGCCGCCGTGGTCTCAGGCCTGATTGCGCGTTTCACAGATCACCCCCCCGAGGCACTGGCCCGGGTCGAGCTTTACGTCAACACCGCCCGGATGCAGCGCCGTATCCGCACCCTGTTCGACAACGGTCCCGCGCGGCTTCTTCCGCGCATCCGCCTGATCACCGACCTTGCCCGCGACCCGGTTGCCGCCGACATCCCTCCAGCCGTTTCGCCCCTGCGCCGGCGGCTGGAACTTGCGGGCTGGATCACCCAACTGCTCGACGCGCAACCCGACCTTGCCCCGCGGGCGGCGATTTTCGACCTGGCCGACAGTCTTGCGAAACTCATGGACGAGATGCAGGGCGAAGGCGTGTCCCCGGACACCATCCGCGCGCTGGATATTTCCGACCAGTCCGGCCACTGGGCCCGCAGCCTGACCTTCATCTCGGCGGTGGACCGATTCTTTGGCCTCGACAGCGGCGAGGCCCCGGACGGCGAGGCCCGGCAGCGACTGGTGATCGAACGGCTGGCCAAACGCTGGGCGGACACCCCGCCCGACCACCCGGTGATCGTCGCGGGCTCCACCGGCTCGCGTGGCGCCACGGGTCTGTTCATGCAGGCCGTCTCCCGCCTGCCACAGGGCGCGCTGATCCTGCCCGGATTCGACTCTAACCTGCCTGAAAACACCTGGGATCAGCTCGACGACGCCCTTTCTGCCGAAGATCATCCGCAATACCGTTACGCCCATCTGATGCGGCTTTTGAACCTGCATCCCGGGGACATCCGCCCCTGGGTCGACACCCCGCCGCCCAGCCTCACGCGCAACCGCCTGGTCTCCCTCGCCCTGCGCCCGGCGCCCGTGACCGACCAGTGGCAGGTCGAAGGTCCGGCCTTTCAGGGCGTGACCGAAGCCACGCGGAATGTGACCCTGATCGAGGCCCCCTCGCCCCGCGCCGAGGCCACTGCGATCGCCACTGCCCTGCGCAAGGCCGCCGACGACGGGCGCTCTGCCGCCCTGATCACCCCCGACAGGGCGCTGACCCGGCAAGTCACGGCCGCGCTCGACCGCTGGGGCATTTCCCCGGATGACAGTGCCGGTCGGCCCCTGCCCCTGACCGCCCCCGGCCGCTTTCTGCGCCATGTCGCCGACCTGTTCGGACAGCGCCTGACCGCACCTGCGCTGCTGACGCTGCTGAAACACCCGCTGACCAACACCGGCAGCGGCGCGCGCGGCGAGCATCTGCGCCACACCCGCGACCTGGAGCTGGAGTTGCTGCGCCAGGGCCTGCCCTTCCCGACACGGGCCGACCTGGACCACTGGGCCGCCAAGAAGGAGGACCGCCCGGCCTGGGCCGCCTGGGTGGGGCAGATGCTCTGCGGTCACGACACGGTCACGACCCGCAGCCTGACGGAGCACATTACCCACCACCTTGCCCTCGCCGAAACACTGTCCGCCGGACCCGGCACCGAAGGGCCCGGCACCCTGTGGGAAGAACAGCCGGGCCACGAAGCCCTCCGCGTGACCGGACAGCTGGCGCGCGAGGCCGAACACGGCGGCGACTTCACCCCGTCGGACTACCGTGACCTGTTCCAGGCCGTGCTGAACACCGGCATGGTGCGCGATGCGGTGACGCCGCATGCGAACATCATGATCTGGGGCACGTTGGAGGCCCGCATGCAGGGCGCCGACCTGGTCATCCTCGCCGGGCTGAACGACGGCACCTGGCCGGAAATGCCCGCCGCCGATCCCTGGATGAACCGCAAGATGCGCCATGATGCAGGGCTGTTGCTGCCGGAACGGCGCGTCGGCCTTTCTGCACATGACTTCCAGCAGGCCATCGGCGCCAGGGAAGTCATCCTGTCCCGCGCCATTCGTGATGCCGAAAGCGAAACCGTGCCCTCCCGCTGGATCAACCGGCTGACCAACCTGCTGTCCGGCATGTCCGAAGAAGGAAAACGGGCGCTTCAGGAAATGCGCGCGCGAGGAGCGGAGTGGCTGGCTCTCGCTCAGGCAATCGAGGCGCCAACAGTCTCTATCCCGCCCGAACAACGCCCTTCTCCGCGCCCGCCTCTGGCCCATCGCCCCACGCAGTTGAGCGTCACGAGGATCGCCAGGCTGATCCGCGATCCCTATGCGATCTACGCCGAGCGCATCCTGGGCCTGCGCCCGCTGCAATCGCTGCACCAGACACCGGACGCCCCCCTTCGTGGCACGGTGTTGCATGCGGTGCTGGAGCGGTTCGTCAACGAACGCACCGGGGACAACGACCGCGACACTCTCATGGGCATTGCTGCCGAGGTGCTGGAGGACGAAGCCCCCTGGCCCGCCACCCGCGCGCTTTGGCTGGCCAAGCTGGACCGTGTGGCAGACTGGTTCCTGGCCCAGGAGGCCGACCGGCGCACCTGGTCCCGCAACCTCTCCAATGAGGCCCGCGCAGAACACCGGTTCGAGGCGGTGAATTTCACCCTCACCGGCTATGCCGACCGGATCGACGAGGCCAGCGACGGCACACTGGTCATCTACGACTACAAGACCGGCAACCCACCCACCGCCGACATGCAGAAACATTTCGACAAGCAGCTGCTTCTGGAAGCCGTGATCGCCGAACAGGGCGGCTTTGTCGATCTGGGTCCGCGCATCGTCTCGCAGGTCGCCTATATCGGGCTCGGATCCACGCCGAAAGTGGTCTCTATTCCACTGGATCAGGAAGAAATCACCGCCGTCGCCGAGGAATTCGAGGCCCTGATCCGCGCCTATCAGGATCCCGCGCAGGGCTATACATCGCGCCGGGCCGTGCACAAGCAGCGCTTTGACGGCGACCACGATCACCTTGCCCGCTCCGGCGAATGGGACGACAGCCAGCAACCCCACCCGCAGGAGGTCGGCCAATGATCCGAAACGAGGCAAGCCAGGCCCAGGTGGATGCCGCCAACCCGCACAGTTCGACCTGGCTCGCGGCCAACGCGGGGTCCGGCAAGACACGGGTTCTGACCGACCGGGTGGCGCGGTTGCTGTTGGGCGGGGTCAATCCGCAGAACATCCTTTGTCTGACATACACCAAGGCCGCTGCCTCCGAGATGCAGAACCGCCTGTTTGCGCGCCTGGGCGACTGGGCGATGAAAAGCGATGCCGATCTGACCGCCGCCCTGGTCGATCTGGGCATCGATGGCGCCGCCGATCTGCCCCGTGCGCGCCGCCTGTTTGCCCGCGCGATCGAGACGCCGGGCGGGCTGAAGATCCAGACGATCCACAGTTTCTGCTCGTCTCTGTTGCGCCGCTTTCCGCTGGAATCCGGGGTGTCGCCGCAATTTACCGAGATGGACGAACGCGCCGCATCTCTGCTCCAATCCGAGCTGGTCGAGGAGATGGCGGATGGACCCGACCGCGCCCTTGTCGCCGAACTGGCCCGCTTTTACACCGGCGAGGATTTTGTCGGCCTGACCGCCCAGATTGTGCGGCATCGCGACGGGTTTTCAGACGCGGAGCAAGCCGAGGTCTGGTCCTGGTTCGAACTGGATGCGGACTACGACGAGGCGCGGCTGACCGACCAGGCCTTTGCCCCCGGCGACGGCGCCATGCTGGCAGCTCTGATCCCATTGCTGGCAGCTGGCTCCAAGACCGAGCAGGCGGCGGCCGCCAAGCTTGGTACACTCGATGGCGGCAACCTGACCGTCCAGAACCTTCCGGTCCTGGAAAACGTGTTTCTGACCGGGGCCAAGACGAAGCAGCCGTTCAGCGCCAAGATCGGCTCTTTCCCGACCAAGGGCCTGCGCGAGGGGGCCGGGGCCGGACTGATGCCCGGGCTGGAGGGGCTCATGGCCAGGGTCGAAGCGGCGCGGCCGCTCCGAAACAGTCTCTATTCTGCCCGAAAAACGCTTGCGTTGCATCGCTTCGCCCAGCGCTTCATCGACCTGTATGAGATCCGAAAACTGACCCTTGGCTGGCTTGATTTTGACGACCTGATCCGCAAGGCCGGCGCGCTTCTGTCCGATCCGGCGGTGGCGACCTGGGTGCTCTACCGGCTGGATGGAGGGATCGACCACATCCTGGTTGACGAGGCGCAGGACACCAGTCCGGCACAGTGGCAGGTGATCGAACGGCTGGCAGCGGAGTTTACCAGCGGCGAGGGGGCGAAATCGGGCGAGGACCGCACGATCTTCGTTGTCGGCGATCCGAAACAGTCTATTTACAGCTTCCAGGGCGCCGAACCTGCGGAATTCACCCGGATGCGGGACAAGTTCCGCGACGAGCTTCAGCAGATCGGCCAGCCGTTCCAGGCGATGCAGTTGCAGTTCTCTTTCCGCTCGTCGCCAGCGGTTCTTGGCCTGGTCGATCACACGCTTGAGAAACAGGACGGTCTGGGCGAAAGCTTCCTGCATCGCGCTTTCTTTCATGACAAACCGGGCCGCGTCGATCTATGGCCCGTGGTTGAAAAAGTCGAGCACAAGGAGGATCGCGACTGGTTCGATCCCGTCGACCGGCCCGATCCGCAGGATCACCTGTCCACCCTGGCCCGCGCGATTGCCGCAGACATTGCCGAGAAGTTGAAAACAGGCTCTATCACGTCGGAAAAGGGCGAAACCCGGCCGATTGAACCAAAGGATATCATGATCCTGGTGCGCCGCCGATCACCGCTCTTCTTCGCCATCATCAGCGCTTGCAAGGAACTGGGCCTGCCCATTGCCGGGGCCGACCTGTTGCGCATTGGCGGCGAGCTGGCGGTCAAGGATCTGGTCGCGCTGCTGTCCTTCCTCGCCACGCCCGAGGACGACCTGTCGCTTGCCGCCGCCCTGCGCTCACCGCTGTTTGGCTGGAGTGAAGCGCAGCTTTACGCGCTGGCCCAGGGACGGGGCAAGCTCCCGCTGTGGAGGGTGTTGGAAGAACGTGGCGCGCAACATGCGGACACCCACGCCATCCTGCGCGACCTGCGGGATCAGGCGGATTTTCTGCGCCCCTATGACCTGCTGGAACGGGTGCTGATCCGCCATGATGGCCGCCGCCGCCTGCTGGCCCGTCTGGGCAGCGAAGCGGAAGACGGGATCGACGCGCTGCTCTCCCAGGCGCTGGCCTATGAGCGGCTGCAGGTGCCCAGCCTGACCGGCTTCCTGATCTGGATGGAAGCCGAAGAGGTCACGATCAAGCGCCAGGTCGATTCGGCCTCGAACCAGGTACGCGTGATGACGGTACATGGCTCGAAAGGGCTGGAGGCGACAATTGTCTACCTGCCCGACACGACGAAACCGCACCCGCAGGACCGCGACGAGATTGTCGAAGTCGGCGGCCATCCCTGGTGGAAACCACCCGCCACCCAGCACCCCGACGCCCTGGCCGAGGTGATGGACACACGCCACGCGCGCGATCGCGAGGAATGGGTAAGGCTGCTTTATGTTGCCATGACGCGGGCCGAACAGTGGCTGATCGTTGCCGCCGCCGGGGAGGTGGGCAAAACCGCCGAGGACAGTTGGTACGGGCTTGTCGCCGCGGGGTTGGATCAGGCCGGCGCCGTGAAGGCGGAGTTTCCGACCGGCACCGGCAAGAGGTTCGAGACCGGCACCTGGGCACCGCGTCCGGAGGCGGCAACAACGGTGGCGAAACAGGCTCTAACTCTGCCGGAATGGGCCCATACACCCGCACCGCACCGATCCGCAGAGTCCGTCGAAATACTCGCCCCGTCCGATCTGGGCGGGGCAAAGGTGCTGCCCGGCGCGGTTGGCGACGGGGATACCGAGGCGGCAATGACACGCGGCAGCCAGGTACATCTTCTGCTGGAACACCTGCCGCTTTATCCTGAGGCCGACTGGCCGGATCTGGCCGCGCGCCTGCTGGGCACCGGCGAGCTGGCCGCCACGCCGGCCGACTTGCCCGTGCTGTTGGCCGAAGTCACCGCTGTGCTCAAGGCGCCGGATCTTGCACCGCTCTTTGCGCCGGATGCCCTGGCCGAGGTCGAACTGACCGCCCCCGTTGGCGACAAGCGCCTGCACGGCGCGATCGACCGGCTGGTGGTCACGCCCGACCGCGTATTGGCCGTGGATTTCAAGACAAACACCCTGGTCCCCGACCGGCCGGAGCAAACACCCGAGGGGCTCTTGCGGCAAATGGGTGCCTATCACGCCGCCCTCGCGCAGGTCTTCCCCGATCGTCCGGTCGAGACGGCGATCCTCTGGACCCGGGTTGCGAAACTGATGCCCTTGCCCAACGATCTTGTCATGCGCACATTTGGTCGCCTTGACGGGACAGGCAACCATACCTAGGTTCACGACCAACGCCGAATTAGCAGGAGCAATGAAATGGCAACCGTCGCTGTCACCGACGCCACCTTTGATGCAGAAGTCCGCGACGCGGATGTGCCGGTGGTCGTAGATTTCTGGGCCGAGTGGTGTGGCCCATGCAAACAGATCGGCCCGGCTCTGGAAGAGCTGTCCGACGAGCTGGCCGGCAAGGTCAAGATCGTCAAGGTCAACGTGGACGAAAACCCGAATACCCCGGCCCAGATGGGCGTACGTTCGATCCCGGCGCTGTTCCTGTTCAAGGACGGTCAGGTGATTTCGAACAAGATCGGTGCCGCGCCGAAAGCCGCGCTGCAGGGCTGGATCGACGAAAGCGTCTGACCCGCCGGCCTATCCAGCCGCAAGATACAAAAAACCCCGCTCGGTCGAGCGGGGTTTTCTTTTTTCTGGCGCGCCTGCGCAACCAAGCCGAAGCTTAGTCGGCGAGGGCCACACCCAGCAGGACCAGCAGCATGAGCGGGATAACGATGCCAGCCGACGAGGAGGTGGCGGCTTCTTCGACGATGACGGTGGGTTCGACAACGGGGTCGACCAGGGCGCCGGCGTTGGCGGCAGTCGTCGCGGCGGCAACGGCCAGAGCGGCAAGGGTGATTTTTTTCATGTGACTTCTCCATGGGTGGAGCGCGGAACGCGCCCCGGTTTGTGATGGTAATACGGTCAGAAACCGCCAATTGTTGTGAATGGCAAGAGTGATGACGCAGTTTGCGCCCGGTGTTGTCAGATCAGCAACACCTGGGTGCCGGACACGGTCAGCGCAAAGAGCTCGGCGATGTTTTCGTTGTAAAGGCCGATGCAGCCATTGGAGGACTGGCGCCCGATCTTTCGCGTGTCTTGCGTGCCGTGGATTCGGTAGTATTTCCAGCTCAGGTACAGCGCATGCGTGCCCAGCGGATTGTCCGGGCCGGGACCGATGAAATCGGGCCATTCGGGATTTCGGATCTTCATCGACGGGGTGGGTGCCCAACTGGGCCCCTCGACCTTGCGCACAATTCGGGTCCGGCCCCGGCGGGTCATTTCCTCGGTCAGCGGCACGGAGGTCGGGTAGAGCTTGTAGATACTCTCGTCCTCACTCCAGTAGTGCAGTACGCGCGAGGTCGTATCGACAAGGATCGCCCCCTTGCGCAGGTTTTCGAAATACGGCTGCCATTGCAGCGACCGGAAGGACGAGATATTGCGCCGCACGATTTCCGGCTCTTCCTCCATTTCGGTGGTGGAGGCTTCATTCTGGGCGAATGCCGGCGCGGCCATCATGCCGGTGGCGGCCATGGTGGAGCTCAGAAAGGCGCGGCGATTGAGCTTGTTTTCACGATCCTGCGACATGGCACGGCTCCAGTTCGACTGAATTCAATTCTCATATTCTATATTGCCCAAATGCCTCAGTCGCAAATCAAACAAGCATCAATCTGCCGAAAGGGGGCCTGACGGGTTTGATTGACACAGTTCAAACCTATAGATGTGGCGGGATAATTTCCGGTTGAGGTGAAATGCTTATGAAACGTCTGGTCGCGATTCTGTTTGTCTCCGTACTGGCATTGGCGGGCTGCGAAGTTGCCGATGTGCAGACGATAGGCGCGGACGGGAAACCGTTGCCGCGCCCCTACCGCATCGGTGCCGGGTCGAAATCGACGATCCAGTTCCGCATGCTCGACAGCGTCAACGAACTGCGCGCGGCGGCGGGGGCCGGGCCGGTCCAGCTGGACAGCAAGCTGAACGCTGCCGCGGCCACCCACTCCCGCGACATGTCGGTGCAGAACCGGCCCTGGCATTTCGGCTCTGACGGGTCGTCGCCGCTCGATCGGGTGGCGCGCGTGGGCTATACGGGCATCATGCTTGGCGAGAACATCTCGGAAACCTATGAAACCGAGCTGCAAACCCTGTCCGCCTGGATGGAGCAGGCAGATACGCGCGACGTGATCCTGAACCCGCAGGCCGTGAACATGGGCTTTGCCTGGTATCAGGAATCAAACGGCAAGATCTGGTGGACGCTCCTGATGGGCAGCGCCCCGGTGGGTGTGGATCAGCCCTCCAGCTGACCCCCGGACGCGGTTGGTGCCGGCAGGTTTACCGGATAGATGTCCACCGGCGTACCGTTCCTGACCATGGAATAGATCACCTCGATCGCTTCGTCCGAGACCGAGATGCAACCCGCCGTCCAGTCGGGCCCCTTCGGATCCTGTCGGCGCGGCCCGCCGTGGATGAAGATATCCCCGCCCGGGCTGCGGCCCTGCGCCTGGGCGTAGTCCCGGTCGACATTGTTCGGGTAGGAAATCCCCAGGCTCAGGTGAAAGCTGCTTTCCGGGTTGCGACGGTTGATGAAATACCGACCCTCGGGCGTGCGCCCGTCCCCTTCGAACTGCTTGTGTCCCTCCGGCGCAAAGCCAAGATCGACCGAGTAGCTCTTCAGCGCCACGTTTCCATTCATCAGATACATGGTCCGCGTGTCCTTGAACACGGCGATCCGGGTCACTTCCGGCCCATCATACTGCAGGAATTTCGAACGCGGCTTGGCGCAGGAAGACAGGGCCATCACCCCGACCGCCGCTAGGATCGTCATGATATAACGCATGAGCACTGCTGCCTCGTGTTTTCCGATGTCATACACGAAACCGCCCGATCCCGAAAGCCCCGGGCCGCTCAGGTTGTTTTTCAGCGAGTCAGCCCGGCTGCAATCTCGACATGGGTGGACCAGCGGAACTGGTCGACCACTTTGACCGCGCCCAGAGTGAACCCGGCACGGATCAGGATCCCGGCGTCCCTGGCGAAACTCACGGGGTTGCAGGAGACCATGGCGACGCGGGTCAGGTTGCTTGCCGCGATCTCCTCGACCTGTGCCTCGGCCCCCGCGCGGGGCGGGTCGATCACCGCAGCGTCAAAGCGGTTCAGCTCATCGGGCAGAAGCGGGCGGCGGAACAGGTCGCGGGTTTCCGTCGTGACCCGGTGCAACCCTTCGGCGTGCCGCCATCCGGCGTCCAGCGCCGTCATCATCGCATCGATCCCCTCGACTGCGTGCACATGGGCGTGCTCCGCGACCGGCAGGCTGAACGTGCCGCTGCCCGCGAAAAGGTCGACCACGGATTTCGCACCGTCTACCGCGTCCAGCACGGTGGCAAGCAGGGCCGCCTCGCCCGCCTGTGTGGCCTGCAGGAAAGCCCCCGGCGGAGGCGTGACCCGCACCCGGCCAAACAGCTGCGAGGGCGGCACCATCGTCGCGATCACCTCGCCATTCCAGGTCAGGCGCGCCAAACCCTGTTGACCGGCCAGCTGCCCCAGCGCGGTTTCCAGCGCGCGGTCCAGCGGCTTGCCGTCGCGCACGGACACATCCGGCCCCGCGTCGGAGCGCGTGACCGTCACGCTCATCTCGCCCTTGCGCGAGCCGCCCAGCGCGGCCAGGTCTCGCAGGGTCGGAAAGGTGGCAATCAGGTCGGGGTGCAGCAGGTGGCACTCCGGCACTTCGGTAATCACATCCGATTTCGGCGCGTGGAACCCGACCAAGGCCCCTTTCTTGGTGCGCCGCACGGACAGGGTGGCGCGGCGGCGGGTTCGCGGCGCAGAGGTCTCTATCCCGGCCAAATTCGCCTCGATTCCACGGGCAGCCAGTGCCTCGCGCACCACGTTCACCTTCCAACCGGCGACAAATTCATCCGACGCATGCTGCAGCGCACAGCCACCGCAGCTGTTCACGTGGCGACAGGGCGCCTTTACCCGGTGCGGGCTGGGCGTGACGATCTTTGGCGCGGCGATGCGGTCGCCGTCCAGCTCCCCCTCAACGACCTCCCCGGGCAGGGTGCGTGGGACAAAGATCGGCCCATCGGCAATGCCGTCGCCCCTGTGGCCCAGCCGGGCAATCGTGACCTGGGTCATGCCAGAAGCTCCTCTTTCGTCAGGGCAAAGTCCGAGGCGATCCAGCGCGCCTCCAACGTCTTCAACCGCGCGCCCAGCGCCGCCCCCTGAAAGGCGGGCATCAGATCCTGCGCCGAAACAGGGAACCTGCCGCGCGCCCCGTTTCCCAGAGTCAGCCTCTGATTCAGCCCGCGGGGCATCTGCCCATCCGTCATGGCTGCCCGCAACAGGGCCACGTCGCGGGCCAGCCCGTCCCCCAGACGATAGGCGAGCTCCGCGTCCCCTGCCGTCCCGGCCAGAGCCTCGTGCAGGTGATCCAGTGTCCTGACTTCTCCATTGGACAGGCGCAACCGGTCCTTCAGCCCATCGCCTCCCAGGCAGGTCAGACGCCGCATGGCATTCGGCGTCAGGCCGGCCTGGCCTTCCAGATGCACCAGAACTGGCAGGAACCGCGCCTCCGCCCCCGGCAGAACATGGGCCAGAACCCCGGTCTGCACCATCGAGGCCACCGATTGCGACGGGTCCGGCGCCGACAGCAGCTTGCGCATTTCGGACCCGACGCGCTCGTTCGAAAGTGTCTCTAATCCGGCAGAATTCGCGGCGACCGCCGCCAGGCCCTCGGCATCCAATCCGCCCTCGGGATTGCCGTAATGCGCGTGGAACCGGAAAAACCGCAGGATGCGCAGATAGTCCTCGCGAATGCGGTCCTCGGGATTGTCGATAAAGCGCAGGTAGCGGGCGCGCAGATCGGCAAGCCCTCCCAGAGGATCGACGATCGCCCCATCCGGCCGGGCATAAAGCGCGTTCATGGTGAAATCACGCCGATGCGCGTCCTCTTCGGCAGTTTTGGCGAAGGCCACCACCGCGCGGCGCCCGTCGGTTTCCACATCCTTTCGGAACGTGGTGATCTCGAAGGGTTCGTGGTCCACCACAACCGTCACCGTGCCGTGGTCATAGCCGGTCGGCACCGATTTGAACCCGGCCTGGCGCGCCGCTTCGATCACCTGGTCCGGGGTTGCATCGGTCGAAATGTCGATATCCGAGATCGGCACGTCCAGCAGCGTATTGCGCACGCATCCGCCGACGAACAGCGCCTGGAAGCCGGCGTCGGTCAGCATCGCGCAGACCGCCTGCGCGGCGGGGCCGGTCAGCCAGTCATCGGTGATGCGGGTCATCCCTGCACCCGGTCCGCAAGCGCGCGGAGCATGCGGGCCGTGGCGCCCCAGATGTAGTAAGGCCCCCAGGGCACGATGTAATAGTGCCGTTTCGTGCCCTGCCACATGCGCCCTTCGACCGCGAACCGCGCGGGATCCGAAACATGTGAGAAGGGCACACGGAACACCTCGGCCACCTCTCCCGGTTCCGGGGTGGCGTCAAATTCGTCTCTAACCCGTCCCAGAACGGGGGTAACGGTGAAACTGGTCACGGTCTCGTGGAAGGGCAGCCTTCCCAGAACATCCACGTTTGCCGGATCCAGGCCGATTTCCTCGCGCGCCTCGCGCAGGGCAGCCTGTTCCACGGTTTCCGCACCATCCAGCTTGCCGCCGGGAAAGGCGATCTGCCCGGGATGGTGTTTCAGAACCGAGCTGCGCTTGGTCAGAATGACCTGCAGGTTGCCCCGGACCTCGATCACCGGGATCAGCACCGCCGCCGGTCGCAATTTGCGATTTGGCGGCAGCTTGACCCCGGGGTTGAGGTCGAAATCCGACGAGCTGGCCCCCTCGGGAGCCAACGCCGCGCGGATCGGGGCGAAAAGGTCAGTCATCCTGTGCTGCCCCGGACTCCGTAGCCTCGAACCCCAGCGTCTTGGGGTCGAATTCGTAATGCGCACCGCAGAACTGGCAGTCGGCGGTGACGATGCCCTCATCGGTCGTCATGTGCCCGATGTCCTTGGCCGAATAGATCGACATCGAGGTACGCACGCGCTCTTCCGAACAGGTGCAGCCGAACTCAATCCGTTGCGGGTCAAAGACACGCGGCGCTTCCTCGTGGAACAGGCGCAGAAGCAGCTGGGTGGGCTGTACGGTCGGACCGACCAGCTCCATTTCCTCGACCGAATCCAGAAGGATGTTGGCGCGGTTCCAGTTCTCGTATTCATCCTCCGACAGCATGTCGACGGCACGGATGATGCCCTCGTCATTGGGTCCGTTTTCCTCGCCCTGCTCCATCAGCGGCGAGGCCTTGGGCATTTGTTGCAGCATCACGCCACCCGCACGCCAGCTTTCGTCACCGCCAGGCAACATCGAGCGGCCAAAGGTCAGCTGGAACCGGGTCGGCAGCTGTTCGGACTGTGCGAAATAGGCCTTGGCGCAATCAGCCAGGCTGGCCCCCGCGATCGGGGTCATGCCGGTATAGGGTTTCGTCTCGCCGCCCTGGTGGATCAGGATCGCCAGATACCCTTCACCGATCTGGTCGAAACCGGGGGCGTTCGGATCCAGCCGCTCCTCGTCATAGGAGGCATAGGCGCGGATGCGGCCCGGCTCACCTTCCTTCTCGGGGGCATAATAGTCGGTGGCGATCAGACGGGCGGCGCCCTTGCCGCGCACCTGCAGGGACAGCTTCCAGCGCAGCTTGATGGTCTGACCGATCATGGCGGTCAGCATCGCGGCTTCGGCAACCAGGTTTTCGATCGCCGGGGGGTAGTCGTGCTGGGCCAGGACCTGATCCAGCACCCCGTCCAGGCGCAGAACCCGGCCGCGTACGTCGGACTTGTCCAGTTGAAAGGGCAGGATGGTATCATCCCAGGCGATTTTGGCTCCGAGGCTCATGAGGGTTTCCTATTGGCGTTCAGCTTGGCATACCGCGTCTATGTAGGTGCGGCAAGCAAGGGGAAAAGGGCGTGATCCGGCGATTTGGCGAATCAAGACGGTTCGGGCGGCGCTATACGCTGCGTCCGGGGGCCTATGCAATCCTGCCGCGCGGCCGTGACCTGCTTCTGACCCGCCAGCACGAGCCCGATCCCGAGGTGCAGCTGCCCGGAGGCGGGATCGACCCGGGGGAAAGCGTACTTGCCGCCCTGCACCGCGAAGTGTTCGAGGAAACCGGCTGGCACATTGCCAAACCCCGTCGCCTCGGGGCCTTTCGGCGTTTCACCTACATGCCGGACTATGACCTCTGGGCCGAAAAGCTCTGCCACATCTACCTTGCCCGCCCGGTGCGCCCGCATGGGCCGCCAAGCGAACCGGGGCACGAGGTGCTCTGGGCGCCAACAGAGGTCGCCGCCCGCATCCTCGGCAATCCGGGGGACCGTGCGTTCGTCCGGACCTACCTGGCGCCCTGAAATTCGATCATGGTGCAGGATAGGTCATCGGGAAAATCCTGTGTGCCGCAGAACAGGTCAAGGCCCCAGGTCAAGGCCTGAAAGAACTCCGACCCGGTCAGGTTCTGGTTGCGGCGCGCGATCTCCTCGAACCCGGCTTCTTCCAGCTGCTTTCCGTCGTCACCTTCGCATTCGGTAAAGCCGTCGGAATAGAATATCAGCCGCTCCCCCGGCTGCAGCCGGATGCGAAAACTGTCATATTGCGCATCGGGAATCAGGCCGATGGGCATGCCGCCCTGGCCCAGGTACTCCACCGAACCGTCCCCGCGCATCAGCATCGGGTTCGGATGACCGCATTGGGTCATCTCGACCTCGCCCGTGCGCAGATCCAGATACCCCAGCAGCAGGGTGAAATAGTGATCCGACACGATTTCATCATGCATGATCTCATTGAGCCGCCGCGCGACCTCTTGTGGCGGGCGCGGGAAAAAGACCCCGTCGGCCACGCGTTTCAGCGCGACATTGTGGTCCGGCGACCCTTCCGTCAGATAGGAGGCAAGCCGCGCGGTAAGCAGGGCCGAAGCGATTCCATGGCCTGAGACATCGATGGAAAACACCGCCACGCGGTGCTCGTCCAGACGGAAGAACCCGACCAGGTCGCCACCGACATGTCCACAGGGTTTCAGCATGACCGACACCTCGGCCGAGCCGAAATTGCGATACTGATCCCGCACCAGCGCCTGCTGCATCTCGCGCGCTTCGATCAGGTCACGGTCCAGGCTGTCGTAGAGCGTCGAGATTTCCGAAAGCGTCGCGCTGACCAGCCGGTTCTTTTCCTGCAACTCGCGCTGCATGCGCAGGATGCGGTCCCCCGCATTTATTCGTGCGCGCAATTCTTCGGCGTTTGGGGGTTTGGACAGGAAATCATCCGCCCCCACATCCAACCCCTGCGCCACCGCACCCTTTTCCGTCTTCGAGGTCAGCAGAATGAAATAGCCATACTTTTCGCGTTGCAGGGCGCGGAACCGCTGACACAGTTCCAGCCCGTCCATACCCGGCATCATCCAATCCGAGATGATCAGATCAACGTTATACGTATCCAGAAGCGCCAGAGCTTCTTCCCCGCCGGAGGCTTCGATGACCCGGTACCCCTGACGCGACAATGATGCGCCAAGCACGCGGCGCTGAGCCCGGCTGTCGTCAACAACCAGAATAGTCTGCACGACACCGTCCTCCCCCGTGTCGCCGGAACTGGAGCTATACGCGGCTTGAGCACTCACAACATGACCTTTTCCACTGCGAGTCATCGACTCATCTGTCCGAGTTACGCACCCCCGATTTAACAGCCGCTTAAAGCTAAAATTGTCGGGGGCTCGCCCCGGTCCGGTTAACCGGATGGAAAGATGCGCGCGTGATCCTGGGCCCGCAGAGTGAAAGGAATCGGCCAATGATCAGTTGGAACCGCGTGAATGAACTGCGCGATGAAATCGGTGAAGAGGATTTTGCCGAAGTCGCCGAGATTTTCCTGGAGGAGGTCGAGGAGGTGATCGACCGCTTGCGGTGCGATCCGCAACCTGCCCAGTTCGAACAGGATCTGCATTTCCTGAAAAGCTCGTCGCTGAACCTGGGTTTTGACGCGCTGTCGAAAATCTGCAGCACCGGGGAACGCCAGGCCGCGGCGGGCGAATTCGACCCCGCCGGCCTTGGCGCCGTTTTTTCCACGTTCGAAGCTTCGAAAGAGGCCTTCCTCGCTAGATGATGAACTCCGCCAGAACCTCGTCCTGGGTAATGTCCGACCAGACGAAACCTTCGGCATCGAGCTTGGCGAAGAGCGCGTCGAAGTTTTCCGGCGCCGAGGTTTCGATCCCGATCAGCACCGACCCGAAATTGCGCGCGGATTTCTTCAGGTACTCGAACCGGGCAATATCGTCATCCGGCCCCAGCATCTCCAGGAAATCGCGCAGCGCGCCGGGACGTTGCGGCAGGCGCAGCAGGAAGTACTTCTTCAGCCCCGAATAGCGCTGCGCCCGCTCCTTGACCTCCGGCAACCGTTCGAAATCGAAATTCCCGCCCGAGGTCACGCAGACCACGGTCTTGCCCTTGATCTGATCCGCCAGATCCGCCAGCACATCCACCGACAGCGCGCCGGCGGGCTCCAGCACCACGCCTTCGACATTCAGCATCTCCAGGATCGTGGTGCAGATACGGTCCTCCGGCGCGGCCAGCACATGGTGCGGCGGCACACCCTTCAGCGCCGCAAAGGGCCGTGCGCCAATGCGCGCCACTGCGGCGCCATCAACGAAACTGTCCACCTTGTCGAGCTTTACCGGCTCCCCCGCCGCAATTGCCGCGGACAGGCTGGCGCCGCCCTCGGGCTCGACGTAGCGAATGGCGACATCCGGCGCGACCTCACCCAGAAACCGCGTGACCCCGGCCGACAGCCCGCCGCCGCCCACCGGCAACACCACCATATCCGGAGCGCGCCCCAGTTGAGCCATGATCTCGGCAGAAACGGATGCCTGCCCCTCGATCACGTCCTCATCGTCGAAAGGGGCAAGGAAATGCCCGCCCACCTCGGCGCAATAGGCCTGAGCCGCGGCCAGCGTATCGTCGAAATAGTCACCAATCATGCGGATTTCGACCGAGTCACCGCCAAAGATACGGGTCTTGTCGATTTTCTGCTGCGGCGTTGTCACCGGCATGAAGACCACACCGCGCACCCCGAAATGCCGCGCCACATAGGCCACGCCCTGCGCATGGTTGCCAGCGCTCGCACAGACGAAAACGGCCTGATCGGGATCCGCCGCCAGCGCCTTGCCCATCGCATTCAGCGCGCCACGGATCTTGTAGCTGCGCACCGGCGAAAGATCCTCGCGCTTCAACCAGATATCCGCCCCGAACCGCGCGGACAGATGGTCGTTTCTCTGGAGTGGCGTTGCGGGGAAGATCGCCCGCATCTGCTGTTCGGCCACACGGGCCTTTCGGATGAAGTCACTCATAGACACAGGTCTGGCGAATATACGCCGCCGGATCAAGCTCGATACGGCGGGAACAAGCTGATGTCACTTTTTCGCCATGAAAAAGATGTGCCGCCGCCCAATTTTCAGGAAAGATTTGCTGACAGGCAACGAGAAGGTAGTTGGAGATGAAAATCCTGCAGAAAAGCATTGCGGCGCTCGCCATGACGGCGCTGGTTCTTCCGGCGGTTTCGACGACCGCGGCTCTTCTGACCACAGATGCGGCATACGCCAAGGGCGGTAATGGTGGCGGTGGCGGAAACGGTGGCGGCGGTGGAAACGGCGGCGGCGGTGGAAATGGCGGCGGCGGTGGAAATGGCGGCGGCAGCGCCAGCAACTCTGAAAGCGGCGGCGGAAACGGAAACCGTGGTGGCAGCAGCAATCGAGGCGGCAATGCCAACCGTGCCGACAAGGCCCCGAACATTGCCAGCATCCTGAAGGGCGCCAACGCCTATCGCGCCAGCGAAACGGCCCGCCAGAACGCGTCTCCGAACAGCCGCGTTGGCAAGGTAGAGGCCTATTATCAGGCATCGGTGGCAGCCGTTGAGACAAAGACTCAGGTTGAAACCGAACTTGCCGCTTTGACACAGCCGGATGTGAATGATCCCGCCTTCCAGGTCGAGGTCACGACCACGACGGAGGTAATCGACCCGGCGACTGGCGCACCGCAAATCGATCCGGCTACCGGCGAGGTGGTCACGACAACGACCACAACCACCGAATTCAGCCAGGAGCTGTACGATGTGGCCGTCAACGAATACAACGCTGAACTGGACCGTCTCAACGGGTTGGTGGACAGCGCGGAACACGCCGAAAACGACGCGCTGTTGGAGCTGACTGACGGCCGCGGGCTGGACTCAGATGCCGAGGCATTCCTCCGCGAGCAGCTCGAAATCGAGGAATATGTGGAGCCCACCTCGTAACGCGTCTATCGCTCAATGATTTCAAAGGGCGGCCTTCGGGTCGCCCTTTTGCGTGTCAGCCCCACCACCAACCTTGCTCCCACCGACAAGATCGGATAAGCGCGCGAGGAACCGCTCGTGAAAGGGAAAATGATGATCTCGTCCAACACCGCACCGCAATCTGCGCCCAAGAAGGTTGTCCTGGCCTATTCCGGTGGCCTTGATACCTCGATCATCCTGAAATGGCTGCAGACCGAATATGGCTGCGAAGTGATCACCTTTACCGCCGACCTGGGCCAGGGTGAGGAACTGGAACCCGCCCGCACCAAGGCCGAGATGCTGGGCATCAAACCCGAAAACATCCATATCGAGGATCTGCGCGAGGAATTCGTGCGCGACTATGTCTTCCCGATGTTCCGCGCCAATGCGCAGTATGAAGGCCTGTATCTGCTGGGCACCTCGATCGCGCGCCCGCTGATCTCGAAACGCCTGGTCGAGATCGCCGCCGAACACGGCGCCGACGCCGTGTCGCATGGCGCCACCGGCAAGGGCAACGACCAGGTGCGGTTCGAACTGGCGGCCTATGCGTTGAACCCGGAAATCGTGGTGATTGCGCCCTGGCGTGAATGGGACCTGGGTTCGCGCACCAAACTGCTGGAATTCGCCGAGCAGCACCAGATCCCCGTCGCCAAGGACAAGCGTGGCGAGGCCCCGTTTTCAGTCGATGCGAACCTTCTGCACACCTCGTCGGAAGGCAAGGTTCTGGAAGATCCGGCCGAGGACGCGCCCGATTACGTCTACCAGCGCACCGTGCATCCCGAAGAGGCCCCGGACACGCCCGAATTCATTGAAATCGGCTTTGAAAAGGGCGATGCGGTATCGATCAATGGCGAAGCCATGTCGCCCGCAACCATCCTGACCGAGCTGAACGAATATGGCCGCAAACATGGCATCGGCCGTCTGGACCTGGTCGAGGGCCGCTATGTCGGCATGAAGTCGCGCGGCATATACGAGACCCCCGGCGGCACCATCCTTCTGGACGCCCACCGCGGCATCGAGTCGATCACCATGGACCGCGGCGCGATGCACCTGAAAGACGAGCTCATGCCGAAATATGCAGAGCTGCTCTACAACGGTTACTGGTTCAGCCCGGAACGCGAAATGCTGCAAGCCGCGATCGACCTGAGCCAGGAACACGTCACCGGCACCGTGCGCATGAAGCTCTACAAGGGTCTGGCCCGTGTGGTCGGCCGCTGGTCGGATCACTCGCTCTATTCCGAAGAACACGTGACCTTCGAAGAGGACATGGGCGCCTACGATCAGACCGACGCCGCCGGCTTCATCCAGCTGAACGCGCTGCGCCTGAAACTGATTGCCATGCGCAACCGCCGCATCAAGCCCTGAGCTTGCGCGACGTCACCGTTGCTGCAACCGGAATGCCCGCCTAACCATGGCGGGCATTCTGTTTTGGGAGGAACCGATGCCGCTGACTGCCATTGCCGAAGGGATCAACGCCAACCTGCCCGAGGGCGGGTTTGACGGATCGCTGAAATTCGACTGCGGCGCGGACGGGGTGATCGTTCTGACGGGCGGCACCACCTCGACCCGGGATCAGGACACGGATTGCACCATTCGCCTGACCACCGAAAACCTGACCAAGCTGCTGACCGGCAAGCTGAACCCGATGACCGGGGTGATGATGGGCAAGCTGAAACTGTCCGGCAATGCGGGCGTGGCGATGAAGCTGGGGGCGTTGCTCAAGGCGTGATCTTTTCCGCCTTCAACCGCTCATAATACGGCAGCGCCGCCTGAAACACGTCCTGCAAATGTTCCGGCACTTCCGGCAGCACCCCCTCGGCCCCGGCGAAACCCGTGCTGTTCCACACCGCGCCGTACCAATGTTTGGCCCAGACGCCATCATCCTTGTGACCCCCTTTGGGCCAGGACAGCATCGCGGGATCCCAGTCGAGCTCGATCGCTTCGCAGAGTTTATTCAGCATCCCTTCGGGATCGTCGCGGATGTCGTGGCTGTCGATCACCGTGCCGCCGAACTGGTCGAACAGTTCGGCCTGTTGCCGGAAACCGATATCCTCCAACGTCGGGTTTTCCCGTTTCGCCGCGTATGATGCGATCACGCGCGCCGGGTGGCGGATCAGGAAGAGATTGGTGCACTCGGCAATCCAGCCGCGCGGCACACCGTCCACCATGTGCTGGGTCATGTGTTTCTGATAGAAATGCGGCTTGGCCCCGGGGTTCGGACCGGTCAGCGACGCCACCACTTCGTCCGGATCCTGCGATTGGCTCGCCAGGATTTCCCCCTGCATCGGATGCTGAGCCCCGGTCCTTGCCAGATAGGCCGCATAGAACGGTTCATCCACCACCGCGCAATCGGCGCGATTGCCAAAAGAATACATCATCGCCGTCGACAGGTTGCGCGGCCCGGACCACATGGCGATCTTCATGAGGCGATCCTCATTTCGCTATTTCCTGCTGGATCAGAGCCTTGTAGAGCCCGCGCAACCGTTCCGTCACCGGACCCATCTGCCCAGTGCCGATCTGCCGCCCGTCGATCATGCCAACCGGAGTCTGTGCGCCGAACGTGCCGGTCAGAAACGCCTCGTCTGCGCCGTAGGTATCGACCAGCGAGTAGTTGCGTTCAGACACCGCGATCCCGTTTGCGCGGCACAGGTCGATCACCTTGGCCCTGGTGATCCCGTTCATGCAGTAATCCCCGGTCGAGGTCCAAACCTCCCCCTTGCGCACGATGAAGAAGTTGCAGGCGTTGGTCGTGTTTACGAAGCCGTTCACGTCCAGCATCAGCCCCTCGTCCGCGCCGGCCTTTTCGGCGGCGATACAGGCCAGAATGCAGTTCAGTTTCGAATGCGAGTTCAGCTTCGGGTCCTGCGTCATTGGCAGCCCCCGAATATGCGGCACGGTGGCCAGGGTGATCGGGCGCGGAATGGACGGGCGCGAATGTTCCATGATGATGGTCACGGTCGGACCCTGCCGGCTCAATCCCGGATGCTGGAACGGACGGGTTTTCACCCCACGCGTCACCATCAGGCGGGCGTGGGCATCCGTCACCATACCATTGGCCTTTTGTGTCTCTAACACGGCGGAAATGACCTCGTCCCGGGTCATGCCAATGTCCAGGTCGATCGCCTTGGCCGCCTCGAACAACCGATCCATGTGTTCGTCGATAAAGGCCCAGTGCCCGTCATAAAGCCGCAAGCCTTCCCACACACCGTCGCCCAGCATGAATCCCGCGTCATAGACGCTGACGACCGCTTCGGCCTTGGGCACGACCCGGCCGTTCAGCCAGATCAGGATATCCTCGTTGCGGGCGTCCTCTTCGGCCTGATGAGTGGTCACGTGATCGGTCATTTGGCCTCCTGCCTGTCAAGAAATGCATCGGTCTCAGCGCGGGTGGGAATTGCATCGGCGGTTCCAGGGCGCGTCACCTGGATGGCCGAGGCCGCCTGGCCCAGGCGCAGGGCCTTGGGCAGGTCCAGCCCCTGGTCCAGCCCGGCCACGAACGTGCCGATGAAACAATCCCCGGCCCCGGTTGTGTCCACCGGGGTCACTGCGAAGGCCGGCAGGGAAATCTCCTCCGGACCCAGCCAGATCACTCCCTTGGCGCCACGGGTAATCAACCGGTCGGGCAAGGCGAAGTTGCCCAGCGCGGACTGCAACTGCGCGGCTTCGACCTCGTTCATCACCAGAAGGTCGGTATCGGGCAGCATCTCCTGCACCGCCTCCACCGAAAAGGGCGCGGCGGAATAGACCACGCGCATCCCCTTGGCCCGCGCCAGCCCGGCGGCCTCCCGCCCAAGGTTGGTTTCGTTCTGAAGCAGCAGAAAATCCCCTTCCTGTGCGTCGGCCAGGGCCGTTTCAAGATGCGTTAGAGACTGTTTCAGATTGGCGCCCGGGAAAATGACGATCATGTTCTCGCCCGCCTTGTCGACGCAGATATTCGCGTGACCTGTGGCCTCTTCGACCTCCGCCACGCGGGTTTCGACGCCGAAACCCTGCAAGTGTTCAACCCAGGGTCCGCCTTCAACCCCTACCGCACCGACATGTACAGCGCGGGCCCCGGCCCGGGCCACCGCCACCGACTGGTTCGCGCCCTTCCCCCCCAGCCCGGTCGCGTGAGCACTGGCTGCAAGCGTTTCCCCCGGCGCCGGGATATGCGGCACGCGGTAGACATGGTCGATATTGATCGAGCCGAGGTTATAGACGGTCATCTCCCCTCCGGGTTTTCAGCGGAGGGGAGCAGAGATCAGCCGATCTTGCAAGCGGCAAGCATCGCCATGTTCAGGATGTCATTCGCGGTCGAGGCCGACGAGCAAATCTGGATCGGCTTGCCCGTGCCCGACAGAATCGGGCCGATGACCGTGGCGCCCGCAAGCTCCTGCATCATCTTCACCGAGATCGACGAGCTGTGGCGCGCCGGCATGACCAGGATATTGGCCGGGCCGGACAGTTTGCAGAATGGGTACTGCGCCATGATCTCTTCGTTCAGGGCCACATCCGCCGTCATCTCGCCGTCGAATTCGAAATCCACACCGCGCCGGGCCAGTATGTCCGGAGCGACGTGCATCTTTTCGGCGCGCTCCGAGACCGGGTAGCCGAAGGTCGAGAAGCTGACGAAAGCCACGCGCGGATCCAGGCCCAGACCGCGGGCCACCCGGGCGGCGGCTTCGGCGATATTGGCCAGGTCTTCGCTTTCCGGCCATTCATGCACCAGCGTATCCGCAACCAGCACGATGCGCCCCTTGATCAGCAGCGCGGTAATGCCGACCGCGCCGTCCGAAGCCTCGGCGTCGAATACATGGTTGATCAGTTGCAGCACATGGGCCGATTTGCGCGTCGCGCCCGTGACCAGCCCGTCGCCGTGGCCATGGGCCAGCATCAGCGAGGCAAACACGTGGCGATCCCGCGCGGCGAGGCGGTGAATGTCGTGCTGATCGAACCCCTGACGCTGCAGGCGGTCATAGAGGAAATCCTTGTAGGTGGCCAGGTGCTGGGTGTTGGCGGCGTTGACCACGCGCAACTCGCGCACGGCATCGGCCAGGCCCTCGGCCTCGAGCTTCTGTTTCACGTCTTCTTCGCGCCCGACGACCAGCGCACGACCGAAACCGTTGCGTTGATATTGCACGGCGGCGCGCAACACCTGCGGGTCGTCGCCCTCGGCAAAGATCATCGTGGACTGGGCCTGACGCGCCCGCGCCGTGATGCCACGCAGGATCGAGGCGGTCGGGTCCATGCGCGATTTCAGCGTCAGTTCATAGGCGTCCATGTCGATGATCGGACGCCGCGCCACGCCGGTGTTCATGCCCGCCCTGGCGACCGCAGGCGGCACCACATGGATCAGGCGCGGATCAAACGGCGTCGGGATGATGTAATCGCGGCCAAAGGTCAGCTTCTTGCCATAGGCCATGGCAACCTCATCCGGCACATCCTCGCGGGCAAGCTCGGCCAGGGCCTCGGCGCAGGCGATTTTCATCTCGTCGTTGATCGCGCGGGCGTGGATGTCCAGCGCACCGCGGAACAGGTAAGGAAAGCCCAGCACGTTGTTGACCTGGTTCGGATAATCCGACCGGCCGGTGGCGACGATCGCGTCATTGCGCACCTCGTGGGCCTCTTCCGGGGTGATTTCCGGATCCGGGTTGGCCATGGCGAAGATGACCGGGTTGTCCGCCATCGCCTTTACCATCTCCTGCGTCACGGCCCCCTTGACCGAGACGCCCAGGAACACGTCCGCGCCCTCCATCGCCTCTTCCAGCGTGCGCAGATCGGTTTTGACCGCATGAGCCGATTTCCACTGGTTCATGCCCGCGGTACGGCCCTGATAGATCACGCCCTTGGTGTCGCAGACGATGCAGTTCTCATGCCGCGCGCCCATGGATTTGAGCAGCTCGATACAGGCTATGCCCGCAGCCCCCGCGCCGTTCAGGACAATCTTCACATCCTCGATCTTCTTGCCCGACAGGTGCAGCGCGTTGATCAGACCGGCGGCACAGATCACCGCCGTGCCGTGCTGGTCATCGTGAAAGACCGGGATGTCCATCTCTTCCTTGAGCTTCTGCTCGATGATGAAACATTCCGGCGCCTTGATGTCTTCGAGGTTTATGCCGCCGAAGGTCGGACCCATCAGCCTGACCGCCTCGATGAACTTGTCCGGATCCTCGGTGTCCAGCTCGATGTCGATCGAGTTCACGTCGGCAAAGCGTTTGAACAGGACCGCCTTGCCTTCCATCACCGGTTTCGAGCCCAGCGCGCCCAGATTGCCAAGGCCCAGAACCGCTGTCCCGTTCGAGATCACCGCGACCAGATTGCCCTTGTTGGTATAGTCGTAAGCGGTGGCAGGATCGGCCGCGATCCGCTCGCAGGGGACCGCCACACCGGGAGAATAGGCCAACGACAGGTCGCGCTGCGTGGTCATCGGGACCGAAGGCGTAACCTCGAACTTGCCCGGGGTCGGGTCGATGTGAAAGGCAAGCGCCTCTTCGTCGGTAATTCTGGCTTTGGGCATCTGTTCTGTCTCTCGTTGCGGTCGTCCTCGGCGCATCACCCTTACAGGGGGCTTCGCCGGGTCTCAACCGCCTTTTGCGCATGATTATGTCTTTCACCCCGGCATTTTGCGCAATTGTTGAAAAGCTGTTTCCTTTCGTATCGCAATTTTCGGAATTCGCGAACCGTGTGGCCCGGAATTTTGTACAGGACCGGGCTTTCCCTGCTGATTTTCCCGCCCGTCCGCCTTACCCTCCGCACGAGCAGTAGCGGAGTTTGCACGTGTCCAAGACAATCCTCCTGACCGGCGGCGCCGGGTTCATCGGGTCCCACACCTATGTCGAGCTGATGGCTGCGGGCTATGAGGTCGTGATCATCGACGATTTCTCGAACGCCCATCGCGACGTGCCGGACCGGCTGGAGGTCATCACCGGCGGCAAGGTCACTTGTTACGAGGGCGACGTGCTGGACGGCAGCCTTCTGGATCGCATTTTTGCCGAACATGACATTGCCGCCGCGGTGCATTTCGCCGCCAGAAAAGCGGTGGGGGAAAGCACGGAAATCCCGCTCGAATACATGCAGGCCAATATTGCCGGGCTCTACTCCCTGCTGGCCGCGATGAAGAGAGCCGGGGTCTTTACCCTTGTCTTTTCCTCCAGCTGCACCGTCTACGGCGACCCGGACAGCCTGCCCGTCACCGAAGAGGCCCCGCGCAGTTTTTCGCACCCCTACGGGTTCACCAAACTGACCTGCGAACAGTCGCTGGAACAGATCGCCCTTCACGATCCGCGCTGGGCCTTCGGCATCCTGCGCTATTTCAACCCGGCGGGCGCCCATGCCACCGGGCTCATAGGCGAGGATCCAAACGACATTCCGAACAACCTCATGCCCTATATCTCCAAGGTTGCCACCGGCGAATTGGAGCGCTTGGGCGTGTTCGGCAATGACTACCCAACCCCGGACGGAACCGGCGTGCGTGACTATATTCACGTGACCGACCTGGCGCAGGGGCATGTGCTGTCGCTGAAGGCGCTTCTGGACAGCGGCGACAGCCACACGGTAAACCTTGGCACGGGTCGGGGCTATTCCGTGCTCGACATGCTGCAGGCTTACGAACGGGCCTGCGGTTTTGACCTGCCACATGAAATCCTGCCCCGCCGCCCCGGCGATATCGCCGAGGTTTATGGCGATCCGTCCAAGGCGCAGGACGTGCTGGGCTTTCGGGCGCAGCTCGGGCTTGACGACATGTGCGCCAGCTCCTGGAACTGGATTTCCCGCAGAAAGAACACCTGACCCCCTTTCGCCCCCCCGGCCCAATCCGTAATCTGTGCGGACACAGACCAGGGGGCACAGGTGAACGCAGCGAAATCCGCCGTGACGCCGATGATGGCGCAGTATCTCGAGATCAAGTCCGGCTACCCGGATGCGCTCCTGTTCTACCGCATGGGCGATTTCTATGAGATGTTCTTCGAGGACGCCGTTGCTGCGGCCGAGGCGCTGGACATTGCGCTGACCAAACGCGGCAAGCACCTGGGCGAGGACATTCCCATGTGCGGCGTGCCTGTTCATTCGGCCGAAGGCTATTTCCTCACCCTCATTCGCAAGGGGTTTCGCGTTGCCGTCTGCGAACAGATGGAAAGCCCGGCGGAGGCGAAGAAACGCGGCTCGAAATCCGTCGTGAAACGGGGGGTGGTCCGCCTGGTCACACCCGGCACCCTGACCGAAGACAGCCTGCTGGAGGCGCGTCGCCACAACTTCCTCGCCGCCTATCACGAGGTGCGCGATGACGCGGCGCTGGCCTGGGTCGACATCTCCACCGGCGCATTTCGCGTCATGCCCTGCCCGCCCGTGCGCCTGTCCCCCGAGCTTGCCCGCCTCGCCCCACGCGAACTGGTTGTCAGCGAGGGAAAAGAGGCGGATCTGGCCGGAACAGTCACTGAACTGGGCGCATCGCTCACCCCGCTGGGCCGCGCCGCTTTCGACAGTACCGGGGCGGGGAAACGGCTGAAAGACCTCTACGGCGTTGGTGATCTGGAGGCGTTCGGCCAGTTCTCCCGCGCTGAATTGGGGGCGATGGGCGCAATTATCGAATATCTGGACATTACCCAGAAGGGCAAACTGCCGCTGCTGCGCGCACCGGTAAAGGAAATGGCCCATGGCACGATGCAGATCGACGCGGCCACCCGGCGCAATCTGGAGCTGACCCAAGCCATGTCCGGGGGCCGCGAGGGCTCGCTGCTTGCCGCCATAGACCGGACCGTGACCGCCGGTGGCGGACGTCTGCTGGAGCGGCGTATCTCGTCGCCCTCCCGCGACCTGCCCGAGATCCATGCACGGCTTGAAAACCTGCGTTTCCTGCTGGAACAGGGTCGTTTGGCCACCGATCTGCGCGATGCCCTGCGCCGGGCCCCCGACATGGACCGCGCCCTGTCGCGCCTGGGCCTGGACCGCGGCGGCCCCCGCGACCTGGCGGCGATCCGCAACGGGCTGGCCGCGGCTCTGGACATCGCCGGACTTCTGCCCGCCGACATCCCCGCGAAGCTGGCCGAGGCTGGCGCCGCCCTGACCGGCCATGACGACCTGCTTGACCTGCTGGATCAAAGCCTGATCGCCGAACCGCCCCTTCTGGCCCGCGATGGCGGCTTTATTGCGCCGGGCTATGACCGGGATCTGGACGAGGCACGCCAGTTGCGCGACGAGGGCCGCGGCGTGATTGCCGGAATGCAGGCGGACTATGCCGAACAGACCGGCATTTCGAGCTTGAAGGTCAAACACAACAATGTGCTGGGCTATTTCATCGAAACCACGGCCACCCATGCCGACAAGATGCTGAACCCGCCCCTGTCGGAACATTTCATCCACCGCCAGACCACCGCCAATGCCGTGCGGTTCACCACCGTGGCCCTGTCGGAGATGGAAACCAAAATCCTCAACGCCGGCGCCCGCGCTCTGGAGATCGAAAAACGGCTCTATTCAACCCTGACCGGCGCTATTCTGGAGCGAAATGCCCAGATCGCCGAAGCCGCCCGCGCCCTGTCCGAAATCGACCTTGCCACCAGCTTTGCCGATCTCGCCCGGGCCGAGGATTGGTGCGCCCCGGTCGTCGATGACTCGCGCAGTTTCCAGATCACCGGTGGCCGCCACCCGGTGGTGGAACGCG
This sequence comes from Aliiroseovarius sp., assembly GCF_030148435.1. GTDB lineage: Bacteria > Pseudomonadota > Alphaproteobacteria > Rhodobacterales > Rhodobacteraceae > JASBTN01. Next base: position 28,706 of record NZ_JASBTN010000069.1, read on the forward strand.
CGCTGAAACGCGATGGCGAACCCTTCATTGCCAATGATTGCACCCTGGCCGACGGCACGGATGGCGCGGATATCTGGCTTCTGACGGGTCCGAACATGGCCGGTAAATCGACCTTCCTGCGCCAGAACGCGCTGATCGCCCTGCTTGCGCAGACCGGCAGCTACGTGCCCGCGCGCAAGGCCCATATCGGCCTGGTGTCTCAACTGTTCAGCCGCGTCGGCGCCTCCGACGACCTCGCGCGCGGCCGCTCGACCTTCATGGTCGAAATGGTCGAAACCGCCGCGATCCTGAACCAGGCCGATGACCGCGCGCTGGTGATTCTCGACGAAATCGGCCGCGGCACGGCGACCTATGACGGTCTGTCCATCGCCTGGGCCACCCTGGAACATCTGCACGAAACCAACCTCTCGCGCGCACTGTTTGCGACGCACTATCACGAGCTGACCCAGCTCGCCGGAAAACTGCCCGGTGTCGACAATGCCACCATCGCCGTGAAGGAATGGGAAGGCGAGGTCATCTTCCTGCACGAGGTCCGCAAGGGCGCGGCCGACCGCAGCTACGGCGTGCAGGTCGCCAAGCTCGCCGGCCTGCCCGCAAGCGTGGTTGAACGCGCCCGCGTGGTCCTGGAGGCGCTGGAAAAAGGCGAACGCGAGGGCAGGCAGCAAAAGGCAATCATCGACGATCTGCCCTTGTTCGCCACCACCCCTGCCCTGGTTGCGGCACCCGCAACCCCCTCGCAGGTCGAAGAAAAACTCGCCGGGATACATCCCGACGAACTCACACCCCGAGACGCCCTGAATCTGGTCTACGAACTCCGAAAGATGCTGGAGGGCTGACCCTCTTTCATCTTTCAGGAAATATCCTGGGGGTCCGGGGGCAAAGCCCCCGGCCGGTCGGATTGCAAAGCAATTCGAAATCAGCCTGGCGTCGATGACACCCCGACCTGCGCCGGCCGGAGCAGCCGATCATGCAGCATGAAACCTTCCGCCATTACCTGGATGATGTCGCCCGCTTTGGTGTTCGGCACCGGGGCTTCGAACATCGCCTGATGATATTCGGGGTCAAACTTCTCGCCCACTTCCGGCGAGACGATGCGAATGCCGTGTTTCTCGAAGATGTTCAGAAGCTCTCGCATGGTCAGCTCAATCCCTTCGATCAGGGCTTTCGACGCCTCGCGCTGCTCTTCGGAAATGGCTTCCATCGCGCGTTTCATGTTGTCGAACACCGGCAGCATGTCGCGCGCCAGCTTCGAGCCGCCATATTGCTCGGCCTCGCGCCGATCCCGCTCGCCGCGCTTGCGCGTGTTTTCCGCATCCGCCAGCGCGCGCATGAAGCGGTCGCGCATGTCGTCACGTTCGGCCCGCAACTGCTCCACCTCGTCGGCGGCCTCCACTTCGGCAGGCCCTGCCGTGTCTCCGTTCTGCTCGGCCATCAGCTCTTCGATCGCCGCTTCCACATCAATGTTATTCTTCGCGTCCGTCATCTATTCCAACCTTCACCCGCGATCCGAGATCAGCTTACCGACCAGTTGCGCCGTGTAATCGACGATGGGCACGATCCGCCCATAGTTCAGCCTGGTCGGACCAATCACACCCACGGCGCCAATGATCTTACGATCAGCGTTCATATATGGGGAAACCACCAAAGAGCTACCCGAAAGTGAGAAAAGTTTGTTTTCCGACCCGATAAAAATGCGCACACCCTCGCCATCCTCGGCCAATTCGAGGAAATCGGCGATATCACGCTTACGCTCCAGGTCGTCGAACAGCGAGCGGATGCGGTCCAGGTCCGCCTGATCCGCCGCATCCAGCAGATTCGACCTCCCCCGCACGATCAGACGCTCATAGGATTCACCCTCGTTTTCCCACAGCGCCGCGCCGCTCTCGACCAGCTCGGCGGCCAGCGCATCCAGCTCCTGCCGCCGCGCCTTGATTTCCGCCACCATGACCCGGCGCAGCTCGCCGATCGTGCGCCCCTCGGCCAGGGCATTCAGGAAATTCGCCGCTTCGCGCATCGAGCTCGGCGTCTGCCCCGGCGGCGGCGTAAAGACGCGGTTCTCCACATGACCATCGGCAAAGACCAGCACCACCAGCGCGCGGTCGTGGGCCAGCGACACGAATTCGATATGCTTGATCGGCGCTTCGTGTTTGGGCGCCAGCACCAGGCTCGCGCCTGCGGTCATTCCTGACAGGGCAGCCCCGACCCGGTCCAGCATCTGTCCGACATCCGGTTCCGTCCCGCCCAGGGTCGCGTCGATCTTCTGCCGGTCGGAGCCGTCCAGCTCGCTCACCTCCAGCAACCCGTCGACGAACATGCGCAGCCCCTGCTCGGTCGGGATACGCCCGGCGGAAACATGGGGACTGTCCAAAAGCCCCATCAGCTCCAGATCCGACATCACATTGCGGATCGTCGCAGCCGACACCTTTTCGGTCAGGCTGCGTGTCAGCGTACGCGAGCCGACCGGCTCCCCGGTCTCCAGATAGCCTTCGACCAGGCGCCGGAACACCTCGCGCGACCGCGCATTCATCTCTTCCAACAGCTTTGGAGCATCCGTCATGCTATCTCGCCTTGCCTTTTCGCGGGCCTTGTGTGACTGACATTTCGACTTTTTACAAAGGGGAATGCCATGCGCCCGTCTGGTCGAAATGTAGATGAAATGCGCCCGATTTCAATTGAAGTCGGCGTGACGAAACACGCCGAGGGCTCCTGCCTGATCAAAGTGGGCGATACGCACGTGCTGTGCACCGCCACGCTGGAAGAGCGCGTACCGCCCTTCCTGCGCAACTCCGGCAAGGGCTGGGTCACTGCCGAATACGGCATGCTGCCCCGCTCCACCACCTCGCGCATGCGCCGCGAGGCATCAGCCGGCAAGCAGGGTGGAAGAACTGTTGAAATTCAAAGGCTTATCGGTCGATCTCTGCGCGCTGGGGTGGATTTCCAGGCCCTGGGCGAACGTCAGATCACCGTGGACTGTGACGTGATCCAGGCCGATGGCGGCACCCGCTGCGCAGCGATCACCGGCGGTTGGGTCGCCCTGCGCCTGGCGGTCAACAAGCTCCTGAAAGCGGGCGACGTCAAGATGGATCCGATCCTCGACAATGTCGCTGCGGTGTCCTGCGGCATCTACGCCGGTCAACCAGTTCTGGATCTGGACTACCCCGAGGACTCCGAAGCCGGCGTTGACGGCAATTTCGTCATGACCGCAGGCGGCAAGCAGATCGAAGTGCAGATGTCCGCCGAGGGCTCGACCTTTACCCGCGACCAGATGAATCATCTTATGGATCTGGCCGACAAGGGCGTGGCCGAGCTGGTCGCGGCCCAGAACGAGGCGGTCAAATGACCCGGGCCTTCGACGGCGACAGGCTGGTCATCGCCTCGCATAACGCGGGCAAGATTCGCGAGATCGGCGCGCTGCTCAAGCCGTTCGGCGTCACCGTCGTTTCTGCCGGCGATCTCGGGCTCGACGAGCCCGAGGAGACCGAGGACAATTTCGCCGGCAATGCCCGCATCAAGGCGCATTTCGCCGCCAAGGCCGCCGGCCTGCCCGCGCTTTCCGATGATAGCGGCATTACCGTTGACGCGCTGGACGGCCAGCCCGGCGTCTACACTGCCGATTGGGCCGAAACGCCGAATGGCCGCGATTTCCCGATGGCGATGACCAAGGTCTGGACGCTGCTTGAGGAAAAATCCGCGCCCGAGCCGCGCTCCGCCGCCTTCAACTGCACACTATGCCTTGCCTGGCCCGATGGCCATGACGAGATTTTCGAAGGCATCGTGCGCGGTGCAGTCTCCTGGCCGATGCGGGGCGATCAGGGCTTTGGATTTGACCCGATCTTCGTGCCCGAGGGCCATTCCCAGACCTTTGGCGAGATGGACCCGGCGCAGAAACACGCAATGAGCCACCGGGCGGATGCGTTCGCCAAGCTGGTTTCGGGCTGTTTTGGCCGGAATAGTGACTGATCTGGCGCTTGAGAACTGGCAAGAGGCCGGGTTCGGCCTCTACCTTCATTGGCCCTTCTGCGCGGCCAAATGCCCCTACTGCGATTTCAACAGCCATGTCAGCCGGTCGATCGATCAGGAGGCATGGCAGCGCGCCTACCTGTCCGAAATCGACCGCTACGCCGAGGCGACCCCCGGGCGCGTGCTGGACAGCATCTATTTCGGCGGCGGAACCCCGTCACTGATGGATCCAGCCTTGGTCGGTGCGATTCTGGACCGTATTTCCGACCACTGGACCCTGGGCAACAATGTCGAGATAACGCTGGAGGCCAATCCGACCTCCATCGAGGCGGCCAAATTCGCCGGATACCGCGCGGGTGGGGTAAATCGCGTTTCGGTCGGCGTGCAGGCGCTGAACGATGCCGACCTGCGCAGGCTTGGGCGGATACATTCCGTGGACGAAGCAAAACAGGCGCTGGCGCTGGCGAAATCCACCTTCGATCGCGTGAATTTCGACCTGATCTATTCGCGCCAGGATCAATCGCTGGACGACTGGCGCGCCGAACTCGACCAAGCGCTCGACATGGGCCCGGACCACCTGTCGCTCTACCAGTTGACCATCGAAGAAGGGACCGCCTTTGGCGACCGCTTTGCTGCGGGTGGTTTGCGTGGGCTTCCGGGCGATGATCTGGCGGTGGATCAGTATTTCCTGACGCAGGAGCTCTGTGAAGCCGCCGGTCTGCCCGCCTATGAGGTCTCCAATCACGCCCGGCCCGGCGAAGAAAGCCGGCACAATATGATTTATTGGCAGGCCGGCGACTGGATCGGCATTGGCCCCGGCGCCCATGGCCGCCTGACCCTGACAGGTCGGCGCATCGGTACGGAAACGCCGCTCTCCCCGACGGAGTGGCTCAAGACCCCCGGCGAAAGCGCCCGGGAAGACATCCCATTGGACGAACAGGCCATCGAATACCTGCTCATGGGTCTGCGCCTGCGCGAGGGGATCGGTCTGGAGCGTCTGAAGTCCCGTTTCGGAATGGCTCTGGACCCACAGAAGCTCAATACCCTGCTGGAGCTGGGTCTGATCGAACTCGACGGCCCCACCCTGCGCACATCACGCGAAGGGCGGCCCGTTCTGAATGCAATCCTGCGTGAACTGCTATCGGATTAGACGCTGAGTTTTCCGCAAATATCGTCGAGCTGATCCAGATCGGCGTAACGGATTGTCACGACGCCGCTTTCCCCGCCCGGTTTGTGATCTATCGTCACCTTCATGCCCATGGCGGCGGACAGATCGCCCTCCAAGGCCCGCGTATCCGCGTCCTTTTCGGGTTTCGTGGAGGATTTGGCGCTTTTCGACGCCGGCTTCGGCCCCTTGGCCAGCCGTTCCGCATCACGCACCGACAACCCTTTGGCGGCAATCTGCTTGCCCAGCCCAATCGGATCCTCGGCCGTGACCAGTGCGCGGGCATGCCCGGCGGTCAGCGCACCGTCGATCACCATGTCCTGCACCTCGTCCGGCAGGTTCAACAGGCGCAGCAGGTTGGCGATATGCGACCGGCTTTTGCCCAGCGCCTCCGAAACTTTCTCCTGCGTGTGCCCGAAACGGTTCATCAGGTCGCGATAGCCCTGCGCCTCTTCAATCGCATTCAGATCGGCACGCTGGATGTTTTCGATAATCGCGACTTCCAGGGCCTCGGTGTCGTTATATTCGCGAATGATTGCAGGGACTTCGTGAAGCTGTGCCTGTTGCGCGGCGCGCCAGCGGCGCTCTCCCGCCACGATCTCGTACGTGTCGTCATCCCTTGGGTTTTTACGCAGGATCAGCGGCTGGATCACGCCCTTTTCCCGGATCGAGTTGGCCAGATCATCCAACCGTTCCTTGGTGAAATGACGCCGCGGCTGGTCCGGGTTGGGAAATATCCGCTCCACCGGCACCATCTGATCCGCCCGGCGCGGCCGATCTGGTGCCGCTTCCGGCTCCTGGCTCACATCCGCCATGAGGGCCGACAGCCCCCGCCCCAATCCGCCGCTCGGTTTCCGTGCCATTGCCGCCTCCTATCGTGCGATCAGTTCTTGAGCCAGCGCCGTATAGGCCAGCGCGCCCTTGGATGCCGGATCATAGGCCATAACCGGCAAAGCGAAAGAGGGGGCCTCGGACACCCGCACATTGCGCGGAATGACCGTGCCGAAGACCAGATCGCCCAGGTTGGCACGCGCATCCTCCTCGACCTGGCGCGACAGGTTGTTGCGCGCATCATACATGGTCAGCACGATGCCCTCGATCCTGAGCCCCTTGTTGGCCGAGGCCCGCACCTCGCGCACCGTCAACATCAACTGGCTCAGCCCTTCCAGTGCAAAAAACTCGCTCTGCAGCGGGACCAGCACCGAATCTGCCGCCACCATCGCGTTGACCGTCAACAGGTTCAGCGACGGCGGGCAGTCAATCAGCACATAATCGAAGCCCAGGGTTTCAATCCCCGGGTCGCGCAGCGCATCATGCAGCAGAAAACTGCGTTTTTCATTGGAAACCAGCTCAATATCGGCCGAGGACAGGTCCGTCGTCGCCGGAGTCAGATACAGCCCCTCGACCCCGGTTTTCATCACCACCTCGGCAATCGGCGCCTCGTCCACCAGCAGGTCATAGGTCGTGCGTTTGCGGTCGGCGACATCCACGCCCAGCCCGGTTGAGCAGTTGCCCTGCGGATCCAGATCTACAAGCAGAACCGCCTTGCCTTGCGAGGCAAGCGCGGCGCCCAGATTGATGGCCGTCGTGGTCTTTCCCACCCCGCCCTTCTGGTTCGTCACGGCTATGATCTTTGGTCGCTGGGGGCGAATCGGGTCAGGCACGGCGGATGTCTCCCAGAGAAAGAATGACGGCTTCGGAACTGGTTTTGCTGGGATATGTATCCGCCCGGAAGGTCCACTTTTCAAGCGCTTCCTGCATTTCCGCCGCGTGGTTTGCTCCTTTCAGGAACAGGGCGCGGCCATTGGGTGACAGGTGTCTTTCCGCGTAGCTCAGAAGTTGGGCTAGCGGGGCCAAAGCGCGGGCAGACAGGATATCCGCGCCCAGGGGGTCAACCTGTTCGATTCGCTTGGAAATCACGTCTGCCTTCACCCCGATCTCCCGCGCGACGGTGCGCAGGAAGGTCGCTTTGCGCAGATCGCTTTCAATGCAGGTCACGCGCAGGTCGGGGCGTTTTTCCGCCGCCAATATAGCGACAATAAGGCCGGGAAAGCCGCCGCCGGTGCCGATATCCACCCAGGTTCGACCTTCGGGCGCAATCTCCAGCACCTGTGCGCTGTCCAGAAAGTGCCGGGTCCAGAGCTGGCCCAGCGTGGACGGCGCCACCAGGTTGATCGCCGGATTCCATTTGGTCAGCAGCCCGGCATACCCGTCCAGCCGCGCCAATGTTTCACGTGAAACATCCACCTGGGTTAGAAAGCCCGCCCTTTCGTCGCTCATGCCTGTTTTGCCCGTTCCGCCTGACGCAGTTTCGCCAGGATCAAGGTCAGCGCCGCGGGGGTGACGCCCTCGACCCGCCCGGCCTGAGCCAGCGTGCGAGGCCGCGCGGCGGCCAATTTGGCCGACAGCTCGTTCGATAGGCCTTCCAGCCCGTGATAATCGAAATCGGACGGGATTTCATGCGCTTCGTCCCGTTGCAACGCTTCGACATCGCGCTTCTGCCGCTCGATATAATTGGCATAGAGCGCATCCTTGGCAATCTGGTCGCGAATCGGCGCCTCTATTGTCTCCAGGCCCGGCTCCAGGCCAAGAAGGTCGTCAAATGCAATGTCCGGGAAGCTCAGCAGTTCAAAACCGCTGCGCTTGGTGCCATCCTTGCGCACCTGAATACCGGTCTTTTCGACCTCCTGCGGAGAAAAGCGGCGGGCGGTCAGCATCTCTTTCGCCTCGGCCAGTTTCTTGACCTTTTCCTCGAAGGCGGCACGGCGCGTCTCGCCAACCAGTCCGAGCTCGATCCCCATTGGTGTAAGCCGCTGGTCCGCATTATCCGCGCGCAGCGACAGCCGGAACTCGGCGCGCGAGGTGAACATTCGATAGGGCTCTGTCACCCCGCGGGTGATCAGGTCGTCGATCATCACCCCGATATAGGAATTCGAGCGCGAGAAGATCACAGGGCCCTGCCCCTTGATCTTGAGGGACGCATTCAGACCGGCCACAAGACCTTGTGCTGCGGCCTCTTCGTACCCGGTGGTGCCGTTGATCTGCCCGGCCAGGAATAAGCCGGGCACGTCACGCAGTTCCAGCGTTTCGGTCAGTGCGCGCGGGTCAACGTAGTCATATTCGATCGCATAGCCAGGCTGGAGGATCTTCGCATTCTCCAACCCGAAGATCGAGCGAACGTAATCTTCCTGCACTTCGACGGGCAGAGATGTGCTGATTCCGTTCGGATAGACGGTATCGTCGTCCAACCCTTCGGGCTCCAGAAATACCTGGTGGCTTTCCTTGTCGGCAAAGCGCACGATCTTGTCCTCGATCGACGGGCAGTAGCGCGGCCCGACCCCGTCGATATGCCCGCCATACATGGCGCTGCGGTCGAGGTTCTGCCGAATGATCTCATGCGTACGGGCATTCGTATGGGTGATTCCGCAGGCAACCTGCCGCGCAAACGGCTTGTCATGCAGGAACGAGAACATCTCGGGCGCCTTATCGCCCGGCTGGCTATCCAGCGCCTCCCAATTGATGGTTTTCCCATCCAGACGCGGTGGCGTCCCGGTTTTCAACCGGGCCAGAGGCAGACCGAAGCCATCGATACGCTCGGCCAGCCGGATCGAGGGCCGGTCTCCCATCCGCCCACCATCCGTGCGCACATCACCGATGTGGATGACCCCGCGCAGAAAGGTGCCGGTGGTCAGGATCACCGCGCCTGCACGAATCTCGGAGCCATCCGCCAGAACCACGCCGGTCACGGTATTGCCCTGCATGATCATGTCCGTGACCTCGCCTTCGATCACCTGAAGGTTCGGCTGGGCGCGAATCTCCGCTTGCATTTCCGTGCGATATATCTTGCGATCAGATTGCGCGCGGGGGCCTTGTACCGCGGGGCCCTTGCGACGATTGAGCAGGCGAAACTGGATGCCTGCCTTGTCCGCAACACGGCCCATGACGCCGTCCAGCGCATCCACCTCGCGCACCAGGTGGCCCTTGCCGAGACCGCCGATCGCGGGGTTGCAGGACATCACGCCGATCCCGTCGATCCGAAGCGTGATCAGCGCGGTGCGCACACCCATGCGTGCAGAAGCATGGGCGGCATCGGCACCCGCGTGCCCGCCCCCGACAACGATCACATCGAAATCAGACTGTTTCACGTGAAACACTCCTTGTTGGCTCATTCCTGATGTTTCACGTGAAACATCGCCTACACAGTTCTATTTTCCCAGACAGAAAGACGCGAAGATCTCGTCCAGGATATTCTCCACATCGATCCGCCCGACCAGAGAATCAAGGGCACGGATCGCGGTACGCAGTTCTTCCGCCGCGAGTTCCGCACGGTCGGGTCCGTTCAATACCTCGATTCGCGCGTATTCCAAAACCTCCAGCGCCTTGAGAATCGCCAGCCGGTGGCGTTCGCGTGTCGCCGTTCCCGCCTGCGCCGCGCGTCCCCGCAGCACCTGAGAGGCCCGCACGATCAGCTCATCCACACCCTGACCGGTCTTGCCTGACAGAGAAAACCCCTCCGCCCCGCGCAAATCCGCCTTGCCATGCGCAATCACATCCCCGTCCTGCGGCGTGACCCCCTGCACATCCCCGGTCTCATCCAACAGGAACACACGCAGATCCGCCGCCGCCGCCCGCGCCTTGGCGCGTTCAATGCCGATCCCTTCGACGTGGTCGTCGGTCTCACGCAACCCGGCGGTATCCAGCACCGTGACCGGCAGCCCGTCCAGTTCCATGCGCACCTCGATCACGTCGCGTGTCGTGCCCGCATATTCCGAGGTAATCGCGGCCTCGCGCCCCGCCAGCGCATTCAGAAGCGTCGACTTGCCGATATTGGGCGGGCCGATGATGGCGATCTCGAACCCTTCGCGAATGCGTTCGGAAATCCGCGCGCCCTCGCCTTCGACCCGCAGGGAGGCCTCGACCCGGTCCAGAAGCTCCAGCACCTCCGGCGAGACATCCACCGGCACATCCTCATCCGCGAAGTCGATCGTTGCTTCCAGCAGCGCCGCGGCGCGGATCAGATCGGCGCGCCAGACCTCCGCCTTGTCGCCCAGAGCGCCGGACAGCACGCGAAACGCCTGTTTGCGCTGCGCCTCGGTCTCGGCATCGATCAGATCGGCCAGCCCTTCGACCTGGGCCAGGTCCAGGCATTCGTTCTCCAATGCGCGACGGGTGAATTCACCGGGATCCGCCAGACGCAGACCTTCGATTTGCCCCAGCACCCGCAGGACCGCGTTGACCACGGCCGACGAGCCATGCAGCTGCAGTTCGACCACGTCCTCGCCGGTAAAGCTTGCCCCGGCGTCGAAGCGCAGCACCAGCGCCTCGTCCAGCACCTCGCCATCCCAGGAAAGCCGCCGCAAGGCCGCATGGCGCGCCGCCGGCAGCGCGCAGAGCTGCGCGCAGGCCAAAAACGCAGATGGCCCGGAAATCCGGACCACCGCCACGCCGGCCTTGCCCTGCGCAGAAGCAAGTGCGTAGATCGTACCCATGACTAACCCATTGATATAGAAGGTTTATGCGTTCATCGAGTCGAAGAAGTCGCCGTTCGTCTTGGTCTGTTTCAGCTTCGAGATCAGGAATTCGATCGCATCCGTGGTGCCCATCGGGTTCAGGATGCGGCGCAGAACATAGGTCTTCTGCAAGTCCCTGCTCTCGACCAGCAGATCCTCTTTCCGGGTGCCGGACTTGAGAATATCCATCGCCGGGAAGACGCGCTTGTCGGCGACCTTGCGGTCCAGCACGATCTCGGAGTTGCCGGTGCCCTTGAACTCTTCGAAGATGACCTCGTCCATGCGCGACCCGGTGTCGATCAGCGCTGTGGCAATGATGGTCAGCGAGCCGCCTTCCTCGATGTTGCGCGCCGCACCGAAGAACCGTTTCGGCCGTTGCAGGGCGTTGGCATCGACACCACCGGTCAGCACCTTGCCCGAGCTGGGCACCGTGGTGTTGAAGGCACGGCCCAGACGGGTGATCGAATCCAGCAAGATCACCACGTCGCGCTTGTGTTCGACCAGCCGCTTGGCCTTTTCGATCACCATCTCGGACACAGCCACGTGGCGCGAGGCGGGCTCATCGAAGGTCGAGCTGACCACCTCCCCTTTCACGGACCGCTGCATGTCGGTGACTTCCTCGGGGCGTTCGTCGATCAAGAGCACGATCAGATAGCATTCCGGGTGGTTCGCCTCGATCGAATGGGCGATGTTCTGCAACAGGACCGTCTTGCCGGTCCGCGGCGGGGCCACGATCAGCGACCGCTGACCCTTGCCGATCGGCGCCACCAGGTCGATGATACGCGCAGAGCGATCCTTGATGGTCGGATCCTCGATCTCCATCTTCAGCCGCTCATCCGGGTAGAGCGGCGTCAGGTTGTCGAACGCCACCTTGTGCTTGGCCTCGGCCGGGTCGGCGAAGTTGATTTTCTCAACCAGGGTGATCGCGAAATAGCTCTCGTTGTCGCCGGGCGCGGATATGATCCCTTCGATCGTGTCCCCGGTGCGCAGCGAGAACTGGCGGATCATGTCGGGCGAAACATAGATGTCGTCGGGGCCCGGCAGGTAGTTCGCCTCGGGCGAGCGCAGGAAGCCGAAACCGTCCTGCAGCACTTCCAGCACGCCATCGCCGCCGATGACCCATTCGTCATCCGCCCGCTCGCGCAGGATCGAGAACATCAGCTCTCCCTTGCGCATGGTCGAGGCGTTTTCGATTTCCAGATCCTCGGCCATCGCCACCAGGTCTTTGGGGCTGCGGGCCTTGAGCTCGGCAAGGTTCAGACGGTCTTGTGACATGAAATACTCCACGCGCTGTTCAGCGCGGTCTTGTGTTCTGTTCCGGGAAACAGCGTACGGCCGGACGGCCTGCTTGACGGCTATCTAAGCAGATGGCCCGCGTGAGTCAACGCATGTGGCACCAGAGGCCACACAGGGCGCGTCAGAACTTGTAGATCACCGAAAAGACGATCACCAGCATCAACAGCGTCGGAACCTCGTTCATCACGCGGTAACGGCGTCCTGTGAGCGTGTTGGTGCCCGCAACGAACTCCTTGCGCCGTGCCGCAAGCCACATGTGAAACCAGGTCATGGCGATCACGCTCAACCCCTTGGTCCAGGGCCAGACCATGTCCCAGCCGACAATGCCCGGTGTCAGAACAAGGACGAGACCGAAAATCCAGGTCGAGATCATCGCAGGGTTCATGATCGCCTTCAGCAGCCGCCGTTCCATGGTCTGGAACAACGTGTCGGTCTCATTGCCCGTTCCCACAACTTCGACGTGGTAGACGAACAGGCGCGGCAGGTAGAACAGGCCGGCCATCCAGGCGATCACACTGACGATATGCATCGCTTTCGCGAAATTGTAGAACGTGATCAGGACGTCTTGCATGTTCTCAGCCTTTGCTCGGGGTGTTCTGGGCGAACCCTCTCGGACCTTCCATATAAAATAAAAGAAAGAAAGAAAAAGATGATGATTTGGATAGGGCCTGTGGACAACGGGGATTATTGATTTGTCCCCAGTGTTCTCCGGGGTGGTCTTGCGCTGTGGATTTCTGCGGGGAAAAGGGCAGCTTCGGTGTCATTTCAAGGCTTTAAAGATGTTAAACTTCGGGGATAACCGCCGGGGCAAATGTTAAACAACCCGGTTTTCCCGCGTTGCAAAGTTTAAACCTTCCACGGTGGATCGACCCGGGAATTTGCGTTAGGGACTCGGGGAGATATTCACAGGCTCGGCGGGGGGTACGATTTGCCCACCAACAGGCCCCCGGAACAAACCGCAAATATCCACAGGGTTGTGAACATGGCGCAACAGATCATCCTGGCCTCCGCTTCGGAAATCCGCGCGCAGTTGCTCAAGAATGCCGGGATCGCGGTCGAGGTCAAGCCCGCCCGGGTGGATGAAGAGATGATCCGAAGGGCGCTGGAGGCGGACGGCGCCGGACCGCGCGATGTGGCGGATGCGCTGGCCGAGGCCAAGGCGTTGAAAATAAGTCGAAAAACTCCTGTTTCTCTGGTTCTGGGATGCGATCAGGTGGCCGACGTCGACCGTGACATCCTGTCCAAGCCTGAGAGCCCGGAGGAGGCGATTGCGCAGCTGACCCGCCTGTCCGGCCAGACCCACCGGCTGCTGTCGGCGGCGGTGATCTGCCACGACGGCAAGCCGATCTGGCGTCACGTAGGCACCGTGCGCCTGACCATGCGGGAGTTGTCCCCCGGCTATGTCACCGACTATGTTCATCGCAACTGGGACAGTATCCGCTGGGCGGTCGGCGCCTACAAGCTCGAGGAAGAAGGCATTCGCCTTTTCTCGCGCATAGACGGCGATTACTTCAACGTTCTGGGCCTGCCCCTGATGGAGATCATCTCCTATCTGATTACGCGTAAGGACTTGAAAATATGAGTGAAAAGCGCATCCCTCTGGCTGGTGTCATTGGCGATCCCGTGGAACATTCCCTGTCGCCGCGCCTGCATGGGCATTGGTTGAAGACCATGGATTTGCCGGGCCACTACATCCCGCTGCGCGTGGCGCCGGAGGATTTGGAGGACGTCATTCGCACCATGCCCAGGATGGGCTTTGCCGGCTGCAACGTGACGATCCCGCACAAGGAAGCAGTGCTGAAACTCGCCGATGTCGTGACCGACCGCGCGGCGCTGATAGGGGCTGCCAACACCTTGATTTTCCTCAATGATGGCAAGATTCTCGCCGACAACACCGACGGGTATGGTTTCATCCAGAACCTGCGCCAGGGGGCGCCGGGCTGGAACCCCAAGGCGGGCCATGCGGTGGTTTTCGGCGCTGGCGGTGCGTCGCGCGCGATCCTTGCCTCGCTGATCGAAGTCGGGGTCGAGGAGATCCGCCTCACCAACCGTACCCGCGCCCGCGCCGATGAGCTGCGCCATGAATTCGGGACCAAGATCACCGTGTTCGATTGGGTGCAGGCCGCCAATCTGGTTGATGGTGCGGCGACGGTGATCAACACGACCTCTCTGGGCATGACCGGCGGCAAGGAGTTTCGCGTGCCGCTGGATGGGTTGACGCCCGGCGCCGTGGTGACTGACATTGTCTATACCCCTCTGATTACACCGCTTTTACAAAAGGCGGCCGAAGCCGGCTGCGTTACTGTTGATGGTCTGGGCATGCTGCTGCATCAGGCGGTGCCCGGCTTTGAACGCTGGTTCGGCACGCGGCCCGAGGTGACGGATGACCTCAGAAAAGCGGTGTTGGGCGATGGCTGATCCCTATCTCATTGGTCTCACCGGTTCGATCGGCATGGGCAAATCCACCACCGCGGCGATGTTTGCCGAGGCGGGCATTCCCACCTGGGATGCGGATGCCGCCGTGCATCGGATCTATGCCCCCGGCGGCGCGGCGGTTGAGCCGATCCGGGCAATTTGCCCGGAAGCGATCGTGGATGGCGGCGTGGATCGAGACCGGTTGAAAGACTGGATGATGCGCGATGCTACCGCCTTGAAACAAATGGAAAAGGTCGTACATCCCCTGGTCGCTGAAGACCGCGCGAAGTTTTTGAAAACCACCGACAGCCCCATCGTTTTGCTTGATATGCCTCTCTTGTTCGAGATCGGCGCAGCAGATCAGGTCGACCTGGTCGTCGTCGTCTCGGCCCCGCCGGAGCTGCAACGCGAACGCGTGCTGGCCCGTGGCACGATGAGCGAGGAACAGTTCACGGCAATCCTGGAAAAACAGATGCCCGACGCGGTCAAACGCGCCAATGCGGATGTGATCGTCCCGACCGAGACCCTTGACGGCGCGCGCAACGCGGTGGCCGAGGTGATCGCCCATGTGAAGGAGACCCTCGCCAATGCGTGAGATCGTGATGGATACGGAAACCACCGGTTTCGACCCGTTCACCGGCGACCGCATTGTCGAGATCGGCGGGATCGAGCTGATCAACCACATGCCGACCGGTCGGACCTATCACCAGTATATCAATCCCGAACGCTCGATGCCCGAGGGCGCTTTCAAGGTGCATGGAATCGGGCCCGACATCCTGGAACCTCCGCAGCCGGTCGAACCCGGCGCCGTGACCCTGCGTGACAAGCCGCTCTTCGCCCAGGTCGGCAAGGATTTCCATGACTTTGTCGGAGACGCGAGGTTGGTGATCCACAACGCGCCCTTCGACATGAAATTCCTGAACTGGGAATGGAAACGCATGGGCCTGCCGGAACTGCCCATGTCCCAGGCGCTGGATACGCTGGAAATGGCGCGCGCCAAGTTCCCCGGGGCGCAGAACACGCTGGACGGGCTCTGCCGCCGGTACGGGATCGACAACGCGAACCGAACCCTGCACGGCGCGCTTCTGGACTCGGAAATCCTGGCGGAAGTCTATCTGGAAATGATCGGTGGACGTCAGCCCGGGCTGGTGCTGAACGTCATGTCCGGCGTAGGTGGGGGCGCGGCCGGGGAAGATTGGCGCGCGCGCCCACGACCCGAGGCATTGCCGTCGCGGATTACAGACGAAGAAGCCGCCGCCCATGCCGAATTCGTTGACGGCTTGGGCGACGGCGCGATTTGGAAAAAATTCAGCTAGGCCAGCGCGTTAGCTAACCGGCTGGCCTTCCTTCTCGGCGGTCGCGCGGCGCTGGATTTCGCGGCGGTACAGCGCCAGAAAATCGACCGTGTCCAGGTTCAGCGGCGGGAAGCCTCCATCGCTTGTGATATCGGATACGATGCGGCGCACGAAGGGAAACAGCATGCGTGGGCATTCGATCAGCAGGAACGGGTGCATCTGGTCTTCCGGCACGTTCTCGATGTGGAAGATGCCGCCATATTCCAGCTCCAGCAGGAACAGCTGATCACCGCTGGCCTTGTTCTTCGAGCTGACGGTGAACTTGGTGGTCACTTCGTACTGGTGCTCGGTCGAGCGCTTCTTGGCGTCCAGCGAAACCTCGACATTGATGTCAGGCTGCACTTCGCCCTGCACACCCTTCTGGGCCAGGACGTTTTCAAACGACATGTCACGGATGAACTGGCCCAGCACCTGCATCTTGGGCGGAACGGGTTGTTGCGGTTGCTGCGGGGCGGCTTCGTCGGCCATTGCGGAAATCTCCTGCGTGTGAACTTTGGTCGGGGGTGTGCTTAGCAGGTCCGTGGCGGGGCCTCAACGACTTGGGTCAAGTCGGGGGCTTTTCGTCGCCTGTCCGAGCGGATATGTCCAGACCATGAGTGATTTGATCCCCGCCTGGGTGGACGGCACCCTGCAACCTGTCGAGAAACTGGCGGCCCATCTGGACGGGCTGCGCCACAAGGCCGTGTCGGTCTTTGTGGTGCACGAAGGCGCGGTGCTGATCCAGCAGCGCGCGGTGGGCAAGTACCATACGCCGGGGCTCTGGGCGAACACCTGCTGTACGCATCCGCATTGGGATGAGGATCCGCGCGTCTGTGCCATTCGCCGGTTGGAGGAAGAGCTGGGTCTGACCGGTGTCGATCCGGTCTGGAAAGATCGCATCGAATACCGCGCTGCGGTCGGCGGCGACATGGTGGAACATGAGGTCGTCGACCTGTTCCTGGCCACGCTTGCGCAACGCCCCGCGCTGCACCTGAACCCGGATGAGGTTCAGGCCACCCGCTGGATCCCGTTGCAAGAGCTTGAGGCCGAAGTTGCCGCCACGCCTGAGAAGTTCACGCCGTGGCTGCGCATCTATCTGGCCGAGCACAGAGGATCAGTGTTTGGTCCAGCCTGACGGGCCATCTACGCCCGGAGGGGTGGGGCGCTTTTGCGGCGTCACATCGGTGAAATCACCGTCGATAACGTCCTCCCCGGACGGATGGTGACGGCTGTCCTGCGCATTCCCCTGCATGCCCATGGTAAAGCTCTGCACCTTTACGCGCGCCGCGACGTAACGCATGACCGCGCGGCGCACACCCGGCACCAGAAGGGCAAAGCCGACCGCGTCGGTAAAAAAGCCCGGCGTCAACAGAAGCGCGCCGGAAAACAGGATCATCGCCCCGTGGGCCAGCGGCTCGGTCGGATTGTTCAACTGGTTGAAACTGTTCTGCAGATCCGCCAGCGCCCGCATCCCCTGCGCGCGCACCAGCGTGGTGCCCAGAATGGCCGTCACCACGACGACTCCCAGGGTCGGCCACAGGCCGATCGCACCGCCAACCTGGATGAACAGCGCGATCTCAATCAGCGGGACGGCGACAAACAGTGCAAAAAGCCACATGTGATCCTCGTTTCTTGATCGGGGCCGTGGTGGACTTGGCCCTTTGCGTCACCTACATAAGGGGCATGCGCGAATGTTTCAAACGCGCCAACAAAGGAGCATCCATGAGTAACGGCATCATCCAGCTTCTGGTTCTGGCCGGAATTGCCCTGTTTCTGATCCTGCGCCTGCGCGACGTGCTGGGCACGCGCGAGGGGTTCGAAAAGCCGCAGGTGACACGCCAACCGGACGAAAAGCGCATGACACGTGACGACCTGCAGGTGATCGACGGCGGGCCGGATGCCGACATCGCCGACCATGTGGATCCGGAAAGCGATAGCGGACGCGCCCTGGCCCAGATGAAACAGGCCGAGCCGAGCTTCAGCGTCGGTGAGTTCCTGGGCGGTGCCCGGGGCGCCTATGAAATGATCCTGATGGGGTTTGAAAACGGCGACCTGGCGCGGATCAAACCGTTCCTGTCGGACGAGGTCTATGAAAGCTTTGCGGGCGTGGTCGAAGATCGCAACAGCCGCGGCCTGAACATCGAGGCCAATTTCGTCGGTCTGCGCGAGCTGAAACTGGTCGATGCCGAGTTCGACGCGAATTCACGCGAGGGCGAAGTGACCGTGCGTTTCGTCGGCGAACAGACCCTCGTGGTGCGCGACAAGGCAGGCGAGATCATCGAGGGAAATCCCAACGAGGTCAAACGCCAGAAGGATGTCTGGACCTTTGCCCGCAGCATGGGCTCCGACAACCCGAACTGGCAGCTGGTCGCGACAGGGGGCTGACCCGTGGCGCTCCGCCTGGTAGCCGCGCTGGCCCTGGCGGCCGCCTCGGTCTCCCCGCTCCATGCGGGGCTGGGCGAGGCCCGGGTCACGATCCTCACCTTCGATCAGCTTGACGGCTGGGCCGAGGATGACCACCAGGCCGGGCTTCAGGTCTTTCTGGACACCTGCCGGCAATTCGATCACGTGGACTGGGCGCCGATCTGCGCCCTGGCCGAAACGCAATCCGATGGGCGCATGTTCTTCGAACTCTTCTTTCGCCCGGTTCTGATCGAAGACGACAACGCGCCGCTGTTCACCGCCTATTACGAGCCCGAACTGCGCGGCGCCCGCCGTCCCGATGCGCGCTACCGTTACCCGGTCTATCGCAAACCGCCGGGTGATGTGTCCTACACCCGGCGCGAAATCGAGGAAGGCGGGGTGTTGCAGGGCCGCGGGCTGGAAATTGCCTGGGTCGAAGATCCGGTCGAGCTGCAATTCCTGCAAATCCAGGGCTCCGGCCGCATCCGCCTGCCCGACGGCAGTTCGATCCGGCTGGGATATGGCGGATCCAACGGGCATCGCTTCCGCTCACTGGGCGATCGGCTGGTTGCGCTGGGCATCTACAATCGCCACCAGGTCTCGGCGCAGGTGATCCAGTCCTGGGTCAGGCGCAATCCCGAACAGGGGCGCGCGCTGCGCTGGCACAACGCCAATTATGTCTTTTTCCGTGAACTGGGCAGGGTGCCCGCAAGCGAGGGGCCGATCGGTGCGATGAACCGGTCGATCACCGCCCGGCGCAGCCTGGCGGTGGACCCGGCCTTCACCCCGCTGGGGGCTCCGATCTGGCTGGAGAAACAAGGCGCCAACCCGTTCAATCGCCTGATGATTGCGCAGGATACCGGCTCGCGCATCAAGGGGGCACAGCGGGCGGATATCTTCATGGGGACCGGCGATCTGGCCGGGATCGAGGCCGCCAGGATCTCGGACCCCGGCCGCATGATCGTGCTGCTGCCGATCCAGCGCGCCTATGCGCTGAAGCCGGAAGGCTGAGGGTTGAGGGCAGAACATGGCGCGCAAACCCAGACATCTGAGCCCCGCAGAACGGGAGCTGTGGCAAAAGGCGACATCAAAGGATGAACGCCTGCATCCGGCCCGGGTCGATCCTGTCGAAAAGCTCGCCAAACCACCGGCAAACCCCGCCCGGCCGGTCAGGATCCAGCATCCGCAGTTCCGCGTGGGTCAAGCGGCCAAGGGCCACGCCCGCCCGCATGACATCGCCCCCGCCATTGCCGACCAGATCGCCCGCCACCCGGTGCAGATGGACCGCAAGACCTTCGGCAAGATGAGGAAAGGCCGGCTGGCCCCCGAAGCGCGGATCGACCTGCACGGGATGACCATTGCCGAGGCGCACCCCGAGCTGACAGGCTTTATCCTGCGCGCGGTGGCGCGCAACTTCCGTCTGGTCCTGGTCATCACCGGCAAGGGCAAGAAGAAGGACGAAGGCGGCCCGATCCCGGTGCGCCACGGAGTGCTGCGCCATCAGGTGCCACATTGGCTGAATACCATGCCCCTGAAGCCCCACGTGTTGCAGATTTCCGAAGCGCATCTGAAACACGGCGGCGGCGGTGCCTATTACGTCTACCTGCGCCGTCGCAAGGGTTAATTCGGCGCGATCACCACATTGGTCACGTTCTGCACCATCAGAACCGTGCCCGGCAACAGCCCGATGTTCCCCGCCCGGTCGTCCGCGAAGCCACGATCCAGTGCCGGGATCGAATTCACAAGCCGCAGGAAGCTGGGCGAGGCCAGCGCGGTGTTGTGACTGCTTTCGGCGTCGTCGAAGGCGGACACATCCAGCACGGTGACTTTCAGCTCCGCCAGTTCCCGGACGTCTTCGATATTGCCCAAACGGTCCCGCCGTCCGGTCAGGGACGCCGAAAGACGCAGGATCCTGTCCTGGCTTGAGCTGAAGATCACGAAGGGCTGCGGCAGCTCGCCAATGCGCTGGGCCTGCTGGCGGAACAGCTCGATATCCACATCCGGCGAGATCAGGATCACCCCCTCGATATGGCGATCGATGAAAGAACGGTCACGAATGGCGATCTGGCGCAGGGTCTCCATGATCAGGAGCGACCCCATGGAATGACCGACCAGGGTGATCTTGCCGCCAGCCGCCGCGATTTCGGTCATCATCTGTTCCAACCCGTCGCGGGCAAACAGCATTGAATCTCGATCATATCCGTAGCCCAACGGGTTGCCCGCGCTGGGCCAGGAATAATGCACCGCCACCTCGGGCATGCCCGTGTCATGCACCACCTGGGCAAAGCGATACATGCCCTCGGCAAAGGTGTTGTTGTAGCCATGCACGAAAAGCGCCACGCTCTGGTTCTCGGCCGGGCGCCGGGCCATTTCCCGCCGCACTTCGGTACGGAATACCTGCCTGTCATACTCGGCGAAATCCCGGGTCAGGAAATGCCTGGACGGGTCCGGTTTGCCGCGCGGCCATTCTATCTGTCCGATTTCGTGTTCGTCCGGGATCGAGATATCAAGCCGCCCGAACCGCAACTGTTGATGGCGTTCGGAGGTCGGGCGACCGTCTTCGCTGAAACCGCGGGTGGTGCCGACCAGGAAGCTGCGCAACGTGCCGCCGTCGCCGGGAAGATAGGTAATCATCCCGCGCGGGGCACAGGCGGCAAGCAGAAGAACAAGAAACAGAACGCGACGCATGGGGAACTCTTTGATGGTCCCCCAAGCGATAGCGTGAACCCGCGCCCCTGCCTAGAGCACGTAGCGGCTCATGTCCGCCGATTGCATCAGTTCGCCCAGGTTCTTCTGTACGAAATCCGCGTCAACTGTGATCTCTTCGCCGGACCGGTCAGGGGCCGTGAAGGACAATTCCTCGAACACCCTCTCCATCACCGTGTAAAGCCGCCGCGCGCCGATGTTTTCCACGCTCTGGTTCACCTCGGCAGCGATCTTGGCCAGCGCCGCGATGCCGTCCTCGGTAAAGCCGACAACCACCTCTTCGGTGCCCATCAGCGCGGTGTATTGACGGGTCAGAGCATTGTCGGTCTCGGTCAGGATGCGCACGAAGTCGCCTTCGGTCAGCGCGCGCAGTTCGACCCGGATCGGCAGGCGGCCCTGCAGTTCGGGCAGCAGGTCCGAGGGTTTGGCAATGTGAAAAGCGCCCGACGCGATGAACAGGATATGGTCGGTTTTCACCGGGCCATGTTTGGTGCTGACGGTGGTGCCCTCGATCAGGGGCAGCAGGTCACGCTGCACGCCCTCGCGGCTGACATCCCCGCCGCGTGCTTCCTGGCGGGCGCAAACCTTGTCGATCTCGTCCAGAAAGACGATCCCGTTCTGCTCGACCGCTTCCAGCGCGGTCTTGGTCACGGCTTCTTCATCCAGGAGCTTGTCCGCCTCATCCGCGATCAGCACGTCATAGCTGTCGCGCACGGTCATCTTCTTGCGCACGGTGCGCTGGCCAAAAGCCTTGCCGAAGATGTCACCCAGGTTCATCATGCCGCCCATGCCCGGCTGGCCGGGGATTTCCATTGCGCCCATCGGGTTCGAATGGTCGGCGACGTCCAGCTCGATGATGGTGTCATCCAGCTCACCGGTGCGCAGTTTCTTGCGAAACATCTCGCGCGTGGCGTCGCGGGCGTCACTGCCGGCAATGGCCTCGATCACGCGATCTTCGGCCTGCGCCTCGGCACGGGCTTTCACGTCCTCGCGCATGTGCTCGCGGGTTTGCAGGATCGCGGCATCCAGCAGATCGCGCACGATCTGTTCCACGTCCCGCCCGACATAGCCGACCTCGGTGAACTTGGTCGCCTCGACCTTGATGAAGGGGGCGCGGGCCAGCTTGGCCAGACGGCGCGAAATCTCGGTCTTGCCGACCCCGGTGGGGCCGATCATCAGGATGTTCTTCGGATAGACCTCGTCACGCAGGTCCGAGGACAGCTGCTTGCGCCGCCAGCGGTTGCGCAGCGCCACGGCCACGGCGCGCTTGGCGTCCTTCTGGCCGATGATGAAACGATCCAGCTCGGATACGATCTCGCGGGGGGTCAGGTCGGTCATTTCGAAATCTTCTCCACGGTCAGGTTGCCGTTGGTGTAGACGCAGATATCGGCGGCGATTGCCATCGCGCTTCGGGCAATGGTCTCGGCGTCGCCACCGGCCTCCATCAGGCCGCGCGCGGCGGCCAGGGCAAAGTTCCCGCCAGAACCGATCGCGGCAATGTCATGCTCCGGCTCCAGCACGTCGCCCGCGCCGGTGATCACATACAGGTCCGCGCCATCGGTCACGATCAGCATCGCTTCGAGCTTTTGCAGGTACTTGTCGGTCCGCCAGTCCTTGGCAAGTTCGACGGCGGCGCGCTGCAACTGGCCCGGGGTTGCCTCCAGCTTGGCTTCCAGCCGTTCCAGCAGGGTAAAGGCATCCGCGGTCGATCCGGCAAAGCCGCAGACCACATCATACCCGCCCGGGCTCAGCCGGCGCACCTTGCGCGCGGTGCCCTTGATCACGGTCTGGCCCAGGCTGACCTGCCCGTCGCCCGCGACCACCACTTCGCCCCCTTTGCGCACACCGATGATTGTGGTGCCGTGCCAGCCGGGAAATTCGCTGTCTGCCATGTCATGCCTCCATTCGTCCAAGGCTATATGGACATGTGGGCGGCGCGGCACAAGCGTTTGCCTGTTCCACACGGTGCGGATAGCCTGCGCCCATGGCCCAACCGAAGATCCTGCGCGTCTATCTGGACCCCATTCCGCTGAAACAGGCGCGCAACGGGGAATTCGGCATTCTGACCCGCATTCGCGAAGCCCTGGAGCCGCGCGGGTTTCGGGTGGAATGGCGCGAAAACAGCGAGGTGGAGCGCCTCACCTCCGCCGCCCGGCGTGGATATGCGCTGTTTTTGATGGACGATCCGCTGCACGGTCGCGCGCTGACCCTGCGCAAGGCCTATTATTACCCCTATTGGCGGATCGAGGCCACGGGCCAGCGCTGGGAGTTCGAGGTGGCAAGAAAGCACTTCGATCCTGACGAAACAGACCCTGTTCAGGCGCAAAACTGGGCAAGCAACTGGCGCAACTGGCTGTTCAAGCAGAAAGGGCTGGAAGGCGTGACCCGGGATGGTCCGGTCTACCTGCCTTTGCAGGGGCGGCTGATGGAACGCCGCTCGTTTCAGACCATGAGCCCGATGGAAATGATCCGCACCGTGCAAGCCGCGACGGACAAGCCGATCCTGCTGGGGCTGCATCCGGGGGAAGACTATTCCGCGGCCGAACGCGAGGCCGTGCAGAAGATTGCGGACGCCGACCCGCGCGTGACTCTGCAGACCGGCGGCATGATCGAAGCGCTGCAATGTTGCGACTACGTGGTCACGCAGAACTCCACCGCCGCGCTGTCCGGCTTCTTCTTTCACAAGCCCGCGGTGCTGTTCGGCCAGATTGATTTTCACCACCAGATGTTGAACGTGGCCGAGTTGGGCCGGGATAGAGCCTTGTCCGAGGTCAAATCAGCCACGCCCGCCTTTGACCAATACCTGCATTGGTTCATTCACCAGAATTCAATCAAAGCGGATGTTCCGGATGCGGATCAACAGATCATCACAGCCCTGCAAAAGCGCGGCTGGGACGTCTGACCTCCCTTTCATCTTTCCACAAATATCCCGGGGGGTTTGGGGGGCTGGCCCCCCAACGTCTTCAGCCTAAAGCCAGCCAGACAGTTCCCGCGCCGCGATGCCCGCCAGCGCCTCGATATGCGCGTCACCGTCGTTCAGGCAGGGGATATAGGTAAAGCTCTCACCGCCCGCTTCCTCGAAGCTTTCCCGGATCTCTTCGTTGATCTCCTCCAGCGTCTCGATGCAATCGGCAGAGAAGGCGGGCGCGATCACCGCGATCCTCTTCTTGCCGGCCCTGGCGAGGCGCGCGACCTCTTCGACCGTATAGGGTTTCAGCCATTCCTCGGTTCCAAACACCGACTGAAAGGTGGTGGTGATGTCCGTATCCACCCAGCCCAGACGCTCTTTCAACAGGCGGGTCTGTTTCTGGCATTGGCAATGGTACGGGTCGCCCTCTTCCAGGTAGCGGATCGGCATGCCGTGGTAGGAGACGACCAGGATATCCGGTTTCTCGGCCATTTCCGCATAGGCGCGTTTCACACTATCGGCCAGCGCGTCCAGATAGGCATCATCATCGAAATAGGCGGGTACGGTGCGCGCGGCAGGCTGGGCTTTCTCGGCCATCAGCGCACGAAAGAACTGGTCATTGGCCGTGCCGGAGGTCGCGCCCGCATATTGTGGATAGAGCGGGAAGAACAAGACCCTATCACAGCCCTTTTCGACCATCTCGCGCAGTTTCGCAGGGGTTGAGGGGTTGCCGTAGCGCATGCAGAAATCGACCTCGACCCGGTCGCCGTAACGCGCCTCCAGCGCGGTGCGCAGCTTGTCGGTCTGGTCGCGGGTAATGGTCATCAGCGGGCTTTCGTTCCGCTCTTCGTTCCAGATCGTCCTGTAGGCCGCACCCGAGGTAAAGGGCCGCTTGGTCAGGATGATGCCCTGCAACAAAGGCTGCCATTTCCAGGCCGGATAATCGATCACCCGCCTGTCCGACAGGAACTCGTTCAGATAGCGGCGCATGGACCAGTAGTCCGTCGCATCCGGCGTGCCCAGGTTGGCAATCAGCACACCCACCTTGCGGGGTTTGATCGTCGGGTGATTGGCGGGCTTGTCCATGGGTCTGTCCTGTCTGGCGCGGTTCCGTCTGAGATAGCGGCTTTTCCCGGCGGGTCAATCGGGCAGTTTGCCCTCTTTTGTACCCAGCGCATCAGCCAGCCGTTGTACGGCCGAGCCCGGGCGCAACGGTTTCTGCTGGCTCTCATGCGGAGCCCAGCCGGTCAGGAATATGAGCTCGAAGGTCGCCGGGATGCGCCCGTCCTGTCCGAATGTGGCGGCGTAGCGCGCGGCGGTCTCAGAAAAAAGCCCGCGCGGCACAGGGCGGCGCAGGCGCTGGGCCAGCGCGTTGCCCTCTCCCATTGCGCGCAGATCGCGCATCAGTGCAAGCGCATCGGAATAGGTGACGTTGCGCAGGGAACTGTCCGCCACCGGCAAGGCAAATCCGGCCCGTTGCAAAAGCGCGCCCAGATCACGGATTTCCCCCATTGGGGCCACGCGCGGCGACAGCCCGCCCATCTGTGCGCTCTCGGCTTCGGCCAGCGCGGCGCGCAGCTGGTGCAGGGTCTGCCCGCCGAACATGACCCCCATGAAAAGCCCGTCCGGCCTCAGCGCGCGGTGGCTTTGAATGAGCTGCCCGACCGGATCATTGGCCCAGTGCAGTGACAGCCCGTGAATCACCAGGTCATGGGCGCCGGGCTCCAGTGCCAGAACCTCGACATCGGGCACGATCACCGCCTCGGGGAAGAATTCCGCCCAAATTTCCGGAAAACCCGCGACGACGGCGGGTTTGGTAAACGTCCTGTTAACCTCTGACAGGCGATCCTGCACCTCGAAGGCGGCTTCACGTTGCAGGAACATGCCCTCGTCGCGCGCACGGGCGCGGTTGCGGGCAAGTTGGGTGAGGTCGGTCAGGATCGGGGGCGTCTCTGTCATGGGCGCGGACCATAACCACGAGGGCAGGGAATGCAATCTCCGCTGAAACTGCTGTTTCCGCCGCAATGTGTGACCTGTGGTGATCCGGTCGAGGCGGAGTTCGGCCTCTGCGGCCCCTGCTGGGGCAAGACCCCCTTTATCGCGGGGCTGGTTTGTGACTGCTGCGGAACGCCGCTTCCGGGGGAGGAGGACGGCACCCGCGTGCTCTGTGACGATTGCATGCCGGACGAACGGCCCTGGGGGCGTGGGCGATCTGCGCTGATCTACAAGGACAATGCGCGGCGGCTGGTGATGGCGCTGAAACATGGCGATCGTCTGGATCTGGCCCGGCCCGCGGGGGTCTGGATGGCCCGGGCGCTCACGCCGATCCTGGACCCGGAGGTTCTGGTGGTGCCGGTTCCGGTGCATTGGACCCGGCTGATGAAGCGCCGCTACAATCAGGCGGCCGTGCTGGCCAAGGTGCTGGCCACCGAGGCGCGGCTTGAGTTTGCCCCGGATCTGTTGATCCGCCCGCGTCGCACGCTGCCCCATGACCGCATGGGCAATGCGGCCCGTTTTGCCAACATGGACGGTGCGATCGAGCCGCACCCGAAACGGGGATCACGCCTTGCGGGGCGCAAGGTGCTTCTGGTTGACGACGTGATGACCTCCGGCGCGACGCTGACGGCCACGGCCAGGGCCGCACGGGCAGCAGGGGCCCGCGACATTGATGTCATCACACTGGCGCGCGTGGTAAAGGATGCCTAAATAGGGCGGAACCGAAAGGACAAGCGTGATGAAATCCGTGACCATCTACACCACCCAGCTCTGCGGCTTTTGCCACGCCGCAAAACGCCTTCTGACCCAGAAGGGCGTGAATTTCGACGAGATCGACGTCGCCATGAATCCTGACAGGCGTCAGGAAATGATGGCCCGCGCCGGGCGTCACACCGTGCCGCAGATTTTCGTGGGCGAGACCCATGTCGGCGGCTGCGACGACCTTTATGACCTGGAGCGGTCCGGCAAGCTTGACCCGCTGCTGGCGGCTTGATGCGCGCAGGGCTGGTCCAGATTACCGCGAGCGATGACCCGGCGGCGAACCTGCCGGGCACGCTTGAGCTGATGCGCGAGGCCGCCGCCGGGGGGGCCGGCTTCGTGCTGACCCCCGAGGTAACAAACATCGTATCGACCAGCCGCAAGCACCAGGAACGGGTGCTGCATCACGAGGAAGACGACCCGACCCTTGCTGCGCTCTGCGCCGAGGCCAGGGCGCTGGGCGTCTGGCTGCTGATCGGGTCTCTAGCGCTCAAGACCCATGACCCGGACGGGCGGTTTGCCAATCGCTCTTTCATGGTCAGCCCGCGCGGGGATATCACCGCGCGCTATGACAAGATCCACATGTTCGATGTGGAAATCAGCGAGACGGAAAGCTACCGCGAAAGTGCCGGCTATCGCCCTGGGGACCGCGCGGTGCTGACGCGCACCGATTTTGCCACTGTCGGCATGACGATCTGTTACGACATGCGGTTTGCGCATCTGTATCGCCGCCTGGCCCAGGGTGGCGCCCGGATCCTGACCGTGCCCTCGGCCTTTTCCCCCGTCACCGGCACGGCGCATTGGGAAAGCCTGTTGCGTGCCCGCGCGATCGAGACCGGGTGTTTCGTCCTCGCGCCAGCCCAATGCGGGCAACACGGACCCAGCCGGGCAACCCATGGTCACAGCCTGGTGGTCTCCCCCTGGGGCGAGATCCTGGCCGACGGTGGCGACGAGCCTGGCGTCACCCTGGTTGATTTCGACCTCTCGGACGTGGATAAGTCACGCAGGCGCGTACCGTCCCTGACCCATGACCGAGAATTCGAAGGCCCCTGAATGTCCGACGATCCCATCGACAGCCTTTCCGTAGCGCTGTTTTCCGAGATGTTCATGGCCGATCAGCTGGCCAAGAGCCGCCTGACCAAGGCGCTCCCCAAAGGGATGGAGCTCAGCCACTTCTCGGTGCTCAATCACCTGGCGCGGTCCGGGGAGGAAAAAAGCCCGGCCCAGCTGGCCAAGGCCTTTCACGTCACCCGCGGGGCGATGACCAATACGCTGAGCAAGCTGGAATGGGCGGGGCATGTACATATCCGCCCCGACTGGGATGACGCGAGGCGCAAGTTTGTCACGATCTCGCCCGCCGGACGGGCCGCGCGCGATGCGGCTTTGCAGGCAATCACGCCGATCATTGCCAACATGGTTATCCGTATCGGCCCGGACCGCGTACGCCAGGCCCTGCCCGTGCTGCGCGAGATGCGGCTGATGCTGAGCGACCTGGAGTAAGGGCCAAAGCCTCCCGGGGCGCCCGGAATCCGCCCCGGCCCAACGGGCGGCAATCCGAAGGCGCAACCGGGTGCCGGGAGCTCTACCCCCGCGGTTTCACCGCCGCCGTGACATAGTTCACCGACAGATCCCGGTCCGAGATCGACCAGCTCCAGGTGAGCGGGTTGAATACGAACCCCTTGCGGTCCACATTCTCCAACCCCGCCATGCCGATCATGGTCTGCAACTCGTCCGGCGTGATGAATTTCGACCATTCATGCGTGCCCTTGGGCAGCCAACGCATGATATGCTCCGCCCCGACAATGGCGACCGCAAAGCTTTTCGGATTGCGGTTGATGGTCGAACAGAGAAACAGCCCGCCGGGTTTGACCAGCTGCTGGCAGGCACTCAGGAAGGCCTGCGGGTCGGCAACATGTTCGACGATCTCCATCGCCAGGACCACGTCGAACTGTTCACCCTCGGCAACCAGCGCCTCGGCCATGGTGCAGCGATAATCGATCTCCAGCCCCATCTGATCGGCATGGACCGAAGCCGTCTTGATATTTCCCTCGGCCGCATCGGCACCGATCACATCGGCCCCCAGCCGGGCCATCGGCTCCGACAACAGCCCGCCGCCGCAGCCAATGTCCAGGAGCCGCAACCCGCCAAAGGGTTGGTCATCCGACAGGACCCGGGCGAACTCGGCGGCGATCTGCGCGGTAATGTAATCCAGCCGGACCGGATTCATCATATGCAAGGGCTTGAATTTTCCTGTGGGATCCCACCATTCTGCTGCCATGGCCTCGAACTTGGCGACTTCGGCGGGGTCGACGGTGGTTTGCATGCGTCTTCTTTCTGATGGCGGGTGTTTCGGGCGCGTTATATAGAGATATTATGGACAAGGCCGCAGGAAAAAACAGCGCAGACGCGGAATTATTCCCGCGCATCGAACCCTTCGCCCGGCGTATGCTGGATGTGGGCGACGGTCACAAGGTCTATTACGAGCAATGCGGCAACCCGGTCGGCATGCCGGTGGTGGTGTTGCACGGCGGGCCGGGTGGCGGCTGTTCCCCGGCGATGCGGCGGTTTTTCGACCCGGACAAGTATCATATCATCCTTTTCGATCAGCGCGGCTGCGGCCGGTCGCGGCCCCATGCCAGTGTCGAGGCGAACACGACCTGGGATCTGGTGGCCGATATCGAAAGGATTCGCGCGGCCGTGGGCGTGGATCGCTGGATTGTCTTTGGCGGCAGCTGGGGCGCGACGCTTTCACTGATCTATGCCCAGACCCATGCGGATCGGGTCGCCTGGCTGGTGCTGCGCGGGGTCTTTCTGGGCACGCAAGGCGAGCTTGACTGGTTCTATGGCGGCGGTGCGGGCAGGTTCTTTCCCGAACTCTGGGCCCGGTTCACGGATCTGATCCCGCAAGAGGAGCATGATGACCTCATCGCCGCCTATCACCGGCGGCTGTTCAGCGGCGACCGGGTCGAGGAAACCGCCTATGCCAAGGCCTGGGCAGGCTGGGAAAACGCGTTGGCCTCGATCGAAGGCAATGGCGCCATGATCGACAGCCCGGCGGAATATGCGCGCGCCTTTGCGCGGCTTGAAAACCACTATTTCGTCAATCGTGTCTTTCTGGATGACAGCCAGCAGGTCCTCGACAACATGCGCGCGATCGCCCATGTGCCCGGTACGATCGTGCAGGGGCGTCACGATATGATCTGCCCCCCCCACACGGCCTGGGCGCTGCACAAATCCTGGCCCACCTCGGAGTTCCGCATGGTGCCCAAGGCCGGTCACGCCCTGTCCGAGCCCGGCATTGCCGCCGAATTGGTGCGCACGATGAACCGATTGGCACGGCAGCGCGCGACCCTTGGGCTATAATCTTCACGCAACCGTGCGCGAATGCGGGCGGCCTGTGCGCCGCTGCCGCTTGAGTGGGGGGCTCCTCCCGTCCAGACTGGAGTCAGCCAACCCGGGAGGTAAGCCATGACAGACGACAAGATTGCCCCGAAAATCGAAGCGCGCGAAAACGGCCCGCTGATGGTGCGCGGCGTGACGCGGATGACCGGTGCCGACGGGCAGCCTGTGGCCTGCAAACCGGTCATGGCGCTCTGTCGCTGCGGGCGCTCCGGCAACAAACCCTTCTGTGACGGTTCCCACAAGGACGGGTTCTCGGACGCGAAAACCACCCCGGCCGGACGCGACCGGCTGATCGCCTATGAAGGCGCGGAGGCGACGGTTTTCTACAATCCCATGCTGTGCAGCCACGCCGCTGAATGCGGCCGGCTGGCCGGTCATATCTTCAACCCGGCGCAGAAACCCTGGGTCCAGCCCGACAAGGGCAACGTGGAAGATCTGGCCGAGGTCATGGCCGCCTGCCCCTCTGGTGCGCTCAGCTTCCGTGGGGCGGATGGTGCCCCCGATCACCGCGTCACGGCGCGGGCCGAGGTCACGGTCGAACCCAACGGCCCCTATTGGGTGCAGGGTGTCGCGCCGCCCGAATTTCCAACGGGCGACGGGCAGAGCGCCAACAAATATGTGCTCTGCCGCTGCGGCCTGTCGGGCAACAAACCCTTCTGCGATGGTTCCCACCGGGATGCGGGTTGGAAAAGCGGCGACTGACCCCATATGGCTGGAGAGTTGCCGCGAGGGATTTTCATGACCGATGCCACCCGTTTCTGGGACAAGATTGCCCCGAAATACGCCAGGCGAGCCGTTGGCGACATGGCGTCCTATGAATACAAGCTGAACCGGACCCGGGCCCATATGCGACCCGACATGAATGTGCTGGAGTTCGCCTGCGGCACCGGCACCACCGCGCTGCATCACGCGCCCCACGTGGCCAGCTACCGCGCCGTCGATATCTCGCCCGAGATGATCCGCATTGCCCGCGCCAAGGACGGGGCCGAGCGGGTTGGGTTCGAGGTTGCCGATTTCGATACGCTGGAGATCGCACCGGAAAGCCTCGACATGATCCAGGCTCATTCGATTCTGCATCTGCTGCCCGACCCGCCGGCCAGCATCGCCAAAGTGCACACCAGCCTGAAACCCGGCGGGCTCTTCGTTAGTTCGACCAGTTGTCTGGGTTATGCCTGGTGGCTCAAACCCATCGTCCGGGTTGGCCACGCGCTGGGCAAACTCCCGGCGCTGAGCTGGTTCACCGAAGATGATCTGCGCGGGATGCTGGTGTCTCACGGGTTCGAGATCATCGAGGACTGGCAGCCGAAAGGGTCGATGAAGGCCCTGTTCCTGGTTGCCCGCAAATCCGGGTAGTCCCGTCTTGCAAAGAGGAATCACCCATCCCCCTTGCATCCGCCCCTTTTCCTCTCTATATGACCAATCAACAGCGAAGGCGCTGGGGTCCACACCCGGAGCCTCACCGGAAACACCGACGGGCCGCTGGCCCGTTTTTTTGTGCCCAATACAAGGCCTGCAAGACACATGACCGACCTGGTTGCCAAAGCCGCCATTGACCGCAAGCTGGCCGATATTCTGCGCCCCGTGATCGAGGGCATGGGGTATGAGCTGGTGCGCCTGCGCCTGATGGGTGGCAATACGCCCACGCTTCAGATCATGGCCGAGAAACCCGAGGGCGGGATCGAGGTCGATGATCTGGCCGAGATCAACACCGCCGTTTCGGCCACGCTGGACGTCGAGGACCCGATTGAGGATAATTACAACCTCGAGGTCTCCTCGCCCGGAATCGACCGCCCGCTGACGCGGTTCAAGGATTTCGACGACTGGAGCGGCTATGTCGCCAAGCTCGAAACCGCCGAGCTGATCGACGGGCGCAAGCGCTTCAAGGGCACGCTTGCCGGCACCGAGGGTGACGAGGTGCTGATCGAGATCGACAACCAGGGCGAGGCCGTGACCATCGGCCTGACCTTCGACCTTCTGGCCGAGGCCAAGCTGGTCATGACCGACGAGCTGATCACCGAGATGCTGCGCCAGCGCAAGGCGGCGGGGCAGATCGACGAAACGCAATTTGACGAAATTCAGGAAATCACCGGTTCCGAGGAGGACTGACGATGGCAATCACTTCCGCAAACCAGCTGGAGCTTTTGCAAACCGCCGAGGCCGTGGCCCGCGAAAAGATGATCGACCCCGGTCTGGTCATCGAGGCGATGGAAGAAAGCCTGGCGCGTGCCGCCAAGAGCCGCTACGGCGCAGAGATGGACATTCGCGTCTCGATCGACCGCAAGACCGGCCGCGCGACCTTTACCCGCGTGCGCACCGTGGTCGAGGATGAGGAGCTGGAGAACTACCAGGCCGAATTCACCGTCGAACAGGCGAAACAGTATATGGACGACCCGAAGGTTGGCGACGTCTACACCGAAGAAGTCCCGCCGGTCGAAATGGGCCGTATCGCCGCTCAGAGCGCCAAGCAGGTGATCCTGCAGAAGGTGCGCGAAGCCGAACGGGACCGCCAGTTCGAGGAATTCAAGGACCGCGCCGGCACCATCATCAACGGTCAGGTCAAGCGCGAGGAATACGGCAACGTCATCGTCGACGTGGGCGCCGGCGAAGCCATCCTGCGCCGCAACGAGAAGTTCGGCCGCGAAAGCTATCGCCCGAACGACCGTATCCGCTGCTTCGTCAAGGATGTGCGCCGCGAGACCCGCGGCCCGCAGATCTTCCTCAGCCGCACCGCGCCGGAATTCATGGCCGAGCTGTTCAAGATGGAAGTGCCGGAAATCTATGACGGCATCATCGAGATCAAGGCGGTGGCCCGTGACCCGGGTTCGCGCGCCAAGATTGCGGTGATTTCCTATGACAACTCGATCGACCCGGTCGGCGCCTGCGTCGGTATGCGCGGATCGCGCGTGCAGGCCGTGGTGAACGAGCTGCAGGGCGAAAAGATCGACATCATTCCGTGGAACGAGGATACTCCGACCTTCCTGGTGAATGCGCTGCAGCCGGCCGAAGTGTCGAAGGTCGTTCTGGACGAGGACGCCGAGCGTATCGAAGTCGTCGTGCCGGACGAGCAGCTGTCGCTGGCGATCGGCCGTCGCGGTCAGAACGTGCGTCTGGCCAGCCAGCTGACCGGCCTGGACATCGACATCATGACCGAGGCCGAGGAAAGCGAGCGCCGTCAGAAGGAATTCGCCGAGCGCACCCAGCTGTTCATGGACACGCTGGATCTGGACGAGTTCTTTGCCCAGTTGCTGGTGGCCGAAGGCTTTACCAACCTCGAAGAGGTCGCCTATGTCGAGCAGGACGAGCTTCTGGTGATCGACGGTGTCGATGAAGGCACCGCCGAAGAGCTGCAGGCCCGCGCCCGCGACTTCATCGACGAGCAGAACCGCAAGGCGATCGAACGCGCCCAGGAGCTGGGTGTGCAGGACAGCCTGTTCAGCTTCGAAGGCCTGACCCCGCAGATGATCCAGGCTCTGGCCGAGGACGGGGTTCTTTCGCTGGAGGATTTCGCCACCTGTGCCGACTGGGAACTGGCCGGCGGCTGGACCTCGCAGAACGGCGAGCGTGTGAAGGACGACGGTGTGCTGGAGCCCTTTGGCATCAGCCTCGAAGAAGCGCAGACCCTGGTCATGACCGCTCGGGTCATGCTGGGCTGGGTCGACCTGGCCGATCTGGAAGCCGACGCCGAGGAAGGTGAAGAAGGCGAGGCAGTCGACGGCGAAGAAGTTACCGACGCACTGACCGGGGAGGCCGGGGCCTGACCCCAGGCCTCGGAGCAAGCGCCATGACGCGCGGGGGTCAGAAATCGCGAGCGGACGAGCCCGAACGGCGCTGCATCGCGACCGGAGAGACTCAGCCGCGCGCTGGGCTGATCCGCTTCGTGGTCGGGCCCGACGATCAGGTGGTGCCTGACCTGTTGGGCAAGCTGCCGGGCCGCGGCATCTGGGTCTCGGCCGACCGCAAGGCGCTTGAGAAAGCCGTGGCGAAAGGTCTGTTTTCGCGCGGAGCAAAGCGTAAGGTCTCGGTCCCTGAGGGGCTGGTCGAGGACCTGGAAAAGGCGCTGGCGGATCGGGTGGTGCACCTGGTCAGTCTGGCGCGAAAGGCCGGCCAGGCTGTGGCCGGCTATGAGAAAGTGAAAGACTGGCTGATGAAGGATCAGGCGAAAGTGCTGATCCAGGCCAGCGATGGTTCGGAGCGCGGGAAATCCAAGCTCCGCCCCCCCCCGGGACGGGACTGTTTCATTGGCGTTTTGACCGCGAATGAATTGGGTTTGGCTTTCGGGCGGGAAAATGTGATACATGGCGCGCTCGCCGCTGGCGGTTTGACCTCTCGTGTAGTAGAGGAAGCCGCAAAGCTGCGAGGCTTGCGCGCGCAAGAGGATGTCGGCGCAAATCGGCGCCGGAAAGGTACGAAGACCAGATGAGCGAAAATGACGGCAAAAAGACCCTGGGGATCCGTGGCAACCGCCCGGGTCAGGTGAAGCAGAGCTTCTCCCACGGACGGACGAACAAGGTTGTGGTCGAAACCAAACGCAAGCCCCGCGTTGTGGTGCCCAAGCCCGGTACGGCTTCGGCAGCGAAAGCGGCGGGTGCCAAGGGTGGACCCGCCAAGGGGGATCCCTCGAAACGTCCCGCCGGGATTTCGGACGCCGAAATGGAGCGCCGCCTGAAGGCGCTGCAGGCCGCCAAGGCCCGCGAGGTCGAAGAGGCCGCCAAGCGTGCTGCGGAAGAGAAATCCCGCGAGGAGGCGCGCGCCCGTCGCCGTGCCGAGGCCGAGGCCAAGGAACGCGAGGAACGCGAACGCGAAGCCGCGCTGAAGGCGAAGGCCGAGGAAGAAGAGCGCAAGAAGCGCGAAGCTGAAGAGGCCAAGGTCCGCGAAAAGGCCGCCAAGGCTCAGCCCGCGCCCGATCCGGCTGCCGCACAGGCGGCCGAGGCCCGTGGCACCGGCAAATCCTCGTCCGCGCCGCGCAAGACGGACCGCAACGAACGCGACCAGAAACAGACCCGCGGCAAGGGCAGCCGGGACGACAACCGTCGCTCGGGCAAGCTGACCGTGAACCAGGCGCTGCGTGGCGGTGAAGGCGGGCGGCATCGCTCGGTCGCCGCGATGAAGCGCAAGCAGGACCGCCTGCGCCAGAAGGCCATGGGCGGCGCCGAGCCGCGCGAAAAGGTCGTGCGCGACGTGCAGGTGCCCGAGGCCATCGTGGTGTCGGAACTGGCCAACCGCATGGCCGAACGCGTGGCCGACGTGATCAAGTCGCTCATGAACATGGGCATGATGATCACGCAGAACCAGTCGATCGACCAGGATACTGCCGAACTGATCATCGAGGAATTCGGCCACAAGATCGTGCGCGTTTCGGACGCCGACGTCGAGGACGTGATCGATAGCGTCGAGGACAAGGACGAAGACCTGGAGCCGCGCCCCCCCGTGATCACCATCATGGGCCACGTGGACCACGGCAAGACCTCGCTTCTGGATGCGATCCGCAACGCCAAGGTGACGGCCGGCGAAGCGGGCGGGATCACCCAGCACATCGGCGCCTATCAGGTGCAGACCGACGATGGCACCACGCTGTCCTTCCTGGATACGCCCGGCCACGCCGCGTTTACCTCGATGCGTGCCCGGGGCGCCCAGGTGACGGACATCGTCGTGCTGGTCGTTGCGGCGGATGACGCCGTGATGCCGCAGACGATCGAGGCGATCAACCACGCCAAGGCCGCCGAAGTGCCAATGATCATCGCGATCAACAAATGTGACC
This sequence comes from Aliiroseovarius sp., assembly GCF_030148435.1. Classification (GTDB taxonomy): domain Bacteria; phylum Pseudomonadota; class Alphaproteobacteria; order Rhodobacterales; family Rhodobacteraceae; genus JASBTN01. The sequence goes on from NZ_JASBTN010000069.1 coordinate 64,317, forward strand.
TGCCGGCCGCGAACCCGGACAAGGTGCGCACTGATCTGCTGCAGCACGAGGTGATTGTCGAGAAACTGTCGGGTGACGTGCAGGATGTCGAAGTGTCGGCCCATACCGGTGACGGTCTGGACGAACTTCTGGAAGCCATCGCGCTGCAGGCCGAGGTTCTGGAACTGAAGGCCAACCCGAATCGCTCGGCCTCGGGCGCGGTGATCGAAGCGCAGCTCGACGTGGGCCGTGGCCCGGTTGCCACCGTTCTGGTGCAGAACGGCACGCTGAAGCAGGGCGACATCTTTGTCGTCGGCGAACAGTGGGGCAAGGTGCGCGCACTGGTCAACGACAAGGGCGACCGCGTCAACGAAGCCGGTCCGTCGGAGCCCGTCGAGGTGCTGGGTTTGAACGGAACGCCCGAAGCCGGTGACGTTCTGAACGTGGTCGACACCGAAGCCCAGGCGCGCGAGATCGCCGACTACCGGATTCAGGCCGCCAAGGACAAGCGCGCCGCTGCCGGTGCCGCGACCACGCTGGAACAGATGATGGCCAAGGCCAAGGCGGATCAGAACGTCGCCGAGCTGCCGATCCTGGTCAAGGCCGACGTGCAGGGTTCTGCCGAGGCGATCGTTCAGGCGATGGAAAAGATCGGCAACGACGAAGTGCGCGTGCGCGTTCTGCATTACGGTGTCGGCGCGATTACCGAGACTGATATCGGCCTGGCGGAAGCCTCCGGCGCGCCGGTCATCGGCTTCAACGTCCGCGCCAATGCGTCCGCGCGCAATTCGGCGAACCAGAAAGGTGTCGAGATCCGCTATTACTCGGTCATCTATGACCTGGTGGATGACGTGAAAGCTGCCGCCTCGGGCCTGCTGTCCGCCGAAGTGCGTGAGAACTTCATCGGCTACGCCGAGATCCGCGAAGTCTTCAAGGTATCGGGTGTTGGCAAGGTTGCCGGCTGCCTTGTTACCGAAGGTGTCGCGCGCCGCTCGGCCGGTGTGCGCCTCCTGCGCGACAACGTGGTGATCCACGAAGGCACGCTGAAGACGCTCAAGCGCTTCAAGGACGAGGTCAAGGAAGTGCAGTCCGGTCAGGAATGCGGCATGGCCTTCGAGAACTACGAAGACATCCGCCCGCAGGACGTCATCGAGATCTTCGAACGTGAGGAAGTGGCGCGGACCCTGGAGTAAAGGTCTCGCCCAGCACCAGAAACGGAAAGGGACGGCAAACGCCGTCCCTTTTTCGTTCCGTCAGCAAATGTCGCTGAACGGCGTCCGAATCACAGCTAAAGCCAGTCGCGCAGCATCGGGATCAGGGGTATATCCGCCGGCGGCATCGGGTAATCCCGCAGGTTCTGCGGCCGCGCCCAGGCGAGTTTCTGCCCTTCCTTCGGATGCGGCGTGCCCTCCCATTTGCGGCAGGCAAAGACCGGCATCAGCAGGTGGAAGTCGTCATAGGCATGACTGGCGAAGGTCAGCGGGGCAAGGCAGGAGGCCCAGGTGTCAATGCCCAGCTCCTCGTGTAGTTCGCGGATCAATGCGACTTCCGGGCTCTCCCCCGGTTCGACCTTGCCACCGGGAAACTCCCAAAGACCGGCCATGGATTTCCCTTCCGGGCGCTGCGCCAGAAGCACCCGCCCATCCCGGTCGATCAGCGCAACAGCCGAGACCAGTATGACATTCGTATTGCGTGTCGCGTCCATCGCGCCCAGCCCCTTTTCGAAGAAACCCGTTCCCGGCTACGACCGGTAATCCGCGTTGATCTGGATGTAGCCGTGAGTCAGATCACAGGTCCAGACCTGCGCATTGCCCGCGTCCAGACCCATGTCCACATGGAGGAGCAGCTCGTCATGTTTCATGTAATGGGCGCCGTCCTCTTCGCGGTAGGCGGGCGAGACCCAGCCGCCTTCGGCCACCAGGATATTGCCGAAAGAGATCGACAGCCTGTCCCGTTCCGCATAGGCGCCGGATTTGCCGATTGCAGCGACGATACGGCCCCAGTTGGGGTCCTCACCGGCCACTGCGGTCTTGACCAGCGGTGAATTGGCGATGGCCAGCGCATGGGTGCGGGCATCAGCATCGGTCCTGGCCCCGGTAACGCGCACTTCGACGAACTTGGTCGCGCCTTCACCGTCGCGCACCACCTGGTGGGCCAGATCCATCATGACGTCGCGCAGGGCCTTGCGGAACCCGGCGTGATCGGCATCCACGCCGACATCCGAGGCGCCGGTGGCCGCGACGATCAGCGTGTCCGACGTAGAGGTGTCGCTGTCCACCGTGATGTTGTTGAAAGTTTGATCGGTCAGCTCTCCCAGCATTTGCTGCAACACCGGCTGGTCGATTTTCGCGTCGGTAAAAATGAAAACCAGCATCGTCGCCATGTCCGGTGCGATCATGCCCGAGCCCTTGGCGATCCCCGCGATATGTACCAGGCGATCGCCCACGCGCACCTCGGCCTTGGCGCCCTTGGCAAAGGTGTCGGTGGTGCGGATCGCCTCGGCTGCCTGTTCCAGCGAATCGGGCACAAGAGTGCCTTGCAGCTCATCCAGGCAATCGGTCAGGATCGCCGGGTCCAGAGGTTCCCCAATAACGCCGGTTGAGGCGGAATAGACCCTGTTTTCCGGCACACCGATCCTGTCGGCCACGGCACCGGTGATTTTGGCAACCGAGGCAAAGCCGGCCTGCCCGGTAAAGGCGTTGGAATTGCCCGCATTGACGATGATCGCCGCGCCGGCGGCAGGGTCGGAGCCAATCTTGTCCTGGCAATCCAGCACCGCGGCGGACCGGGTAGAGGACTTGGTGAACACCCCGGCAATCGCGGTGCCCGGTTGCAGCTCTGCCAGCATCACGTCCAGGCGGTCGGCATATTTCACCCCCGCCTTTACCGCCGAGAACCGCGCGCCGGCAATGACCGGCAGCGCGGGGAACCCGGCAGGTGCAAGCGGCGCGACTGCATGCGTATGGGTCGTCGCCGCCTTGAGCTTGGCCTTGAGCTTCTTCAGCCGTTTTTCAAGCTTCTTGATTTTTGCCTTGGCGCCCATTCTTCCGTCAGTCGATCAGGGTTTCGTCTTTCAGCGTCGCCGGGTCGATTGCCGACAGGTCCGGACGATCGATTGTAGCGGTTGCCATCAGCGCGGCGATCGCCTCTTCCATCGCGGTGCCCTGGATGGCCTCGGCCAGTTGGTCCCGGACCTCTTCCAGCGGCGGCGGGCCCTGCAGGCGCTTGTCGTTCAGCTTGACCACGTGCCAGCCGAACTGGGTCGCGACCGGTTCCGAGACCGCGCCGACTTCCATCTCCATCACGGCGGCCTCGAAGGCGGGAACCATCATGCCGGAAGAGAACCAGCCCAGTTCACCGCCACTGGGGCCTGAGGGGCCGGTCGAATGTTCCTTGGCAAGGGCGGCGAAATCGGCGCCGCCGGAAAGCTCTTCGATGAGCGCATCGGCTTCGTCCTGGCTGCTGACCAGGATGTGCGAGGCATTCCATTCCTCGGTCGGTTCGGCATTGGCGAACTGCGCGTCGTAGGCTTCCTGCAACGCTTCTTCAGTGATCGCCTCTTCGATCACGCCCTGCAGCATCACCCCGGCAATCAGCGCGCGGCGCTCGTTTTCCAGCGTGGCCAGAACGCGCCGGTCCAGCTCACCCACGGCCTGTGTCAGCACGATCTGCTGGATCATCTGCTCAAGCAGGCCTTCGAACAGAACGTCGTCGGGCAGCTGCAGGTACTGCTGCGGCAGGGCCGAGCGGGCCGCGACAAGGTGTCCCAGGGTCAGGGTTTCGCCATTGACCGTGGCGACAATGGTGTCGGCGGTAACTTCCTCTGCGGCGGTCGGAAGGGCCAGGGCCACGGCCATTGCCGCCCCGATCAGAAAGCTGTGACGTTTCGACATGAAAAGATCCTCGAAAGGGGCCGGAAAGCCCGGCAATGTTGACAGTTTTACCCCCTGCGCCTACATCCTCCGAAGGCTTGAGAGCGCCGGTTCCTTCCGTTCTAGATACGGGTCCCAAGGGGGACGGGCAAGTACCCTCTCATCAAATTGGATTGAACCTGTCGAGGCGGATAGAACATGCTTGGTATCGGAACTGTGGCGCGCAAGATTTTTGGCACGCCGAATGATCGCAAGATCAAGGCCACGCGCCAGGTGGTTGCCAAGATCAACGCGCTCGAGGAGGAGTTCGCCAAGCTGGACGATCAGGGGCTGGTCGACAAGACCGAAGAGCTGAAGCGTCGCGTCGCCGAGGGCGAGAAGCTGGATGACCTGTTGCCCGAGGCCTTCGCCAACTGCCGCGAGGCTGCCAAACGCGCCCTGGGCCTGCGCGCCTTCGACACCCAGTTGATGGGTGGGATCTTTCTGCACGAGGGCAATATCGCCGAGATGAAGACCGGTGAGGGCAAGACCCTGGTTGCCACCTTCCCCGCCTATCTGAACGCGCTGACCGGCCGGGGCGTGCATATCGTCACCGTGAACGACTACCTCGCCCGTCGGGATTCCGAATGGATGGGCAAGGTCTATGGCGCCCTGGGCATGACCACCGGCGTCGTCTACCCGCAGCAGCCCGACGCGGAAAAGAAGGACGCCTACGCCTGCGACGTGACCTATGCCACCAACAACGAGCTGGGCTTCGACTATCTGCGCGACAACATGAAGTCCAACCTGAAGGACATGTACCAGCGCGACCACCATTTCGCGATCGTGGACGAGGTCGACTCGATCCTGATCGACGAGGCCCGCACACCGCTGATCATCTCGGGCCCGGCCCAGGACCGTTCGGAGCTCTATGTTGCCATCGACAAGCTGATCCCAGAGGTGCTGGACGACCATTTCACCCTGGATGAAAAGTCACGCAACGTGACCTATACCGACGAGGGCAACGAGTTCCTTGAGCAGCGCCTGTCTGCTCTGGGCCTGCTGCCCGAAGGTCAGACGCTCTATGACCCGGAATCGACCACGCTGGTTCACCACGTGAACCAGGGCCTGCGTGCTCACAAGCTGTTCACCAGGGACAAGGACTATATCGTGCGCAACGGCGAGATTGTGCTGATCGACGAATTCACCGGCCGCATGATGGCGGGCCGCCGCCTGTCCGAAGGTCTGCACCAGGCCATCGAAGCCAAGGAAGGCTGCAATATCCAGCCCGAAAACGTGACGCTGGCCCAGGTGACGTTCCAGAACTACTTCCGCCTCTATGACAAGCTGGCGGGCATGACCGGCACGGCCCTGACCGAGGAAGAGGAATTCCTGGAGATTTACAAGCTGGGCGTGGTCGAGGTGCCGACCAACAAGCCGATCGCCCGCGAGGACGAACACGACGCGGTCTATCGGACTGGCGAAGAGAAATACGCCGCCGTGGTCGCGGAAATCAAGAAAGCGCATGAAAAGGGCCAGCCGACGCTGGTGGGCACCACCTCGATCGAGAAATCCGAGATGCTGTCGCAGTTGCTGAAAGCCGCGGGCATCCCGCATGACGTGCTGAACGCCCGCCAGCACGAACGCGAGGCGCAGATCGTTGCCGATGCCGGCCGTCTGGGCGCCGTGACCATCGCCACTAACATGGCGGGCCGCGGCACCGACATTCAGCTGGGTGGCAATGTCGAGATGAAGGTGATGGAGGCCCTGGCCGCCGACCCGGAGGCCGATCCCGAAGCCGTGCGCACCAAGATCGAAGGCGAACACGCCGCGGAAAAGGCCAAGGTGCTGGAAGCCGGCGGCCTGTTCGTTCTGGCCACCGAACGCCACGAAAGCCGCCGCATCGACAATCAGCTGCGCGGCCGTTCGGGCCGTCAGGGCGACCCGGGCCGTTCGGCCTTCTTCCTGAGCCTCGAAGACGACCTGATGCGCATCTTCGGCTCGGAACGCCTGGACAAGGTCCTGTCGACCCTGGGCATGCAGGAAGGCGAAGCGATCGTGCACCCCTGGGTGAACAAGTCGCTTGAACGCGCCCAGGCCAAGGTCGAAGGCCGCAACTTCGACATCCGCAAGCAGCTTTTGAAATTCGATGACGTGATGAACGATCAGCGCAAGGTGATCTTCTCCCAGCGTCGTGAGATCATGGAAACCGAAGACCTGTCGGAAATCGCCCAGGACATGCGTCACCAGGTGATCGACGACCTCGTCGATGGCTGTATGCCGCCGAAGAGCTACGCAGACCAGTGGGACACCCAGGGGCTCTATGCCTCGGTGATGGAAAAGGTCGGCATCGACGTGCCGGTGATCGACTGGGCGGCCGAGGAAGGCGCGGATGACGACACCATCCGCGAGAAGCTCTATGACGCATCCGACGAGTTCATGGCCAAAAAGGCGGTCGATTTCGGCCCCGAGACCATGCGCAATATCGAAAAGCAGGTGCTGCTGCAGACAATCGACAAGAAATGGCAGGAACACCTTCTGACGCTCGAACACCTGCGCTCGGTCGTCGGATTCCGCGGCTATGCACAGCGCGATCCGCTGAACGAATACAAGACCGAGGCGTTCCAACTGTTCGGCAACCTGCTTGACGGTCTGCGCGAGGACGTGACCCAACAACTGGCTCAGGTGCGACCGATGTCTGAAGAGGAACAGCGCGCGTTGATGGAACAGTATCTGAAACAGCAGGCTGCCCAGGCTGCTGCTGCCGCGCCCGCGCCCGCCGAAGAGCCGTCGGGCGACGCCCTCCCCGGTTTTGACGAAAACGATCAGAGCACCTGGGGCAACCCGGGCCGCAACGATCAATGCCCCTGTGGCTCCGGCAAGAAGTTCAAGCACTGCCACGGCGGCTTCTGAGGAGACAGCCCGCACGGAGCTTCGGGCTAATTTCGATTTCGGAAACGATACCGGGCTTGTAGGGGCCTGTGTTTCCGAAATCGGGCGGCGGGAAGCTGGCGGAAATGTGGCCTGTCGACGGCAAGAGTAACTTATTATAAGGAAATCCGCCTCATCCTGAGGTGGAAAAGCCATGTGAACTCCATCAGATCGGCGCAATTTCCGGTGATCCTCACACTGGTTTCGAGTGGAAGGAGATCGCCATGCATGTGATCGACAGGAAGAAGGCCATAACCGTCGGCGCGACCCTGGCTATTGCCGCTGCTGCCGGCTTTTTCATGCAGAAAGGGGTTCCCCTTCCGGCGGGCGCACCGCTGTCCAAGCCCGCTCTGGTCGCTGCCGCCGTGCCTGACACGCTTTTCACCGCTCCCCAACCCGTGGACATTCCGCTTGAGCCGCCGGTCCCGGAAGTCGTGCCGGAGCCTGTACGTGCCGAGGTGGCCCCGGTCATCTCCCCGGTCATCGCCGCGTCACCGATTGCCATTGCGCCTTTTGCTGATCCCGTTTCTCCCGGTGCGGAAGCCGAAACCGCGTTGCAGGTGGGCTCGATGTCCAAGACAGATGCCTTGGACCCGTCGCCCGGTGCAGACCCGGACTGTGAAACAGGCTTCACCGCCACCTCCGCACCCGCTGCGATGGTCGCGCTCGCTCTTGAATCTCCATGCCACGCAGGGGAGCAGGTCGAGATCACCCATGCCGGATTGCGCATTACCGAACAGCTGGATGACACCGGCTTGCTTCTTGTCGATCTGCCTGCCATGGTCGAAGACGCGCGGTTCCTGGCGCATTTCGCGGACGGACGCCAGGCCGAGGTCGAGGCCTTCGTGCCCACCCTGGCGGATTTCGAACGTGTCGCCCTTGTATGGCGGGGCGTGACCGGCATGGGGCTGCACGCGCTGGAAAACGGCGCCACCTATGATGAACCGGGCCACATGCACGCCAATCACCCGGGGACCGCAGCGCGCGCACAGGCCGGTGAAGGTGGATTTTTTACCGTTACGGGATCTGTTGCCGGTGGCTGGACCGCGGATATCTACACCTATCCGGTTGAATTGATCGACGCGGGTCGCCGCCCCGAGGTTTCGGTCGAGGCCGAGATTCTGGCCGAGGCTTGCGATAGCGCCATCCAGGCCACCTTGCTGCGCAACTCTCCGCGCGACGGGCTGAGCCTGACCGACCTGTCCTTCGGTGCGCCCGGTTGCGACGCTGTTGGTGAATTTCTGGTGTTGAAAAACCTGCCCCGAGACCTGAAGATCGCCAGCAACTGACGCTGGCAACAGGGGCGGGTCATGATCATTCTGCGCGCGGCGGTTCTCGCCGCGCTTTTTCTTACAAGCTTCACCGCCTTTGCGCGGGCCGATGACGTGACACTGCGGGCCCGAGACGGATCCATCACGCTCGATGGCGACTTGCTTGGTTTCGATGGCGAATTCTATCGCGTCGAGACGGAATACGGCGTGCTGACGGTTGATGCCTCCGGGGTCAGCTGCGAGGGGCCCGGCTGTCCGAACCTGGGCAGCTATGTCGCCGAGTTTACTATCTCCGGTGCCCATGAAATGGGTCGCGTGCTGATCCCCGCGCTGATCGAAGGCTTTGCCCTGCGTCACTCCTATGCGCTGCAACGCGAGGAACTGTCGGGCACCGGGCTGCTTTATACCCTGTTCGAAGGCGATGCCCGCCAGCCGGCCGCGCGGATCACCATACGCCTGACCACCTCGACCGAAGGCTTTGCCGACCTCCTTGGCAACGAGGCGGACATGGTGCTTTCCATGCGCGAGGCGACCGGGCGCGAACGCGCCCTGGTCCGCGACGCGGGTCTGGGCGACTTGCGGTCGTTGCGCCAGGTACGGGTCATCGCGCTGGATGCGCTGGTGCCGGTGGTGTCCGCCGGCAACCCGGTCCGCCGCCTGTCGCTGACCCAGCTGATGCAGATCTATTCCGGCGTTGTGACCAACTGGTCCGAACTTGGCGGAGAGGATGCACCGATCACACCCTATCTGCGCGACCCGTCCTATGGGTTTGGCCGTGTATTCACCAGCGAAGTGGTCACTGCGCAGGGCGGCGACCTGGCCGACAGCGTGCTGATACAAGCCAGCGATGCTGCCGTCACCCGTGCCGTGGCCGAAGATCCGTTCGGCATTGGCATTACCGGGTTTTCCAACCCGGGAGACGCGCAGGTGGTCACGCTGACCGGCAGCTGCGGATTCGATCTTGCAGCCACGCGCGCCACCATCAAGGCCGAGGATTACCCGCTGACAACGCCAATGTACCTGTATCTGCCCGGCCGCCGCTTGCCGCGCCTGGCTCGCGATTTTCTGCGCTACATGCGTTCGGACGCGGCGCAATTCGTGGTGCGCCGCGCGGGTTTTGTCGACCGGCGATTTGACGAGGTGCCCGCGCGTGAACAGGGCGACCGGCTGGCCAATGCGCTGCGTGCCGCCGGACCCGAGGTCACTCTGGAACAGCTGCAGCGGCTGGCCGGGTTGATGGCAGGAAACGCGCGGCTGTCGATCACTTTCCGCTTCGAAGGCGGCTCGGTCGTGCTGGATGCCCCGTCGCGTTCGAATGTCGCAACGCTGGCGCGGGCGTTGGAATCCGGCCGCTTCGACGGTCGGGCCCTGTCGCTTGTCGGCTTCAGTGACGGACAGGGCGGCGCGGAGCAGAATGTGGAGATCGCCCGGCGCCGGGCCGAAGGGGTACGGGCCATCCTGGCGGAAGAGGTCGAAGGCCCCCTGCCCGATATAACGGTCCATGCCTTCGGCGAGGCCCTGCCCCTGGCCTGTGACGACAGCGCCTGGGGCCGGGGCGTGAACCGGCGGGTTGAGGTGTGGCTGCGTTGATTAAATGGTCACAGGTACCCCTGTGCGCGAAAGCTCAACTCGCGTGATTTTCCGATGATCAGGTGATCGTGCAGCGTCAGCCCCAGCGCGCGCGCCGCGTCTTCGACCCGCTGTGTCATGGTGATGTCACTGTCTGAGGGAGTCGGATCGCCGGAGGGGTGGTTGTGCACCAGGATGATCGCGGAGGCATTCAGCTCAAGCGCCCGTTTCACCACTTCGCGCGGATAGACCGGCACATGATCCACCGTTCCCCGGGCCTGTTCCTCATCGGCAATCAGCACGTTCTTCCGATCCAGGAACAGCACGCGAAACTGTTCGGTTTCGCGGTGGGCCATGGTGGTGTGGCAGTAGTCCAGCAGCGCGTCCCAGGAGGTCACTACATGTTTCTGCATGACCCTGGCTCGGGCCAGACGGTGGGCTGCGGCCTCGACAATCTTGAGCTCCCGTATCACCGCATCGCCCACGCCCTTGACCTGGTGCAGCCGATCGACGGGTGCCGATAGCACACCATTGAAATCCTTGAAGGTTTCCAGCAGGAGCCGCGCCAGGGGCTTGACGTCCTGACGCGGGATGGCACGAAACAGCACAAGTTCCAGCACCTCGTAATCCGGCATTGCCGTGGCCCCGCCCAGCATGAACCGTTCGCGCAGGCGCGCGCGGTGATCCCTGATATAGGACGGCAGTTGCCCCTTTGTGTCCTTGGCAACCGGCACGACCGGCGCCTCGTCCACGTCGAACAGGCTCTGGGGCATTTCGCCAAAAGAGAAGTGTCGGTGCTTCATGACACCGACACTTGCATGCAAGTGGTAAACCAGGGGTTAACGGTTAACCCTTCATCCCGTCCCAGAAGCTTTTTACCTTCGAGAAAAAGTTCGAGCTTTCCGGGTTGTTCTCTTCGCTGAGTTCGTTGAACTCGCGCAGCAGCTCTTTCTGTTTCGACGTCAGGTTCACCGGAGTTTCGACCCCCAGTTCAATATACATGTCGCCCGCGCCACCACCGCGAAGGGCGGGCATGCCCTTGCCGCGCAGGCGCATCTGGCGTCCGTTCTGCGAGCCCGCCGGGATTTTGACCCGGCTCCGGCCGCCGTCGATCGTCGGTACCTCGACCTCGCCCCCAAGGGCGGCGGTGGTCATCGAGACCGGAACACGGCAGTGCAGGTGGATGCTTTCGCGGTCGAACAGAGCGTGGTCCTGCACCTCGATGAAGATGTAGAGGTCGCCCGACGGCCCGCCGCGCATGCCGGCCTCGCCCTCACCCGCCAGGCGGATGCGGGTGCCGGTTTCAACACCGGCGGGGATATTCACCGCCAGCGAGCGATCTTTCTCCACGCGGCCCGCGCCATGGCACGACCCGCAGGGGTTCTTGATCATCTGGCCCATGCCCTGACAGGTCGGGCAGGTGCGTTCGACGGTGAAGAAACCCTGCTGCGCGCGGACTTTGCCCATGCCCGAACAGGTCGGGCACATGGTCGGCTCCGCGCCGCTTTCGGCACCGGTGCCATTGCAGTCCTCGCAGCCGACCGAGGTGGGCACGTTGATCGTTTTCTGCAGACCGGAATAGGCATCTTCGAGCGTGACACGCAGGTTGTAGCGCAGGTCCGAGCCGCGCGCGGCACGCCCGCCGCCGCCGCCGCCACGGCCACCACCCATGAAATCGCCGAAGAGATCGTCGAACACGTCCGAAAACGCGCTGGCAAAATCGCCCTGGCCACGGAAACCGCCGCCGGGGTGGCCACCACCGCCCATGCCGCCTTCGAAAGCCGCATGGCCATAGCGGTCATAGGCCGCTTTCTTGTCGGCATCCTTCAGGACGTCATAGGCCTCGTTCGCTTCCTTGAACTGGGCCTCGGCATCCGGGTTGTCGGCGTTGCGGTCGGGGTGAAGCTCTTTCGCCTTGCGACGATAGCCCTTCTTGATCTCCTCTGCCGAAGCGCCCTTGGCGACGCCCAACACCTCGTAATAATCGCGTTTTGCCATCAGTATTTTATCCCTAGGAAACGCAAGCGACCGGCCCGATCATCGGGGCCGGCCGCGAAAGGGTCCGACCGGACCCGGACTTAGCGCTTGTCGTCGTCCAGATCTTCGAAGTCGGCGTCGACGATGTCGTCGTCCACACCGCGCGGCTCGTCGGCGGCGTCGGCTTCGGGGGCTTCACCGGCCGCCTCTTCCTGGCTGGCCTTATAAATGGCTTCGCCAAGCTTCATGGCCGCTTCGGTCACGTTCTGGATGCCCGACTTGATCTTGTCGGCGTTCTCTTCTTCCATCACGTCCTTCAGGGCGGCAATGGCCAGTTCGATCGCTTCGATCGTGGTCGGGTCGACCTTGTCCGAGTGCTCTTCCATCGACTTCTCGGTCGAGTGGATGAGGCTTTCGGCCTGGTTCTTGGCTTCGACCAGCTCCTTGCGCTCCTTGTCGGCCTCGGCATTGGCCTCGGCGTCCTTGACCATCGCGTCGATGTCCTCGTCGGACAGGCCGCCCGAGGCCTGGATCGTGATCGACTGTTCCTTGCCGGTGCCCTTGTCCTTGGCGCCGACCGACACGATGCCGTTGGCATCGATGTCGAAGGTCACTTCGATCTGCGGCATGCCGCGCGGGGCCGGCGGGATGTCCTCGAGGTTGAACTGACCCAGGATCTTGTTGTCCGCGGCCATTTCACGTTCGCCCTGGAACACGCGCAGGGTCACGGCGTTCTGGTTGTCTTCGGCGGTCGAGAAGATCTGGCTCTTCTTGGTCGGGATCGTGGTGTTGCGGTCGATCAGGCGGGT
>NZ_JASBTN010000070.1 GCF_030148435.1 Aliiroseovarius sp.
CAGCTCGGGCTCGTCCATACCGCCATAGAGGTGGTTCAGGAACATTTCCTTGGTCAGCGTGGTGCCCTTGCGCAGGGACAGAAGCTCAAGCATCTGGTATTCCTTGCCGGTCAGATGCACGGTCCGCCCGTCAGTCTCCACGGTTTTCGCGTCAAGGTTGACTGATATCTTACCTGTGCGAATGACCGATTGAGAATGCCCCTTCGAACGCCGAATGATCGCGTGGATACGCGCCACCAGTTCCTCGCGGTGGAAGGGCTTGGTCATGTAGTCGTCGGCGCCGAAGCCAAATCCCTTGATCTTGTTTTCCGTATCATCTGCACCGGTGAGGATCAGGATCGGCGTGTCGATCCGCGACATGCGCAGTTGGCGCAGAACATCGTGCCCATTCATGTCAGGCAGGTTCAAATCCAGCAAAATCAGGTCGTAATCGTAAAGCTTGGCCAGATCGATGCCTTCCTCGCCCAGGTCCGTGGAATAGACGTTGAGATTGGCGTGGGTCAGCATGAGTTCGATGCTGCGGCTTGTCGTGGGATCGTCTTCCACCAGCAGGATGCGCATTTTGTAGTCTCCGCTAAATCTTCCGTTCCTTTTGCAAACAGTTAGGCTGGAAATGGTTAATGCCCCGTTACCCACAGAGAACTTTTAGCGAATACACCCTAGGGTTGTCTATACTTTTGAAGAGCCGTTGCTTTCAACGCCGCCTCCCCATGGTTTTCGACCGCGCCAGCCCATTCGGAATATTCTTCTTCCGACAGGCCATAGAGCGTGAGCGCGTCGGCCAGGGTGATGAGCCCGTGTGTCACCCCCTTCACCACCGCAGCCTTGCGGCTGGCGACCCATCTGCGCGTATCCTGCGGTGGCAGGTCGGCGCGCGTCATGATCGACCCGTCCGGCAAGGTCACGGCACGTGGTCCATCGACTTTCTTGAGATACATCTGTGGCTCCCGATACGTCACTCGGGGCCAATCTGACCGGACAGGTTTAAGAAGCGGTGAAGCCCCCCCTTGTTGTTGTGTCGAATTTTCCTATATTTCGGGTCTCTTTCCCTGGGGGATGCATGATGGACATCGAAACGAAGCTGAACTCGCTGGGCTTTGCCAAGCCGCCGGCCCAGACCCGCGTGGTCGTGGCGATGTCCGGCGGCGTGGACAGTTCCGTCGTGGCCGCGATGCTGGCCGAGGAAGGCTATGACGTGGTCGGCGTGACCCTGCAGCTCTATGACCATGGTGCGGCGCTGGCCAAGAAGGGCGCCTGCTGTGCGGGGATCGACATCCACGATGCGCGCCGGGTGGCCGATACGATGGGTTTCCCCCACTACGTGCTGGACTATGAGAACATCTTCCAGGACGCGGTGATCGACGAGTTCGCCGACAGTTACCTCGCCGGCGCCACGCCCGTGCCCTGCATTCGCTGCAACGAGCGGGTAAAGTTCAAGGACATGATGGAGACCGCACGCGACCTGGGCGCCGATTGCATGGCGACCGGCCACTATATCCAGCGCGACATGGGGGCCAGGGGGGCCGAACTGCATCGCGCCGCCGATCCGGCTCGTGACCAGAGCTATTTCCTGTTCTCGACCACACCGGAGCAGCTGAATTACCTGCGCTTCCCGCTGGGCCATCTCAAGACCAAGGACGAAACCCGGGCGCTGGCGCGCAAATACGGGCTGGAGGTGGCGGACAAGCCCGACAGCCAGGACATCTGTTTCGTGCCAAATGGCGATTATGCCTCGGTGATCGAAAAGCTGCGCCCTGGTGCGGCCGAGCCGGGAGAGATCGTGCATGCGGACGGCCGGGTTCTGGGCACCCACAAGGGGGTGATCCATTACACGATCGGTCAGCGGCGCGGGCTGGGGATCGGCGGGCTGTCGGACCCCCTTTACGTGGTCAAGCTGGACGTGGACAACAAGCAGGTGATCGTCGGCCCGAAGGAGATGCTGTCGACCCGGATCATCCCGGTGCGCGAGATCAACTGGCTGGGGGATGAGCCCTTCACTTCGCGCGACCAGTGGGAGCTGGCTGTCAAGGTGCGTTCGACCCGCCCGCCGCGCGATGCGATCGTGCGGCCGATTTCGGAAACCGAGGCCGAGGTCGAACTGCTTTCGCCCGAGGAAGGGGTGAGCCCGGGACAGGCCTGTGTCTTCTACGCCCCCGAGGGGCCGCGTGTTTTTGGCGGCGGCTGGATCTGGCGCGGGAAGTAAACCCCCGGCTCCCGGCACGCCGCAACCGGCGGTCCGAACGGGGCGTCAGCGCACGACGGACAGGACAGATCGCGCGGCCCTCAGGCCGGGCGCTTCGCCGCCACGGCCGAGACGCTCCATCGTGACCTGCATGGCCGCGCGCTGATCCCCCGGCGCATCGAGCACCGACAAGAGCGCCGGGGCGATCTTTTCGGGCAGGCAATCCGCGCCCAGGAACTCCGGCACCGCGCGGGTTTCCGACACCAGGTTGACCAATGTCGCCGTGTCGATCTTGATCATGCGTTTCACGATCTGGCGGGTCAGCCAGTTCATGTCATAGGCGATCACCATCGGCGTGTCCGCGGCTGCGAGTTCCAGCGACACGGTCCCCGAAGCTGCCAGCGCCACATCGGCCGCGGCAAAGGCCGCGCGTTTCGCCTGCGCATCGGCGGGCGGAATCCGCACCACCTGCCCCGGCCAGCCCGAAGTGACCCGGGCCACGTCCTCCTCGACCCCCTGAGCGACCGGCACCACCACGCGGATGTCGGGACGTTCGGCCACCGCCCGGCGCAGCACCTCGCCAAAGATGTCGCCCAGCCGTCCGACCTCGCCCCTGCGCGAGCCCGGCAGGGCCAGCAGCAGCGGTGCATCGCCGATACCGCGTTCGGTTCGGAAGGCCGCCACGTCGTCGCCCGTCGCGACGGGCTCAGCCACCACCGGGTGGCCCACGAAATCACAGCCCATGCCAGCGGCCTGCATCAGCGGCGGCTCGAACGGCAAAAGCGCCAGCACGTGGTCGATCACCTTCGCCATCTTCGCCGCGCGCCCCTCGCGCCAGGCCCAGACGGAAGGCGCCACGTAATGCACGGTGGGAATGTCGCTGACCGCTTTCACCAGCGTGGCCACGCGCAGGCAGAAATCCGGGCTGTCGATGGTGACGATCACATCCGGTTCGAAGGCCAGCGCGGCCTCGGCCACCTCGCGTATGCGCCGTTTCAGGTGGAAATATTTCGGCGCGACCTCGACAATACCCATGATCGACAGTTCCGACATGTCGAACTGGCTGTTCAGCCCCTGCCCCTGCATCGCCGCGCCGCCGACACCGGCAAATTCGACACCCGGAGTGAGCTGTTTGAGCCCCTCCATCAGCGCCCCGCCCAGCCGGTCGCCCGAGGGTTCACCCGCGATGATGAACACCCGCATCAGCGCGCCAACAGGAAAAGGTCGTGTTCACGCACCAGGCGTTCGACCTCTTCCTGCTCCAACACGATGACGCCGCCGGCGGCAATGAACAGACCGGCCAGCCCGGCCCCGGCCACGCCGCGGATCGTTTCGGGACCGATGGTGGGCATGTCGACGCGCAGATCCTGACCCTCCTTGGCCGCTTTGACCAGCACGCCCTTCTCGCCGCGTTTCAGGTGCTCGGGCGTGGTTGCCACATAGCGCAGAAGCGCGTCGGTGCCCTGGATCGTCTCGATGCCCAGGCATTGCCCGCCGGCAACGACACAGCCCTGCCCGACATCCATGGGAGAAAGCGCGATCAGGATATCGGCGGCGCGCACCGCATCGTCACGTTCCTGTTTCGTCGGCTGCCGGCCAAAAAGCGTATGGGCATGCACCTTCAGCGCGGGGGCGACCTCATGGGCGCCGGAGACGATGAACCCCTCGGCCTCGAAAATCTCGATGATCACGCGCAGAAGCCCGTCGTCGCCACCCGCCATCGCCTTCATGACCCGCGGCATCAGCCGCGCGGTTTTCATGTCGAACCTGAGCGGGTTCAGGTGGGGGCGGGTCATCGAGCCGGCAAAGACCACCTCGTTCACCGAATGCGCGCGCAGATCCTTGAACAGGGCACCCAGCTTTTCGAAACTGGCCCGCAGATGCAGCTGCCCTTCCGGCACGTCGACGTCCACCCCGTCGAAGGTGACGAACAGCGCCGTGTCATCCGCCGCCGCGATCTCGCGCGGCAACTGGCCGTGACCGGCAAGGATGGCCAGGCGCGGTTCCATCAGCTGGGCGTCAGAAAGCCGCGATCGCTGTCGCCCAGGATAAAGGCCACCATCTCGCGCACATAGTCGCTGTCGGCCTCTTCCTCGAGCCGCCGGGCACGTTCCTGAAAGTTGCCCTCGCCCTGTTTGAGCATCAGGAAGGCAGCACGAAGCGCGGTGATGTCGGCGCGGTCCACACCGCGACGCTTCAGCCCGACCAGGTTCAGCCCGTCGAGCTCCCCGCGCGGGCCCTGGACCAGCGCGTGGGGCAACACGTCCGAAGTCACCATGGACAGCGCACCGATGATGGCGCCACGACCGATGCGCACGAACTGATGGATGCCCGAGAGGCCGCCGACGATCACCTGATCGTCGATGTGACAGTGCCCCGCGACGGCGACGTTGTTCACCAGGATGACGTGATTGCCGATCTGGCAGTCATGGGCCACGTGGCAGCCGGCCATGAACAGCCCGTCATCGCCGATCCTGGTCAGCCCGCCTCCGCCGGCGGTGCCCGGATTCATCGTGACATGTTCACGAATCCGGTTGCGTGCGCCGATGTCCAGCCGGGTTTCCTCGCCGCCGAATTTCAGGTCCTGCGGAACTTCACCGATCACGGCGAAGGGAAAGACAACGGTTTCCTCCCCGATCGAGGTATCGCCCGTCACCACAACGTGGCTTTTCAGATGCACCCCCCGGCCCAGCCGGACCTTGGCGCCGACGATGGTGAAGGGGCCGACAATGCAGTCCGGCCCGACCACGGCGCCGTCTTCGACGATGGCGCTGGAATGGACCTCTGCGCTGGGATCAATTCCCATGGCTCACGCCCCCTGAAGGTCCAGCATCGCGGTGAAATCTGCCTCGCAGGCGACCTCGTCACCGACCTTGGCAACCCCGGAGAATTTCCAGATCTTCGAGCCCGAGCGGTTCACGGTCACGAAGAGCTCCAGCATGTCGCCCGGCACCACCTTGCGGCGGAACTTGGCCTTGTCGATGCCCATGAAATAGACCAGCGCATCCTTTTCCACGATGTCCAGGCTGATCGAGGCCATCACGGCGGCAGCCTGGGCCATCGCTTCGATGATGGTCACACCGGGCATGATCGGGGCGCCGGGAAAGTGGCCCTGGAAATGCGGTTCGTTCATCGTGACCATTTTGATGCCGCGACAGGATTGACCGGGTACGATGTCCTCGACCCGGTCCACCAAAAGGAATGGGTAACGGTGCGGAATGCACTTCTGGATCAGGTGGATATCGGCACTGGTCGGCATGTCGGTCATCGGGGTATCCCTTGTTCTTCTGTCGTCCCTGACTAACAAGCCGGGCGCCGTGAAACAATGGCGATCAGTCGTGCCGGCCCGGATCGTCGGCAGGCTCCTCTTTCGGCGCCGCTCCGTCGGACGAGGGCGTTTCCGGCTGTGGGGAAACGCCGGGATCGTCGGCGGGCTGCTCTTCCGGCTGGGTGCCGTCCCCAAGGGTGGCATCGATCCGGGCAATCGCCAGGTCGGTGATGTCGATGTTGCGCGCGGACAGCAGGATGGCGGTGCGATCCAGGATGGCAACCGCCCCCAGATCCGCGACCAGCTCGCGCAGGACACTCACGACACGTTCTTCGAACATCCGCTGCTCGGATGCGCGCAACGCCGTGAACCGCGCGCTTGCAAGCTCTGCCTCGGCGCGCAGGGCCACGACCTTTTCGTCGAAAGCATCGGCCTTGGCGCGAAACTCAGCGGGGGTCAGGGTCTTGCGCGCCTCGGTCAGAGCCAGTTCTTCGGCTTCCAGAGCGGCTTCAAGCTCCTGGGTTTCCTCGGCAAGTTGCAGGCCCTGGTTGGCCAGCTGTTCGATCACCCGTCGACCAAACTGTGTCCCCTGGAACAACCTGTCCCTGTCCAGCGTGACGAATTGCGTCGGCGCAGGGGATCCCTCCTGCGCGCGGAGGCCTTCCGGCACGCCCAGAACACCGGCAACAGTTGTGACGAAGACAAGCGCAAGGGCGCGCATCACGCCAGGTCCGGGCCGTCTCTTCGCAGCTCCGCGTCGATCAGAACTCGGTCTGGATGGTGAACTCGAAGCTGGTTTCCTTGTCATAGTCTTCCTTCGCCAACGCGTGGGTGAAGTTGAAACGCAAGGGCCCGATGGCCGTCGTCCAGAAGACCGACGCGCCGACAACGGCCCGAATATGCGCGGCGTCATCAATCAATCCGCCCAGATTGTCATCCAGCCCCCACAGGGTGCCCGCATCAACAAACAGACCACCGGTTATGCCGTATTCCTCGGGCAGACCCAGCGGGAACTCCGCTTCAAGCCGCGTGACGGCGTAGAAATTACCCCCAAGCGCGTCATCCTTGGGATCGCCCCCGGAATCGAGCGTCAAATCGCGCGGGCCGATTCCGTTTGGCTCGAAACCGCGCATCTTGCTTGTCCCAAGCGAAAAACGGTCAACGATCCGGCTGCCCGTATCCCCAAGCCCGATCAACGCCCCGCCTTCCACGGTCCCGCGCAGGGTTATCTGGTCATTCAGAACCAGCGTACGACCGGTCAGTGAGGCCGTCGCCTCGGCATATTCGTAATCAGCGCCGAACCCGCCGAGGTCCAGAGCCACGTTTGCCCTTACGCCTGCCTCCGGGTTCAGTCCGGTGCGCCGTGTGTCCCAGGTATAGGACACGCCGACCCCCGCCCCGGTCTGTCGCCCAAGGGCAATGTCGTCGATGATCAGCGTGGACACGTCGGCAGGATCCAGACCCGCGCCGGTCATTTCGATGCTTTCAACGAAGGTGCTGAGCTTCAGACGCCCGTTTTCGCTGACCGGGAATTCAAGAGAGGGGCGGAAACGCACGACCGCGGTGTCGTAATCCTCGTCATCCGCATTGTCGGAGTCCGCGTAGGAAGCCCTGATGCCGAAGGCCAGATCCCGACCCAGCGTGTTCGGTTCGACAAAGCCGAAGTTGAACGACCGTGTGTCCGAGCCGCTGTTGAAGCTGAGCGACAGGTATTGGCCCCGCCCCAGGAAATTGCGTTCCGTGAAGGCCAGGTTCAACCCAAGTCCGGATTCCGAGGAATAGGACCCGCCAAAGGACAGGCTGCCGGTGGGCTGTTCTTCCACATCGACATCAATCACAACCGTGCCCGGGCCGGATCCCTCGCGGGCCTGCACGTCGGCGGTGGAGAAGAAGCCAAGCGCCCGGATCCGTTCCGCCGCCTCGCGGATTTCGCGCGGGTTGAACGGGTCGCCCTCGACCACTCGGAACTGGTTGCGCACAACGCGGTCAAGCGTGGTCGCGTTGCCCTCGATGTCGATCCGTTCGACAATGATGCGCGGGCCGCGGGTCACGACCAGTTCGATATCAAGGGTCTGGCTGCGGTCGTTGCGCGTCACGCGCGGCTCGACCCGGATGAAGTTCAGCCCCTTCTGGATTGCCAGCCGCTCCATGCGTGCGATCGTGTTTTCCAGCGCGGCAGGGTTGTAGGTCTGACCGGGGCGAATACGCGACACCGCGTGGAACTCGTCCGGGTCCACCTCGGCCAGGTCTGACGTCGTGGTGATTTCGCCAAACTCGAAGCTCTGCCCCTCGCGGACCTGGAAGGTCACGAAGAAGGCGTCGCGTTCGCGCGCCATTTCGCTGGCCACGGCCGTGACCTGGAAGTCGATATAGCCGCGCGACTGGTAGAAATCGCGCAGCACCTGTTTGTCGAATTCGATCCGGTCCGGCACATAAGTGTCGGCACGGATGAACTGACGCAGGATGCCGGCCTGCTTGGTTTCCAGAACGCGACGCAGTCGACGGTCCGAGAAGTCACGGTTGCCGGTAAAGGTCAGGCGTTCGACCTCGACCGTGCGGCCTTCGGAGACTTCGAACACCAGGTCGACGCGGTTGTTCGAACGACGAATGATCACCGGATCGACCGTGGCGGCAATCCGGCCCTGCGATTGATAGGCTTCGATGATGGTGCGGGCGTCGGCTTCGGCGGCCGACGGGGAATAGACCTGGCGCGGAGCCGATTGCAGCAGACTGTCGAACACTTCATCCTTCAGTCGCCTGTTGCCCTCGATGGAAACCCGGTTGATGGTCGGAAATTCCTGCACCCGGACGACCAGAAGGTTGCCCTGCGGGACAAGCGCGACCCTTTCGAACAGGCCCGAGCCCTGCAACCGTCGGTAGCCGTCGTTCAACTCGGCGGCCGACAGGGTCTCGCCGCGCTCCACGCCCAGATAACTCAGGATGGTGGCGGCCTCGATCCGGCGGTTGCCTTCGATCTCGACCCGGGTGAAGGCATAGGTCTGGGCGGCGGCGGGCTGCGGTGGCAAGGAGGTAACGGCGGTGGTCGCCAGGAACAGCGCCAGGGCGCTGCGCGTTGCAAATCTCAGTGTCCCACCAGCAATCCCGGCATTAATTCCCGAGTTTTTCAGCATCTTGCAATCTTTCGCTCAGACATCCCAATCCCCGGACCCCGCCCCGGTCCGTGGCAGTGGACCGCATTCTGGGACGTTTCCCGGCACTAATCGTGTCAAATTGCGTGCCGAGTCACGGCGCACCAAACACTCCGTTCGGATTAATGGCTTGTGACGGGCTTGTCAAAGCGCGAAACCGCCCCTGTCGCTGGCGGGCGGACAGAGGCGGCTTTGTGGCGGGTATCAGGTTCGATATGTGCGGGTTTGTTGCCGATTTTCCGACAGGCCGTTGATTTCAGCCCAGGAAAGCCCCCAGGGCGGCTCCGGCGCCAAGGGCCGCAGCGATTGTTCCGACGTAGAACAGGCGGTCCCAATTCAGGTCGACCAGAAGCGACAGGCCGCGTGTGCCTTGCTGAATATGTTCCATGACGAGCCTCTTTCGCTTGTATTCCCCTCCCGTGTGACAGGGGAATGTGACCCCGGCAGCCCGGGAATAAGGCGAAATTGTGGCATTTGCAGGTTCGTACCGCGGTTTCGGCGCAAATCCAGGAGATTCCCCCTGCAGTCGGTCAGCAGAATAGATCGTTGCTCAACCCGAATATCATCAGGCTGAGCACAAGGATCAGCCCGCCGGTCATCAGGATGTTCAGCGCACGGTCGCTGGGCGGACGGCCGGTGATCGCCTCGAAGGCGTGAAACACCAGGTGGCCGCCATCGAGAACCGGAATCGGGAAGAGGTTCAGCAGCCCGATGGCCGTGGAGATCACGGCAACCATCCAGATGAAATCCGAAATCCCCCGTTCAGCCGCCCCGCCGGCCACCTTGGCAATGCCGATCGGACCGGAGATGTTGCAGGTCCCGATCTGGCCCGAGATCATGGCCCAGAGACCCGAGAGCGAGGTGCTGATGATCTCGCCGGTCTGGGTTACGCCAAAGGCCAGGCTTTCCCCGATCCCCGCCGGGCGCGGGCCGGGTGCAAACAACAGGTCGCCGCCCACACCGATGCGCCAGACCGTGCGGAATCCGCCGTCGGGATCAGGCTCGTCACGTGCCTCGGGGGTCAGGGTCAGGGCCACGGTTTCGTCCCCCCGGCGCAGCTCCAGCGCGACCGGCGCCCCCGCGCCGTTCACCACGACATCCTGCAGGCTGCCGAAGGTCGCCATCGGGTTGCCATTGGCGACAGTGATCAGATCGCCGACCTGGATCCCGGCCCGCTCGGCGGCGCCCGCCTGGCTGAGGAACCCCACCAGCGCCGGGCGCGGGTGATAGGCGGTCAGTTCGATCACCTGACCGTCGCGCCGCACCAGATAGGGCAGCATGGACTGTTCCGGCAGGCTTTCCAGGTATTCCCCGAATGCCTCGTCCTCGGGAATGGGAACGCCCGCGATTTCAAGGATTTGATCACCCGGTTGCAAGGTGGTCTCCACCCCCGGAAGCTCTGCCACCTCGGCGACAAGACCGTAGTTCGTCGGCACGCCCTGCACCAACAGGAACCCGGCAAAGACGATCGCAGAAAGGATAAAGTTGAAAACGGGTCCGGCCAGGACCGTCGCCGCGCGCGCCCAAAGGGGGGCGCCGTGCAAGGTGGTGCGCAGCTCCTGTGCGCTCATCTCCGCCAGTTCCTCTTCGTCGCCCTTGCCCGAGGCGGCGTTGCTGTCGCCGTGGAACTTCACGTACCCTCCCAGAGGGATGGCCGCGACCTGCCAGACCGTGCCGCGTTTGTCGGTCCGGCGGATCAGCACCGGCCCGAAGCCCAGCGAGAACACATCCGCCCGGATCCCGGACCAGCGCCCGACGATATAATGGCCGTATTCATGCACGGTCACGATGATCGACAGCGCGACGACAAAGGCCACCGCGATGAAACCGGCATTGCCGAAGGAGGATAGAAATCCGTTCAGGTCCACATGCGCCTCCCTTGGGCAGTATTCTGTGCGGCGCCGGTCACGGCCGGGCGTCGATGATCTGTTGTGCGGTCACACGTCCCATCTGGTCCGCCGCGCGCACGTTATCAAGAGTGAATGCGGCATGAACAAGTCCCGAGTCCGAAGACAGGCGGGTCAGCGCCTCCTCGACCACGGCAGCCATGTCCATGAAGCCGATGGAGCCTGAGATGAACCCGTCCAGCGCCACTTCCTTGGCCGCGTTGAAGATCGCGCCGGACATGCCCCCCGCCGCCATGACCTCGCGTGCAAGCCGCAGCGCCGGGTAGCGGGTGTCGCAGGGCGCGCGGAATTCGAGCTGGCCGATGGCGGCCAGATCCAGCCGCTCGACCGGCAGGGCGCGCCGTTCCGGCCAATGCAGCGCATAGCCGATCGCGTGTCGCATGTCGGGTGGACCGACATGGGCCATCATGCCCCCATCGTTGAAGCCGACAATGGCATGCACCAGGCTCTGCGGATGGACCAGCACCTCGATCTTGGCGGGGTCGATACCGAAGAACTCTTTGGTTTCAATAAGTTCCAGCGCTTTGTTGAACATGGAGGCCGAGTCGATCGTGATGCGCTGCCCCATGTCCCAGTTCGGGTGGGAGCTTGCCTGATCGAGCGTGGCCTCGGCCAGTTTGTCGATCGGCCAGTCGCGGAACGCCCCGCCACTTGCCGTGATGATGATCCGTTCGACCGCGTCGATATCCTCGCCCACCAGGCCCTGGAAAACGGCGCTATGTTCGCTGTCCACGGGCAGTACGCGCGCCTTGTGCGCCTGGGCCGTGGCCATCAGAAGCGGTCCGGCGCAGACTAGGCTTTCCTTGTTGGCAAGCGCCAGGGTGCCGTGATGTTCCAGCACGCGCAGGCCGGGTTCCAGCCCCGCCGCGCCAACGATGGCGGACATGGCCCAGTCGACCGGGCGGCAGGCGGCCTCGTCCAGCGCAGCCTGCCCGGCGGCGGCCTCGATGCCGGTGCCCGACAGGGCCGCGCGCAGTTCCGCAAGGCGGCTGTCGTGGGCGGTGACGGCAATCTGTGCGTCGAACCGGCGCGCCTGTTCGGCCAGGCGGGCGATATTGTGCCCGCCGGTCAGCGCCACGACCTCATAGGCGTCGGAGTCACGCCCGATCAGGTCCAGCGTGCTCGCCCCGATGGAGCCGGTGGCCCCGAAAATGGAAATCCTGCGCATCTCGCCACTCATGCGGTGTCAGCCCCCGAAGAAGCCCAGCTGGTGGGCGACGAAAAGGGTGAATGCCGCACCCAGAAGGGCATCGAATCGGTCAAACAGGCCGCCATGTCCCGGAATCAGGTTCGAACTGTCCTTGACCCCGGTGCGCCGTTTCAAGGCGCTTTCGGCGGCATCCCCCATTTGGCTGGCAAAGCTCAGCGCCACCGAAAGGAGCATGGCCAAGACGAGAGTCATTCCCGGCAGATGTGCGGCGAAGGCCAGGCCCACCAGGGCCGCGGCAATCCAGCCCGCAACCGTGCCCGACCAGGTTTTCTTGGGGCTCACCGCCGGCCAGAACTTCGGCCCGCCAATGATGCGCCCAGCGAAATAGCCTGCCACGTCGGTGGCCACGACCAGCGCCACCAGCCAGAGGATCGCGACCAGCCCCGCCTCCTCCCGTGCACCGGTCAGCGTGTAGCCCGCGATCATGATGTAGAACCCGTAGACCAGAAAGCGGATGCGGTCCGGTTCCGGTCCCAATCCACCCGCGCCCAGCATGGTGATGAAGAACATGGTCAGCAATGCCATCGGCAGCGGCATGAAGCCCGCCAGCAACACGCCTGCCCCCATGGCGATGCCGATTCCGACCGCAACCACATCGCGGCCCGGCGCCATCATCCGCGCAAGCTCCCAGCCGATCAGGCCGATCGACAGGGCGACCAACGCCCCGAAGACCAGCCCGCCCAGCCAGATTCCCAGCAACCCGACCGCCACCATGACCACGGCAGAAGCGATACGCGGGCCCAGATCAGCCCATTGCGACCCCGCACTGGTCATGCGGGCACCGCGCCGAAGCGGCGCTCACGTTCGGCGAACCCATTGACGATCTCGGCGAAGACCTGTTGGGAGAAATCGGGCCAGAGCGTGTCGATGAACTCATATTCCGAATAGGCCGATTGCCACAGCAGGAAATTCGAAATCCGCGCCTCGCCCGAGGTGCGAATTACCAGGTCCGGATCTGGCAAAACGCAAGTATCCAAGTACCTTGGAAGCGTTTCTTCATCCACGCTCTCCGGGTCCAGTCGTCCGGCAGCCACATCCTGGGCCAGGCGCTTGGTGGCGCGCGCGACCTCGTCGCGCCCGCCGTAGTTCAGCGCGATGGTCAGATGCACGCGGTCGTTGCCCTCGGTCAGCGCTTCCAACTCGTCCATCAGCTTGACCAGCTTCTTGTCGAGCCGCACCCGATCGCCGATGAACCGCACCCGCACGCCTTCCTCCAGCAATGCGCGGGCTTCCTTGCTGATGTAGCGGCGAAACAGGCTCATCAGCCCCGCCACCTCGGTCTGGGTGCGCTTCCAATTCTCGGTCGAGAAGGCGAAGATCGTCAGGTATTTCACGCCCAGATCCGGACAGGCCTCGACAATCTCATGCACACGTTTGGCGCCGGCGTGATGACCGAACAGGCGCGGCTTGCCCTGGGCCTGAGCCCAGCGGCCATTGCCATCCATGATGATGGCCACGTGACGCGGCGCGCCCTTGCCCTTGACTGGGCTGTTCGATGGGGCCAAAACGCCGCCCTCCACTGATCCCGATGAGGTCCGAGCCCTGCGGCTCAGACCTGCATGATTTCTTCCTGCTTGGTCTCCAGAGCCTTGTCGACCAGAGCAACGTGCTTGTCGGTCAGCTCCTGGATTTCGTCATGCCAGATCTTCTGATCGTCCTCGGACATGCCACCGGCGTTCTTCGCCTTTTTCAACTGGTCCATGCCGTGGTGACGCACGTTGCGGATCGCCACGCGGGCGCTTTCGGCATATTGCGCGGCAACGCGGGTCAGTTCGCGGCGGCGTTCCTCGTTCAGTTCGGGGATCGGCAGCATGATGATGGTGCCGTTGAGCTGGGGGTTGATGCCCAGGCCCGACTCGCGAATGGCCTTTTCAGCGGCGTTTACCAGCGATTTGTCCCAGATGTTCACCGTGACCATGCGCGGTTCCGGCACGTTCACGGTGCCCACCTGGTTCAGCGGTGTTTTCGAGCCGTAGGCTTCCACCATGATCGGGTCCAGCATCGAGGCCGAGGCGCGGCCCGTACGCAGCGAGGCAAATTCCGTGCGCAGAGCCCCCATGGCCCCGTCCATGCGGCGTTCCAGATCGTCCAGGTCGATTTCGAATTCTTCGTCAGACATGTTTCTGCCCGTTCCTTAGGTTGTCCGTTGCCCCGATTTATAGACCGTCCACCGCGCAGAAGTATAGGGGCTCGCAGCCTTCCGCGCGCGGTCGGGCTCAGCCCTCGACGCGGGTGTAGGTCCCCTCGCCCGCCAGGATGCCGCGGAACCCGCCCGGTTCGTCCAGCGGGAAAACGATCAGCGGCAGGTTGTTGTCGCGGGCAAGCGCGATGGCCGAGGCATCCATGACCTTCAACCGTTTGGCCAGAACCTCGTCATAGGTGATCCGGTCATAGCGCGTGGCATCCGCATGTTCCTTGGGGTCCTTGTCATAGACCCCGTCGACCCCGTTCTTGCCCATGAAGATCGCCTGACAGGCCATTTCATTGGCGCGCAGGGTCGCCGCCGTGTCGGTGGTGAAATAGGGGTTGCCGGTGCCGGCGGCAAAGATGCAGACACGTTTCTTTTCCAGGTGACGCACGGCACGGCGGCGGATGTAGGGCTCTGCCACCTCATCCATGCGGATCGCGGAAATGACGCGGGTATAGACGCCGAGCCCTTCCAGCGCCGACTGCATCGCCAGCGCGTTCATCACCGTGGCCAGCATGCCCATGTAATCGGCGGTGGTGCGTTCCATCCCCTGCGCCGAGCCCGACAGGCCCCGGAAGATGTTGCCGCCGCCGATGACCATGCAGATCTCGACCCCCATGTCGTGCACCGTCTTCACCTCGTGGGCGATGCGTTCCACGGTGGGCGGGTGCAGGCCGAAACCCTGGTCGCCCATCAGCGCCTCCCCCGAGATTTTCAGCATGACCCGGTCAAAGGTCGTTCGCGGGGTCTCGGGCGCTTGATCGCTCATGGTTGCCACTCACTCGATGTCATGATTGTCTGGCGCGCAAAATGGCCGAAACCGGCGTCGGGTTCAATGCGGGAAAGCGTGACCCTGCCGAAAAAATGGATGCCCATGGACGAAGAACTGAAACGGCGGCTGGCGGAACTGCCTGCCGATCGGCCGGTGCTGATCGCCGGCCCGACCGCCAGCGGCAAATCCGCCCTGGCTCTGTCGATTGCGCGGCACGGCGGCGGCGTGGTGGTCAATGCGGATGCGCTGCAGGTGTTCTCGAACTGGCGCGTGCTGACCGCGCGCCCCTCGGAGGCGGAACAGGAGATCGCCTCGCACAGGCTCTATGGCCACGTGGCCGGGGATCAGGACTATTCCGTCGGACACTGGCTGCGCGATCTCGCGCCGATCCTGTCGGGGCCGGACCGGCCGATCATCGTTGGCGGAACCGGACTGTATTTCACCGCCCTGACCGAGGGGCTGGCCGACATTCCGCCAACCCCGCCCGAGGTGCGCGCCGAGGGTGAGGCGCTGCTGGCGCAGAAGGGGCGCGAAGCCATGCTGGCAACGCTTGACGATGATACGCTGTCCCGCATCGACCCGCTGAACCCGGCCCGGGTCGCCCGCGCCTGGGAGGTCTGGCGCAGCACCGGGCGGGGCCTTGCCTCCTGGCAGGACGATACGCCGCCGCCGCTCTTGCCGCTCTCCGACACCCTGCCCCTGGTGCTGGAGGCCGGGCGCGACTGGCTGCGCGACCGTATCGCCCGGAGGTTCGACGCGATGCTGGCCGATGGTGCGCTGGAAGAGGCCCGAAGGAACCTCGACGACTGGAATCCCAAGGCCCCCAGCGCCAAGGCCATCGGCGCGCCGGAGCTGATCGGGCATCTGCGCGGAGACATGAGCCTGGACGAGGCCCGCCAGGCGGCCATCATCAGCTCGCAGCAATATGCCAAGCGGCAGCGCACCTGGTTCCGGGCCCGGATGAAGGCCTGGACGAGGGTGGTTGTGGGCTGAGCGGCGCGGCGCCCGCCACGATAAAAAAACGGGGAATCAATCCCTGGTGATTCTCGCCCCAAACCGCGACAGGTCCTTTCGATGCGTCGTTCAGCCCGCGTCTTCGTTGCTCTGCTTCCACGCCTTCCCGCCCTCCTTTGTGGCCCGATACGCGCGACCCCCAAAATCTTGCGGCACCCCCTATGGCTTTGGAAACAAACTGGTCTTCTGATATTCCGGGGCGACATTTTCCTGCAAATCCGCTAGGAAATGAGGGAATATGACAAGCCTCTTGCAAAAGAACGACATCACATGATCCGCGCTGCTGCCACCCCGACGACCGCCTTGAAATCCCCGTTCCGTGTGCTGCCCCTGGCGCGCCTGGCCAAGGGTGGACGATGGCGGACCGAGGCGATGCGCAGCTACGGGGCGCCGGTCCTGATCTGGTTCACCCGCGGTCAGGGACGTATCACCGTCAGCGGCAAAACCGCCGGTTACGGACCCCACAACGCGATTTTCCTGCCCGCCGGCACGATGCACGGGTTCGAGATGTCGAACCAGACCTTCGGCACCATCGTGGTGTTCCCCGCCGGGGTCGAAACCCGGCTGTCCCTGCCGGAAGACCCGGTCCACCTGCGCCTGCGCGAAGCGGACAAGCAGGGGGAACTGTCGCGCATGATCGACAACCTCCAGCGCGAGATGGAAAACGGATCGCCGCTCGCCCATCAGGCGATGATGTGCCACGCGGGGCTGCTGGCGGTCTGGATCGAACGCGAGTTGCTCAAGAAGGATCCGGAAGACAGCCGCCCGGACGCCACCGGACGCCTGGCCGCCGCCTATGCGGCGCTGGTCGAACAGGAATTCCATTCGCCCAAGACCGTGCGCGACTATGCCGCCGAACTGGGGGTGACGCCGACACATCTGAGCCGGGTTTGCAAGAAAGCCTGCGGCCGCCCGGCCTCGGCGATCCTGAGCGACCGGGTGCATTACGAAGCGCGCCGGTTGCTGTCCGAGACGCATCTGCCGATCAAGGATATCGCTGCCCGGCTGGGCTTTGCCAGCCCCGCCTATTTCACCCGCGCGTTCCAGCATCACACCGGCCAGACGCCGTCCGGTTTCCGCAAGGTACAGTAACGCGACCAGGGCGCATTGCAGGCCCCCGTTTGAAAAACTGTCAAGTTGCCAGACACATATCCGAAGCGCGCGATTGCGTGTGCAATTTGGCGGTCATGTCGCTTTTTGCCGTTCACGATGTCGCAATCAGACCTCGAAATGACGAATCCGACCGTTGACGTCGCATTTAAAAAGGTGCCCCATGGTTTCGGAGGGACCGCGCAGATTGCCGACACACGGCAACGGTGTGCGCAATCGCCCCGACCAATAACAAGACGTGTCACAGGGAGACCACGTATGACCGACAAGACCATCAACGGCAAACCCATGCATCCGGCCGCGCAGATGTACGCGCAGGAGTGCCGCGACGGCAAAATGGATCGCCGCGAATTCCTGACCCGTGCCACCGCGCTGGGGCTGACCGCCTCCGCCGCCTACGGGCTGATCGGGGCTGCGCAGCCGGCCTACGCCGCGGCGGACATGCAACAAGGTGGCACCCTGCGCGTCCAGATGAGCGTTCGCGAACTCAAGGACACCCGCACCTACGACTGGTCCGAGATCGGCAACGAGACCCGCGGCACGCTGGAATACCTCGTCGAGTACAACAACGACGGGACCTTCCGCGGCATGCTCCTGGAAAGCTGGGAGATCAACGAGAATGCGACCGAATACACCCTGAACGTGCGCAAGGGCGTCAAGTGGCAGAACGGTGACGACTTCACCGCCGAGGACGTGGCGAACAACATCACCCGCTGGTGCGAGAAGGACGTAGAGGGCAACTCGATGGCGGGCCGCATGGCGACCCTGATCGATGCCAACACCAACATGGCGATTGAAGGCGCGATCCAGGTGGTCGACAGCCACACCGTGAAACTGATGCTGCCGGCACCGGACATCTCGATCATCCCGGGCATGGCGGACTACCCGGCCGCGATCGTTCACAAGGACTACGACCCCGAAGACACGATCAACGCCGTGGGCACCGGACCCTACCGCATCGCCAACCTCGAGGTGGGCGTGACCTGTACGCTGGAGCGCGTCGCCGATCACGCCTGGTGGGGCACCGAGGTCTATGGCGGCCCCTACCTGGATACGATCGAGTATATCGACTACGGCACCGACCCGTCGGCCTGGATGGCCGCGATCGAGGCGGAAGAGGTCGACGTGCTGCACGAATCGGTCGGCGAATTCATCGACGTTCTTGACGGGTTGGGCCTGACCAAATCCGAAGTTGTCACCATGGCCACCCTGGTCATTCGCCCGAACCAGCTGGCCGAAGTGGACGGCAAGAAACCCTATGCGGACACGCGTGTGCGCAAGGCGATCCAGATGGCGGTCGACAACGCGATCTGCCTTGAGCTGGGCTACGGTGGCCGCGGCGCTGTCGCCGAGAACCACCATGTCGGGCCGGTGCACCCGGAATATGCCGAACTGCCGCCGCTGATGCACGACCCGGCCGCCGCCGCCGCGCTGATGGAAGAAGCCGGCATGATGGATTACGAGCACGAGCTGATGTCGATCGATGACGACTGGCGCCGTAACACCACCGATGCCGTGGCCGCGCAGATGCGTGACGCGGGCTTCAAGGTGAAACGCACCGTGCTGCCGGGCAACACCTTCTGGAACGACTGGGTCAACTACCCGTTCAGCTCGACCAACTGGAACCACCGTCCGCTGGGCGTGCAGATCCACGCGCTGGCCTATCGCTCGGGCGAGGCCTGGAACGAATTCGGCTGGTCCAATGCCGAGTTCGACGCGATGCTGGCCGAGGCCCTGTCGATCGCCGATGCGGACAAGCGCCGCGAAGTGATGTCCAAGATGGAGGCGCTGATCCAGGAGGAAGGCGTGACGATCCAGCCCTACTGGCGCTCGCTTTACCGCCACATGCGCGAGGGCATCATGGGCGTAGACATGCACATCTCGTTCGAACACCACCACTACAAGTGGGGCCTGAGCGCCTGACGGCGACCATCCCTCGAATGAACCGGGGACGCGCCTACGGGCGCGCCCCTGACCTCCACCTCGATGCAACGACTCCGAGGTGTGACAACCAAGAACAGACACGCCAAACACGTCTGCTCAGCCACCACAGGGGCACCCCATGGGACTGTTCATCTTACGCCGGGTAGCGGTCATGCTGCTGACGGCTCTCTGCCTGACGTTCATCGTCTTCACCTTGACCAACCTCGAACCCAACCTCGAAAAACTGGCCAAGACCCAAGGCAACATGCGCATGACCGACGAACAGGTGGAAACCTGGTTGTCGAACCGCGGCTACCGGGACAACCTGCTGTCGAAATACGGCCAATGGCTAGGAGTAGTGCCCGGTTACGTGATCACCGGCACTGACGGTGAGCTTCGCGGCAAGTGCATTCGTCCGGGCATGGAGGCCTCCGGGGCGCCGCGGTTCTGTGGCGTGGTGCAGGGCGACTGGGGCTGGTCGACGCGCTTTCGCGAGGAGGTCGGCTCGATCATCGCCAAGCGCCTGGGCGCCACCGGATGGCTGATGCTGGCGGTGATGTGCGTCATGGTGCCCGGCGCGCTGATCATCGGCGTTCTGGCCGGAATGCGCGAGGGGTCACGTCTGGATCGCGGTCTGTCCACCGTGTCGATCCTGACCACGGCGACACCGGAATATGTGTCGGGCGTCATTTTCATCGCGCTGCTGGCTTCAACCAAATACGGGCTGTCTCCGCTGCTGGCGGAATGGGGAATGATCGAGGGCAAGTCGCTGTTCAAGGGCACCGCCACTTCGGCGATGAAGGATATCACCTTCGCGAACTTCACCCTGCCGGTGCTGACCATCGCGCTTTACGGCATGGGCTATATCGCGCGCATGACCCGCGCCTCGATGACCGAGGTGATGACCGCGCAATACATCCGCACCGCGCGGCTGAAGGGGGTGAGCTTTCAGAACATCGTGATGAAACACGCCCTGCGCAACGCGCTGATCGCGCCCTTTACCGTGATCATGCTGCAGTTCCCCTGGCTTCTGAACGGCGTGGTGATCGTCGAGACCCTGTTCAACTACAAGGGCTTCGGCTGGACCCTGGTGGAAGCCGCCGGCAACAACGACATCGAGATGCTGCTGGGCGTGTCGGTCGTGTCGGTCTTTGTCGTCCTGGTAACGCAGCTGATTTCCGATATCGGCTATGTCTACCTGAACCCGCGCATTCGCATCAGCTGAGGGAGGGTTGATCATGGAACCGCTTACCTGGACCGGAAATCTGTCCTTTCTGAACCTGCCGCTGCAAACCGCCGCGATCCTGTTCTTCATCCTGGCCCTGCTGCAGATCCTTGCGGGTTTCGTACCGCAGCGTGGCTCGACCATCTATCACGACAGCACCGTGGCCGGTGGCCCCGGCCTGCACGGCTGGAGCGCGCGGCTGACCCTGTGGAGCTTCTACCTTGTGTTGCTGATCTGCGCAGCCTTCCTGGTGCTGGGTATGCTGATGGGCACGTCAGGTGGCATCATCGGCGCGGTGTCACGCCAATTCGTGCCTGTGTGGGTCGCGCTGGCGATCACCTTTTTCCTGTCGCTGCGCTACAGGCGCAGGCTGGGGCTCTATGGCAAGCTCTTCGACTCGACCATCGGCATGGTGGGCTTCGGCCTGGTCATGTTCTGGGTCTTTACCGCGATCTTCGCCGGCGTGTTCGACATGATCTACACCCACGCCCCGCTGGAGCAGGCCTCGGGCATGAAAAACAAGCTGCCCGGCACGCCGATGAACGGGGCCGAGGCGGAAGACTTCCAATGGTATCTGTTCGGCGGCGACAACCTGGCGCGCGACGTGTTCTCGCGCATGGTCGTGGGCTCGGTCACGGTGATCCTGATTGCGCCGCTGGCGACGATCTTCGCCTTCATGGTCGGCATTACCCTGGGTCTGCCGGCCGGGTACTACGGGGGGCGCCTGGACACGGTGCTGAGCTTCTCGGCCAACCTGATCCTGGCCTTTCCGGTGATCCTGCTGTTCTATCTGCTGGTGACGCCGGAAATCCGCGAAAGCGGGCTGCCCAACTACATGGCGGTGGTCCTGTTCGTCTTTCCGCTGATCTTCCTGGGCGTGTTGATCAACTCGCGCTTCCACACCCAGCCGCAAAAGAACACGCTGTTTCTGGTGCTGGCGCTGGGCATCGGTGGCTGGCTCTACCTGACGCTGGTGTCGGACCAGAGCTCGGTCATCCGCCTGCTGCCTTCGAGCCTGGATTTCTTCAACATCCCCGGCGGCATCCTGGTGGTCTTCGTCTCAGTCGTCTTCGTCAACTCGCCCACGGTGTTCCGCATCGTGCGCGGCCTTGCGATGGACATCAAGACGCGCGACTACGTGGCCGCCGCCCAGACCCGCGGCGAAGGCCCCTGGTACATCATGCTGTGGGAGATCCTGCCCAACGCACGTGGGCCGCTGATCGTCGATTTCTGCCTGCGCATCGGCTACACCACGATCCTTCTGGGGACCCTGGGCTTCTTCGGCCTCGGCCTGCCCCCGGAAAGCCCCGACTGGGGCACCACGATCAACGACGGGCGCAAGCTGTTGTCGATCTTCCCGCACCCCGCGCTGGCCCCGGCCCTTGCGCTGCTGTCCCTGGTGCTGGGCCTGAACCTGCTGGCCGACGGCCTGCGTGAAGAATCGCTGAAGGACTGAGGAACGGATCATGACCAAAATCACCGATTATGATGGCCCCGTTCTGGAGATCGACAAGCTCTCAATCAGTTTCTTCACCCGGCTGCGCGAAATTCCGGCGGTCATGGATTTCTCGGTTGCGGTGCAACCCGGCGAGGCGGTTGGTCTGGTGGGCGAAAGCGGCTGTGGCAAGTCCACCGTGGCGCTGGGCGTCATGCAGGACCTGGGCGTGAACGGGCGTATCGTCGGCGGCTCGATCAAGTTCAAGGGCCGCGACATGTCCGAGATGACGCAGGAGGAATTGCGCGACATTCGCGGCAACGAGATCGCGATGATCTATCAGGAACCGATGGCCTCGCTGAACCCGGCGATGAAGATCGGCAAACAGCTGATGGAAGTGCCGATGATCCACGAGGGTGTGAGCAAGGAAGAAGCCCACGCCCGCGCGCTGGAGGTGGTCACGGATGTGAAACTGCCCGACCCGAAACGCATGCTGGACAGCTATCCGCACCAGCTTTCGGGCGGTCAGCAGCAAAGGATCGTCATCGCGCTGGCCCTCATGACCAAACCCTCGCTGCTGATCCTCGACGAGCCCACAACGGCGCTCGACGTGACGGTCGAGGCGGCGGTGGTCGAACTGGTCAAGGACCTGGGCAAGAAATACGGCACCTCGATGTTGTTCATCTCGCACAACCTCGGGCTGGTGCTGGAGACCTGCGACCGGCTCTGCGTGATGTATTCCGGCGAGGCGGTCGAACGCGGGTCGATCGAGGACGTGTTCGACGACATGCGCCACCCGTATACACAGGCGCTGTTCAGGTCGATCCCCCTGCCCGGCGCCGACAAGAATGCGCGCCCGCTGGTGGCCATTCCCGGAAACTTCCCCCTGCCCCACGAACGCCCGGACGGTTGCAACTTCGGCCCGCGCTGCAACTACTACATGGAGGGGCGCTGCGACCAGGGCTACATCCCGATGGACGAAGTCGAAGGCAACGAGCGTCACGTCAGCCGCTGCCTGCGGATGACCGAGATTGACTGGGACGCCCCGCCCGAGGTAGCGGCCAAGGCCGAGAAACCGGCGGTCGGCGAAGTCGTTCTGAAGATGGACCACCTCAAGAAATACTACGAGGTGGCGGCGAATGCGCTTTTCGGGGGCGGTGAGAAACGGGTGGTGAAAGCCAATGAGACACTCAGTTTCGAAGCGCGAGAGTCGGAAACCCTGGCCATTGTCGGTGAGTCGGGCTGCGGCAAGTCCACCTTTGCCAAGGTGCTGATGGGGCTGGAGACTGCGACCGACGGCAAGATCATGATGGGCGACGAGGAAATCCAGGACGTGGCGATTCAGGATCGCTCGACCGAGACGATTTCCTCGGTGCAGATGGTGTTCCAGAACCCGTTCGACACGCTGAACCCGTCCATGACGGTCGGGCGCCAGATCATCCGCGCGCTGGAGGTCTTCGGTGTGGGTGAAAGCGATGCCGACCGGCGCCAGCGCATGTTGAAACTGCTGGACCTCGTGAAACTGCCGCGTGCCTTTGCCGACCGCATGCCGCGTCAGTTGTCGGGCGGTCAGAAACAGCGTGTGGGCATTGCCCGCGCCTTTGCCGGCGACGCTCGTATCGTGGTGGCGGATGAACCGGTCTCGGCGCTGGACGTGTCGGTTCAGGCGGCGGTGACGGACCTGTTGATGGAAATCCAGCGCGAGAACAAGACTACGCTTCTGTTCATCTCGCACGACCTCAGTATCGTGCGCTACCTGTCCGATCGTGTGATGGTGATGTACCTGGGTCATGTGGTCGAGCTGGGCACGACCGACCAGGTCTTTGCCCCGCCCTATCACCCCTATACCGAAGCGCTGCTGTCCGCCGTTCCGATCGCCGACACCTCGGTCGAGAAGGAGCACATCGTGCTTGAGGGGGACATCCCCTCGGCAATGAACCCGCCCCCCGGCTGCCCGTTCCAGACGCGCTGCCGCTGGAAGGACAAGGTTGCGGGCGGCCTGTGTGAGCAGAAGGTGCCGCCGGTGCGCACGTTGGAAGACAAGCATCAGATCAAGTGCCACCTGTCTGAAGAGGTGCTGGCCTCGATGACCCCGGTGATCAAGATCGCCGCTGAATAGGGCCTCAGAAAACCGGAAAGGCGCCGGACCTCGAAACGGGCACCGGCGCCTTGCCTAATCTGTATGTTTCAGCGCCCCAGAAGGCGCGCCAACTGCTGCCTGATCGTATCCCAGCTGTTTGCGCCGGTCGGTTCGATCTCGGTGAACTTCTTCTGCATGGCATCGTCTAGCTTGGGTTCCGTGCCCGTCGCCCCCTGACCATTCTTCCACGAGCCCGATCCACCGCCCTGGCTGGCCCCTTTGGGCTGCATGCTGGCGTTGATGCGGTTCAACCTGGCTTCGTACTTGTCCTGGCTCATGGTTTCGGCGTCCTTGTCTCATCCCCACTTTCGTTCTGCATCAGCAAAAAGGCGGAAATCTGACCGCCTTTGGGTATCAGCGTGAAATCGCCGAAATTCGTCCCGGCTTTTCGTTGCATTCACAACGATCACATGTTAATCAATTCCCGACTCGAGGAGGAGACCCACATGAAAATCGAACAGATCCACCACGTCGCTTATCGCTGCAAGGACGCGAAAGAGACGGTCGAATGGTACCAGAAGATGCTGAACATGGACTTTGTTCTGGCCATCGCCGAAAACCATGTACCCTCGACCCACGAACCGGATCCCTACATGCACATCTTCATGGATGCTGGGAACGGCAATGTTCTGGCCTTCTTCGAACTGCCGACCAAGCCGGAAATGGGCCGTGACCCGAACACGCCGAAATGGGTGCAGCACATCGCGTTCAAAGTAAAGGACCGGGCGGAACTTATTGAATTCAAGGAACATCTTGAAGAAAACGGCGTCGAAGTTCTGGGTGTGACCGACCACTCGATTTTCCATTCGATCTATTTCTTTGACCCCAACGGGCACCGTGTCGAACTGGCCTGCCCGGACCCGGAGGAAGAAGAAATGCTCAAGCGCATGGATGCGGTAAAGTGGGACATGCTGAACGAATGGTCCGAGACCAAGCGCGCGCCGAAACACGCTGATTGGCTGCACAAGAAGGAACTGTCCGGCCTGTAAGCCGCCCGGGCCGGTCCCGGCCACTTTGCACGACATCTGAAACCAGAATTCCGGATTTCTGGAATTCTGGATTTCAGTTGTTAAGGTAAGCGCCTGAATTCGCTAGTTTACCTGTTTGGATTTGTCAGGAAATCAACACGGGGTTAACGCCCCGGCCACAGCAGGAAAACACCAGTGCCAACAGTCACTTGGCGCCTTGTTTTCAACTTCCCAGAATGGCTTTTACATAGCCCTGCGTTTCACGATACGGCGGGATGCCATCGTATTTCACCACCGCCTCGGGCCCCGCGTTATAGGCCGCCAGCGCCAGGCGCCAGGAGCCGAACCGGTCATATTGCCGCTTGAGGTAGCGTGCCCCTCCGTCCAGGTTCTGGCGCGGGTCCAGCGGATCGACGCCCAGGCGGCGTGCCGTTTCCGGCATCAGCTGCGCCAGCCCCAGCGCACCGGCCCTGCTTTGCGCCGTGGCTTTCCAGCCGCTCTCCTGCTGCACAAGACGCAGGAAAAGATCCTCGGGGACATTGTGCCTGTGCGCCGCATCGCGGGCCATCTGCAGGTATTGACCGCGATAGCTGCCGCCGTAGGCCGGAATACCCTCCTGCCCCGGCATCGAAATCGCGCGCGGGGTCAGGCGCACGGAATTGGCATATTGCGAGGCCGCCCGGCGATCCAGCACCCGGGTCTGGGCCTCGAAGGTCGACCGCCCGTTGGAGGCCGCGAAGAGTTCACCTGCCTGGGCAGGCAGCGCCGCCATCACGGCGGTGCCGAGAACCATGGTCAGAATTGTTTTCATCACAAACCCCTCGATCTTGCGGCGCAATATAGGGGCAAACCGGCAGTCCGAAAAGAGGGGCGGCGGTTTGTCGCTTGCCACATGCCTATTCCATTCCCGGGCCGTTCCTGTTGTAACGTTATGCAACGTTTTTCAGATTCGGAGGGTCCCCATGGCGGGTTCGGTCAACAAGGTCATACTCATCGGCAACCTGGGCCGCGATCCCGAGGTGCGGTCGTTCCAGAACGGCGGCAAGGTCTGCAACCTGCGCATCGCCACCTCGGAAACCTGGAAGGACCGCAACACCGGCGAGCGCCGCGAGAAGACCGAATGGCATTCGGTGGCGATTTTCCAGGAAGGTCTGGTGCGCGTGGCCGAGCAATACCTGCGCAAGGGCTCGAAAGTCTATATCGAAGGCCAGCTGCAGACCCGCAAATGGCAAGACCAGAACGGCCAGGACCGATATTCGACCGAGGTCGTGTTGCAGGGATTCGGCGGCACGCTGGTCATGCTGGACGGCCGCTCCGGCGGCGGTGATGGCGGCGGCTACGGCGGAGGCGGCGACCAGGGCGGCTATGGTGGCAGCTCGGGCGGTGGCTTCGGCGGCGGCCAGGGTGGCGGCTTCGGTGGCGGCGGCGGAGGGTCCGCGCCCGCAGGTGGCGGCGGCGGGTTCGACGACGAGATCCCGTTCTAAGAAACACGAACAGACAGGAGGCGCGCGATGTCATGGTCCTTTCCGATCGGGCGCCTCTTTGGCTCGCAGCTGCGCGTCCATGTGACCTTCTTTCTGCTGCTGGCCTTCATCGCCGCTTCGGCCTGGGCCGAGAGCGGGCCCCGGGCGGCGCTCTGGACCACGATCTTCATCCTTCTGCTGTTCGCCTGCGTGGTCGCCCATGAGTTCGGCCACGCGCTGATGGCGCGACGGTTCGGCATCCGCACACCGGATGTCACGCTTCTGCCGATTGGCGGGCTGGCGCGGCTGGAGAAAATGCCCGAGAAGCCGGGCCAGGAGATTCTGGTGGCCCTGGCTGGCCCTGCGGTGAATGTGGTGATCTGGGCGGTGCTGACGCTGCTTTTCGGCGCGCCGACCGAGACCGATCAACTGACCGGCCTCTCCGTCGCCCCATCGACCCTGCCCTCGCAACTGGCAACTCTGAACCTGGTGCTGGCCATCTTCAACATGATCCCGGCTTTCCCGATGGATGGAGGTCGGGTGCTGCGCGCCGTCGTGGCGCTGTTCACCGATCGGGTCACTGCCACCCGCATTGCCGCGGGCGCTGGTCAGGTCGTGGCCTTTCTGATGGCGCTGACCGGGCTTATGTCCGGTAACTTGATTCTGGTGCTGATAGCGGGTTTCATCTTCATCGCCGCGGGGGGGGAAAGCGCCGATGTCGCCATGCGCGACGTGGCGCGCAAGCTGCTGGCACGCGATGCGATGATTACCGAATACGAGGCGCTGCGCCCCGAGGATGCCATCGGCCTTGCCGCCACCACGCTGATCCGCACCACCCAGCACGAGTTTCCCGTACTGGATGCCGACGGCCACCTGGCCGGGTTCCTGACCCGCGAAGCGCTGTTTCACGCCATGGCCGCGGACCAGGTCAAGACCCGCGTGGGCGACGTGATGCAAACCGTGCCGGCGGTGGCCCTGACCGACGGGCTTGAAACCGTGCTGGAGCGGCTGGGCACGAACCCGGCGGTGGCCGTTCTGGACCGCGAAGGCCACCTTCTGGGCTATATCACCCGCGAGAACGTGGGAGAACTGATGGTGATCGCCAACGCGCGCCGTTAGCGTTCCGCCAAAGCCTCCTGCAGGATGCCACGCACCACCGACATATCCACGTCGCTTGCCACGAAGGCCTCCCCGATGGCGCGCGCCAGGATGAAGCGCAGCTTGCCGTCCAGAACCTTCTTGTCCTGGCCCATCAGCTCGATCAACCCGTCCGCATCGGGCAGGTCGCCCGGAATGTCGGCCATGTCCTTCATCATGCCCATGGCAGCCAGGTGTTCGCGGAAACGCGAGGGGCTTTCCTGGCTCATCAGACCCAGCCGCGCCGAGGTCTCGAACGCCAGGGCGCAGCCGATGGCAACGCCTTCCCCGTGCAGCAGACGGTCGGAGTAGCCGGTGGCGGCCTCCAGCGCGTGGCCGAACGTGTGACCCAGGTTCAGAAGCGCGCGGTCGCCCTGTTCGGTCTCGTCGCGCACGACGATATCCGCTTTCATCTGCACCGAATGGCGCACGGCTTCGGTCCGCAGGGCCACGTCACCGGCGGCCAGGGCGGGGCCGTTCCGTTCGAGCCACTCGAAAAACGTCGCATCGCCCAGCCCGCCGTATTTCACCACCTCGCCGTAACCGGCCAGAAAATCGCGCGGGGTCAGGGTTCCCAGCACGCCAATATCGGCCAGAACCAGCGAAGGCTGATGGAACGCGCCGACCAGGTTCTTGCCGGCAGGAGAGTTGATCCCCGTCTTGCCCCCCACGGAACTGTCCACCTGGGCCAGCAATGAGGTCGGGATCTGCACGAACCGCACCCCTCGGCGCAGCACGGCGGCGGCAAAGCCGACCAGATCACCGATCACGCCGCCACCAAAGGCCACGACCACATCCTTGCGTTCGACCTTCTGTTCCAGCAGCCATTCGACCGCGCGGGTGAACTGAGGCCAGCTTTTGGTCGCCTCGCCGGCCGGCAGCGACAGCGAGACCATCTCGACCCCCTCGGCGGCCAGCCCGGCACGCAGCGTATCAAGGTGCAGCCCCGCCACGGTCTCGTCGGTGATCACCGCCACGCGGGGACGGTTCAGAAGCGGCGCGATCTCCGCCCCGGCACGGTCGATCAGCCCGGTGCCAATGCGCACATCATATGCGCGCCCCTCCAGGGGAACATGAACGGTTTCCATGACTTATACCTCTTCCAGCACGTCTGGCCTGGTCTTGAGCGCGTCGATTACCGCCGCGCACATGTCTTCGATGGAATAGTCACGCCGCGCGTCCACGGCGAGGTCCGCCAGCGCATAGACCGGCACCCGGGCATTGTAGATCTCGGTCAGGGTCGCCCTTGGATCAGCGGTGCGCAGGAGCGGCCGCGTGTCCTTGTGTTTGACCCGGTTCCACAGAAGCTCAAGATCGGCGCGCAGCCAGACCGACACACCCCTGTCGCTGATCATGGCGCGGTTGCGTTCGGCCAGAAAGGCGCCGCCACCGGTCGACAGCACGGCGCGTTCAGTCTCCAGCAGGCGCCCGATTACTTCGCTTTCCCGGTCCCGGAAGAACGTTTCCCCGTCCCGCGCGAAAATCTCGGCAATCGACATGTTCGCCGCTTTCACGATCTCTTCGTCACTGTCCAGGAAATCAACGCCCAACCGGCGGGCCAACGCCTGCCCTACTGCGGTTTTCCCCGCGCCCATCATGCCCACCATGACGATAGATTTCTTCACCCGAAAAGCCACTTTGGCGGCGCCTCGCCCATTTTTCACATTTCTCCCCTGAATGGCGTGATATTGTCAAAAAGGCCATATATAAAAAGCAGACAGAGCAGAGCGGGACAAGGAAACATAAAAAATGCTGGGGCGACTTCTGAAATTCGTTGGATTGCTGGTAATCCTTGGGGGCATTGGGCTCTCGGGCTATGCCTTTCTGGGCGATCTGTCGCCGCGTGTCTCCCCGAAGAGCGTGACGGTGACGCTGGATGCGAAGTAGCACACTGGCCCTTCTTGCCGCGCTGAGTCTGGCCGGATGGCCCGCGCTGGCAGAGGATGATCCGGTGGCGGAAGCCGCAGCCGGGGACGTGCCGATGTCCGCTATCGACTGGCTGTCCGACAGCCTGGCCACCCCGCGCGCGCCCTCCCGACCCGCCGAGCCCGACGTCACCAGCGGCGCCACGGTCGAAGATGTGACCGTGCAGCCCCTTGGCCTGCCCATGCCGGATGCGGTGGGTTTGCTACCGGTTTCGGTCACGGGCCTGCCACGCGGCCTCTGGGGCGCCTCGCGCCCTGACGACCTTGCCATGCGCTTCCGTCAGAGCCAGCCCGACATGCTACCCGCGATCCAGGCGCTGCTCTACACGCTGCTGCTAGCCGAGCTGGACGCCCCTGCGGGCTCCGACCCGGGATCGGACACGGTGTTTCTGGCACGGGTCGACCGGCTGTTGTCATTGGGCGCGCTGGATCAGGCCGAGGCGCTCCTATCGCGCACGGGGGCCTCCAACCCCGAAATATTCCGCCGCTGGTTCGACACCGCGCTTCTGCTGGGGACGGAAAATGAGCTTTGCGAAGTTCTGCGCGCCACGCCGGAACTGTCGCCGACTTTCCCCGCGCGCATCTTCTGTCTGGCCCGGGGTGGCGATTGGAACGCGGCGGTGCTGACCCTGGAGACGGGCCGGGCGCTCGGGTTCATCAGCGCGCAGGACGACGCGCTCCTGGCCCGGTTCCTCGACCCGCTCCTGTTTGAAGGCGAACCACCTCTCACCCGCCCTGCGCGCCCGACGCCGCTGACCTTCCGCATGTTCGAAGCGATCGGTGAGCCGATCCCGACCGCCACCCTGCCCCTCGCCTTCGCGCAATCCGACCTGCGCGCCAATATCGGCTGGAAGGCCCGTGCAGAGGCTGGCGAACGCCTGGCGCGCACCGGGGCGGTCGGTGGCAACCAGATCTGGGGTCTCTATTCCGAACGCCGCCCGGCCGCCTCGGGCGGGGTCTGGGACCGGATCTCTGCCTTGCAGGCGTTGGATGCGGCCATCGCGGCGCGCAATGCCGACCGTGTGGCCGAAGTGTTGCCGGCGGCCTGGGCCGCGCTGCGGGAGGCCGAACTGGAAGTGCCCTTCTCGCAGATACACGGCAAGACCCTGGCCGGGATGGGGCTGAAGGAGGAGGCCGGCGCGCTGGCCCTGCGCATGGGGCTTCTGTCCAGGGAGGCCGAGGAAATCGCCGGGGGCGCCACGCCGACTTCGCCGATGGACCGCCTCCTGACGGGTCTGGCACAGGGCACGGTCGAGGGGCTTTCCGCCCCCACGCCCGAGGCCCAGGCGGTCATTGACGGGTTCCGCGCCGAAACGGTGCCGGTGCGCCTGGCCCCGCTGGTGGAAGCCGACCGGTTGGGCGAAGCCATCCTGAGGGCCCTGGCACTGTTTACCTCCGGCAGCCGGGGCGACCTGGACGAGGTCTCGGATGCTCTGGCTCTGCTGCGTCATGTCGGGCTGGAGGCCACCGCGCGTCGGGCCGCGATCGAATATCTGGTACTGGAACGGCACGGATGACTGAACCTTCGACAATCGGGCTCACCCAGGACCAGGCGCGCTGGATCTCGACCTTTCTCGAGGCACAGGCGGCGGAGCTGGACGCCTCGCAGAACACGCTTCTGGCCTATGGGCGCGACCTGAAGGCCTTTGCCGATTTCCTGGGGACCGATGGGTTCGACACCGTGTCGCGCGACCGGATCGAGGGTTTCCTGATCGACTGCGAGGCCGAAGGATTGGCCGCGTCCACCCGGGCGCGGCGACTTTCGGCCATCAAGCAGCTGTTTCGCTTCGCCCACGAAGAAGGCTGGCGCGAGTCCAACCCGAGTCTCAAGATCAAGGGCCCCGGCCGGGCCAAGACCCTGCCCAGGACGCTGAGCGTCGAACAGGTCGAGGCACTCCTGACCGCCGCCCGCACCCAGGGACGCCGGGAGGAGGACCGCCTGCGCAACAGTTGCCTGATGGAACTGCTTTACGCCACCGGGATGCGGGTCAGCGAGCTTGTCTCCCTGCCCGTCTCGGCTGCCCGGGGCGATCCGCGCATGCTGCTGGTGCGGGGCAAGGGCGGCAAGGAACGCATGGTGCCGCTGTCTCCCCCGGCCCGCGCGACATTGGCTGGTTGGCTCAAACTGCGCGATGAGGCCGAGGATGCGGCCAGGGCCAAGGGCAAACCGCCCTCACGCTTTCTTTTTCCCACCGGTTCGGGCCAAGGCCATCTGACCCGGCACCGGTTCTATGCGCTGATCAAGGAAATCGCGGTTTCGGCCGGGGTATCCCCGGGCGATGTTACCCCCCACCGGTTGCGCCACGCCTTCGCCACGCACCTTCTGGCCAATGGCGCCGACCTGCGCGCAATCCAGACGCTTTTGGGTCACGCCGATATCTCGACCACCGAGATCTATACCCATGTGATGGATGAACGCCTGAAGGAACTGGTGCTGGAACATCACCCGCTGGCCTCGAAGGACTAACCGGAGGTTTCGAAATCATCGGCTACGCTTTCAGCCGTAAAGCTCTTTCGCCCGCGCTTCGAAGGCCTTCACGATCCGGTTCATCGCCTCGTAAAAGACAACCCCGATCAACTTCTGCAGAACCGCGTTTCTGAACTCGAAATCGACGAAGAACTCGATCTCACAGCCCTCGG
Source organism: Aliiroseovarius sp. (assembly GCF_030148435.1). GTDB lineage: Bacteria > Pseudomonadota > Alphaproteobacteria > Rhodobacterales > Rhodobacteraceae > JASBTN01. The sequence goes on from NZ_JASBTN010000070.1 coordinate 31,657, forward strand.
GATGGGCGCGGAACTCCCAATGGGACTTCATGTATTTGAACGGACCGTCCAGATATTCCATGTCCAGCCGTTTCTTCGGTACCAGCACGGCGCGGCTGCCGAAACGCTCCCGGAACACCTTGAAGCTGATTACCATGTCGGCTTCCAGCGCGATCGACCCGTCCGGCAATTCCTTTTGCGAGCGCACCCGTGCGGCCGAATTCCAGGGCAGGAATTCCGGGTAGCGCCGGACATCCGCCACCAGGTCGTACATCTGCTCGGGCGTATAGGGCAGGATCCGCGTTTCCCCATGTGTCGGCATCTTGGCTCACTTTCCGGTCGGCTTTCCGGGCCGACATGTGTAAGGATCGAGCCGGAAAATCAAGAGGCTCCCCATGACGACGCGTCCATATGTCATCGATCAGCTCATCTCGGCCAAGTCGATTGCCGCCCGAGTCGAGGCCCTGGCCCAGGAGATTCACGATGAATTCGAAGGGACCGACAAGCTCGTCGTGGTCGGGCTGCTGCGCGGATCTTTCGTGTTCATTGCCGACCTGGTGCGCGAGTTGGACCTTCCGGTGGAAGTCGATTTCCTTGAAGCCTCATCCTATGGAAATTCCACGGAAAGCAGCCGGGAAGTCCGTATTCTCAAGGATTTGCGCGGGGAAATTCATAACCGCGACGTTCTGGTGGTCGAAGATATCGTCGACACCGGCCATACGCTGACGCAGGTGGTCAAACTGCTCGCCGCCAAGGGGCCGGCGCGGCTCAAGACCATTGCGCTTTTGGACAAGCCATCGCGGCGCGAGGTCGACATTCGCGCCGATTGGACCGGGTTCGAGATCCCGGACGAGTTTGTCGTGGGTTACGGCATCGATTTCGCCCAACGCAATCGCAACCTCGATCATATCGGCAAGGTGCGATTCACCGATGAAGGATAGGTGATGAACCCCCGCCACCTCCTGCGCATGGCCAAATGGGCCCGCAACCCGCCCGGCGAGAAACGGGTCAAGCTGGTGATCGGGGTGATCGTGATCTGCCTTGTGATCTTCGCGGTGGAATGGCTGGTCGACTTTCCCGACTGGCTGGTGCCTGAACGCATCCGGCCCGGCAAGCTGCCGGGCTGACGCCTGCGCCGGGGCAGGATCAGCTCTGACCGAGCTTCTCCATCCGTGCCGCGCGCAGTTTCTCGAAATCATTGCCCGCGTGATACGAGCTGCGCGTCAGTGGCGTGGCCGAGACCATGCCGAACCCCTTGCCATAGGCCGCCTTCTCGTAATCCTTGAATTCGTCAGGGGTGACAAAGCGGTGCACCGCGTGGTGTTTCGGCGTCGGCTGCAGATATTGGCCGATGGTCAGGAAATCGATGTCCGCAGCGCGCATGTCATCCATGACCTGGCGCACGCCCTGGGCGTCCTCGCCGAGCCCGACCATGATGCCCGACTTGGTGAACATCGACGGGTCCAGCTCCTTCACCCGCTGAAGCAGGCGCAGCGAGTGGAAATAGCGTGCGCCCGGGCGCACGGTCGGATAGAGGCCCGGGACGGTCTCCAGGTTGTGGTTGAACACGTCCGGTTTCGCGGCAACCACGACTTCCAGCGCCTCGGGGCCGCATTTCAGGAAGTCCGGCGTCAGGATCTCGATGGTCGTCGAAGGCGAACGGTGGCGGATCGCGCGAATGGTCTGTGCGAAATGCTCGGCCCCGCCGTCGTCGACATCATCCCGGTCGACCGAGGTGATCACCACGTGGTTCAGCTTCAGCTTGGCCACCGCATCGGCGACCCGGCCCGGCTCGAACGTGTCCAGCGCATCGGGCTTGCCGGTGGCGACGTTGCAGAAGGTGCAGCCGCGGGTACAGATCTCGCCCATGATCATCATGGTGGCGTGACCGGCGCTCCAGCATTCACCGGCGTTCGGACAGGCGGCTTCTTCGCAGACCGTGGCCAGCTTGTGTTCGCGCATGATCTTGTGTGTCTCGGCATAGGCCTTCCCACCCGGCGCCCGCACGCGAATCCAGCTCGGTTTTTTCGGCTGGGCATTGTCGGGACGATGCGCCTTTTCGGGATGGCGCTGGTCGGGAAGTTTCAGATCACGCATGGGGTAGCCTTCGGTTGCCTTGGCGTCAGATAAGCGATGTTGACCCTTTTTGTAACCTGCATTTCGTGCAAAGGCGATATGCGTCTGGACTCGGAGCTCTTCGCGCCAGTCGTCATACCGGGACATTTTGCCGCGCTACAGGCGTTGATCTGTGTTTGGAACTGTTCTAAACAACATCCCGACCCCAGCGCGATTCCCGCGCAAGGTGACTGACACGACAATCCAACCTTTTGAAAAGGAAGCACAACATGCATGCAGGCGTGCGCGTCCCCGACGTAACCTTCAAGACCCGTGTCCGCGATGACAGCATCGAGGGCCCGAACCCGTTCCGCTGGCAGGACGTGACCACCGCCGACTATTTCGCCGGCAAGCGCGTTGTGCTGTTTTCCCTGCCCGGCGCCTTTACCCCGACCTGTTCGACCTACCAGCTGCCCGGCTATGAGAACGGTCATGCCGATTTCACCGCCGAAGGCATCGACGAAATCTACTGCATGTCGGTGAACGACAGCTTCGTGATGAACAAGTGGGCCCAGGCGCAGGACCTGGAAAACGTGAAGGTGATCCCGGATGGCTCCGGCGAGTTCACCCGCAAGATCGGCATGCTGGTCGCCAAGGACAACCTGGGCTTCGGTGCCCGCTCCTGGCGCTATGCCGCCGTCATCAAGGACGGTGTGGTCGAAGCCTGGTTCGAAGAGCCCGGCCGTGACGACAACTTCGGCTCGGACCCCTATGGCGAAAGCGCCCCGGAAACGGTTCTGGCCTGGCTGAAGGAACAGAAGGAAGCCGTGGCGTAAGCCACCACTCCTTCCAAGTGAGAAACGCGCGAACATGAAGGGCCGTCCCGGTTGGGGCGGCCCTTTCCTGTTGAATTGCCCGGTAGCGGCGGGGCGGCGCCCGACCTTGGGTGGGCGCTTGGGAACATCGATGCGAAGCAGGGCACCTGCCCATCCCAAACGGCAGTTCGGGTTGAAACGTTGCAGAAGCGCCATCCTGCGGGGAGGGCCCCTCTCGGCGGAATTCGCTGGCGAATTCGCCTGCCGGGTCAACGCAGACGCCGCCCCGCTGCGCGGTGCGATTGGTTCCGTTCATTAACTCCCGGCGGAACATCAGCCGAGGGGGGTCAGCCCCCTGGCAAAACGCCGGGCATTGGCCTGGTAATGTTCGGCCGAACGATACAGCCCGGCAATCGCTGCCTCGTCCAGCTGCCGCACCACCTTGCCCGGAGCGCCCAGCACCATCGCGCCGTCGGGGATCTCCTTCCCCTCCGTCACCAGGGCGCCGGCCCCGATCAGGCAGTTGCGACCGATTTTCGCTCCGTTCATCACGGTGGCGTTCATGCCGATCAGGCTGCCTTCGCCCACGGTGCAGCCGTGCAGCAGCACCTTGTGGCCCACCGTCACGTTGGTGCCGAGCGTCAGCGGGCAGCCCGGGTCGGTGTGAAAGACACAGTTCTCCTGCACATTCGTACCCTCGCCGATCACGATCGGTTCGTTGTCGCCGCGTATGGTGCAGCCGAACCAGACGCTCGCCCCGGCACCCAGTGTCACATTGCCGATCAGGTTCGCGTCCGGGGCGACCCAGGCGGTCTTGTCGATCCGTGGCGCAATGCCGTCGAGTTCATAAATCATTGATCCCCTTCCTCGAATTCCGCCTGCAATTTGCGCACATGGGTCAAGAGCCCCGGCTGCTGGTTGCGGCGCTGGCGCGTGGCCTCGACAATGGTAATCAGCCTTTGGGCGGTCTTGTCCAGATCGTCATTGACCAGCACGTAATCATAGCTGCCCCAGTGGCTGATTTCGTCCCAGCTTTTGTGCATGCGGCGCTGGATCACCTCGTCACTGTCCTGGCCCCTGCCGACAAGCCGCGCGCGCAATTCCTCGATCGAGGGCGGCAGGATGAAGATCGACAGCGAAAGCGATGCCATGGCCGAGTTGCGGATCTGCACCTCGCCCTGCCAGTCCACGTCAAAGAGCACGTCACGCCCGCCCTCGATTGCCTCACGCACCGGCCCGGCGGGCGAACCATAGAAATTGCCGAAGACATGGGCATGTTCCAGCATCTCGCCATGGGCGACCATTTCCTTGAACTTCGCCTCGGAAACAAAGTGGTAATCCTTGCCGTCCACTTCGCCCTGACGCGGTGCGCGCGTGGTGGCCGAGACCGAGAAGCTCAGCGTCGGATCCCAGTCCATCAGCCGCTTGGCCAGGGTGGATTTCCCCGCGCCGGAGGGCGAGGAGAGGATGATCAGGAGGCCGCGGCGCTGATCCATCGGGTTGCTCTGGTCGGTCATGCGGGCTTACTCCACGTTTTGCACTTGCTCGCGCATCTGGTCGATCACCGCCTTGAGGTCAAGACCGATGCGGGTCAGTTCGGCGAATTGCGCCTTGGAACACAGGGTGTTGGCCTCGCGGTTGAACTCCTGCATCAGGAAATCGAGCTTGCGGCCACGCGGCGCATCGCCGGACAGCAACGCGCGGGCGGCGGCGACATGGGCGACCAGACGGTCGAGCTCCTCGCGCACATCGGTTTTCACCGCGATCAGGGCCAGTTCCTGGGCCACGCGATCCTTGTCCGCCCCGTCGGTGTTTTCCATCACCCGGGCCAGCGACGCGCGCAGGGTCTCGGCCTGGGCCGCGCTGCGCGCTTCCATCAGGGTGGCAGCCTCAGCCGTCAGAACCTCGATCCGGTCCACCTGTGCGGCCAGAACCCCGGCCAGAGCGGCCCCTTCGCGTGCGCGCATTTCGTTGAACGAGGCCAAGAGCTCCGGCAGCTGTGCGGTCAGGGCTTTCAGAAGCGGCCCGGTGTCCTCCTCGCCGGCGGCCGCATCCAGAACACCGCGCATGCCGGCAAGGTCGGCAGCGGTCATCGGCGCCAGCGCCAGCCCCTTTGCCTCGGCGGCATGGGAGATTTCGGCCAGCAGGGTCAGCGTCCTGTCCAATACCGTGCCGTTCAATGCCAACACCCCGTCCCCGGTGGCCCGCGCGATACGCAGAGAGACCGATACATTGCCCCTCGCCGCTGCCGCGCCGACGGATTTGCGCAGGGCCCCCTCCAGCCCCTCGATCCAGTCCGGCACGCGCAGGCGGATATCCAGCCCCTTGGCATTTACCGCGCGGATGTCCCAACTCCAGGCATAGTCACCGTACGCCCCCTTGAGCGCCGCGAAACCTGTCATCGAATAGACCATTCCATCCCCCTGGCCCACGGGGAACCGGCCTGGAGCGGGCGCCCTGCGGGGTTAACCATTTGTTTAGTTTTTGCACCACGTCGCCGTGGTTTCATGCCAAGTTAAGACATTGGTAACGAATACCGCGAGAAGGGTTAGCAGACGGTAAACGGCGAAACAACAGCCGCCGGGAGCCGCAAGGGGTCGGACATGAGGATCGAATATCTAAAGGGGTCGAACGTGATTTCCATAGCACCGGCCCGCACGCAGCATCGTTTTCCGGCAATCTCGCAGGTCGAGGCCTATTGGCAGGGGTTGCGAAATGGCCGCCTGATGCCGAGCCGGTCCGATGTCGATCCGCGCGGCATCTCGGATATTCTGGAGTATACTTTCGTGCTGGAGAAAATCGCGCCCGGCATGGCGCGCATCCGTCTTTCCGGCATGCATCTGAACGACCTTCTGGGGATGGAAGTACGGGGCATGCCGATCACCGCCCTGTTCCTGCCCGAGGCCCGCCGCCAGATCCAGCGCACACTGGAGCTGGTGTTCGAACGCCCTTCGACCGCGCGCCTGTCGTTGTCGGGCGACCGGGGGCTGACCCGTCCGGCGCTGGAGGCTCAGCTGTACCTTGCGCCGCTCAAGGGCGCGGATGGCCAGCCCAACCGTATCCTCGGCGCACTGCAGGCCAATGGCAGGATCGGCCGCGCCCCGCGCCGGTTCACGGTGCGCGAGAGCGTGATCGACAGTTTGGTGGAGGACCCGCCCCTGACCCCGCGCGAGGCGGCCGAACGCAGGATACCCGGCCTGGCCGAACACGCCCGTGGCTTCGACCCTGCACCGGTTGCCCCGAAGGGCAAAGCCACACCCCGGCGCGGATTGCACCTGTGGCTGGTGGCCGACAACGACTGACCCGCCGCATGTCGATCTGCCGGGTATGCCGGATCCGCGAGGCCCGGGGATTTGAACTCTCGCAAATCCGGGCGCCATCCGCGGACCATACCTGTGCGCGCCGCGACCCGGAAAACGAAACGCCCGCCGAAACCGGCGGGCGTTTTGCTGTTCAAACTGACAGGTAGGCTCAGCCAGCCTTGGCCTGCTGCGCCGGGCCGGCGCGCAGGGCCGACAGTTCCTCGGCGACCAGGAAGGCCAGCTCAAGCGACTGCGAGGCGTTCAGGCGCGGGTCGCAGGCGGTGTGGTACCGGTCCGACAGGTCTTCGTCCGTCACGGCCCGCACGCCACCGGTGCATTCGGTCACGTCCTGGCCTGTCATCTCGAAATGTACGCCGCCGGGGATCGACCCCTCGGCCTTGTGCACGGCGAAGAACTCCTGCACCTCGCGCAGCACGGAATCGAAGGGCCGGGTCTTGTAACCCGAGGCCGACTTGATCGTATTGCCGTGCATCGGGTCGCAGGACCAGACCACGTTGGCGCCCTCTTCCTGCACGGTCTTGACCAGACGCGGCAGGTGGTCGGCCACCTTGCCGGCGCCAAAGCGCGCGATCAGCGTCAGACGTCCGGCTTCGTTTTCCGGGTTCAGCTTGGCCATCAGCACCTTGAGGTCTTCCTCGGTGGTGGTGGGGCCGCACTTCAACCCGACCGGGTTGATCACGCCCCGGCAGAATTCCACATGAGCGCCGTCGGGCTGACGGGTACGGTCGCCGATCCAGATCATGTGGCCCGACCCGGCGACGGTCTTGCCGGTGGTCGCGTCGAGACGGGTCAGCGCCTCTTCGTATTCCAGCAGCAGCGCCTCGTGCGAGGTGTAGAAATCCACCGCCTGCAGCGTGTGCAGCTTGTCGGCGGTAATCCCCGCGGCCTTCATGAAGTCGAGCGTATCGGACAGGCGGTTCGCCATGTCGCGGTATTTCTCGGCCTCGTCACGTTCGGTGAACCCGAGCGTCCACTGGTGCACCTGGTGCACATCCGCCAGACCGCCGGTCGAGAAGGCGCGCAACAGGTTCAGCGTGGCGGCCGACTGGGTGTAGGCCTTCAGCATCTTGCGCGGGTCGGGGATGCGGGCGTCCGGGGTGAAGTCCAGCTCGTTGATGATATCGCCACGGTAGCTGGGCAGTTCCACACCGTCCACGGTCTCGGTCGGGGCCGAACGTGGCTTGGCGAATTGCCCCGCCATGCGGCCCACTTTCACCACCGGCACCTTGGCGCCGTAGGTCAGCACCATGGCCATCTGCAACATGACCTTGAACGTGTCTCGAATATTGTCGCCGGAGAATTCCGAGAAGCTTTCGGCACAGTCCCCGCCCTGCAACAGGAAAGCCTCGCCACGTGCGGCCTTTGCAAGCGCGCCGCGCAGCCGCATCGCTTCGCCCGCAAAGACGAGCGGCGGATATTTGGCGAGCTGTTCCTCGACCTCCGCCAGGGCGGAGGGATCGGTATAATCCGGCATCTGCACCCGCGGCTTGTTGCGCCATGCAGTTTTATCCCAGTCCGTCATCTTCTTTGCTCCGATTGGTCAGTTTCATGATACCGTTAACGGCATCAGGAGCCCCGTATAGCCGAACTTGCCGCGCCTGCAAACACGGTTGTGTAGCAAAAAAACCGACAGAACCTGTCTTGTATGGGCTATGCAAACCTGATGGAGTACCCTAATTCCGCGCCCGAAAAGGGAGAGACATGAGTCGCGCAAACACCATAGCTTTCGAGGCACCGGAGAAACCCCGGCGCTTCGTCTTCGTTCTGTTGAACGATTTCACGCTGCTCAGCTTCGCGGGCGCGCTGGATGCGCTGCGCATTGCCAACCGGAATTTCGGGGCGGACGCTTATGAATGGGTGCTCTGTGGCGAGGGGGGCGAGAGCGTGATCAGCTCCGCCGGGCCGGAGTTCAGGCTGGACATGGACCTGGAAGAGCTCAAGCGCGACGATACGGTGCTGATCTGTTCGGGCGTCAATGTGCAGGCCAACACCTCCAAGCGCATGCTGAACTGGCTCAGGCGCGAGGCGCGCCGGGGCGTGGCGATCGGGGGTCTGTGCACCGCCGCCCACGTGATGGCAAAGGCCGGGCTGCTGGACGGCAAACGCGCCACGATCCACTGGGAAAACCACGACAGTTTCGCCGAGGAATTCGACGAGGTCGAACTGACCAAATCGGTCTTTGTGGTCGATGGCAACCGCATGACCACCGCGGGTGGGACCAGCGCGATCGACCTGATGCTGAAACTGATTGCCGACGATCACGGCGAAGAAGTGGCCAATGTGGTGGCCGATCAGCAGATCTATACCACCATCCGCACCGACCAGGACACGCAACGCCTGTCCGTGCCGACCCGCATCGGCGTACGCCATCCGAAACTGTCCGCTGTCATCCAGATGATGGAAGCCAATATCGAGGAACCCGTGTCGCCTTCGATTCTGGCCAAGGACGTGGGCATGTCGACGCGCCAGCTGGAACGCCTGTTCCGCCGCTACCTGAACCGGTCGCCGAAACGCTATTACATGGAACTACGCCTGCAGAAGGCGCGCAACCTCCTGATGCAGACCGACATGAGCGTGATCAACGTGGCGCTGGCCTGCGGTTTCGCCAGCCCGTCGCATTTCTCGAAATGCTACCGGGCACATTACAACACCACGCCATATCGCGAACGCGGCAGCCAGGCGACGCGGTTGTCCGTTTGAAACGCTTCCTGATCCTGGCCCTGTTCGCCGCAGTCACCAGTGGCTGTTCGGTGCTTGCCTATACGCCGGTCGTCGGGGCCGCGATGCTTGGTAAGGATCGGGTTCCCGTCTCCAGCGAAAGTGCCGAAGCCGGGGTGATCGGAAAACGGCTGCAAGTGCCGGCGGGCAGCACGATGAGCCTGCGCGCCTTCGAGGGCGGGCGCATGTTCCTGTCCGACAATAACGACCCCGGCGGCCAGACACGGCTCGTTTGCCCGCTGGCCGGCCGGACGCTGGTCGTGACCCGCCTGTATGAAGATCAGATCAACGGGGGCACCCATTACGACGCGCAGGTCATCTGTGGGGGTGAAAGCTTCGAGGCCAAACGCAGCCTATGGTCCGCCGACCTGCTGGCCTGGCCCGAGGTCTGATCTTTCCCCCGTCGACATCGCCTCAGCCCGGCGTGAGCCTGAGAAGCGTGCCGTTGCCCACCGACAGGATCCAGATCGCCCCGTCCGGCCCCTCGCGCACGTCACGCACCCTGAGCGTATCGTCGGAGGCCAGCCGTTCCTCGGCCCAGCCCGCCGGGTTCAGCCGGGACAGGTAGTCGAATTTCAGCGAGCCGACAAAGACATGCCCGCGCCACGCAGGCCAGAGCTTGCCGGAATAGATCATCATGCCCGAGGGTGCGATCGAGGGGTCCCAGTAGTGGGCGGGTTGCGCCATCCCCTCTTTTCGCGTGCCCTCGCCGATCTTTGCGCCGGAATAATGGCGCCCATAGGCAATGACCGGCCAGCCGTAGTTGGCCCCGCGCCGCACCAGGTTCACCTCGTCGCCGCCCTGTGCCCCATGTTCGACGACCCAGAGCTGCCCGTCCGGCCCCAGTGTCGCGCCCTGCGGGTTGCGGTGGCCGTAGCTCCAGATCTCGGGCGCGGCGCCCTCGACCCCGGCAAAAGGATTGTCGCCGGGCACCGAGCCGTCGCGATTGATGCGGATGACGCTGCCTTCGTGGCGCGCCAGATCCTGCGCCGCCGGACGGTCGCCCCGTTCGCCCACGGTCAGAAACAGCCGCCCATCCGGTGCCTCGACGATACGCGACCCGAAATGCCGCCCGCCGGAGCTGCCCGGTTTCATCTCGAAGATCACCCGGAAATCCACAAGCGAGGCGCCCTCCAGCCGGCCAACCCCCAGCGCCGTGCCGGCACCGGCGCGCAAGGCGCCACCCTGACGTTTCGAGAAACTCAGGAACACCTCGCGGCTCGTGGCGAAATCGCGCGGCACCATCACGTCCAGAAGACCGCCCTGCCCGCGCGCCACGACCTCCGGCACGCCGGAGACCCGCGCGGCCTTGCCGTCCTTGAGCAACACCAGCGCCCCGTCCCGTTCGGTCACGAGAACCCCGCCCTCCGGCAGGAAGGCAAAGCCCCAGGGAACCGCCAGCCCCTCGGCCATGACCTCGACCCGGATCGGCCCCTGGGAACTGTCGATGCTCTGCGCCCGAAGCGGCGTGGCAAATAGCAGAACAAGAAGGATCAGACGGAACATGCGGACACCTCGCGAATATTGCCCCAGCCTGCCGCCAAGCTTACCTTACGTCCACATTTTATACGCAAATGTGAATGTAAATCCGGCGCGCGCCACCCAATGATATTTCGCGTGCCAATTGTCCGAACCTGCTCCGATTTCTTCGGTTTCTGCTCTTTTCAATCAAACAAACCGCATCTAGGGTGAAGGCCGGAAATTTGTTCCAATTGGGAGAGAACACAATGAAAAAGCTGCTTCTGGCTACGGCCGCGACAGCTCTGGTTGCGGGCGCTGCCCAGGCCGAGGAAGTGAAACTGGGCGTGATCCTGGGCTTTACCGGCCCGATTGAATCGCTGACCCCGCACATGGCCGCGGGCGCCGAGCTGGCAATGGAAGAAGTCACCGCTTCGGGCAAGTTCATGGGCGGCTCGTCCGTGACCGCCGTGCGCGCCGATTCGACCTGTGTCGATGCCGCCGCCGCGACAGCCGCTGCCGAACGCCTGATCACCGCCGAAGGTGTCAAGGGCATCATGGGCGCCGACTGCTCGGGCGTGACCGGCGCCGTGCTGGCCAATGTCGCTGTGCCCAACGGCATGGTCATGATTTCGCCCTCTGCCACTTCGCCGGGCCTGACCTCGGCCGAAGACAACGGTTTGTTTTTCCGCACCGCGCCGTCGGACGCCCGCCAGTCGGCCGTCATGTCGCAGATCCTGATGGAAGGCGGCGTGAAATCGGTTGCCGTGACCTACACCAACAATGACTACGGAAAGGGCATGGCCGACGCCTTCAAGGCGGAATTCGAAGCCGCCGGTGGTGAAGTGACCATCGTTGCCGCCCACGAAGACGGCAAGGCGGACTACACCGCCGAAGTCGGCGCACTGGCCTCTGCCGGTGGCGAAGTGCTGGTCGTCGCGGGCTACGTGGACCAGGGTGGTGCCGGCATCGTGCGCAGCGCGCTGGACACCGGCGCGTTTGACATGTTCCACTTCCCGGACGGCATGATCGGTTCGAACCTGACCGCCAACTTCGGCGCCGACATCAACGGCTCGACCGGCCAGGTGCCGGGCACCGATAGCCCGGGTGCCGCCACTTTTGCCGAGATGGTGGGCGACAAATTCGACGTCACCTCGCCCTACACCGGCGAAAGCTATGACGCCGCCGCGCTCCTGATGCTGGCCATGCAGGCCGCCGGCTCCACCGAGCCGGGCGACTACGCCGGCAAGATCGAAATGGTCGCCAACGCCCCGGGTGAAAAGATCTATCCGGGCGAGCTGGCCAAGGGTCTGGAAATCCTTGCGGGCGGCGGAGACATCGACTATGTGGGCGCGACCGCGGTCGAGCTGATCAACGGTGGCGAGGCATCTGGCTCCTACCGTCAGATCAAGATCGAGAACGGCGAACAGGTCACAGTCGGCTACCGCTGATCCGCGATCGAAACCGATTTCGAGGCAGCCCGGGAATTCCCGGGCTGTTTCCATAAACACGACGCCCCAACTTGAAGTTGTGGCGACATAACGAACCAGCCGAAGGTTGGTCAAACGGGCCAACCACGGGTTGGAAGGGGACAACATGATCGTCATCGAGGACGTTCACAAGCATTTCGGCGGTTTCCACGCGGTGGATGGCGCGACCATGACCATCCATGACGGCTCGATCACCGGGTTGATCGGCCCCAATGGAGCGGGAAAAACCACTCTTTTCAACGTGATTGCTGGTGTTCTTGAACCGACCAGCGGACGCGTGACCATGGGTGGAGAGGACATCACCGGCCTGCCGCCGCACGAGTTGTTTCACAAGGGACTGTTGCGCACTTTCCAGATTGCGCACGAGTTCGGGTCGATGACCTGCCGCGAGAACCTGATGATGGTGCCCGGCGCCCAATCCGGTGAAAGCCTGTGGAACACATGGTTCGGCCGCAAACGCATTGCCGAGGAAGAACGCGCATTGCGAGCCAAGGCCGATGAAGTGCTTGATTTCCTGACCATTTCCCACCTCGCCGATCACCCGGCCGGGGCGATTTCGGGCGGACAGAAAAAGCTCCTGGAACTCGGCCGCACCATGATGGTCGATGCCAGGATCGTTTTCCTCGACGAAGTTGGCGCGGGCGTGAACCGCACTCTTCTGAACACGATCGGCGACGCGATCATCCGTCTGAACAAGGAACGCGGCTACACTTTTGTCGTGATCGAGCACGACATGGACTTCATCGAACGGCTCTGCGACCCGGTGATCTGCATGGCCGAGGGCAAAGTGCTTGCCGAGGGCACCCTGGCCGAGATCAAGGCCAACGAACAGGTGATCGAGGCCTACCTGGGCACCGGCCTGAAGAACAAGGACAAGCTGGAAAACGCCTGACCCGCGACCGGGGTCGGTTTCCGGCGGCTGAACAGCCGATAGGACGACGACGATGAGCACGAATCCCTATGGCGATCACGGCAACAAGGACGCCTCGATCACCAACCCGCACGGCAAGGGCACCATGAGCCCGATCGAAGACACCGGCCCGGCGGTCCCCGCCCCAGGCGGTCCCTTCCTGATCGGTGACACGATGACCGGCGGCTATGGCAAGGGGCCGAACATCCTGCATGAATGCACCATCGCCGTGGAAAAGGGCGAGATCGCAGTGATCGTCGGCCCGAACGGCGCTGGCAAGTCGACCGCGATGAAGGCGGTTTTCGGCATGCTGAACGTGCGCGAGGGTGCGGTGAAGCTGAATGGCGAGGACATTACCCGCCTCTCGCCCCAGGCGCGGGTGCACAAGGGCATGGGTTTCGTGCCACAGACCCACAATATCTTTACCTCGATGACGGTGGAAGAGAACCTGGAAATGGGCGCCTTCATCCGCAACGATGACATCAAGCATACGATGGAGCAGGTCTATGAGCTGTTTCCGATCCTGCGCGACAAGCGCAATCAGGCGGCGGGCGAACTGTCGGGCGGCCAGCGTCAGCAGGTCGCCGTGGGCCGCGCGCTGATGACCAAGCCCACCCTCCTGATGCTGGACGAACCCACTGCCGGTGTCTCTCCGATCGTGATGGATGAGTTGTTTGACCGGATCATCGAGGTCGCGCGCACCGGGATTTCCATTCTGATGGTGGAACAGAATGCCCGACAAGCCCTTGAGATCGCGGACAAAGGTTATGTTCTGGTACAGGGCCGCAATGCCCATACCGGCACCGGCAAGGAGCTTCTGGCCGACCCGGAAGTCCGCGCGAGCTTCCTGGGAGGCTGAGGGATGCTGCGCGCCGCCCTCCTGTCCCCGATCGCCAGTCCGGCCATGGCGTTGCCCGCTTTCGCCCGTCCGGGTGCGATGGACCTGGGCGCCCCCGCAATGGCAACCACTGAAACACCTGCCGAGGGCGATCTGACGCGGATCGAATTCTCGGACCCGCACATCGCACGGTTCCTGACCGTGCAAGACGATGGGCGCGCGATGATGCGGCGGTTGGATCCGCCCCTGCGCACCCTGCTGCTTGGCACTTGCAAAGAGGTTGAATGATGGACCTTCTGAACGCCATTGTCGCGCTGTCGAACTTCGTGCTGATCCCCGCGATCAGCTACGGGTCGCAGCTCGCCCTGGGCGCCCTGGGCGTCACCCTGATTTATGGCATCCTGCGCTTTTCGAACTTCGCCCATGGCGACAGCATGGCCTTCGGCGCCATGGTGACGATCCTGTTTACCTGGTGGTTCCAGGGCATGGGGCTCAGCCTGGGGCCGCTGCCCACGGCGCTGCTGGCCCTGCCCTTCGGCATCGCCGGCACCGCGCTGATGATGCTGGCCACCGACCGGGTGGTCTACAGGTTCTATCGCCGGGTAAAGGCAAAACCCATTGTCTATGTCATGGCGTCCTTGGGGGTCATGTTCATCATGAACGGTCTGGTGCGCTTCATCATCGGCCCGGGCGAACAGCGTTTTGGCGATGGCGCGCGTTTCATCATCCGCGCGCGGGACTTCAAGACCTGGTCGGGCCTGAACGAGGGGCTTGCCTTCAAGACCTCGCAGGGCATCACCATCGTCACCGCCGTTCTGGTCGTGGCCGCGCTGTTCTGGTTCCTGAACAAGACCCGCACCGGCAAGTCGATGCGCGCCTTTTCGGACAACGAGGATCTGGCGCTTCTGTCGGGCATCAACCCGGAACGCGTGGTCATGGTGACATGGATCATCGTCGCGGGGCTTGTGACCATCGCGGGGGTGCTCTACGGGCTGGACAAGAGCTTCAAGCCGTTTACCTATTTCCAACTGCTGCTGCCGATCTTCGCCTCTGCCATCGTGGGCGGGCTGGGCAATCCGCTGGGCGCCATCGCGGGCGGCTTCGTGATTGCCTTTTCCGAAGTCACCGTCACCTATGCCTGGAAGAAGGTCGCCACCTACCTGATGCCCGAGGCGCTTGAGCCCAACGGGTTGGTGCAGCTTCTGTCCACCGACTACAAATTCGCGGTCAGCTTCGTCATTCTGATCGTGGTTCTGCTGTTCAAGCCCACCGGGCTTTTCAAGGGGCAATCGGTATGAGCCAGACCCTTCGCACTCCGCTTCTTTTTGCCGCCGTCGCGGCGCTTTTCATCCTCGAAGGCACCACCTCTGCCTGGGTCTTTTCGGGCAGCTGGAACAGCTCGCTGACCATCCTCAACATGGCGCTGATCTCGGCGATCATGGCACTGGGGGTAAACCTGCAATGGGGCTACGCGGGCCTGTTCAACGTGGGGATCATGGGGTTCGTGGCCCTCGGCGGTCTTGCCACCGTGATCATTTCCATGCCTTCCACGCCTGGTGCCTGGAGCGCCGGGGGCTTTCGCATTTTCGCGGGCCTTCTGCTGGGCGCAGCCTCCATCGTCGCCGCCATCATGGTTCAGAGGAACATGGCCAGGGGCCGGAAGCGCGCGCTGGCCACGCTGGCGGTGCTGATCGGTGGCTTCTTCCTCTATCGATTTGTCTTTGATGGCGGAGTGATCGCGGTCGAGGCGATCAACCCGGCGCTGACCGGCTACCTCGGGGGCCTGAACCCGGGCGGGGCCGAGAACTATCGCGCCCATGGCTACATGGCCGTGCTGGCCTGGCCCGTGGGGGCGTTGCTGGCCGCCGGGGCGGCCTGGGTCGTCGGAAAGACCGCTCTGGGGCTGCGCTCGGACTACTTGGCGATTGCCACGCTGGGCATTTCCGAGATCATTATCGCGGTCCTGAAGAACGAGGACTGGCTGTCGCGCGGCGTGAAGAACGTGATCGGCCTGCCCCGTCCCGTGCCCTACGAGGTCGACCTGCAGAACTCGGCCAGTTTCGCCGAACGCGCCGCCGGCTGGGGCGTGGATGTCACGACCGCCTCGACCATCGCGGTCAAGCTGAACTATGGCCTGCTGTTCACCGTGGTTCTCGTGATCCTGCTGATCATGAGCCAGGCCGCGCTGAACTCGCCCTGGGGCCGCATGATGCGCGCCATTCGCGACAACGAGGTCGCCGCCGAGGCGATGGGCAAGGACGTGACCAGGCGCCATTTGCAGGTCTTCATCCTGGGCTCGGCGGTCGCCGGCATGGCGGGGGCGATGATGACGACGCTGGACGGGCAGCTGACACCGGGCACCTACAACCCGCTGCGCTTTACCTTCCTGATCTGGGTCATGGTGATCGTTGGCGGTTCCGGCAACAACTTCGGCGCCATTCTGGGCGGCTTCCTGATCTGGTTCCTGTGGATCCAGGTGGAGCCGATCGGCAACTGGCTTATGGGCTTGATCACCTCGGGCATGGTGGATGGCGACCTGAAAACCCACCTCATCAATTCGGCTGCCCACATGCGCCTGTTTACCATGGGCATCGTGCTGCTGCTTGTGCTCAGGTTCAGCCCACGCGGCCTGGTCCCCGAGAAGTAATGCCGCCGCCTGTCCCGAGCCTGATCCCCATACTTGTTCTGGCTGCCGGGGCTTCCCGGCGGATGGGGGGACGGGACAAACTGATGGAACCTGTGCGCGGGCAACAGCCCCTGATCCGGGACCGCGCAGAGGCCGCCCTGAACACCGGTGCGCCAGTCTACGTGACCCTGCCCCGCGCGGATACCATCCGCCGGGTGGCGCTGGAGGGTCTGGACGTCACCTTGGTCGAGGTGGACCCGGGCCCCTTGGGCACGTCCCTTGGTGCCGGGATTTCCGCCCTGCCCGCAGGGATCCCGGGCGTGCTGATCCTGTTGGCCGATCTTCCCGACCTGACCTCGGACGACCTGCGCACCGTGCTGAACGGTTTTGACGGCACGGTACGACGCGGGGCCAGCGCCGCAGGGGTGGCCGGCCATCCCGTGCTGCTGCCCCGCCGCCTGTTCGACACGCTCAAACAGGTGTCGGGCGACGAGGGCGCGCGGCAGGTATTGAAAGGCGAGGATGTCATCCTGGTGCCCCTGCCCGGCGACCATGCGGTCACGGACCTGGACACGCCGGAAGCCTGGGCGCGCTGGCGCGCGGCTCAGAGTGACAGGAGCAGTGACAGTTCCTTGTGATCTATCACCACCCGGGGCACCTGATAGGCCGCACGACCCTGCGCATAGCGCAGCCGCGGCACGGTGGTGCAGATTTCCTCGGCCAGGTCCGGGTGGGAACATTCCATCTGCCGCATGTCCGGGGCGAGGCTTTCCACCCAGACCCCGGCCGCACGGACAAGCTCGTGCCCGGGCAGCAGGAGATGCACCCAGGCGGGCGCGGACCGATGAGCAGGGCTGACACCCGGCAGATCCGTCAGGTCACTGGCATGGACCAGAACTTCGCTGACACCGAATAGCAGCTCCGCTTTGGCATGATCCAACAGGGCCAGGTGCCCCGGCGCGAGAACCATCGAGCCTTCCCCCTGCCCCCGCGCCTTGAAGCGCACCGGCGCAGGACCGGTTTTCGGATCGCGCGACCGGCCGGCCCAGAGCACCGGCTGCATCCCGTTGTCGCGGGTCATGACAAGATCGCCCGCCACCAGGTCACGCGCCGGACGTTCGCCCTGGTCGGTCAGGATCATCGCATCGGGCGACAGGCCCGAGAGGGCAAAGGCACCGCCCCGGCATTTCGGTACCGCACGGGGAAAGGACTGTTCACCCGAAAAATCCAGCTCGGCGTCAAGTTCCGCCCAGTTGTCCCTGAAGCTCAACATACACAACCTCAATATCTTTCACGGCCCCGTTTATCGGGACTCGCAGCCATGCTACGGGCGAATTCTGCCCAAACTGTGAATTCTTCGTGCTCGAAACGGGAAATTTGCCGGTTCAAAACCGTGATTTTACATCTATTTCATCGTAAATCTTGACCTGAGGTCGGTGATCCGATGCCGCATCTCCTGCCCCAATGAAATGCAAACAATCCCGCAGTTGTCTGCGGGATTGTTCACATTACCGAAACACCGGGATCGTCACGCCGACAGCATCTGACCAATACGGATATTCGGTGGTCCCTCAACGGGGCAACCCTCCCCGCCATGGGATGTGGCCCGCCGCAACCGGGCGGACCCGCTGCATCACGTGATCAGCATCTTCGCTTCATGTGCCTTCAGGGTTCGGCGCGCGGCCGTATAATCCTCGACACCCTGAACCGTATCCAGCTCGGGGAAGAGTTCGAAGATTTCCGTGCGCTGCGCATTGCCGAGCCCCTTGAGCGCGTAGTCGCCGGGCTGGAAGCTTTCGGTCCAGGCCCCGTCCGACAGCACCACCTCGTGGTGATCGAACATGAAGTGGATATAGGTCGTGCCCATCGCATCAACCCGGTGCACACCCTTGTTGTCGACCAGGTGCTTGGCGCTGACCAGAACCTCGCGTTCCTCGAAATACAGAGCGGTGCGGTCATTGGCCACAAGAACACGGTGGTTCGGGCTGACCAGCATGTCACGTTCCGGCAGGCCATTGCCCAGCGACCCGGCCTGGATCAGCACCGGTTTCAGATGCCTGTTGGCCTGCAGCTGGCGCCAGTCCAACGGCTTGTGGCCGACCCAGCGGATTTCCTGGATCCCGTTGTCGCGGGTGATGACCCGATCACCTTCGCGCAGCTCCTCGACCCGGCGCTCGCCCTTCGGCGTGGCGATCAGGGTGCCGGGGGTGAAACAGGGCACGATCTCTTCGATCTCCTCGAATTGCAGCGTGCCGGTCACGTCCCCGTTGCTGTCGAAATAGGTGACATAGCCGTCCGAGCCGTTGCCGTTGCTGTCCGGGCCGGTGATTGTGACCGCCAGGCTGCCGCCCGAGGGGGCCGAGCCGGTCAGGTCCAGCACGTCCCAGTCATCGCCAGCCGCGCCACCGTCCACGGTGTCGCCCGCGTTCACGCCGTGGATCACATCGCGGTCGGCGCCACCGTCGATCTGGTCGTTGCCCAGCCCGCCGGTGATGGTGTCATTTCCGGCCCCGCCGGACACGATGTCATCGTCGCCACCGGCGTCGATCATGTCGTCGCCGTTCCCACCGTCGATCACGTCCTCGCCAAGGCCGCCGGTGATGGTGTCGTTGTCGTCACCGCCATGCAGCTCATCGCGCCCCGTGGTGCCGAGGATGGTGTCATCCCCCGCGCCACCGTCGATGAAGTCGCCGCCGGTTCCGCCATCCAGCAGGTCGTCGCCTTCACCGCCGAAGATCCGGTCCGCGCCGCGGCCACCATCGACCACATCGTTGCCGGTGCCACCTTCGATGATGTCGGCGCCATCGTCACCGAAGATCGTATCGTCGCCCTGCCCGCCCAGAAGGGTATCGGCATTGTCGCCGCCGTGGATTTCATCGTTGTCGATCCCGCCGTCGATGTAATCCATGCCCGCGTCGCCGAAGAGCTGATCGGCATCGTCCTGACCATAGATCGTATCGTTCCCGGCCCCGCCGTGGATCACGTCGATCCCGTTGTTCGGCACCGGATCGGCGATCGGGAAACTGTCACCCGGCTGGTCCACGTCCGGCGCGTTGAAAGGATCGGTGTCCGGGCCCAGGCCACCCCAGATCTCGTCATTGCCAGCACCGCCCTGGATCGTGTCCGAGCCGTGACCACCAATGATGAAATCGTTGCCCTCTCCGCCGTCGATCGTGTCGTCGTCCAGGCCGCCGTCAATGGTATCCTCGCCGGTGCCCCCGGTGATGGTGTCCTGATCATCGCCCGTGGTGATCGTGTCGTTGCCCGCCCCGCCGTGCACGGTGTCACGGTCGTCGAACGGATCCGCATCCGGCGCGATCACCCCCGGCCAGCCATAGTCGGTGCGCGGGTCGCTGCCCGAGGTGTCAATGACATCGTCCCCGTCCCCACCGAACACGGTATCCGAACCGTCGCCCCCGGAAATCGTGTCCGACCCGTCACCACCGTGAATCTCGTCATCGCCGCCCTCACCGTAGATGACGTCATCGCCAGCCCCCCCCAGCAGGGTGTCATTGCCGGCCGGACCGTTGTCCACGGTTCCGACCATCACATCGAAATAGACGTCGGTGATCTGAACATGGCTGGTGTCACCACCATCCTGGTTGTGAACGACCTCGATCCGGGCGACAGGACCGGGGATGACAACCTGAACGGAATAATCCGACGAGCCCGGCTGTCCGCTGCCGCCGTTGGATCCCGCATGGTTTCCGCTTACCGAGACATCGGAGCCGCCGGACAGGTTGACCGTGACCTCGGTCCCGTCCGCGTCATAGGCCCTCACCCAGACTTCGCTGTCATGGTCGACGTCATTGATGTTGAATTCGACGCTCTGAACCTCGTCCGAGAAATCCAGTGCGACCGTGGCGCCTTCGTCATTGCTGTTGCTTTCAAGCGCCAGGTTCGAGCCCGGGTCAACATCCCCGAGGCCGCCGGTATCGATACCGTCGACATTGCCCGGCTTGTCCTCGTATTCGACCTGCGGGCTTTCATTGGTATCGAGGATCGAGAACGTCACCTCGACATTGCCGGTGTTCTGGGTAAATGCGCTGGCGGCGGCCTCGTCGGAGAAACCCGGAGCCTCGTCCCACTCGAATTTCTCGCGCACCACGTCGGTCTGACCGCCCAGGTTGCCGTCACCGTAGATGGTATCGTCGCCCACGCCGCCATCGACGAAATCGTCGCCCGAACCCGCGTAGATCTCGTCGTCGCCCTCGCCCGAGATCACGGTGTCGTCACCGGCGCCCGCCAGCACGATATCGTCCTGTGGCCCCTCTCCGGGCAGGATCGCATCCCCCGCGTCGATCATGTCGCCTTCCGGGTCGCCGGTATAGGCGGCGTCGATCAGGTCGTCACCCGCGGTCCCTTCGACATAGCCGTCGCCTTCCGGGTCGGCATGGATCGGACTGTCATAGGTGATATTGTCGATCGCACCCGAACCGCACAGGCTCACCTGCATATAGCCGACATCGTCCATGTTCAGTTCGGCCAGGGCCTGACCGTTGTTGCCGGTCGTGGGCAGTTCGACCTTGCCCAGGTAGTTTCCGTCCACGTCCCAGAACCTGACGTAGCCTCCCTCTTCGTTGTCGAGCACGGTCAGGTTCTTGACATCGGTCGGTTCGTCGAATGTGAAGTAGACGGAGCCACCGCCCGCATTGTCGTCCGGGTCGGAACTGTCTCCATCCTCGGACACGATCAGAACGTTGCCCAGGTTGCTGGTTGCCAGATCCCAGTCCCCGCCGGTCGGGTTGTCCGTATCGAACACCATCGCCGGGTGGTAGGCCTTGGACGAAATCGTGACCCCCTGCCCCTCATATTGATTGTTTACGATATCGCCAGCGGCGAGGTTTTCAAAATCGAGCGTATAAACAGGCATGACCGTCTCCTATGAACATTCCGAACCGGGCCGGCGCAGGCGCGACCCGGAATGCTCCGTGCACGTGAAGGCGCGGATTACTTGAACCGGTACGGGAGACAACGTCACCGCGCACAAGCGCGCCGCGTCGAGCTTTAACCATCCCTTGTACATTCACTTCCCCTCTCAGGTCGTGTCGCTACCAGTTACCCTGTGACGAACGATGACCGGCCACGGAGAGGGCCGCATCGACGCCACCAAATTTGCCATGTGAGAGAAGAAGGGTCCGAAGACCCGGAATACGAAAAGGAGAGCGCGGCATCCCGTCCCGGCTCCACTTCCATCGCACTCCACGTGCGCCCATTCGCCATTCTGCCAACGGACACACGTCTCCCCCCGGCAAAAACCACCGTGGTTCATCGTGCGGCCGCCCCCGTGGCCTACAGACATCGCCCCCCAGTTGGGCAGGTTCAAATTATCCGCAAACCCGACGCGCAAAAAGACAAATGTGCAGAAATTGAGGCAATCTTGCGTCACAATTGGTTAACAGGCGTCCAGAAATTGCCTTTTTTACCAACATGATGCGCATTCATTGTTTCCGAGACAGCAGAGGACTGCAATCTAAGGTAGTTTCTGCGGACCCTCACATATTTCACCATTTCCATGTATTCCAGCGTATCACCGGGGTTCCGGGGCGGACTTTGCGCCCCGGGTTTCGGCGCACAGTTTCCTGGCCGTAAACAATCCGGCTGCCCCGGTGCATGGCGCAACGTGATAGGCCGACGCATACGCTGCTTCGGTGTTTTGATTGGAAACTGTTTTCGAAGCGTATCCAATCCGGGCCAAAACACTGGATCGGTCACGATTTCCAAACGATCAGGGTTAAGCAGATGCGAATCATTCCAACTCGCTTTTACCTATCCGCCCCCGGCCAGCCGTCCCGGCGGGCAAATCTCGACCCTTCCAGACACATGGCTGGCCTCTTCGACGGGAACAGACCGAGCAAAACCCGACAGACCCGGACAGTCGTCGCCCGGCGTGTCGGCGCCGTGGTCCGGGCCGGTTTCGAAACTTATCCGCTCAATCTCCGGCCAAGGTTTTTCAGAACGCCAAGGCACTGGTCCAACTGGTCGAGCGACAGGTATTCGTCCGCCTTGTGCGCCTGTTCGATAGAGCCCGGACCACAGACAACAACATCGGTCCCGAGTGATTGGAAAATGCCTGCCTCGGTACCAAAGGGCACGACATCCGCGCTGTTGGCGCCCGTCAGCTCGGACAGGATCCGGCGGGCTTCGTTGCGGTCGGTGGGCACCAGACCGGCCACTTCGCCGATCACTTCCGTCTCGATCGTTGCATCGGGGTGAACCGCGCGCATGGAGGGCAGAAGCACCTCGTCACAATAGGCCCTGATCGCGTCCTTGACGAAATCCCCATCCGAGCCCTGAACCGGGCGCATTTCCCAGTCAACCTGTGCCTTGGGCGCGATGACATTGTGCACGCTTCCCCCGTGCAGCGCACCAATATTCAGCGTGGTCCAGGGGGGGACGAAGCGGCTGTCGTCGGGGGCCATCCCGCGCAGCTGGTCACGCAGCTCCAGCAGGCGCGCGACATAACGAACGGCATATTCCACCGCGTTCACGCCCAGGTCGGGAGCAGAGCCATGACCCTCAAGGCCCTGAAACCGCGTCGTATATTCGCAGCATCCCTTGTGACCCTCGATGATGCGCATGTTGGTGGGTTCACCGATGATTGCGATCCCGGGACGAAGCCCCCGGGCCGTGAGCACCTGGGCCAGATGACCGGCCCCAATGCAGCCCACCTCCTCGTCATAGGTAAAGGCAAAATGCAGCGGGCGGGTCTTCACCAGGGTGGCAAACTGCGGGGCCATGGCAAGACAGGCCGCGATGAAGCCCTTCATGTCGCAGCTGCCGCGCCCGTAGAGACGTCCGTCGCGCTCCTCCATCCGGAACGGGTCGCGGGACCAGTCCTGATCCGTGACCGGAACGACATCCGTGTGACCCGAGAGGACGATCCCGCCATCCGTCTCCGGCCCCAGCGTGGCCCAGAGGTTGGCCTTCGTGCCGCTGTCATCCTGCAGAAGCTCGACCCGCGCACCGCAGTCCTCCAGACGCGCGGCCAGATAGGCGATCATGTCCAGGTTGCTGTCGGCCGAGACCGTGGGGAATGCGATCAGGTCGGCCAGGATGCGTTTGGTCTCGTCCAGCATGGTCACTCCTTCACGTAAAGCTTGCGCTCCATGTCACAGAGGCATTCGGCAGCCCCATCCTCGCGGATCAGGATTGTTTCGGTGGTTTCCAGACCCCAGCTATCCATCCAGAGCGCCGGCATGAAATGAAAGACCATGCCCGGCTCCAGAACGGTCTCGTCCTCGCTGCGGATCGAAGCGGTACGCTCGCCCCAGTCGGGCGGGTAGCTGAGCCCGACCGGATAGCCCATGCGTCCGGAACGGTCGATCCCGTGCCTGGCCAGGACGGACATGAAGGCATTGGCGATATCGCAGGTGCGGTTTCCGGCGCGCGCGGCCTCCAGCCCGGCGGCAATTCCCTCCAGCTGCGCCTGTTCCGCACGGCGTACCGCGTCCGAAGGCGTGCCAAGGTACACGGTGCGGCAGAGCGGCGCGTGATAGCGGCGATAACAGCCGGAAAGCTCGAAGAAGGTGGCCTCCCCCGCCTGCATCGGGGTGCCGTTCCAGGTCAGGTGTGCGGCGGTGGCGTCGAGGCCGGAGGGCGTCAGCGGGACGATGGCCGGGTAGTCGCCCCAGTCGTCGCCGACCCCGGTGATGCCCGCATGCATGATGTCCGCCACCAGGTCGTTCTTGCGCACCCCCGGCGCGGCCCGGTCGATGGCGACCTGCATCATCCGCTCCGAAATCGCTGCGGCCGTGCGGATGAAGGCGACCTCGTCCCCGGATTTCACCAGACGCTGCCAGTTGACCAGCGCGGTGGCATCCACCAGCGTGGCCCCGGGCAGCTCGGTCGCCAGCACCGCGTGGGCCTTGGCGGAGTAATAATAGTTCTCCATCTCCACCCCGATACGCGCGTGTTCCAGTCCACGCGCCTTGAGGTGCCCGGACAGATCCTGCATCGGGTGGACCTCGGTCGACTGCACATAGTGGTCGCCATAGCCCAGGATATTGGCGTGATCCATCCAGCAGGTGCGCCGCCCGCCCATCATGTCCATGTGGCGGCCCCACCAGATCGGCTCGCCCTCGGGCAGGACGATCACACCCTGATGGACATAGAAGGACCAGCCGTCATAGCCGGTCAGCCAGGCCTGGTTCGACGGGTCGGTGACGAAGAGCGCGTCCAGCCCGGCCGCCGCCATCGCGATGCGGGTCTTGCTCAGGCGACGATCGTATTCCGCACGGCTGAAGGGGGCGTTGGATGTGGTCATGTTCATGCTCCTTTCCTCGGGTCAGCCCAGAACGGCGGCAACGGCACGGGCGGTGGCGGCGACCACCCGGTCCGCCTCTTCACGGGTCAGACAGAAGGGCGGCGCAAACCCCAGGATATCGCCCTGCGGCATGGCGCGGGCGATCACGCTGTCCTGTTCCAGAAGCCTGGCGGCAATCCGCGGACCGATCTTGTCGGCGGGGTCGAAGAATTTGCGGCCATCCCTGTCCGCGACGAACTCCACCGCGCAGAGCATGCCTTCGCCGCGCACCTCACCCACGTTGGCATGCCCCGCCAGCGCTTCGGCCATGGTGCGATTCAGATAGGCGCCGACCTCGCCCGCGTTCGAAACAAGGTTCAGCTTGTCGATCAGCTTGAGGTTCGCCACCCCGGCCGCCGCCCCGATCGGGTGGGCGGAATAGGTCCAGCCATGGCCGATCGGGCCGCTTTCGTCCGTGCCCCGCTCCAGAACTTTCCAAACCCTGTCACTGACGATCGTCCCGGACAACGGCGCATAGGCCGAGGTCAGCCCCTTGGCGATCGTGATGATATCCGGGCGCATGCCATAGTGATCGGACCCGAACATGCTGCCAAGCCGCCCGAATCCGGTCACGACCTCGTCCGCAACCAGCAGGATGTCGTGCTTGTCCAGCACGGCCTGGATGCTCGGCCAATACCCCGCGGGCGGCGGCACGATCCCTCGGCTTTCATTGGGCAGCGCCAGCAAGCGGCGCAGCGGGTTCCAGTCACGTGCGGCCA
>NZ_JASBTN010000074.1 GCF_030148435.1 Aliiroseovarius sp.
CCACCGTGTCCTTTTTCGCCAAATGCGCCGGATCGCGTTTGTCCGTGGCGGTCTGGATGGGGAATTCCATCGCCCGGTCTCAGCCTTGCGCGCAGGGGGTGCGGCCGGCCCCCACCAGGGCGGGCAGGCGGCTGACCAGGGCGCGGCCCTTGTCGGCATTGCCGGTCAGAGTGGCGATGATCTGGTTGATGTCGACCTCGCCATGGCCCGGGTGCCAGCTGTCATAGTCGGTGATCATCGCGACCGAGGCATAACAAAGCTCGGCCTCGCGGGCCAGTTTCGCCTCGGGCATGTTGGTCATGCCGATCACGTCGCAGCCCCAGCTTTCGCGATAGACCTTGCTTTCCGCGATCGAGCTGAACTGCGGCCCTTCCATCGCCAGATATGTCCCGCCCATATGCACGGTGATGCCCGCGTCTTTGGCGGCGGTATGACAGGCCTCAGACAGGCGTGGACAGGTCGGATGGGCGACCGAAACATGGGCCACGCAACCGGTGCCGAAAAAGCTCTTTTCCCGCGCGAAAGTGCGGTCAATGAATTGATCCACAATGACAAAATCGCCCGGCGCCATTTCTTCACGAAAGCTCCCGCATGCGGAAACCGAAATCACATCGGTCACGCCCAACCGCTTCAGGGCGTCGATATTGGCGCGGTAGGGCACGGTGGTGGGGGAATGCACATGGCCGCGGCCGTGGCGCGGCAGGAAGGCCATTTTCACACCGTTCAGCGTGCCGGTCAGGATCTGATCGGATGGCGCGCCCCAGGGGCTGTCCACGTTCACCCAGGTTGACCCTTCCAGCCCGTCGATCTCATACAGTCCCGAGCCGCCGATTACCCCGATCATCGTGTTCATGAGTGCCTCCAGTCAGATGTCGTGCGCAAGGTGCACAACGGAGGCGGAAATTGGAAGCGGGATTTGACACGCGACAGCGCATTTCAGGCAACAGTGAAGCCTGGCGTGTCCAGCCCCCTTTCCTCGGCGGCGAAATCCGGCTACACGCAGGCCAAGTTTGCGCGAACATTCCCATCGATAGGTGACACCTTGCCCCGAGCCCTTCTGGCCTCCTATGCCGCCCGTATTCAGAAACCCGACCTGCGTCTCAGCCAGGGGGAACCCCTGAATGCCTCCCGCCTGCGGATCGAGATTCTGTCCGGCCTGACCGTCGCCCTGGCCCTGGTGCCCGAGGCGGTGGCCTTTGCCTTTGTCGCAGGTGTCCATCCGCTGGTGGGCCTTTACGCCGCCTTCATGGTCGGGCTGATCACCGCGCTGATCGGCGGGCGTCCGGGCATGATCTCGGGCGCAACCGGCGCATTGGCGGTGGTCATGGTGGCCCTGGTGGCTGAACACGGGGTGGAATACCTGTTCGCGACGGTGATCCTGATGGGGCTGTTGCAGATCTTCGCCGGCGTCATGCATTGGGGCAAGTTCATCCGCCTGGTGCCGCACCCGGTCATGCTGGGCTTTGTCAACGGGCTGGCGATCGTGATCTTCCTGGCCCAGCTGACCCAGTTCAAGGTGCCGGGCTCGGTCACGACTTCGGGCCACACGGCCGTGGCCGGGGACTGGCTGTCCGGCCTGCCGCTTTACATGATGCTGGGGCTTGTCGGCCTGACCATGCTGATCATCTGGGGCACGCCAAAGGTCACGAAACTGGTCCCCGCGCCGCTGGCCGGCATCGGCATCGTCGCCGTTCTGGTCATCGCCTTCGGCATCGACGTGCCGACCGTGGGCGACATGGCGTCGATCTCGGGCGGTCTGCCTGCGTTCCACCTCCCCTTCGGCTCCGGTGTGGGCATCTATGCCCCCGCCCTGTTGGCGCCCTTCACGCTGGAAACGCTCTGGATCATCCTGCCCTACGCGGTGATCCTGGCCGCCATCGGCTTGATCGAGAGCCTTCTGACCCTGAACCTGGTGGGCGAAATGACCGGCCGTCGCGGCGGTGCTTCGCAGGAATGTATCGCCCAGGGCGTGTCGAACGTCACCACCGGTTTCTTCGGCGGCATGGGCGGCTGTGCCATGATCGGCCAATCGATGATCAACGTGAAATCGGGGGGGCGCACGCGTATCGCGGGCATTGCGGCGGCGCTGTTCCTGCTGGCCTTCATTGTCGTCGCCTCGCCGCTGATCGAGCGTATCCCGCTGGCCGCGCTGGTGGGCGTCATGTTCATGGTGGTGATCGGCACCTTCGCCTGGAACTCGCTGAAGATTCTGCGCCGCGTGCCGCGAATGGACGCTTTCGTGATCCTTCTGGTGACGATTGTCACCGTGTTGGAAGACCTCGCGGTGGCCGTGGTCGTGGGGGTGATTGTCTCGGCGCTTGCCTATGCCTGGAACGCCGCCGCGCGCATCCACGCCGTCACCCGCGAGGAAGACGGCGCCAAGGTCTATGACGTCGAAGGCCCGCTGTTCTTCGGCTCGTCGGAAGGGTTCATCGAGCTTTTCGACGTGCAGGGCGATCCCGACCGCGTGGTGATCGAGTTTGCCCGTTCGCGCGTCGTTGATCAGTCCGCCCTGCAGGCGATCGAAGCGGTGGCCCTGAAATACGAAGCCGCCGGCAAGAGGATCCAGCTGCGCCACCTAAGCCGCGACTGCCATGACTTGCTGACAAAGGCCGGTCACTTGATGGTCGATAGCGACGATGATCCCGATTACGAGATCGCCGTGGACTATTCGGTACGTACCGGGATCCTCGGCGGTCACTGATCCCTTGCGGAGCCTGGCCGACAGGGCGGGCCGGGCTCCCGACTGACCGGCACGGAAATTCCGCCGCGCGTGCCGCGCGGCCGGAACCTGACCCGGGTGTCGGAACGGCAGAGGGCATCGCTGGGCACGGTCCCTGCACAGGCCGTGGCCCAGTTCACCGAATGACCCGAACCTCTTCTGGCCCCCGTCGAAAGAATGGGCGGGTCACTCGCCCGGACGTTTCAAGGTAAAGGCTTCGCGCACCACGGTATAGTCGCGGTATCCCAGCCGGGACAGCGGGGTGAACCGGGTCACGTCGAACTTGCCCCCGACCAGGCAATCGTCGCGCAGGTGAATGCCGGTCACTTCGCCGAAACAGACGTGATTGGCCTCGCCGGGCAACCGGGTGATCCGGGTCAGCTTGCATTCCAGCGCGGCGGGGGCTCCTGCGATGCGCGAACAGGCGATGGTCTCGCATTCCACCCGCTCCAGCCCCGCCAGTGCGAACTCATCCACCTCGCGCGGGTGAATGCCCGCGCTGGTGTTCATCGCTTCGGTTGCGGCCTCCTCGACCACATGCACGCAGAAGGCACCGGTCTGGCGGATATTGTCGAGCGTATCCTTGCCCAGGTCGCGGTCCGGCTTCGAACCGGTTGTGGCGAACATGACCTGGGGCGGTTCATAGGCAGCGCCGTTGAAGAAACTGTAGGGCGCGAGGTTGTCACGGCCTTGCCCGTCGCGGGTGGCAATCCAGGCGATGGGGCGCGGGGCGATGATGGCATTGAACGGGTTATGCGGCAGCCCGTGGCCGTTTTTCGGTTCATAGAACATGCGAAATTCCTGTGGTTTCCCTTTGCCCCCAAGGCCCTGCATGGTAGGGCGGTTTTCAGGCAGAAGAACACGCGGGGGCAGGGGTGTATAGCCTCGAAGTCGAAAACCAGGACGATTGGTGGGAGGTCGAGGCGCTCTATGACCTCTGCTTTGCACCGGGACGCGAGGCGCTCAGCTCCTATCGGTTGCGTGATGGCGTCGATCCGGTGGCCGAGCTTTGCCTGGTGGCGCGGGACGCGGACGGGATCGTCGGCGGGGCGATCCGCTTCTGGCCGGTTCTGGTCGGCGGCGCCCGAGCCCTGTTGCTGGGCCCGATCGCGGTGCACCCGACGCGCCAGGGCGAAGGGGTGGGTGGGTTGCTGATCCGTGACGCGCTGGAGCGCGCGGGCCCGCTGGGCTGGTCGCGTGTGCTCCTGGTGGGCGATGCACCTTACTATGGCAAGTTCGGTTTCGTGAAACTGCCCGGCGTGATCATGCCGCCGCCGACAAACCCGGAGCGGGTTCTGGGCTATGAACTGCGCCCGGGTGCCTGGCAGGGGATCACCGGCGGAGTGACCCGTGTGATCTGATCCGTTCGCCCGTGGCGGCGGCGCGACGCGGGGTGGAATCCAGCCGGACGAACGGGCCCTGCCCGGCCGGGCGGGGAACCTGCCCGATCAAGGCGGCGACCAGGGCGACCGAGACGCTGAACACCGCATAGATCAGCGCGACGAACAGGAAGGGCACCCCATTTGCCGTGGCATTCAGCGCAACCACGCCCCCGATCATCAGGCTGATCAACAGACTCGCAAAACGCATGACATCTTCCTTTCCCGACTGTCTTTCCGGCTGTGCCCTCAACCTGCGGGGAAGAGACGAAGAAAGTCTTAAGCCACGCGGGAAAAGTGCGGCGGCAACCAGGGGCGCCGCTCTGCCGGCGCCATAGGCCGATAACCCGGAAATAGCCCCGCACCAGCCTGGGCTACTCAAGGGGCTCCGGCAAAGCCGCCAGCGATGGGGGGGCGGCAGTGTGCCATGCGGGTCATCCTGCGTTTCCAGTCAGGAGGATGACACCAGAGGATGCGTCAGCGCGCAACCGGTCAGAGCGCCGTGCGCCGGTGCCGTGTCATCCACTCCAGCACCGCCGGACGCACCGATTGCGCACCGGACAGGCGTGCCTTGTCGATCACCTCTTTCAGGGCTTCGATGTCGATCGAGCGGATCAGGTGCTTGACCGGACCGATCGAGGCCGGGCGCATCGACAGGTGGCGCATGCCCAGGGCCACGAAACAGGCGGCTTCGATCGGCCGCCCGGCATCCTCGCCACAGAAACTGAGCGGCGTCCGGGCGGCGTCGCAGCGGGTCACGATCTCTTCGATCAGGTTCAGGAACGAGACATTCAGCGTGTCATAGCGCCGCCGGACCCGTTCGTTTTCCCGGTCTGCCGCATAGAAGAACTGTTTCAGGTCATTGCCGCCGATCGAGATGAAATCGGCCATTTCGAAGAACTGTTGCGGGGCAAAGACCATAGAGGGCGTTTCCAGCATCGCGCCGATTTCGACATCCTCGGGCAGGATATGGCCCAGGCGCCGTTCCCGCTCGATCTCGGTCAGCAGCATCTCGCGCGCGGCACGGAATTCGTCGAGCTGGGCGATGAAGGGAAACATGACCGTCAGCTTGCGCCCCGCAGCGGCACGGATCAGCGCCTGCAGCTGCATGCGCATGACGCCGGGCTTGTCCAACCCTACGCGGATCGCGCGCCAGCCCAGAGCCGGATTCGGCTCGTCGAGCGGGTTCATGTAGGGCAGCACCTTGTCCGAGCCGATATCCAGCGTGCGGAACACCACACGCTTGCCCTGGGCCGCATCCAGCACGCGGCTGTAGGTGGCCACCAGGTCCCCCCGGCGTGGCACGCGAGAGACGGTCAGGAATTGCAGCTCGGTGCGGAACAGGCCCACCCCGTCGGCGCCCGACCCCTCCAGCGAAGGCAGATCGGCCATCAGACCCGCATTCATGTGCAGGGAGACCTCGGTGCCGCAGAGCCCCATCGCGGGTTTGTCGCGCAGCTCGGCGTAACGGGCCTGCTGTGCGACCTCCATCGCCATCTTGTCGCGAAAAGCGCCGACGATACTGTCCTCGGGGCGCAGATGCACCACGCCCTGTTCGCCATCGACCAGGATATGGTCGCCGTTCAGCGCCTCGGTGCTGACCGGCCCCGCGTGCACGATCAGCGGGATCGCCCAGGCGCGGGCAACTATGGCGGCGTGGGAGGCGACCGAGCCCTCCTCCAGCACGATCCCCTTCAGTTTCCGGCCATATTCCAAGAGCTCGCCCGGGCCGATGTTGGTGGCCACGAGGATCGGGTTGGCGGGCATTTCCGCCCCGGTCTCCTTGCCCTGGCCGGTCAGGATGCGAAGCAGGCGATTGGACAGGTCGTCGAGGTCGTGAAGCCGCTCGCGCAGATAGGGGTCGGGTACCTGCGACATGCGGGTGCGCGCGGCCGACTGCTCCTTCTCCACCGCAGCTTCGGCCGACAGGCCCCGGCGGATGTCTTCCTCCATGCGCCGCATCCAGCCCTTTGAATTTGCGAACATGCGGTAGGCTTCCAGGACCTGCATCTGGTCCTTGTCGGCGGTCTCGGAGGTGGCCAGAAGTTCATCCACGGACACGCGCAGGGTTTCGACCGCGTCGGTCAGGCGACGCAGTTCCTCCTGTGGGTCATCGGCCACCGGGTTGGTTACGACCACGCGCGGCTCATGCAGCCAGACGTGGCCTTCGGCCGCGCCCTCCTGTCCGATCCCGCCCTTGAAGGTCGCGGGCCGCTGGTGCAGGGCGCCCATCGCCGCACCTTCGCCGATGAAGGCCCCCAACTCGGTCATCTCTGCCAGCACCATGGCAACCACTTCCAGGCCATAGACCTCGTCGGCGGAAAACTCGCGCGCCTGTTTCGACTGAACGACCAGCACGCCCAGAGTTTCGCCGAGTCGCTGAACCGGCACGCCCAGGAAAGATGAATAGATCTCTTCGCCCGTTTCGGGCATGTAGCGGAAGCCGCGCTTGGAAGGGGCATCGGCGGTGTTGATCGGCTTGGCACTGCCGGCCACACGGCCAACCAGGCCCTCCCCAACGCGCAGGCGGGTCTGGTGAACGGATTCGGGGTTCAGCCCCTCGGTTGCACAGAGCTCCAACGTGGTGTCGTCGCGGAACAGGTAGATCGAACAGACCTCGGTCTGCATCGAACCGGCAATCAGCGTGGTGATACGGTCCAGCCGTTCCTGCCCCGCTGACGCGGCGGCAAGTGTTTCACGCAAGCTGACCAGCAGCTTGCGGCTGTCGCTTTGCTGGCTTTCTGCCATGCGCTCCCTGACCTTCTTTTATCGTTGCGTCTCATAGTAGGCGCTGCGGCCCCGCTTTCCAATTCTTTCGCGACGTTACAGGCGGATATTTTCATCTAACGGGTGAAAGAATGGGCGGGCTGCTCGCCTTGATGCTGACCAGGTGGGCAGAGTGTCATGGCGCAGGTCTCGGTTTTCGAGGCGTGGCCGCCGATCAGGATGGCGTGCCGTTTCCTTCCCATGTTTCGGGCCAATTCTCTCTTCCAGGCGACAAAGTTAACTCATACCGACAAGTCTGATCTTGAAAGGCCCCCCATGCCCCGAAGCTTGCCCCTCCCCGCAGGGAGCGCAAATCCGGGCCAGACCGGCCTTCCCGCCGCACGGCAACATCGGAACAGCAGCGAAGTTAAAAAAACCGGCGTGGTTGCCCGCGCCGGTTTCCTGAAGCCTGCGGTGAATATGGGGTCAGCCCACCTTTTCCAACCCAAACGCATCATGCAGCGCCTGCACGGCCAGCTCCATGTACTTGCGTTCGATCAGCACCGAGATCTTGATTTCGGAGGTTGTGATGACCTTGATGTTCACACCTTCCTTGGACAGCACGTCAAACATCTTGGCGGCGATGCCGGTGTGGCTGCGCATGCCGATGCCCACGACCGAAACCTTGGCGACCTCGGTATCGGCGACCAGATCATGGAAGTTGATGTTACCCGCTTCCTTGGCTTCGGCCATCGCGGCCTCTGCGCGGGCCACCTGGTTGGTCGGGCAGGAGAAGGTCATATCGGTGCGACCCTCTTCCGAAATGTTCTGCACGATCATGTCCACGTTGATCCCGGCTTCGGCCAGCGGGGTGAAGATCGCGCTTGCGATGCCGGGGCGGTCGGCCACCGACAAGAGGGTCATTTTGGCTTCGTCGCGCTGATAGGCGACGCCGGAGACGACATTCTGTTCCACGATATCCTCCTCGTCGCAGACAAGCGTGCCTGCATTGGGGTCATATTCTTCAAAGCTGGAGAGCACCCGCAGCTTCACCTTGTAACGCATGGCCAGTTCGACCGAGCGCGTCTGCAGCACCTTGGCGCCCAGGGAGGCCAGTTCCAGCATCTCCTCAAAGGCGATCTTGTCGAGCTTGCGGGCTTTCTCGCTGATGCGCGGGTCGGTGGTATAGACCCCGTCCACATCGGTGTAGATGTCGCAGCGCTCGGCGCCGAAGGCGGCGGCGAAGGCGACGGCGGTGGTGTCCGAGCCGCCCCGGCCCAGGGTGGTGATGCGCCCGTCATCGGCAATGCCCTGGAACCCGGCGACCACGGCCACGCGCATGCCCTCGGCAAACTTGGACATGATATTGGCGGGCGGGATGTCCTCGATCCGGGCGGCCGAGTGCACGCCGGTTGTCTTGACCGGCACCTGCCAGCCCTGCCAGCTGCGTGCCGGGATGTCCATTTCCTGCAGGCGCAGGGACATCAGCCCCGCAGTCACCTGTTCGCCGGAGCTGACCACGGCGTCATATTCGCGCGCGTCATACATGTGCGAGGTTTCCTCGACCCAGCCGACCAGTTCGTTGGTCTTGCCCGACATGGCCGAGACGATGACGATGACGTCGTAACCATTGGCCACCTCACGGGCGACCCGCTTGGAGGCCCGGGCGATCCGGTCCAGCGTGGCGACCGATGTGCCGCCGAATTTCATCACGAGAATGGGCATTGGTGCCTCTTTTCCCTTCGTTCGCTTGTGATCCGGGGTGTCTTACGCAGGCAGGGGGCAAAGAGCAAGCGCTTATGGCCACCCGGCTTGACGGCATGGCACCCCGGCGCGGCTCCCTCTTGGAAAGGACCGCTTGCGCAGCCGGCCGGTGCCCTTCCACCCCGCCGCGCCGGGGCGATCACGCGGGGTCAGGTCGGGTCAGAAGGGCAGCGCCGTGCCATCGTAGCTCTCGAAACACCCGGTCGTCTCCGGCGACAGGGCGTCGAAACGGGCCATCAGCCCGTCGCGGGCCTGCGTGACGTCGATATCGGCCGCCTCCCCGCCCATGTCGGTGCGCACCCAGCCGGGATGATAAATGCCCACGGCGATGCGCTCGGGGGCGAGGTCGCGGGCCAGGTTGCGCCCCAGGTTCAGGACCGCCGCCTTCGAGGCGCGGTAGGCATAGGCGCCGCCGGGCGCCTGGGCGGAACTGGCCATGATCGAGGAAAGGATCGCCACCTTGCCCCCCGCCTTGCGCAGGTTCGGCAGCAGGGTCTGGATGGTCAGAAAGACGCCGGTGACATTGACCGCGAAGGCCTCGGCCCAGACCTCGGGGGCAAAACCGCCCTCCAGCATCATGCCCTTGTCCGGGTAGATGCCCGCGTTGCAGACCAGAAGGTCGATCCCGCGCCCGCCCAGGCGGCGGGCCAGCGCTGCCTGGCTGGCCGGGTCGGAAACTTCCAGGGGCTCGAAGCCGTCACCCGACCGGGCGGTGCCGATGACCTCTTCGCCGCGCGTCCCGTAGGCGTCATGGAGGGCCCGCCCGATGCCGCGGTTCGCGCCGGTGATGAGTGTGGTCATGTCAGGGTCTCCCGGATCTGTTCGTGACCACATAGGCGCAGATCGGGATCTGAGGCAACCGCGAAGGGGGGCTCTGCCCCCCGCGCTTGCGCGCTCCCCCCGGGATATTTTCGGCAAGATAAAGAGGTGGGACCGGTTCGGCGGGTCAGTTCGACTTGCGGGACGGACGGAAGGGCAGGGGCAGGACCGGGACGCCATCCTCGATCAGCGCGCGCGCCTCGTCGGGCCTGGCCTCGCCGTAGATCGAACGTTCGGGGGTATCGCCCAGATGCATGGCGCGGGCTTCCCTGGCAAAGCTGTCGCCGACATAGTCGCTTTCCGCTTCGACCTTGGCGCGCATCTCGGCGATCGCGCGCTCAAGCTCCGGGTTGGGCGTGGCGACGGGCGTGCCGGTCTGCGCGTCCGGCGCGGGATCGACCGGTGCGGGTGCTGCCTTGCGGGCCGGGCGCACCTTAGGGGCCATCAGGCTCTTTTCCACCGTGCTCGATCCACAGCTCGGGCAGCTCATATGGCCCGCCGTCCGCAAACCGTCATAGGCCGCGGCGTTCTGGAACCAGCTTTCGAACACATGTCCCTGGTCACATTTCAGCGTATATCGGATCATTGCCATCCCGTCATCAAAGCCGGCGCAGTATGGCAAAGCGTAAAAGCCGGGGCAAGGGGCCGGAGCGGGCCGTCGCCAGGGACGCTCAGTGGTGCAGGCGCGGGTCGAAGCTCTTGATGATCGCGCGCAGCTCGGGTTCGACGACCATTGCCGCAGCCTTTTTACGCCCGACCCATTTGCGCTTGCGCTGGTCGGCTTCGGGAAAATCCCGGGCAAGTTTCTTGACCTTCAGGGGAAAGACCGCGACCACGCAGGGCATCCTTTCACCGCCATGGCCCTTGTCATAGGCATAGAACCCCAGAACGTTGTGGCTGAGCTTGCCGGTGGCGCCGGCTTCCTCCCAGGCCTCGGTCGCCGCCGCGCCCGCCGGGGTTTCGCCATCCATCGGCCAGCCCTTGGGAATGATCCAGCGGCCGGTGCCACGCGTGGTGATCAGCAGGAATTGCAGCTTGCCCTCGTGGACACGGTAACAGAGCGCGCCGAATTGCGTGCGTATCGCGCGCTTGTCCGTTACCGCCAGTCGGATCGGCCTTTGCCTGACCTGTTCCACCGTCACTGCCTTAACCTTCATTCCGTTCCCCCCTGTCCGCCTGGGGAATTGCCTTGTTTTCCCCACGATAGGGCGTTTCGTCACGGGCACAAAGCAAAATGGCGCCAGGGCGGTCGAGACGGTACACCCCGGTCCGATTTGCGGCGCTCCACCGGCCAAAACCGTCTGGAACCGGACGGTATCGAGGGTGCCACCGGGCAGAATCACCGCGACCTTGCGGGTCTTCGGTCGGTCCCTTTCGGACATTCGTACGGGTGAGCTTGGGGCTTCGTGGGTTTTGGCGCGTTGTGTTGCGGGTTGGTCTGCCAGGCAAGGGCGGGTGGGGGCGCTGCCCCCGCGCGCTGTGCGCGCGCCCCCCGGGATATTGGTGGAAAGATGAAAGGGGGAGGCTTACCTGTTGTCCGGACGATGCATTTCGGAGTGTGGCATGGCTTTCCTTCTCATCATCTTTGGCGGTCTGGGCGCGGCAGCGCTGTGGTGGGTCTGGTCCCGGCGCAGGGCGCGGGTGGCGCTGCTGGCGCAGCCCTTGAGCGATTGGGCGCGCGAGGTTGTGGCCGAAGAGGTGCCTCTGACGCGCAAGCTGCCCACCGATCTGCGCGCGCGGTTCGAGGGCAAGGTGAACCTGTTTCTGCATCAGGTCGGGTTCATCGGCTGCGATGGGTTGGAGGTCACGGACGAGATGCGCCTGTCCATCGCCGCCCAGGCCTGTCTGCTGATCGCCAACAGCGATGCCTGGTATCGGGATCTGCGCACGGTGCTGATCTATCCGGGGGCGTTTCAGTCCATGCGGCAGGAGCGGCAGGGTTATGTGGTGACAGAGCGGCGGCGGGTGCGGCTGGGCGAAAGCTGGCAGCATGGGCCGGTGGTCCTGTCCTGGCAGCACAGCGAGGCGGGGGCCCTGGACGCGGGGGACGGGCGCAACGTGGTGCTGCATGAGTTCGCCCACCAGTTGGACGGGCTGTCCGGCCAGACCGACGGCGCGCCCGTGTTGGCACGTGGGCAGAATTTCGAGGATTGGCGAAGGGTCGTGGTGGAGGCGTTCGAGCGCCACCTATGGCAGGTTCAGCCCGGGCGGCGCACGGTGATTGACGAATACGGTGCCGAGGGGCCGGAAGAGTTCTTCGCGGTCTCGATCGAGCTGTTCTTCGAACGGCCCCACGCCTTGGAGGCCGGGGAGCCGGAGCTTTATGATCAGTTGCGCGCGCTGTTGGGGCTGGACCCGGCCAGCTGGGATTAGGGCTGGGACTCAATTGGCCCACCAGACGACGGCAGCTACGAGGAAGACGGCTGACAGGGAGACATCGGCTCGCTTGTCATAACGTGTTGCGATGCGCCGGAAATCTTTGAGGCGGCAGAACATCCTTTCGACCACATTGCGTCCGCGATAGGCAGCCTTGTCGTAGGAATGGGGGTGTTTTCGCGTCGGGTTTGGCGGGA
>NZ_JASBTN010000076.1 GCF_030148435.1 Aliiroseovarius sp.
TCGTCAGCTTCGAGCGTCAGGGCATCGGCCAACCAAGCCTTGAGCCACTATCCCCATAGCACCAAAATCCTCCCGCGCTTTCCTCCTTGTTAGATTTGTCGCCGCTGCAGCTCACGCTGACAGCAGCCACAAACCTTGGACGAAGCCGACATTGCGCTTCGAGCCTTCAAGGTTCTCACATGCACCATTTACCGCAAAGGGCAGGCAAGACGCGGCCCTTTTTTACCCGGAAACGAAACCACAGGGGCGACAGACCCCTGGCGTTCACACCTTCCGATAATGCACGAAGGGCGTCCTGTCGGCGAGCGTATCGTAAAGCCGCCGCGCCGGATCATTGTCCTCGGCGGTCAGCCAATAGGTGCTGACCGCGCCCAGATCCCTGACATGGGCATGCAGCGCCTCGATCAGGGCGCGCCCGGCGCCAGTGCCGCGTACGTCGGGATCGACATAGAGGTCATTCAGGTAGCAGCGCGGCTCGATATCCCAGAAGCTCCTGTGCAGCAAATAGTTTGCCAGGCCGATTGTCCGGCCATCCTTCTCGGCCAGCAGGGAAAACATCTGCTCCTGCGAATCCAGGATGCGCGCCCAGGTGGCGTCATGCACATCCGGCCCGCGGGTGAGCCCGTAGAAGGCCAGATAGTCGTCCCACAGCCGCGACCAGTCGGCGCGATCCTCGGGTGCAACGGGGCGAATGGTCAGGCTCATGCCGCTTTCTCCTCTTCCGCCTCGGCCGCCTGGCGCGCCCACATGGAAGCATAGCGCCCACCCTCCTCCAGCAGGGTCTCATGGGTGCCGCGTTCGGTGATCACGCCTTTCTCCAGCACCACGATCTCGTCCGCATCCGCCACGGTGGACAGGCGGTGGGCGATGGTGATGACGGTGCGCCCCTGCCCCATGGCCTTGAGGCTCTCCTGAATGTCGCGTTCGGTTTCCGTATCCAGCGCCGAAGTCGCCTCGTCCAGCAGCAGGATCGGCGGGTTCTTGAGCAGTGTGCGCGCAATGCCCACGCGCTGCTTTTCGCCACCGGACAGTTTCAGCCCGCGTTCACCGACCTGCGTGGCATAGCCGTCCGGCAGGCCCAGAACAAAGTCATGGATGCGCGCGGCCCTGGCGGCGGCTTCGACCTCGGCCCGGGTGGCGTCCGGGCGGCCATAGGCGATGTTGTAATAGATCGAATCGTTGAACAGCACCGTATCCTGCGGCACCACGCCGATCGACTGGTGCAGGCTTTCCTGCGTCACGTCGCGCACATCCTGCCCATCGATGCGCAGCGCCCCCTCGTTCACGTCATAGAAACGGAACATCAGCCGCCCGATGGTGGACTTGCCGGACCCCGAGGGACCGACGATGGCGACATTGCGACCGGCCGGGACGGACAGGCTGACCCCTTTCAGAATAGGCCGCGCAGCATCATAGCCGAACAGGATGTCATCGAACTCCAGCGCCCCGCCGTTGACGGAAATATCCGGCGCAGAGGGCTTGTCCTGCACTTCGGCGGGCTGCTCCAGAAGGTCGAACATTTCGCCCATATCCACCAGCGACTGGCGGATTTCGCGATAGACCGTGCCGAGGAAGTTCAAAGGCAGGGTGATCTGGATCATGTAGGCGTTGACCATGACGAAATCGCCCACCGTCAGCGCGCCATTGCCCACTCCGACGGCGGCCATGACCATGACGGCGACCAGCCCACAGGTGATCAGGAGGGCCTGACCGAAGTTCAGGAAGGCCAGCGTGTACGATGTCTTCAGCGCTGCGGTCTCATACCCCGCCATGGCCACGTCATAGCGTTCGGCCTCGCGCCGTTCGGCCCCGAAATACTTGACCGTCTCGAAATTCAGAAGGGAATCAATGGCTTTCTGGTTCGCGTCCGTATCCTGGTCGTTCATTTCCTTGCGAATTCGCACGCGCCATTCTGTTACCTTGAAGGTGAACCACACATAAACGGCGATGGTGCCGGCCACCACGGCCAGATACCAGACATCAAAAACGAAATAGAGCACCACCGCGATCATCAGGAGTTCCAGGATCAGCGGGCCGATGGAAAGGAGCATGAAACGCAGGAGGAATTCGACCCCCTTCACGCCGCGTTCGATGATGCGCGAAAGCCCCCCGGTCTTGCGCGTGATGTGATAGCGCATCGACAGGTTGTGCATATGGGTAAAGGTCTCCAGCGCCAGCGCGCGCAGGGCCCGCTGTCCGACCCTGGCGAAGATCGCATCGCGAAGCTGCTGGAAGCCGTTGGTCATGACCCGTGCCAGGCCATAGGCCACGGTCAGCCCGGCAGCCCCCAGCCCCAGCATCCAGGCCGGATCCACCGCCGCTTCACCCGACAGCACATCCACCGCCGCCTTGTAGAGGAAGGGCGTGCCCACACTGACCAGTTTCGAGGCCAGCAGGAACAGCATGGCAAAAACGACACGCTGTTTGACCCAGGTCTGTCCTTCGGGCCAGAGGTAGGGGGCGACCTTGCGAATGGTCCGCCATCCACCGGTGGGCGCTTCCGTCGAGGTGATCCTGGAGGGGGGCATGGATACGCTTTCTGCTGTGTTGCCTTTGCCGGGCAGATGGGCTAGACAGGGGATAGTTCAACCATTCTTGAATAATTGAAAGATGGACAAAGGTAAAGCCCTCACCGCCCTCTCGGCCATGGCCCACGAAACCCGGTTGGAAATCGTGCGCCTGCTTGTGCCCTGCATGACAGACGGCCGCGCCGCCGGCGCGATTGCCGACGCCCTGGGGGTGTCGCCCTCGGCCCTGACCTTTCACCTGAATGCGCTTGAACAGGCCGGGCTGATTGGCTCGCAAAAACAGGGGCGACAGGTGATCTACCGGATCCGCAAGGACACGCTTGGTGGCACGATCGGTTACTTGCTGAACGATTGCTGCGGTGCCGACCCCGACATCTGCGCCTGCGCGCAAGAGGCGATGGGCAAATAGACCGGGCGCGGTTTTCCCTTACTGATCAGGAAGTTCAAAGACCTGACCCGGGTAGATCAGATCCGGATCACGAATGCGGTCGCGGTTGGCGTCAAAGACTTCCACATACATGATCCCCTCGCCATATTTCTCGCGCGCAATCGCCCAGAGGGTCGATCCGGGCTGCACCGTGATACGCTCGATCGGCGGACGGCCCGGGGCGTCCGTACCACCGGAAACGGCGGAGGAGACAAGCGCGGCAGGCTCTTCCCGCTTGAACGGCGTTTCGCTGCGCGAGATGACGGTGCCATCCTCGTCCACCTCATCCACCCGCAGGGTATAGACGCCTGTCCCCACATCCGGCAGCGGTGCGCGCCATTGGCCGTCCTCGCCCACGCGCACTGTGCGGATCAGAGCATTGTCCAGATAGACCAGCACCTGACGGTCCTCGCGCCCGCGCCCGGTCAGCTCCACCGCGCCGTCCTCCGCATAGGAAATCGCATCGATCGAGATGACTTCCATCACCTCAAGCGGTGTGTCGCCCGCATCCTGCAACACGGTGATGCCGCTTTCGTCGGCCAACAGCACCTGCGGGGCGACCGGTTCTGCCACGGGGTCGGCCTGCTCTGCGGTTTCAACCGGTGCAGCGGGCGGGGCCGGTTCCGGTTCTGCGGTTTCAACCGGATCGGCCTGTATTCCGGCGGGCATTCCGGCTGGTTTTTCGGCCAGTGTTTCGGCCAGCGTTTCGGCAGGTGTTTCGGCAGGTGTTTCGGCGGGCACTGGTTCCGGCGCGACCGGCGTCACGATCACATTTTCGGCGGAGGCAACCACCTCGGCGCCACCGGCATTCAGTGTTACCACTTTCGGGCTGCCATCCCCATCCATCGAGAACATGGCAACAAATTCGCCCGACGCGTTCGCTTCGGCTGTCGCGACTTCCTCACCATCCACCATCACGGAGACAGGTGCCCCTGGTTCGGCGCGTCCGGCCACAAGGGCCTGACCGTCGGGATCCACGCGCACCACGTCGAATTCCGGAGCCACCGGAGCAGCAGGTGCAGCAGGTTCTGCGGGTTCTGCGGCGGGAACCGGCGCGGCGTCCGCCACCTCGGGTGCGGGTACTGGCTCTGTCACAGCTGGAGGTTCGGAGTCGGCCACCGGGACCGACGCGGGCGTGTCGCCCTGCATCGCCTGAAAAATCAGATACCCTACAACGACAAGCACTGCCGCGCCCGCTGCACCACCCAGAATGGCCAGGCCACTGCTCGTCCCTGAACCCCTGTTTTCAACAGCCATGTCTTCCCCCTTGCGCCAACGTCTTCGGGCTGACGCTTGAGCGACCTTAACAACCGCTCTAACAAGGGTCAAAACAACATTCCCTGGGGGCCTCCATGTCAAACGCGAAATTCTCGGTCTGTGTCTATTGCGGCGCACGTGATGGGGGGCGCCCCGGCTACCGCAAGGCCGCCGAGGCCTTTGGCGCTGCCCTGGCCGCTGAAAACTGGCGCCTCGTCTATGGCGCGGGAGATGTCGGGCTGATGGGGACGGTGGCGCGCAGCGCCCAGGCCGCGGGCGCCGAGACATTCGGGGTGATTCCCGAACACCTTGTCAAACGCGAAGTCGGCAAGCGCGATCTGACCCGATACGTCGTGACCGAGAACATGCATGAGCGCAAGAAGGTCATGTTCATGAACTCGGACGCAATCGTTGTGTTGCCGGGCGGGGCCGGGTCGCTGGACGAGTTCTTCGAGGCCCTGACCTGGCGCCAGCTCGGGCTGCACGCGAAGCCGATCTTCCTGTTGAATGTCGATGGCTACTGGTCGCCGCTGGTGAGCATGCTGGACCATATCGTCGCCGAAGGGTTTGCCGATGAAAGCGTGACGGGCTTTCTCTGCGTCGTCGATACCGTGGATCAGCTGCGCCGCGCTCTGCGGGACGCCCTGTCCTGACGGATCGCATCCGCTGAGAACAAGGCCAGCGCCGCCCAGATCATCGGGAAGGCGATCAGGTGCCACGGCGTCACCGCTTCGCCCAGGATCACAACGGCGCAAAAGAACTGCAAGCTGGGGTTGATGTACTGAAGCAGCCCGACGGTGGACAGGTTCAGCCGGCGCGAGGCATAGCTGAACAGGATCAAGGGGCCCGCCGTGGTCAGGCCCGATCCGATCAGCACCAGGCTATCGCGCAGGTCTTGACCAAAGACGGCTCCATTGCGGCCCGTAACCCCCTCCCAGCCGCCCAGGTGCACGCCGGCCAGCCAGACCGCCGCCAGAGGGGCCAATACCAGAACTTCGCCGGTGACAGAGACCACCGGTCCCGCATCCAGCGCCTTCTTGATCACGCCGTACAGCCCGAATGTGAAGGCAAGGATCAGAGAAATCCAGGGCGCGACGCCCAGCCCGACAGTCAACAGCACCACCGCCGCGGACGCGATGCCCACCGACAGCCATTTCACCGCGCTCAGCCGCTCGCCATAGACCAATCGGCCCAGCACGACCGCCACCAGCGGGAAGATGAAATAGCCCAGGCTGCTTTCGACGACCTTTCCGATCTGCACCGACAGGATGAAGACGCCCCAATTGGTCGAGACCATCAGGCTGGCCACCGAGATCAGCAGAAAACCCCTCCAGGTCAACAGGATACGTGGTAGCTCCCCCAGCCGACCCTGCACCGAAAGAAGCACGCCGAACAGCACCAGCGACCAGAGCGTGCGATGCGACAGAACCTCCAAGGGGGGCACATGGGACAAAAGCGCGTAATACAGCGGCACAAAGCCCCAGATCACGCAGGCCGCCACCATGGCCAGGATGCCTTTTTTGGTCTCGCTCATCCGCCCTTTGGGCCCGACATTGACCGGCAGGTCAAGGCTTGACCGCCCGCGAGACGGATCACCTGACGCCATG
>NZ_JASBTN010000026.1 GCF_030148435.1 Aliiroseovarius sp.
GCGCAGCAAGGGCGATGATGCTTCAGCCAGCGGAAACACATGGCCCTTGTCAAAAACCACGGTCGTCCAGCTGGCACGCCAGACGACCCGACAGGAGGCAACGATGATCCGAACACTCACCGTCATGGGGGCGTTGTTGGCGGGAACCGCCGCAATTGCCCAGGAGAGCGTTCCCATTCAGCCCATGGATGTGAACGCGGCGCGCGCCGAACTGGGCAAGCGCATGTTCTACGACCCGCGCCTGTCCGGCGACACCAGCCTGGCCTGCGCCAGCTGCCACGACCCGGCCAAGGCCTTTACCGACGGCAAGGCGCTGTCAGACGCCTATTCCGGTGCCTTACATTTCCGCAACAGCCCGACCCTGGCCAATGTCGGCTATCGCGCCGCCTGGATGCATGACGGCCGGCTGGGCACCAACCTGAACGATGTCGCGCGTGAGATGATCACCGAGACATATCTGATGAACATGGACATGCGCATCATGCAGGAACGCATGAAGCAGGATCCCAAATATGTCGAGATGTTTGCCGCGGCCGGCATGTCCGAGCCCTCGAACGGCGGGGCGCGCAATGCGCTGATGGACTTCATGAAGACCATCGTCTCGCGCGGTGCGCCGATCGACACCGGCGAACTGTCCGAGGCCGCCCTGCGTGGCCAGGCGATCTTTGAAGGCAAGGGCGCCTGTGCCTCCTGCCACTCGGGTCCGCGCTACACGGACGATCAGCCGCACAATACCGGCGTGGCAAACAACCCCGATATCTGGGCCGACCCGGAACGCCACTCTGCCTTCGTCACCTATGCCAAGTTCATGGGCGTCGAAAACTACATGAACCTGCGCGAGGACCTGGGCGCCTATATCCGCACCCACCAGGACGAGAACAAGCGCACCTTCCTGACGCCGACCCTGCGCGAGCTCAACTGGACCGCGCCCTACATGCACAACGGCACCATGGCGACGCTGGAAGAGGTCGTCGATTTCTATGACGCCGGTGGCGGGGACGATCCGCTGAAGGACGAGGCGCTGGCGCCGTTGGGCCTGACCGCCGAGGAAAAGACCGACCTGGTCGAATTCCTCAAGGCGCTCTCGGGCGAGAGCTTCGATGTCGACCAATACGTCTGGCGCGAGGACGACTTCGGATACGCGCTGATCGAAGACTGGCGCAACGCAACCAACTGAGGAGCCCGGACGATGAAACACACAACCGCAATCGCCTTCGGGATGGCCTTGGTGGCAACCCCGATCCTGGCCGACACGCCGCGCCCCGACGGGCTGGCGGCCCTCGGCGAACCGCCGATCCCGGCCTCAAACCCGCAGTCGCCCGAAAAGGTCGAGCTTGGCAAGATGCTGTTCTTTGACCCGATCCTGTCGGGCAACTACAACATGCCCTGCGCGTCCTGCCACCTGCCGGAGGCAGGGTGGGCCATTCAGGCCCCGATCAGCTTCGGCTATCCGGGCACGACCCACTGGCGCAACAGCCAGACGGTGGTGAACT
This sequence comes from Aliiroseovarius sp., assembly GCF_030148435.1. Classification (GTDB taxonomy): domain Bacteria; phylum Pseudomonadota; class Alphaproteobacteria; order Rhodobacterales; family Rhodobacteraceae; genus JASBTN01. Next base: position 1,494 of record NZ_JASBTN010000026.1, read on the forward strand.
CCGCCTATTACAGCAAGCTGTTCTGGGCCGGATCTTCCGGTTCGCTGGAACACCAGGCCCGGTCTGCCGCCCGTGGTGGCGTGGCTGGCAATGGCGAAGACGACATGATGGAAAGCCGCCTGGCCTTCGTGCCGGAGTATCGCGAACGCTTCAAGGACGTGTTCGGTGACGACTGGCCCAACATCCGCCACGCCTACGACGCCATCGCCGCCTTCGAACGCACCATCGTGCAGACCGACACGCCCTTCGACACCTACATGAACGGCGACGACACGGCCCTGACCGAACAACAGGTGCGTGGTCTGGATCTGTTTACCGGCAAGGCCGGCTGCAGCCAGTGCCACAGCGGCGCGCTTCTGACCGACGAGAAATATTACAACATCGGTGTTCCGGCCTATTCCGGTTGGGAAGAGGACGAGCTCGCGCAGATCACCTTCCGCTTCGAGCTCTATGCCAAGGGCGTGACGGAGGAGATGTACCGCTCGACCAAGGACGACCCGGGCCTGTATTTCCGCACCAAGGAGACCGCCGACAAAGGCAAATTCCGCACACCTTCCCTGCGTTACACGAAATACACCTATCCCTACATGCACAACGGGATGCTCGAAACGCTCGCAGACGTGGTGGAATTCTACAACCAGGGCGGCGGCGATAACGAATTCGCCGCGAACAAGTCCGACCTGATCCAGCCTCTGGGCCTGACCGATGACGAGAAGGCCGACCTGGTCGCCTTCCTGGAAAGCCTGTCGGGTGACGAGATCCTGATCGAGGAACCGGACCTGCCTGCAATGGAACCGCTGCCTGCCGCCATGGGCACGAACTGAAAAGGAGATGGGAGATATGAAAGACCTTGATCCCAAAATCGCCGCCTCGATCAACGGCGAGAACGGCGAAGCCCAGAAAGCGGGCACCCGCAAATGCCTGATGAACCGCCGGCAGTTCCTGCTGTCGTCGGGTCTGACCACCACGGTCGTGATGGTCGGCATCCCCGGCATGTCCGAGGCGGAAACGCCTGCGGTCGTGTCGACCTATCCACGCAAGCTGATCGGCAAACTGTCCGAGCTGAAGCAGGACGAACCGGTGACATTCGAATACCCGGACACCGGCGAATACGCCGAATCTATCCTGGTGAAACTGGGCACGAAGGCGGGGGGCGGCATCGGCCCGGACGGCGACGTGGTTGGCTTCAACTACACCTGCACCCACCAGGGCGGGCCGCTGCAGGGCACCTACAAGGCCGCCGACAAGGCGCTTGGGCCGTGCCCGTTGCACCTGACAACCTTCGACCTGACCCGCCACGGCATCTTCATCGCCGGGCAGGCCTACCAGTCGCTGCCGCAGGTGCTTTTGGAACTGGATGGCGACGACATTTACGCCGTCGGCATGTTCGGCCTGATCTATGGCCGCTTTGACAATCTTCAGGGCTGAGGAGGAACACAGATGTCCACACCATATTACATCCCCGAAGAAAGCGTACCGCTGCCGCCGCCGGATGCCGATGTCATCTCGACCGCCTGCGACTATTGCGTCGTTGCCTGTGGCTACAAGGTTTATCGCTGGCCCGTGAAGGGCGGCAAGGTGGGTGGCCCCGCCGCCGACCAGAACGCCTTTGGCGAGGACTTCCCGGTCGCGCCCCTGGGCCCCTGGGTCGCGCCGAACCAGCACAATATCGTGCTGCACAATGGCGAGCCGCATCACGTGGTGATCATCCCGGACAAGGACGCGGAATTCGTGAACCTGCTGGGCGACAGCTCGATCAGGGGCGGCGCGATTGCGCAGAAGGTCTACAACCCGCAGACCCCGACGCGCGACCGGCTGACCCAGCCCATGATTCGCATGTTCGGCGTCCTGATGCCAGTGACCTGGGACTTCGCGCTGGATATCGCCGCGGAGGTTGGCAAATACGTGCTCGAAAAGCACGGCACCAACTCCTACGGGGTAAAGATGTTCTCTTATGGCTTCATGGAGAACACCTACGCGATCACCAAATACGCGCTGGGCAATGTGCGCACCGCGAACTTCACCTTCCACGACACGCCGTCCGACGTGACCTCGACCCCGGGCTTCCGGGACGCGGGTTTCGACAACTTCGGCCCGTCCTATCAGGACTGGGCGGATGCGGACACCCTGCTGATGTGCGGCACGGATCCGTATGAGACCAAGACGATCCTGTTCACCGACTGGATCAAACCGGCCATCGAAAGCGGGCAGAAGGCGATCTTCATGCTGCCGCGCCGTTCGACCGGCACGGCCTTTGCCGAAGCCAACGGCGGCATGGTCCTGGACATCCAGCCGGGCACCGACCTTCCCGTCGTGCTGGCGATCGCCCGGGTGATCGTCGAAAACGGCTGGCAGGACAAGGAGTGGATCGAGAAGTGGGTGAACAACAAGTGGGAAAGCTCCTCGGGCTTTGGCCAGGGCACCCGCAATACCCCGTGGCAATGGCGCACGACCTGGGGCAAGTTCCAGACCGGCGGCTATGACGACTGGGTCAAGTGGCTGATGGAGCAGGACTATGCCGTGCCCGAAAAAGCCGCGGAAATCGCCGATATCGACGTGCAGAAGATCTATACGGCCGCCGAATGGATGGCGAAACCGCGCGAAGACGGCTCGCGGCCCAAGACCTCGATCATGATCGAAAAGGGCTTCTACTGGTCCAACAACACCGGCAACACCCAGGCGATTTCCTCGCTGGGCATCACCGTCGGCGCCGGTGGGCGTCCGGGTCAGGTGATCGGTCGAGCCGGCGGGCACCAGCGTGGCGGTCTGCGTGGCGGTGGTTATCCCCGCAACAAGTCGCCCGAGAAACTGCCCGGCCGCCGTCGCCGCGCCATGGATACCGACCGGTACTTCATGGCAGGCCACACCCGGCTGGCCCATGTGATCGGCGCCACCTGGGTGCAGGCCATGGCCGGATCGCAGTCTTTGCAGGCCAAGTTCGAGGAACAGACCGTGCGCAACCCGCACCAGGTCATGTCCTTTGACAAACAGGAGATCATCGACACCCTGAAGGCCCGCGCCGACAGTGGCGGTACGGTGGTCTGGGATCAGGACATCTACCTGGTCGATCCGATCGGCGCCCGCTATGCCGACATCGTCTTCCCGGCCGCCGGCTGGGGCGAGGACACATTCACCCGCGCAAACGGCGAACGCCGCCTGCGCCTGTACCCGAAGTTCTACGACGCGCCGGGCGAGGCGAAGCCGGATTGGTGGATCATCGCCCAACTGTCCAAGCGGATGGGATACGAAGGGTTCGACTGGCAGAACTCGAACGACGTGATCGAGGAAGGGGCGCGCCATTCGCGTGGCTCGCGCAAGGACTTCAACATGGTCCTCGTCGCGGCGAAACGCGAAGGCAAGACCCTGCACGAGAAGATGGGCGAGTTCGGCACCAACGGCATTCAGGGCCCGGTCCTGATGCTCGACGATGGCTCGCTTGTCGGCACCAAACGTCTGCATGATACAACGCGGAAATTGCCGGAAACCGGCCCCGCGGCAGGGAACATGTTCAACAAGAAACTGACCCACTTCAACTCGCAGACCGGCAAGTGCAACATCCAGAAAGCACCGTGGAGCCTGTTCAGTTCCTACTGGGAATGGCTCAAGCCACGCGTGGAGAAAGACGAGATCTGGATCTCCTCGGGCCGCATCAACGAACGCTGGCAGTCGGGTTACGACGACCGCCGCCGCCCGTATATCGTGCAGCGCTGGCCCGAAAACTGGATCGAACTGCATCCCGATTTCGCCGCCAAACACGGCATCGAAAGCGGCGACTACGTGCAGGTCTATTCCGACCGGATCCCGGTGCAGAAGGACACGATCGTGGGTGTGGAAGGCGATGACTTCGACTTCGCCAGCCTGATGAAGAACGGCCATATCGAGCTGACCAAGGCCTCGATCACCGCCGTCGCCATCGTCACCCCGGCGGTCAAGCACAACATGGGCTACATGGACTTTTTGCACACGTCCCAGCCCGCCAACGCCCTTGCAGGCCGCGTGGTCGACTGGATCAGCGGCAACTACAACTACAAGATGGGCGTCGGCAACGTGCGCAAGATCGGCGAGAGCCCGTACAAGACGGAGATGCGCTCGATGTCCTTTGCACGGCGCGACATCGCCTGAGACAAGCCGGTGTCCGGGGGCAACCCCGGGCACCGCCCCCCCCCGTTGCAGAAATTCCCGTCCAGATGACCTTCAGGAGACCCCAGATGCTGAAACGCGCGACCCAGGCGAGCCCGGATTTCGATCCCGTCCCGACCCTTCTGCATCACCTTCAGACCGGCGATGACGTGATCCGCACCGATGCGGTACGTGCCCTGGCCGTGCAGGCGCCGGGGGACGAGCGCGTGCGCCTCGCCCTGATCGGGGCCCTGCTGGACGAAGACCCCGACGTGCGGTCCGACGCGATGGACGCGCTGCCGCAGTTTGCCCAGCCCGAGGATGCCGATCGTATCCGCGAGAACCTGATAGGCGACCCGGTGCGCGAGGTGAAACTGGCCGCCATCGAACTGCTGGCAGACCTGGACGACAAGGCGTCCGTCCCGCTTCTGCGCAGGCTGGCGCTCAGCCGCTGCGAAGACGAAGTCGCCTGGGAAGACGAAATCGGCCTCTGGGACGAATGGCTGGAAATCCAGACCGCCGCGATCCGCGCGCTTGGCCGTCTTGGCGCAAAGGAGGCCATCGAAGACATCCTGTGCGCCCGCGACGATGAATACGGCCAGAACCTGGACCTGCCGATCTGCGAGGCCCTGTCCGGCATGGGCGAAGCCGGCATGGTCTGGCTGCTGGCCATGGCGCAGACCGAAGGCGGTCTGCCGCGAAAACGCGCGTTGGAGGCAATGGCCAAGCTCGATGCCGATGCCCTGAGACCGCACCTGGATTTCCTGCTCGGCGACGACAATGCCGAGGTGCGCCGCCTGGCCCTGCCGCTGCTGGCGGCCGATGACGACCGCGCGGGCTATCTGGCACTGAAGGACGCCGACCCTGCCCTGCGCGCCGCGGCGCTGGCCCATGCCGCACCGGCCCGGCCCGAGCTTGCGGTCTCCGCCCTCTCCGATCCGGAACCCCCGGTTCAGGCTGCGGCGCTGGACCATCTGCAACTGCCCCTCTCGCCCGAACTGGCCGAGGTGCTCTCTGCCAACATGCAGGCCTGGCTTCTGACTGACCACGGCGTGCTGGCCTCCGCCGTGGCCCGCAATTGGGTACGCCTGATCGACGGGGCCACTCCGGAACCGCTGGAAATGCTTCTGCGCAATGGCGACCAGCCTCTGGACGCCCGAATTGCGGCAATCGAAGCCCTGGACGCGCTACAGGATGAAGGCGCGACCGAACGGCTGGTCGACCTTTTGACCAACCCCGCCCAGCAGGTGCGCATGGTGGCCCTGACCTGCCTGGTTGCCCGCGCAGACAAGGGCGACGACATTGCCCTGGACGCACTGGAGGCCGCCGCGACGAATAGCCTGATCGCTCCCGAACCCGCCGCTGTGCCCGCCCCCCTGCCGGATGGCGACGAGGTGCCCCGCCTGCGCATCGACGCCGAGGGGCAGATCACCACCACGAGCGAAGAGGCGGGCCCTGCGCCCATGTCGACCCTCGAGGCGATCCAGATCAACCGGCTGGCAAAGCCCGAAAGCACCGAGGGTGGCAAGGACGCCACCGGCCCCGACGACAGCAAGGGCAACAAGGGCAACAAGGGCAAGCGGCGGCGCAGCGTCGAAGGGCCTGCCGAGATCGGTGAGGACCTGGCCCGGGTCAGCCTGGGTCTGATCAGCACGCTTGTCAGCGACCGTATCGGCGTCGTCATCCGCACCATGACCGAGGTCGGACAGGACACCCTGCGTACCGCCGCCTATCAGGCACTGGCCGCCCGGATCGACGCAGGCCTGGCCAACGAGGCCGACCTGCCGCGCCTGCGCACCGGGTTGATGGACCGGCTGGAGCGCGTGCGCGGCCTCTGTGCCCGCCTGGCGGTGGCCTACCCCGCCCTGCACCCGGCCCTGGCCCAGCGCATGGACGACCCGGACGCGCTGGTGCGCGCCCAGGTGGTGGCGGTGCTGGAAGATCCCGAAGCGCTCGGCGCCGCGCTGGGGGATCCGGACGCCCGCGTGCGCGCCGCCGCCCTGACCCGGCTGGCAGCCGACCTGGACGCAAGCACCGACAAGGACGCCGCCGCCGCGCTGTTGAAACCTCTTCTGAGCGCCGAGGCGATCGAAACGCTGGCGCTGGCCCTGACCCTGTCACCGATGCTCCGGGCAGAGGCGCTGGCCCGGCTGGCAGAAGAGGCGTTGCCCAAACGGCGGCAGCACGTGCTTCTGCAGGCCTTCGCCGGCGGCATGGCAGGCCAGAGCTGACTCCGGCGGCTCTGCCCCCCTACCCCCTGTTGTAGCGCCGCAGACAGCGGCGCTACTCAACTTGAGGAATGCGCTGACCTATTCGATGGGAAGTTTGAAATCGGCTGGCGAAAGCGTGATTTCCCCCGCCTTGGCCGCATCGGCATCTATCAGGCGAATGACCGGCCCCCGTGTGCCTTCGCTGCGCTGTCCCGCCATGGCCTCCAGCGCCATGCGCACACCGATGCGCCCTTGCTCGACCGGATCGTCAAAAGGCACGGCCACAACCTGCCCATTGCGCAATCCCCGCCGCACCGAGTGGCTGATATAAGTCGCGATCAGCTGCGGAAAGTCACCGTCGGATCGCGCGGCAAGCCCCATGGCCCCTTCGACCGCCGGCGCCGTGCCGACCAGGTAGTCGATCCCCGGCGCCTGGCGCAGCACGAACTCGACCTCGCGCAATTGCTCGCGCAATCCGCTGTCGGCATGGCGTGTGACAACGATCTCGGCCGCTGATCCGGCCAGCCCGGCGCGCAACCCCCCTTCCAGCAGGGGCGACCAGCCACTGTCTTCGGGCCCGGTCACGAAACCAATGGTCACAGGGGCGGTTCCCGACGGGTGGCGGGTGGCCAGAAAATCCCCCACCGCACGTCCCATATCGCGCCAGTCGACCCCGATCGCCCCGGCCAGGTCCGGTGCACGAAGCTCGTTCACAAGGGCCAAAACCGGCATTTCGCGCGCTGAGCGGGCCACGGCCTCCAACAGCGATGGATCATCCGCCGAGACGGCGCCCAACAGCACCGCCCCCGCGCCCCGCGCGCGGCAGGTGTCCAGAAGGGCGACCTGACGGTCCAGCGCGTGGTAGCCGCCACTTTCATGGATCAAAAGCTCGGCCCCGGTCCGGCGCGCCTCTTCGCGCAGGCCAAAGCCGACGCTGAGCCAGTATTCATCCTTGAAATGCGGCACCACGATGCAGATCGGCTGCGCCTGTTGCGCACCTTCGGCCTCCACGGCGTCCGGCGGGGCATAGAGCCCGATTGCAGCCGCCACGGCCAGCGCATAGGCTCGCCCCATGCGACGTACCCGGTTCGACCAACAGCTTTTGCGGGTCTTCAGTTTCATCTTGGCCCTGTCGATCCTTGTCAGCCTGGTGGCGCTTGGATCGAACAGATACCTGTCTGGCCAACAGCGCGCCTTGATTCAGAACAACCTGCCAGCGGCCGCAACCGCCCGCAAGATCGCCGACGAAAGCGCGTTTGTGGCTGCCGTTGCCCCGGCTTTCGCCGAATTGGGCAACGCCGAAGAATTGCGCGCCCTTGTGGGGTCGCTCGAGGCACAGCTGGACGCGCTTGGCGCCGACTTTGCCGCGCTCGGACCGGTCAGGACGCCGCCACCCTCGCTGTCCCGGCTGGGCGACCTCGTGGCTCAACTGGCCGACACGACCCGTCAACGGTTGGAGGCCGAGGACCATATCACCCGTGACCTGGACATGATCCGTCGTGTTACCGCCGAATTGCAGGCCCTTCTTGGCGCCGAGCTGGACATCGCCCGCGTCCGCGTGACCGCAACGATTTCGGACATGTATGAACAGGAAAGCACGGACCGGCGTGCCATGCTGGACGCGTTGGCGGACCGGGATTTCTTTGCATATGACCGACAGGTCGAACTGGGCCGGGCGGTGGATCGCATCGGCAGCCTTCTGTTACAGGTTGAAACCCTGCGCAGCCCGGAGCAGGTGTCGATCCAGACCCGGCGGGTCTCGGCCGAACTGACGACAGCACGCGGGCGGTTGAGCTATCTCGCCTCCGCCTCGGCCCGGGTGCGAGCGGAGGAGCTGCTGGCCATGCTCGCACGGGAACTGACCGGTTCCGGCAGTTTCGCAACGCAGCTCACCCGATTGGAAGCCGAAACACAGGCCGAGGTCTCCCTCGCGGACGTCCGGCGCGAGGTCATCGCGCTGACCGAGTTTTCGCAATCCCTGCTGACCCAGCTCAGCGCGGAGGCCGTAACCTCGCAGGCCCGCACCGAAGCCCTGTCACGCCAGTTGGCCGCGGGGCTTGCGCTTCTGCTGATCCTGGCCTCGGGTGCCGCCGTTGTGACGTGGCAATATGCCCGCCGGCAGGTTGTGGGACGGCTGCGCGGCGTGGCCGAACATATCGAAGCGCTGGCGGGGGAGGATTACGGGCGTGACATTCCCGTGTCCGGCCCGGACGAAATCGGCGAGATGGAGCACGCTCTGCACATCCTGCGGACCCGCGCCGCCCACGCCCGCGAGTTGCGTGACCAGCTCGAAGACACCGTGCGTCAACGCACCGGCGACATCGTGACCGAGATGAAGGCCCATGACGCCGCGCGCGCCGAGGCCGAGGCCGCAAACCGCGCCAAGTCGGAATTCCTTGCGATGATGAGCCACGAGATCCGCACCCCTCTGAACGGCATCATCGGCATGTTGCGCCTGATGGAAAGCGACAGTCCCCGGGTGCCGCCACGCCTTGTCACGGCGCGCGCTTCCGCCGAACAGCTGCTGGGGCTGACCAACGACCTTCTGGTCTACGCCTCGACCGAACAGGCGAAGCTGGCCAACGACCCGGTGCATTTCGATCTGCGCGCGCTGATCGGGCAGCTCGGCACCTATCTGGCCGTGAACGCCGAAGCCAAGGGGCTGGAGCATGATGTCAGCGCCGCCCCGGACCTCCCCCCGGCCCTGTTTGGTGACGTGGCCAAGATCCGTCAGGTCCTGGTGAACCTTCTGTCCAATGCGACGAAATATACCGAAACCGGGCGCGTCGCGCTGCAGATCGACCACGTATTGGACCCGGAGCGCGGTCACGTGCTGTCCTTTGCCGTGCAGGACACCGGGATCGGCATTGCCGAGAAGGACATGGATTACATCTTTGACGCCTATGGCCGCACCGATCGCGGACGGCTGGCGGATATCCAGGGCATGGGCCTGGGCCTGTCGATCTCGCGCCGACTGACCGAAGTGATGGGCGGGCTGCTCAGCGTCGAAAGCGCGCCGGGCGAAGGCGCGCGATTTACCCTGACCCTGGCCCTGCCGCCGGGCGACCTGGCCCGTGTCCCCCAGCTTGCCGAACACGCGGTGCGCGCGGATCTGGGCAAGTCCGTCCTGCTGGTCGAGGACAATCCGGTGAACCGCATGGTCGCGCGGGGCTATCTGGACCGGCTGGGCTGCCGGGTCGAAGAGGCCGAGAATGGCGCAACAGCGCTGAAGCTGGCCCGCACGGGGGCCTTCGACGTGGCGCTGCTGGACATCGACCTGCCTGACATGGGCGGCGACGAGGTGGCGCGGCATCTGCAGGCGGATCTCGATCCGCCGCCCCGACTGGTGGCGCTGACCGCACACCACCTGCAGGACACGCCAGAAGAACGGGCGCGTCTGGGAGTGGAACGGGTGCTCACCAAGCCGATCTCGCCACGGCTGCTGCACGAGGTGCTTGAAGGTGGCGAGGTTGCTCTCACCAACCCGGAAACCCGGGCCGGGCTTGCCGGGGATATCGAGGACCTCGGCGTCGAGGAAACCGCGGCCATTCTGGCACAGTTCCTTGCGCAGATGGATCAGACGCTGCCGGACTTGCGGGCCGCAGCCGAAGCCGGGGACCATGAGACCGTGCGCAAGCTCGCCCATCGCCTGAAAGGGGCCGCGGCAAACTTCCACCTCACGGACCTGTGCGGAGCCCTGGGGGAGATCGAAGCACAGGCCAGGAGCGGAGGAGACCTGTCGGGGATCGGCGCGGCGCTGACCGAGACCGCCAGGGCAGCCTTGGCGCAGCTCAGGACAACAGCGGGAGAGCTGGGATTGAACAGCTAGGCCTCAGCTGCCGTCTTCCACAAACAGGTACCCCTCGCCATGCACGGTGATGATCCAGTCGGGCCGCGTCGGGTCCGGCTCGATCTTCTTGCGCAGGCGTCCGACCAGCACGTCGATGGTCCGGTCCTCGGGCGCGCCCTGCCGGTGTTGGGTCATTTCCAGCAGGCGGTCACGCGACAGGATCACGCCGGGGTGACGCATGAAGGCGTCCAGCAGGTCGAATTCGGCGCGGGTCAGGGGTTCGACGCGCCCACCGTCGGCTTCGAGCCGCCGCCGTGACCGGTCAAGGGTCCATGCGCCGACCCGCGCGGTGGCCACCGGTGCCGGGGTCGCAGTCTTGATCTGGTCGATGCGCATGAGAAGGTTCTTCACCCGGGCAAACAACTCACGCTTGTCGAAGGGCTTTGTGACATAGTCATCCGCCCCCATTTCCAGCCCGACGATGCGGTCGACCTGATCGTCGCGGCTAGTCAGCAGGATGATGCCCGCGTTCGAAGCCGCCCGCTGCTCGCGGGTGATGGTCAGCCCGTCCTTGCCATCCAGGTTGATGTCCACCAGCAGCAGGTCCGCCGGATCGCGCACCAGGATCGCCTCCATCTGGGCGGCGTCCTCGGCCTCGCTGACCCGGTACAGTTGCTTGCGAAGCGCGCCCGCCAGACGGCGACGGGTCACGGCATCGTCTTCTACAATGACGATATGCTGGCTCATCTCATCCCCTCGTAGCCTGTTTCAAACCGGCCCGGAACGCATCTTTACATTCTTTTACAAACTCGAACAGCCCGTTCATGCCCGGCGAAAGACCGGTTCACACCGCGTGCCTAGGGTTGGGGCCAGACACATGCTCAGACTCCATGGAGGACACCATGACACTCACCACCCCGACCCGCCGAGCCTTCCTGCAAGGGGGCGCCGCCTTCTTCGGCTCCGCCAGCCTGATGGGATCCACCGCATTGGCCTCGATCGACCCGAACAGCTTCGCGGGCCGTACCTTCCATGCCAGCCACTACGGCCCGTTCGAAGCCGTGGTCCGCGACGGCAAACTGGTCGGCATCAACGCGATGATGGAACTGGACGCCCGCCCGACCGAGATGCTGACCTACGGCGTCATGGACCGCACCTATGACAAGACCCGCGTCAACTACCCGATGGTGCGCAAGTCCTACCTGGAAGGCTGGGAAACCGGCGACACCAAGCCCGAACTTCGCGGCAAGGAGGAATGGGTCCGCGTCGATTGGGACACCGCCTGGTCGCTGGCCGCCAAGGCCTTGCTGGACACCGCCACCAACCACGGCAACGAAGCCATCTTCAGCTCGTCCTACGGTGGCTGGTCGAACGCGGGCGTGTTCCGGCCCAACGTGCTTCAGGGGCGCCTGATCAACCTCATGGGCGGCTGCACCAACACCGCGGGCGACTGGTCCGCCGGCGCCGGCCAGGTCCTCATGCCGCGCATTATCGGCGACATGGAAGTCTATTCGGCCCAATCCGCCTGGGAAACCATTCGCGACAACACCGAGGTCTTTGTGTTGGTCGGCTGTGACCCGATCAAGAACAACCGTATCGAATACCGCGTCGCCGACCACGGCATGTATGCCCATTGGGAAGAGATTCGCGACAATGGCGTCAAGTTCATCTCGATCAACCCGCAGCGCACCGCCTCGGACGAGTACCTGAACGCCGAACTGACCCGGATCATCCCCAACACCGACACTGCACTGTTCCTGGCCATGGCCTATCACGCGCTGGAAATGGGCTGGGACGACAAGGAGTACATGGCGAAATACACCGTCGGATCCGACAAGTGGATTGCCTATGTGAAGGGCGAAACCGACGGCACACCGAAAACACCTGCCTGGGCCTCGAAGATCACCGGGATCGACGAACAGCAGATCAGGGATCTGTGCGAAACCATCGCCACCTCGAACACCGCCATCGCGGGGTCCTGGGCCATTCAACGCGCCCAGCACGGCGAAATGGCCTACTGGTCGATCGTCAACTTCCAGGCCCTTCTGGGCAAGATCGGCAAACCGGGCCAGGGTGTCGGCTTCAGCTGGCACTATGGCAACGGCGGCATGCCCCAGGGCGGCAACGCCACCCCGGTCGGCTTGAGCCAGGGCCGCAACTTCGTCAAGAAGATCGTGCCCGCCTCGCGCATCACGGAAGCGCTGGAAAACCCCGGCAAGGAGTTCTTTTACAACGGGTTGAACAACGTCTACCCGGACATCAAGATGATCTTCAACGCCGGCAACAACTTCATGTCGCACCAGCAGGACACCAACCGGCTGATCCGTGCGCTGCACAAGGTCGAGACCATCGTCTGCGTCGATGTCTGGTGGACCGCAGCGACCCGCTGGTCCGACATCGTCTTCCCGGCTTCCTCGACCCTGGAACAGGACGACATCACCTCGGGCGGCACCTATTCGAACGACCGCGTCTACGCGATGAAGAAGGTGATCGAACCGATTGCCGACAGCAAACCGGACTACGAGATCTTTGAAGGTCTGGCCGACAAGCTGGGGCTCTGGGCACAGTTCACGGACGGCGAAGACAAGATGTATCACATCAAGAACGCCTACGAGGCCTCGGGCGCCGCGAAAGAGATCCCGTTCGAAGAGTTCTGGGAAAAGGGCTACGCCCGCATGCCGGTGCCGGCAGAAGCCCGCAAATGGACCCGTCACGGCGCCTTCTACGAGGACCCAGAGGCGAACCCGCTGCATACGGCCTCGGGCAAGGTCGAGATGTTCAGCGAATCCATCGCCGACATGGACCTCGACGACTGCCCCGGCATGCCGATGTGGATGGAGAAACACGAATACCTCGGCAACGCCAGGGAAGGCCAGTTGCACGTTGTCTCGCCCCACCCGTGGTTCCGTCTGCACAGCCAGATGGCGAACTCGGAACGGCTGCGCGACCTCTACATGGTGCAGGGCCGCGAACCGGTGCGCATCAACGCAGAAGACGCCGCCAAGCGTGGCATCGAAGACGGCGACCTGGTCGAGCTTTACAACAAGCGCGGCACGGTCATCGCGGGTGCCGTGGTGTCCGACGACATCATGCCCGGCGTGGTCTCGATCTATGAAGGTGGCTGGCCGCAGCTGGACAGCAAGGGCCGCGACAACTCGGGGCTGGCGAACTTCCTGACCTCGACCCAGCGGGCCTCGGGGCTGTCGGAGGCGACCACGGCCAACACCACGCTGATCGAGATGCGCAAATGCGTGGATCCGGAAGGCCCGAACATGGCCTACCACCCGCCGGCGATCATCGAAGACATGGACGTGGCCGGGATCGACAGCGACAAGCTGGGGCTGGAGCGGCTGGAGGCGCTGACAGCCGCGCTCTATGCCGACATGACCCCGGGCGAGAAAGTGTTCTTCGAACGCTGCTCGGTCTGCCACGCCCCGCGTGAAGTCACCCACTACACGCAGCAGCAGTGGAAAGGCATCGTGCCCTCGATGTTCGAACGGGCCGGTCTGGAAGACAGCGAACGCGAGCTTGTGATGGACTATCTGATGAAGAACGCCGCGGACGCCGTGGCCCAATGACAAGACGGGTGGCCCTTTGGGGCCACCCTCACTCCCGGAGACCGGTGGTTGGCCCTGCGTCCCTTGGCTGGCCACCGGTTTTCTCACCCGACGGAGGAAGACATGCCCTTTGATGCTTCTCCCACCCCGCTGATCGACGGTTTTGGCCGCCCTGTCACCTACCTGCGCCTGTCAGTCACCGACCGCTGCGACCTGCGCTGCCGCTACTGCATGCCCGAACGCATGAAGTTCCTCCCGAAAAAGCACATCCTGTCGCTGGAAGAGATGGCGCGCATTGCCGGGCTGTTCATTCATCATGGCGTGTGCAAGATCCGCCTGACCGGTGGCGAGCCGCTGGTGCGCGAGGGGGTCATATCGCTGATCGAGGCCCTGGGGCAGCATGTTGACAGCGGCGCGCTGGACGAGCTCTGCCTGACCACCAATGGCACACTTCTGGCCCGCCACGCGGAAGGGCTGATCGCCGCCGGGGTACGGCGGGTGAATGTCTCTCTCGATACGCTGGATGCTGCACGGTATCGCCACGTTACCCGGTTGGGCGATCTGGACCGTGTGCTGGAAGGTCTGGAGGCCGCGCAGGCGACCGGGCTGAAGATCAAGCTCAATGCCGTGGCCAGCCGCGGCGCCTTCGAAGAGGAGCTGGACGACCTGATCCGCTTTGCCCATAGGCGCGGCATGGACCTGACCCTGATCGAGGAAATGCCTCTGGGCGACACCGGCCGCGACCGGGATGCCAATTTCCTGCCGCTCTGGCAGTTGCGCCGCGAGCTGGAAAAACGCTGGACACTCGATCCGGTTCCCCTGTCCACCGGTGGCCCGGCAAGGTTCGTGCAAATCCGCGAAACCGGCGGGCGCTTGGGCTTCATCACGCCGATGAGCTGCAATTTTTGCGCCCTGTGCAACCGCGTGCGCCTGTCGGCCACAGGCAAGCTCTATCCCTGCATGGGCCACGAGGGGGCCAGCGACCTCCGGGCCGCGCTGGCCGGTGGTGACGCCGAAGTCATGCGCGCCATCCGGCACACCATCGCCCGCAAACCCGAGCGGCATGACATGGTTGGAAACAGCGGGCAAAGCCAGGGGTTGGCCCGGCACATGTCGGAACTTGGTGGCTGACCCCGCTCAGAGCCGCCGCCGCGCAGTCACCGGCCCATCGCCCTGCGTTTCGATCCGGGAAATCGCCTCCTCGATCCCTTCATAGGCCACCGCCATGTGATGCGCGTTTGCGTGAATGATGCGGTCTGCATCCACCACCATCGCAACGTGGCCCTTCCAGAACAGGAGGTCGCCGCGTTGCAGGGTGCCATCCATCTCCCGACCCAGCCCTTCCTGCATGTCGCTGTCACGCGGGCAGGCCCGTCCAGCCGCCCGGAGAGCCAGTTGCACCAGCCCCGAGCAGTCAATGCCGGACCCGCTGTTGCCCCCCCACAGATAGGGCGTGCCCAGAAAACTCTCGGCCACGGACACCGCATCCCCGGCCACATGGGACAGAGGCGCTATATGCTGGAACGGAACAAACCCGCCCCCGGCCAGTTCGGCAAAGCCTCCGACCTCGCCAGTCACGTCCAGTTCACAGAAGAAGCTCAGGCAGGCCGTTTCACGACTTTTCAAGTCGGGCCGCAGGTAAATGTGGCTCTGGCGTGCCGTCACCCGGTGGGTCGCAGCCCCACCTGCGACAACGGCCCCTTCGGGCAGATAACCCGCGTAGCCGTCCACCGGGTCGAAGCCGAAAGCCCAACCGTCATGGACTTCCAGCACGGTGAACGCCTGACCCAATAGCATCTGCTTGTCCCTTGCCCCATTCGGATCGGCGCAGAGATCGGCAACGGGGTGGGCGACGCGCATAGTGTCTCCGCGCACCAGGCGCAGCCCGGGCGGCGGGGCCTCCATGCCCTCGAAAGCCACGCGCCCGTTCGCCGGGGTGAGACGCCGGTCCATCACAGGCCCAAAAGCACCGGCAAAGCGGCCAGCACCGCCCGCGCGCCCATGCCGACGCCGCCTTTCGGTCGGCCCGGCGCGGCGGTGGGGTTCCAGCCGTAGATGTCGAAATGCGCATAGCGCGGTGTTTCCGTCACGAAGCGGCGCAGGAACAGGGCCGCCGTGATCGACCCCGCAAAGCCGCCCTTGGGCGCGTTGTCCAGATCGGCGATGCCCGGTTCGATCATCTTCTCGTAAGGATCCCAGAACGGCATTTCCCAGACCGGGTCGGCCACGCGGGGGGCGGCGGTGCGGATCGCCTCGGCCACCGCCGGATCTGTCGCGTAAAAGGGCGACAGGTCCGGCCCCACCGCCACGCGGGCAGCCCCGGTCAGCGTGGCCATCGACAGGATAAGGTCGGGCTGTTCCTCGTCCGCCAGAGCCAGTGCATCGGCCAGCACCAGCCGGCCTTCTGCATCGGTATTGTTGATCTCGACCGTCAGCCCCTTGCGCGAGGTCAGGATGTCGCCGGGCCGGATCGCGTCCGAGGCGACCGAGTTCTCGACCGCCGGGATCAGCACGCGCAGTTGCAGGGGGAGGTTCAGCGCCATGATCATGCGCGCGAGCCCCAGCACCGTGGCCGCACCTCCCATGTCCTTCTTCATCAAGCCCATCGAGCCGCCGGGTTTCAGGTTCAACCCGCCCGTGTCGAAACAGACCCCCTTGCCGACCAGGGTCAGGCGTGGCCCGTCAACGCCCCAGCGCATGTCGATAAGGCGCGGCGCGTGGGGACCGGCGCGCCCCACCGCGTGCACCATCGGGAAGTTGTCATCCAACAGTCCGCCGCCGGTGATCACCGTAACCTCGGCGCCGAATTCGCCCGCCAGATCGCGTGCCGCCTTATCGAGCTGCACGGGCCCCATGTCGGAGGCCGGTGTGTTGATCAGGTCGCGGGTCAGCGCCTCGCCGGCCGCGATCGCCTCGATCCGGTCTGCATCCACGCCCGCCGGGGCGACCAGATTGGCCTTCGGGCCGGGTTGGTCCCGGTAGCGGTCAAAGCGATAACCGGCCAGCAGCCAGCCCAGCGTGGCTTCTTCCAACGCGTCGCCGGTCAGGTCGGTTTCCAGCCGCCAGGTGCCTTCGGGCAGTTTCGCCCGCGCCGCTGCAAGACAGAACCTTTGCCGCGCCCGCGCCTTGGCATCGCCATAGCCGACCAGCGCCCCGACCGGTTTGCCATCGGCACCGGGCAGCACGACCACCCCGCCAAGTTCAGCCTTGAACCCCTGCGCCTCGGCCCAGGCGCGAGACGCCGGATCGAGCCCTTCCAAAGTGGTCGCCAGCCCGGCTTTTTCAACCACGTGGAGCGGCAAGGCATCTTCGGAGGGAGAAGCGAAAGTCAGGGTCATGGCGGCCTCGTATGAACAGTTTCGCTCAGACTACAGCGGTGGTCGGGGGTCGCAAGCGCCCCCTGCATCTTTCCACCTGTCTGCCGCGAAAACCGAAGCCCGGTGGGTCAGACGGGAATATCCTGGATGTCCCACACCGCCATCAGGCTGCTTTCGCCGATCCGCCCCAGCCGCGCCATGGCGGCGCAATAGGCGGCACCGTCGGTGGTATCGGAGAGCTCCTGCACGTCGCGGGCCACACGGGCCAGGGTGGTCATGCCGATCTGTTGCGCGATCGAGACGACCCCCTTCACGCCCTTCTGCACGTCGATCATGCGGCCCGCCCTGTGGTGTTTTTCGACCCGCGCAAGCGCGACGGCCAGTTCCTCCAACGCATGGTTCACCAGCTTGTCCGCCCCGGCGGGTCCAAGCTGCACGTAGAGCACTTCCAGTTGGTCCCGGTCCAGCCGGGCTTTCTCGTCAAGCGTCAATTGCACAATCGCATTCACGATCACACCCCATAGTCTTGTCCCTCTTGCCTGCAGAGGATGCAGCCGTTGAACATAAGAAAAGGTTTATTGCAGGCACAGAAATCACTCGAATTTCACGCAAATGCCCCTTAAAACCGGTCGGAACAAACTCGGAGGAGAACATGAACCACGCGCGCCCCCTTCCCGCCTACCTTGTCCAACGGTATGAGGGCTGGAAAGCCACCGGATATGCCGAGAACCAGGCCTGGTATCGCCGCCTGTCCAGCGAAGGCCAGCGCCCACGCGCCATGGTCATATCGTGCTGCGACTCCCGGGTTCACGTGACATCGATCTTCGGCGCCGATCAGGGCGAGTTCTTCATCCACCGCAACATCGCCAACCTGGTGCCGCCCTATGCGCCCGATGGCGACCACCACGGCACGTCTGCGGCGGTTGAATATGCCGTGACCGCGCTGAAAGTCACCCACCTGATCGTCATGGGCCATTCGCAGTGTGGCGGTGCCCACGGGTTTCACGAGATGTGTCACGGGCGGGCGCCCGAGCTTGCCTCGGACACCAGCTTCGTCGGCCGGTGGATGGACATCCTGCGCCCCGGGTTCGACCGGTTGGGCGGTGTCGAGGCCACGATGGAGCCCAAGACCCTGGAACAGGAGGGCGTCAAGCTGTCGCTCGAAAACCTGATGGGTTTCCCCTTCGTGCGCGAAGCCGTCGAGGCCGGCACCCTTTCGCTGCACGGGCTCTGGACCAATATCGGCGAAGGGGATCTGGAGTATTACGACGCCGAGACGGGGGCGTTTCAGCCCGTCTGATCCACGCGCCCTGCGGCGCGGGAGGTGACATGTGTTGAAAGGCTGGGTCGCCTGGATCGCGGGCGAAGCGATCGTGATGTTCGCCCGTCTTCTGACGGCGGTGCGCGGGGTCTGGTCGGGCACCGGCCCCACCCGGCGTCAGCGCGTCTATTTCGCCAATCATACCTCCAACGGGGATTTCGTGCTGGTCTGGGCGGTGCTGCCTCCTGCGTTGCGATACCGCACCCGACCGGTCGCGGCCGCGGATTACTGGTTGACCTCTCCGCTGCGCGCCTTTGCCGGGCGCGACGTGTTTCGCGCGGTGCTGATCGACCGCAATCCGGAGGTGCGCGAGGACGATCCGGTCAGCCAGATGATCACGGCGCTGGACGAAGGATCCAGCCTGATCCTCTTCCCGGAAGGCAAGCGCAACATGGGGGACGATCCCGCCCTGCCCTTCAAGTCCGGGCTCTATCATGTGGCAAGAAACCGGCCGGAAATCGACCTGGTTCCGGCCTGGATCGAGAACATGAACCACGTGATCCCGAAGGGCGAGATCATGCCGGTGCCGCTGCTCTGTTCGGTCCGCTTCGGGGACGCGATCCACCTGAGACAGGGCGAAGACAAGGCCACTTTCCTCGAGCGCGCCCGCACCGCCCTGGTGGCCCTGTCCGAGGAGGGCGGCGCATGAGTATTTCACCGCCCTTGTCCGGCCCTGGACCCGACACCTCCGCCAGGCAAGGTTTTTATGGAATGTCTTCACCTGCGGGGCGGGGGGAGCCGCGCGTCGCGCGGCGTCGCGATGCTCCATCCTTGAGCCTTCGGCGAGGATATTTGGGGAAAGATGAAAGGGGAAGCCTGTCTCCGACTGCGGGCCTTTCCCTGGAGGGTGACAGATGAGCACCACCCCTGAGTTCGGCATTCTGGCCCTCGCGGCCCTGGGCCTGTTGCTGGTCGCCTCCCTGATTGGCGAGTTGCTGCAATCGCGCCTGTCCCCCGAGGGCGAGCATCCCGAGGTAGAGGCCTATATGTCGCGCATCCATTCCTGGTGGGGCATGGCGCTGCTGCTGGGATTGGCAGGGTTGTTCGGGCGGACCGGGCTGATCGTGCTCTTTGCGCTCATTTCCTTCGCCGCCCTGCGTGAATTCCTGTCACTCACCGCCAAGCGGCGGGCGGATCACTGGGCACTTGTCACCGCCTTCTTTGTCATCCTGCCGGTGCAATATGTGCTGGTCTGGATGGACTGGTACGGGATGTATTCGATCTTCGTTCCGGTTTATGCCTTCCTGTTCCTGCCCATCGTCTCGGTCCTGCGCGGCGACACGGACAGGTTCCTGATGCGTGTCGCCGAGACACAATGGGGGCTGATGATCTGTGTCTTTGCGGGCTCGCATATCCCCGCGCTTCTGGCCCTGCCGATCGAGGGGTTCGAGGGGCGCAACCTGCTTCTGGTCATTTTCCTGGTGCTGGTGGTGCAACTGGCGGATGTGATGAGCTACGTGGCAGGGAAAGTGTTTGGGCGTCGTCCGCTGGCTGCGGGCCTGTCGCCGTCGAGAACCCGGGAAGGGTTTTTCGTGGCGACCCTTGCGGGCGGCGTGATCGGCGCGGGGCTCAGCTGGATGACACCTTTCGGACTGGCGGGCTCCGCCGCGCTGGGTCTGGTCGTTGCCGCACTGGGTCTGATGGGCGGGCTGGTCCTGTCGGCAATCAAGCGCGACAAGGGGGTGCGCGACTGGGGGCATCTGATGGCCGGACATGGCGGGTTCATCGACCGGCTTGACGGGGTGGTCTTCGCCGCGCCGGTCTTTTTCCACCTCGTGCGCTACGGCTGGACCTGAGGCGAAACGAAGGGGACCGCGCAGGGGACCGCGCGGCCCGTGGGCTGTGATCGGGGATCAGATCCGTTCTATGGCCAGGGCGATCCCCTGCCCGCCGCCGATGCACATGGTGATCAGTGCCCGTGAGCCGCCGATGCGCTCCAGCTCATACATTGCTTTAACGGTAAGGATCGCACCGGTGGCCCCTACCGGGTGTCCCAGAGCAATCGCGCCGCCGTTCGGGTTCACCTTGTCCGTGTCCAAGCCGAGCCCGCGATTGACCGCGATGGCCTGGGCGGCGAACGCTTCGTTCGACTCGATCACGTCGAAATCCTCGACCGCGAGCCCGGTGCGTTTCAGCAGCATCTCGACCGCGGGGATCGGGCCGATGCCCATGACCTCGGGACGCACGCCCGCGTGGGCATAGCCGATCACCCGGGCGCGCGGGGCCAGACCGGCGGCCCGGGCTGCTTCCGCCCGCGCCAGCACCAGCGCCGCCGCACCGTCGTTGATGCCCGATGCATTGCCCGCCGTCACCGAGCCGTCCTTCTTGAAGGCCGGGCGCAGGCCCGCCAGGGTCTCTGCGGTCGTGGGCTTGGGGTGTTCATCGGTGTCGAAAGCCACCATCTCGCGGCGTTTCTTGACCTCGACCGGCACGATCTGGTCCTTGAAGTGCCCCGCTTCAACGGCCGCAGCGGCCCGGCGTTGGCTTTCCATCGCGAAGGCGTCCTGATCCTCGCGGCTCACCCCGTGTTCGGCCGAGACATTTTCGGCCGTAATTCCCATGTGCCCGGTGCCGAAGGGGCAGTTCAGCGCGCCCAGCATCATGTCCTGGGCACCCACGTCGCCCATCTTCTGCCCCCAGCGCGCGGCAGGCAGGATGTAAGGCGCGCGGCTCATGTTCTCGGCCCCGCCGGCCAGGGCGAAATCCGCGTCACCCAGCGCCAGGGTCTGTACCGCCGAGACGAGGGCCTGCACGCCCGAGCCGCAGAGCCGGTTCACGTTCATCGCAGGCGTGGTGTCAGGGATGCCTGCCTCCATCGCCGCGACGCGGGACAGGTACATGTCGCGCGGTTCGGTGTTGATGATATGACCGAAGGTCACGTGATCGATCTGGCCCCCTTCGACCCCGGCCCGCGCCATGGCTTCGCGTGCCACGAGGGCGCCCAGCGCCCCGGGCGCGGTTCCCGCCAGGCTGCCTCCGAATGTGCCGATGGCCGTGCGCACGCCGCTCAGAATGACGATATCATCCATTGGAAATCCTCCAGTGTTCCGCAGTTGCGCAGACCCTGCCACAGGGGCGGGGAGCTGTCGCTTGTGACGCTCCGTCAGGGAATTGACCGGAAACCGTGACGTTCCGTCAAAGACGTGCGGGGGGAGGGCTCAGCCGTCGATCAGGGGATCGCGCGCGGCTTCGTTCAGGCTACCGACCAGGCGGCGGAAGGTCTCGTCCTCCGAACCGATGGCCTCCAGCAGCCGCTTTTCATAGCGCCGTGCCACAGGCGTGAGGTCGGCAATCATCGACCAGCCCTTTTCGGTCAGGCTCAACTCGACCAGACGGCGGTCGGTACTGGACACGACCTTGGTCACATATCCTGCCTCCTCAAGCCGGGACGCCGCGCGGCTGACCTTGGGCTTGTCCATGTTCACCCGCTCGTGGATCTCGCGAACGCTAACCGCGCCGCCGCGCGACAGATGCGCCACAACCCGCCATTCGGCGACCGAAATCCCGTAGGCTTTCTTGTAGTGGCGCGCAAAGCCGATACTGACCCGCGCCGCCAGCACGGAAAGCTGGTAGGGCAGGAACGTGTCCAGATCGAAGTCGGATTTAGGCGTGTCGGTCATACGCAAGAAAGCACATGAATCGTTGCGATTTGCAAGGGTTCTTGCGGACCTGTCTTTCGGAGCGCATCCGGGGCTTGCATCCGCCTTGGTTCCAGTGTGTTCTTCGCCGGTTGGCGCAATGGAGACATGAGATGCGAACCGGGCTGATCTTTCTGGTCCTGGCCTATGTGCTGAGCCAGTTCTACCGCGCCTTCCTCGCGGTCATGGCGCCCGTTCTGGGCAGCGACATCGGCGCCTCCGCCGAACACCTGTCGCGCGCCTCGGGCTTGTGGTTCATCGTCTTCGCCGTAATGCAGCTGCCGGTCGGCTGGGCTCTGGACCACCTTGGTCCGCGCAGGTTGGCAGCGGGGTTATTGGCCTTCGGCGGCGCAGGCGGGGCGGCCCTGTTTGCGATGGCGCAGGGGCCGGGTCATGTGCAGATCGCGATGATGCTGATCGGCGTGGGCTGCTCGCCGGTGCTGATGGCTTCCTATTACATCTTCGCGCGCATGTACCCGCCCGCGGTCTTCGCCTCGCTGGCAGGCGCGGTGATCGGCATCGGCGCGCTTGGCAATATCGCCGCCGCTTTGCCGATGGCCTGGGCGGTCGAGACACTGGGCTGGCGCGAGACCATGTGGGCCCTGGCCGGTATCACCCTGGTCGTGGCGGGCGCGATCCTGGTCTTCGTCACCGACCCGCCCCACGCGCGCGACGAGGGCGCCCCGAAGGGGTCGCTTCTGGACCTGCTGCGCCTGCCCGCTCTCTGGTTCATCCTGGTGATGATGTTCGTGAACTACACCGCACCGGCCGGGCTGCGTGGGCTCTGGGCTGGACCTTTCCTGGAGGACGTGCATGGCATGGGCGCGGAAGGCATCGGCTGGGTCACTCTGGCGATGGGACTGGCCATGGTGGTCGGAAACCTCGCCTATGGCCCGCTCGACCGGCTGTTCGGCACGCGCAAATGGGTGGTCGTCGTGGGAAATTCCCTGGCATTGGCCTGCCTGGTTCTGCTCTGGGCTGCGCCGACGGCCAATGTCTGGGTCATTACCGCGCTCTTGGCGGGGATCGGATTGTTCGGTTCGAGCTTCCCGGTGATCATGGCCCATGGGCGCAGTTTTTTCCCGCCCCAGCTGGTGGGGCGCGGCGTGACCCTGGTCAACATGTTCGGCATTGGCGGTGTGGGCCTGTTCCAGTTTGCCTCGGGCAGCGTCTTTGCCACCGCCAGTGCCGGGGCAGCGAACCCGACCGCACCCTATCAGGCTGTATTCCTGTTTTTCGCGGTGCCACTGGCGCTGGGGATCGGAGTCTATCTGTTCAGCCGCGATCGCGTGGACTGACAGCGCCTGCTGCTCTGGCAAACCTACAGGGTTTTTGCCGGGTCGAGCCGTAGCCGGGGGCAGGCCCCCGGCAGATCACGGATCAGGCCGCCTTGCTGCGGCGACGGCGGCGGCGACGGCCACCAGATTTGCCCTCGCCGCCTTCCGGCCGCGCGGCTTTCGCTGGTTTCGTCGCGGGTTTGCCTTGCGGGCGACCGCCCCGGCGACCACCACCGCCGCCCCGGTTCTGGCTCTGCACCCGTTTCTCGACCTCGGGTTCTTCGCCGCCCAGCACCGGGATCGAGATCTTCATCAGCTTCTCGATCTCGCGCAGCGGCCCCATATCCACTCCGGCAACCAAGGAGATCGCATCCCCATCCGCCCCGGCCCGCGCGGTGCGGCCAATGCGGTGCACGTAGTTTTCGGCCACTTCTGGCAGGTCGAAGTTGAACACATGGCTCACCCCGGGAATGTCAATCCCACGCGCGGCCACATCGGTGGCGACCAGCACACGTGCATCGCCGTCACTGAAGGCCTTCAGGGCGCGTTCACGCTGTCCCTGGCTCTTGTTGCCATGGATCGAAACGGCGGCAAAACCGGCCTTGACCAGCTCTTTCATCAGCCGCTCGGCACCGTGTTTGGTCCGCGCGAAAACCAGCGACAGGCCCGAAGGCTCGTCCGCCAGGTACTCCTTCAACAGTGCAACCTTCTCCGGCCGGTCCGGCACGAAATGCACCCCCTGGGTGATCTTGTCTGCGGCCTTGCCCGGGGGCGTGACCTGCACCTTGACCGGATCTTTCAGAAAGGCGCGACTGAGCTCCTCCATCTGCTTGGGCATGGTGGCGGAAAACAGCATGGTCTGGCGCGGGGTGCCGATCTGCGGCGCGATCTTGCGCAGAGCGTGGATGAAACCCATGTCGAGCATCTGGTCCGCCTCGTCCAGCACCAGAAACTGCGCGAGGTCAAGCCGCACGGCCTTCTGGTCCATCAGATCGATCAGGCGGCCGGGCGTGGCGACCAGGATGTCCACGCCGCGTTCCAGCCCGCGGATCTGGCGGTTGATGGAGGTGCCACCAACCACGGTCATCACCTTCATACGCGTGCCCTGCACATAGAGGTGCAGGTTCTCGGCGATCTGGTTCACCAGCTCGCGGGTCGGCGCCAGCACCAGCGCCTTGATGGATTTCGCCACCGGCTTGCCCGGATGGGTCAGCAGCTGGTGGATCAGCGGCAGGCCGAAAGCGGCGGTCTTGCCGGTGCCGGTCTGGGCCAGGCCCATCACGTCACGGCCTTCCAGCACCGGCGGGATCGCGCGCACCTGTATCGGGGTCGGGGTTTCATAGCCGGCCTCGGCCACGGATTTCAAAAGGCTCGGGTCGAGCCCGAGATCTGCGAATTTTGTCATAGTCATCTTTCTGGCGCGCACGTCAGGCGCACCGTATGTCACGGTCACGGGGTCTTGCCCCGTAGGTGGGTGCGGCCGAGCGCTCGCAAAGGGGCCTCGTGCCCACCTTGCCGATCTGGCCGTCAGTACCCCCGCGTGATCTGGGAACCTGTCTGGCGCATCTTGCGCCCAATCTTCCGGCCATGGCGCGTTTGCGCGCCGGGCTGTTCACGCCCCAGCGGGCCGGAATGTGCCTCCATTACAGCACAGAAATGTCAAGTCAACGTAAATCAGCGCCCCGCCCCCTTCCCCAAAGGCACAGTTTGGGCTAAACCCCGCCCGTCTTGAGACAGACAGACTCGTAAAAGGAGACCCCGTAATGGGCTATAAAGTCGCCGTCGTCGGCGCCACGGGCAACGTGGGCCGCGAAATGCTGAACATCCTGGCAGAACGCCAGTTCCCCGTGGACGAACTCGCCGCGCTTGCTTCGCGCCGTTCGCTCGGCACCGAAGTCAGCTTTGGCGACACTACCGTGACCACCAAGGACCTGGACACGTTCGATTTCGCGGGCTGGGACATTGCGCTCTTCGCCGTGGGGTCCGAAGCGACCAAGACCTATGCGCCCAAGGCGGCGGCGGCCGGCTGCGTGGTGATCGACAACTCATCGCTCTACCGTTACGACCCGGAAATCCCGCTGATCGTGCCTGAGGTGAACCCGCAGGCGGTGCACGGTTACAAGAACAAGATGATCATCGCGAACCCCAACTGCTCGACCGCGCAGATGGTGGTGGCGCTGAAGCCCCTGCATGACCGCGCCAGGATCAAGCGCGTCGTGGTGTCGACCTACCAGTCGGTGTCGGGTTCGGGCAAGGACGCGATCGACGAGCTGTGGAACCAGACCAAGGGCATGTATGTCCCCGGTCAGGAAGTCGAGCCCTCGGTTTACCCGAAACAGATCGCCTTCAACGTGATCCCGCATATCGACGTCTTCATGGATAGCGGCGACACCAAGGAAGAATGGAAGATGATCGCCGAGACGAAGAAGATCGTCGATCCCTCGAGCAAGGTGACTGCGACCTGTGTGCGCGTGCCGGTCTTTGTCGGCCACTCGGAATCGATCAACATCGAGACCGAAGAGTTCCTGGACGAGGACGAAGCCCGCGACATCCTGCGCGAGGCGCCGGGCATCCTGGTCGTCGACAAGCGCGAAGCGGGGGGCTACGTCACCCCGGTCGAATGCGTGGGCGACTATGCCACCTTCATCAGCCGCATCCGTCAGGACGTAACCGTGGAAAACGGCCTGAACCTGTGGTGCGTCTCGGACAACCTGCGCAAGGGCGCTGCCCTGAATGCGGTGCAGATCGCCGAACTGCTGGGCCGTGAGGTTCTGAAGAAGGGCTGATCCGCAGGGGCAAAGACCCCGGACAGTGAAGCTGAAAGCCCCGCTCAATCGAGCGGGGCTTTCTTCTTTGGGGCGGTGCGCCAGCCGTCGAACCGCAGCGACAACCGCGTTGACCGGGCCACGGATTGACAGGTGCGCACCCGTCCCGCCGTGATGTCGGCGTCCTCCAGCGCGCCCGTGCCACGCGAAGCACTTGAAACTCACGCACCACAAAGCTCCAATTGTGTGAACATCAGCCTGCTCGCGCCTCATGTCGAGCCGCGCGTTCAGCCGCCTCAGGTCATCGATAAGCGGCGACGTTTGGCGGCCCGTTCCTCGCGCGCGGTCTGTTCCTGCCAGCGGCGGAAGCTTTCTTCGACGAAATCCAGGTGATCGCGCGCAGCCGCCTCGGCGCGGTCCGGGTCGCCCGCCAGGATCGCTTCGATGATCTCGCGGTGTTGCTCCAGAAGCTTGCGCCCGGTGCCATCCATGGTGCGCAGGAAGGCGCGGTTATAGAACAGCCCCTGCCGTGTCAGATCATAGATCGAGGCCATCATGTGGATGAACGTGGTGTTCTGACTGGCGTCGACCACGGCCACGTGCAGCGCCAGGTCGGCCTCCTGACTGGCCTCGGCATCCCCGTCTTCCCACGCCTTCTGCAGCGCTACGAGGATATCTTTCAACCGCGCCTTGTCGGATTTCGTTGCCCGTTCCGCAGCCAGGCGGCTGGCAAAGGCCTCCTGTTCGCGCCGGTATTCCAGATAATCGTAAAACGCGCGCCCGTGCCGGGCATAGAGCGCCAGAAGCGCCGGTGACATGGCCCGCCCGGACAGGGCCGCGATGAAGGTGCCGTCACCATGGCGCACATGAACCAGCCCGCGATCTTCCAGCGTCTGCAACGCTTCGCGCAGCTTCGGGCGTGACACGCCCATTGCTTCCGCCAGCTCCCGTTCCGAGGGCAATTTGCGCCCTTCCTTGAGGATCCCGTCAACGATCATCGACTCGATCTGATGCACCACGGCATCGGCAATCGATTCGTGTCCGACCGGGTCGAAGGGGCTGGTATCGCTCATCGGACATGCCTCCTGTC
This sequence comes from Aliiroseovarius sp., assembly GCF_030148435.1. Lineage (GTDB taxonomy): Bacteria > Pseudomonadota > Alphaproteobacteria > Rhodobacterales > Rhodobacteraceae > JASBTN01. Next base: position 28,578 of record NZ_JASBTN010000026.1, read on the forward strand.
TGGCGCCACCTGGCGCGAGGTTGTTCTAAATATTTACCAGCAGCGCGAAATTTTTCAAGTCCCCGAATTCAGATACCATGTGGGGTGTTTTTCTGGGTATCGCTTGTAATAAAAGGAAAATATCAACCAAAAGAGCATTCCGCTTGTCGGTGAAGAAAGGGGCGCGGCTCGCCAAATACAGCCAGATTGGTAAATAAAGTTGTTGACCTAAATTAGTGGTAAGTTTTATTTACCAACCCCATGCCGCACATGTCGGCGCCGGGAAAAGCCGTGGAGGCGGCTTTGCGACCACTCTGGAGGAGAGACATGAAAAATACCCTGACTTCGCTGGCCATTGCCGCCACCGTACTGACCACCGCAACCACAACGGCGGCAAACGCCGCTGAAAAGCTGCTGTTGAAAACACCGATCGCCTTCTCGACCGCCCTGCCCGGTCTGGGTTCGCCGATCCCGCGCGTTGCGGAACAGCTCGACCTGATGTCGGGCGGCACCCTGCGCATGAAAGTCTATGAGCCCGGCAAGCTGGTGCCGCCGTTCGAAATCCTGGACGCCGTCAGCTCGGGCAAGATCAACTCGGGTTACACCACCGCCGGTTACTGGGCGGGCAAGATCCCGGCAGCCCCCCTGTTCTCCGCCGTGCCATTCGGCCCGGAAGCAGGCGAATACATGGCCTGGCTCTACTACGGCAACGGCCTGACCCTGTACCAGGAAATGTATGACCAGGCCGGCTACAACGTGAAGGTCATCCCCTGCGCCGTCATCGCGCCGGAGACCTCGGGCTGGTTCAACAAGGAAATCAACAGCCCCGAGGACCTGAACGGGCTGAAAATGCGCTTCTTCGGACTTGGCGGCAAGGTGATGCAGCGCCTCGGCGTGGCGACCAGCCTGCTGCCGGGCGGCGAGATCTTCCCGGCGCTGGAAAAGGGCGCGATCGACGCGACCGAGTTTTCCATGCCCGCCATCGACGCCCGCCTGGGTTTCCACAAGCTGGTCAAGTTCAACTATTTCCCCGGCTGGCACCAGCAGGCGACCGTGTTCGAACTGCTGCTGAACAAGGACGTCTGGAACGAGGCCACCCCGCAGCATCAGGCGATCATCGAAAACGCCTGCAAGGCCTCGATGACCGACAGCTTTGCCGAGGGCGAAGCGATCCAGTACGCCGCCCTCTTGGACAATGTCGACAACAACGGCGTGACCATCAAGACCTGGTCGGATGAAATGCTGGCCACATTCCGCGAGAACTGGGAGGCCGTGGCCCAGGAAGAAGCCGCCAATGACGCCTTCTTCGCCAAGGTTCTGACCGACCTGACGACCTTCCGCGACGGCTATGCGATCTGGAAGGAAAACGCCTTCCTGCCGCGTAAGTAATTTTCACTTGCGCCAGCGGGGCGGCGCCCTCCTGCCGCCCCGCACCCCATTCGTTTTTTCCTTTTTCCTGATCCCGCGTGAATTTCGACGCCATTGCCTTTGGAGGAGACCATGGCCCAGACCCCGAATATCCACGAAGTGGACCCCACCGATCCCGTCGATGTGTTCGAACACATCCTCGAACATGAAGACCGTGACACCCAGGCGACGGCCGTCGCCATCGACAAGACCGTCAAGGGGATCGGCAATATCGTCATGTGGGCCAACCTGCTGTTGGTGGCGGCGATCGTGACCCAGGTCAGCCTGCGCTACCTGTTCAACCTGAACTTTCCCAAGCTCGACGAAGTCCAGTGGCATTTCTACGGGCTGGTGACGATGGTCGGCATCTCCTACGCACTTATCACCGACAGCCACGTGCGTGTCGATATCCTGCACATGCAACTCTCGCGCCGGGCGCAGAGGGTGATCGAGGTGATCGGCATCCTCGCGCTGCTGTCGCCCTTCATCTACCTGATGATCGATCAGGGCTGGGACTACTTCTATGAGAGCTGGCGCGTGAACGAACGTTCCGACAGCCCCACCGGGCTGCCTGCGCGCTGGGCCTTCAAGGCGGTAATCCCGGCCAGTTTCGTGCTGCTGGCGCTGGCGGCGATTGCCCGGCTGGTCCATGACGGCCACGCGATCATGGTGAACCACGCCGAAGAGCGCCTGGGCCGCGACCTGCGGCTGATCTTCTGGGCGCTGGTCGCCTTCGCCGTGGTCGCAACCGCGCTGACCTTCGTGGTGGAAACCACCGAGGAAAAGCTGGTGATCGCGATGTTCCTGACCTTCATCGCGCTTCTGTTCACGGGTTTTCCCGTGGCATGGACCCTGGCAGGCGTGGGCGTGGCCTATTGCGGGCTGGCCTATCTGTTCGACAACGACCTGATGGCCTGGACCGGGTTGGAAAGCACTTTTACCGGGCTCGACTACCTGACGCTGGGCGCGGTGGTGAACCGGGTCTACGCGACCATGTCCAACGCGGTTCTGGTCGCCCTGCCCATGTTCATCTTCATGGGGCTGATGCTGGATGAAAGCGGCGTGGCCGAACGGCTGATGACCTCGATGCAGCGCCTGTTTGGCACCGTGCGCGGCGGGCTTGCCATTACCGTGACTATGATCGGCATCATTCTGGCGGCCTCGACCGGCATCATTGGCGCCTCGGTCGTACTGCTGGGCGTGCTGTCGCTGCCGTCGATGATGGAGCAAAAATACTCGCCGAGCCTCGCCGCTGGCGTGGTGTCGGCCTCGGGCACGCTGGGCATCCTGATCCCGCCCTCGATCATGCTGGTGATCATGGCCGACCAGATGGCCCTGTCGGTGGGCGATCTGTTCATGGCCGCGGTATTTCCGGGCATCATTATCGGCGCGCTTTATCTGACCTACATCTTCATCATCGCCCTGCTGAAACGCGACGTGGCCCCGGTGCCCGAAGGGGCAACCCGCCCCGACTGGGCCGCGATCAAGGACGTGGCTATAGCCGTCCTGCCGACCCTTGGCCTGATCCTGGCGGTGCTGGGGTCGATCTTTGCGGGTCTCACCACGCCGACCGAGGCCTCGGGCATCGGCGCCCTGGGTGCGACCCTGCTGGCGCTTGGCTATCGCAAGCTCACTTTCCGCAAGCTGGTCAACGTGCTCAAGGCCACCTTCAACACCACCGCCTATATCTTCGCCATCTTCCTGGGCGCGACCGTGTTCAGCTATGTGCTGCGCGAACTGGGCGGCGACCAGTTGATCGAGGACATGATCCACGGCGCGGGCCTCGGCCCCACCGGCACGGTCTTCATCATCCTGGCCATCGTCTTCCTGCTGGGCTTCGTGCTGGACTGGATCGAAATCACCCTGATCGTGCTGCCGCTGATGCGCCCGATCGTGAACGGGCTGGGTCTGGACATCCCCGGCTTTGACGCCATCGATGAACCGGCCCTGATCTGGTTCGTGATCCTGGTGGCGGTGACGCTCCAGACCAGCTTCCTGACACCACCTGTGGGCTTTGCACTCTTTTATCTGAAAGGCGTCTGTCCGCCAGAAATCAAGCTCACGGACATCTACAAGGGCATCATCCCCTTCGTGATCCTGCAGCTGACCGGGTTGCTCTTCGTTTTCCTCTGGCCCGCGCTGGCAACATGGTTGCCCTCGGTCGCCTACTGAGGAACAGTGGCCCCATGACCGAGCAAGAGTTGATCAACCGGCTGAAACAGATCTGCGGGCGGCGGCACGTGCTGACTGGCGCCCGGCGCACCGCGCGGTTCCGCAAGGGGTTCCGATCGGGCGAAGGCGAGGCCTTGGCCGTGGTGCAGCCCGCAACTCTGCTGGAACAATGGCAGGTGCTCAAGGCCTGCGTGGATGCCGACAAAATCGTCATCATGCAGGCCGCCAATACCGGGTTGACCGAAGGCTCCACCCCCAAGGGCAGCTACGACCGCGACGTGGTGCTGATCAACACGCGACGCATGGATGGGCTGCAGCTGATCCGGGATGGCGCGCAGGTGATTTCCTTCCCCGGCGCGACCCTCTTCGCACTGGAAAAACTGCTGGCACCTCTGAAACGCCAGCCACATTCGGTGATTGGCTCGTCCTGCATCGGGGCATCGGTCATGGGCGGGGTCTGCAACAACTCGGGCGGATCGCTGGTGGAACGCGGGCCCTCCTACACGGAACTGTCGCTTTATGCGCGCATCACCGAGGGCGGGCAACTGGAGCTGGTCAACCACCTGGGCCTGGACCTGGGCGACACGCCCGAGGAAATCCTGACCCGGTTGCAGGACGGCGACTATACGGAGGCGGATGTAACCACCGACAACCGCAAGGCCTCGGACACGGATTATGCGCGCCGGGTACGCAATGTCGACGCCAACACGCCCGCGCGGTTCAATGCTGACAAGAGCCGCCTCTACGAAGCCGCCGGCTGCGCAGGCAAACTTGCGGTCTTTGCCGTGCGGCTCGACACCTACCCAATGAATGCCTCCGAGGTGAGTTTCTACATCGGCGCCCCGGAAACCGGCGCCCTGGGCGATCTGCGCCGCGAAATTTTGTCGGGGTTCGAGACCCTGCCGGTCTCGGCCGAATACATGCACGAGGAGGTGTTCGACCTGTCCGACCGTTACGGCAAGGACACGATGGTGATGATCGACAAGCTGGGCACCGACCGCCTGCCGATGTTCTTCGCCCTGAAGGGCGCGGTTGATGCGCGGCTGTCCGGGGTGCCGGGGCTGGCGAATCTCACCGACAGGGTCATGCAGACCCTGTCGCGGCTCTGGCCCGATATCCTGCCCAAACGCATGCGCGCGTTCCGCAAGAAATACCCGCACCACCTGATCCTGAAGATGCGCGATGGCGGCGTGGCCGAGGCCCGCGCCCTGCTCGAGCGCATGAAGGCTGCGGGCGCGCTGGACTTTATCGAATGCAACGCCCGCGAGGCCAAGATGGCCGGGCTGCACCGCTTTGCCGCCGCGGGGGCCGCCGTGCGCTACATGAACGTGCACCAAGGTGAGGTCGAGGACATCATCGCGCTGGACATTGCGCTTCGCCGCAACGACCGGGACTGGTTCGAACGGCTGCCCGCCGAGATCTCCGATCAACTGGTCAGCAAGCTCTATTATGGCCATTTCATGTGCCACGTGCTGCATCAGGACTATATCGTCAAGAAGGGCGCGGACCCGGTGGCGTTGAAGGCCAAGATGCTGGAAATCCTCGATCAGCGCGGCGCGGAATACCCGGCCGAGCACAACGTCGGGCATCTTTACCCGGCGAAACCGGATCTGGCGGATTTCTACAAATCGATCGACCCGACCAACAGCCTGAATCCGGGTATCGGCAAGATGTCCCGCAACAAGCATTACAGCTAAGTGAAAGGGGCGAAATGCGCCCCTTGATCACGCAACCTGACGGGTCTGTTCCAACCGGAAAGCACGATGCCGCAGGTCGCGCGGCGTGGCGGAATAGACCTGTTTCACACAACGCGTCAGATGCGAGGGCGTGGCAAAGCCCGTGACCAGAGCGACCTCGGCCAGGGGCAGGCTGGTGCGGGTCAGCAGCTCATGCGCCTTTTCGGCCCGCAACACGCGGTAGATTGCCAGCGGCGTTTCCTTCAGCACATTCATGAAGCGGCGCTGCAACTGGCGCGGCGAGACATGGAGCTGGCGCGCAATATCGTGGATCGACTGCGGGTTTTCCAGGTTCTGCTCCATCAGGTCAAGACAGCTGGCCACCACCCGGTCCCCGCCCGAGCGGCGGCGGATGTCCAGCGCAAAGGGGCTGCGCGCCTGCTCGGGCCCGCTGTCGATCCCGACATATCCCGCCAACGCCGAGGCAGAGAAATCGCCGTGGGCCACACGGAAATGATCGAGAAGAAGCTTGATCGCGGCAAGCGGGCTGATTGCGCTCTGAATGCGGCCTTCGCGCAGATACAGGTCCGTGGGCGCGCCGGCCTGCAACCCTTCTTCGCCTGCGGCCAAGGTGAAATTCGGGTGGATCGCCAGGGTCGTATCCTGTTCGAAGGCCGATCCGCTCAACAGGAAAACCGCGCCGCCCACCAACACGCTGGTCTGGCTGAGGTTCATGATCTGCTGCGCGCGTTGCCACAAGGCACGGTCGGTCTGCCAGCGCGACTGGATGTCGCCCAGGAAGATCACCATGCGCTGGCGCCAGGGAGTCGGATCACCGATCGGCGCGTCGGACAGGTGGCGCATGTCGAGCATATAGTCCGCCTCGCTGATCAGCTCATTGGCGGCGCGCAACAGTTCGGCCAGGACCTGCGCGTGAAAACGGGGCACCCCTTCGGGCAGGATGATGGTCACGCCTTGCACATCCGGTCGGGTCGAGGTCACGGCCGGGCTGCCGGGCTTGAGCGCTTCGAGATAGGACATGGGACCTCCATTCTGCCGGGGTGGACAGATCTGCCCGTCCGCACCGGACAGATCGTTGTTTTCAAAGGGAGACTTACACCTCGCCATCATCCTCGTAGTCGGACATCGGCGGGCAGGTGCAGACCAGGTTGCGGTCGCCATAGGCATTGTCGACCCGGTTTACGACCGGCCAGTATTTGTCGACGCCCAGGTTGCCCGGCGGGAAGCAGGCCTGTTCGCGGCTATAGGGCCGGTCCCATTCGCCCACCAGGTCACGCACCGTGTGGGGCGCGTGTTTCAGCGGGTTGTTCTCCGGGTCGATCTTGCCGTCGATGATCTCCTGCGCCTCGGCGCGGATCGACAGCATGGCGTCGATGAAGCGGTCCAGTTCGGCCTTGGGTTCGCTTTCCGTCGGCTCCACCATCAGCGTGCCCGCCACCGGCCAGGACATGGTGGGCGCGTGGAAGCCACTGTCGACCAGACGCTTGGCGATGTCATCCACGCTCACGCCGCCCTCGTCGTTCAGCGGACGGGTGTCGAGGATGCATTCGTGCGCCACACGGCCCGTTTCCGAGGTGTAGAGGATCGGGTAGGCCTCCTTCAGACGGGCGGCGATGTAGTTGGCGTTCAGGATCGCCACCTTGGTCGCCTGGGTCAGACCCGCGCCGCCCATCAAGAGCACATAGGCCCAGCTGACCGGCAGGATCGAGGGCGAACCGAAGGGCGCGGCCGAAACCGGGCCAACGGCCGAGCCGTATTCCGGGTGCCCGGGCAGGTGCTCTTCCAGATGTGCCCTGACGCCGATCGGACCCATGCCGGGGCCGCCCCCGCCATGCGGGATGCAGAAGGTCTTGTGCAGGTTCAGGTGGCTGACATCACCGCCGATCTTGCCCGGCTGGGCCAGGCCCACCATGGCGTTCATGTTGGCGCCATCGATATAGACCTGCCCGCCGTGATCGTGGGTGATCTGGCAGACCTCCCGCACGGTTTCCTCGAACACGCCGTGGGTCGACGGGTAGGTGATCATGCAACCGGCCAGGTTGTCCGAATGCTGGATCGCCTTGGTGCGGAAATCCTCGAGGTCGATATTGCCCTTGTCGTCGGCCTTGATCGGCACGACCTTCCAGCCGACCATCTGCGCGGACGCCGGGTTGGTGCCATGGGCCGAGGTCGGGATCAGGCAGACATTGCGATGCCCTTCGCCCTTCGCGATGTGATAGTTGCGAATGGTCAGAAGCCCCGCATATTCGCCCTGCGCGCCGGAGTTCGGCTGCTGCGAAATTGCGTCATACCCGGTGATCTGGCACAGTTTGTCGTTCAGGTCGTCGATCATCTGGCGGTAGCCAAGGGCCTGATCTTCTGGCACGAACGGGTGCAGGTTTCCGAATTCGGGCCAGGTGACGGGGATCATCTCGATGGTGGCGTTCAGCTTCATGGTGCACGACCCCAGCGGGATCATCGCACGGTCCAGCGCCAGGTCACGGTCGGCCAGGCGGCGCATGTAGCGGGTGATCTCGGCCTCGGCCCGGTTCTGGTGGAAGATCGGGTGGGTCAGGTACTCGCTTTCACGCAGCGCGTGTTCCGGCAGGCGGTAGGAGCGGTTGGCTTTGCTGTCATCCTTCTTGTCGATCCCGAAGGCGCCCCAGACGGCCTCGATCGTGGCCGGGCGGGTCTGTTCATCCAGAGAGATGCCGACCTTGGTTTCCCCCACCTTGCGCAGGTTGATGCCACGGGCGACGGCGGCCTCCATGACGGTGGATTGCAGCGCGCCGACTTCGACGGTGATCGTGTCGAAGAAGACTTCGGGTTCGACCTTGAAGCCGTGCTCTTCCAGCCCGTCAACCAGACGCGAGGTCTTGCGGTGCACAGACTGGGCGATGGCCTTGATCCCGTCGGGACCGTGGTACACCGCGTACATCGAGGCGATCACCGCCAGCAGCGCCTGGGCGGTGCAGACGTTGGAGTTGGCTTTCTCGCGGCGGATATGCTGTTCGCGGGTCTGCAGCGCCAGGCGATAGGCCTTGTTGCCGCGCGCGTCGATCGACACGCCGATGATTCGGCCCGGCATGGCGCGTTTCAGCTTGTCGGTGGTCGCCATATAGGCGGCGTGGGGGCCACCGTAGCCCATGGGCACGCCGAAACGCTGGGTCGAGCCGATGGCGATATCCGCCCCCATTTCGCCGGGGGATTTCAAAAGGGCAAGGGCCAGGATGTCGGCGGCAACCACGGCAATGGCCTTGTGTTCATGCAGCGCGGCGATCTGGTCGGTAAAGTCACGCACATGGCCGTTGGTGCCCGGGTACTGGAAGATCGCGCCGAAAACCGCGCCAGCATCCAGCGTTTCCGGATCGGCGACCTGCACGTCGATGCCCAGGGGCTCGGCGCGGGTCTTGATCACCGCGATGGTCTGCGGGTGGCAGGCGGCATCGACGAAGAACGAAGCGTTGTTTGCCTTCGAACGCGCGCCGCGATGCGCCATGGCCATGGCCTCGGCGGCGGCGGTGGCTTCATCGAGCAGCGAGGCGTTGGCAACCTCCAGCCCGGTCATGTCGGAAACCAGGGTCTGGTAGTTCAGGAGCGCTTCGAGGCGGCCCTGCGAAATTTCGGGCTGGTAGGGGGTATAGGCCGTGTACCAGGCCGGGTTCTCGAGGATGTTGCGCAGGATCGGCGCGGGTGTGGTGGTGCCGTAGTAGCCCTGACCGATCAGCGAGGTCAGAACCTTGTTCTTGCCCGCGATTTCTTTCATGTGGAACAGCGCATCGCGTTCGGACATGGCCGGGCCCCAGTCCAGCGCCGCCTTCTGGCGGATCGCGGGTGGCACGGTCGCGTCGATCAGCGCGTCCAGGCTGTCGAAACCGATCACCTTCAGCATCTCGTCCATTTCCGAGGGCGAGGGGCCGATGTGGCGGCGGTTGGCGAAGTCGTAGGCTTGGTAGGTGGTCAGTTCGAAAGCCATCGTTCGATCCTCATCAGGGCGTGGGAGGCCCCGCCAGACGATGCCCGGCGGGGAAGGAAATTCAGCCGATCAGGGCCTTGTAGCCGTCCAGATCCATCAGGTCTTCCAGCTGCGACAGGTCCTTGAGCTTGATCTTGTAGATCCAGGCGTCGCCCTCGGGGGCTTCGTTCAGCGCGCCGGGGGTCTCTTCCAGGGTGCCGTTCACCTCGATCACTTCGCAATCCAGCGGGGCGTAGATTTCGGACGCCGCCTTGACGCTTTCGATCACGCCGATCTCTTCGCCCTTGTCGAATTCGTCGCCTTGGCCATGCTGTTCGACAAAGACAATCTCGCCCAGCTGGTCGGCGGCGTGCTGGGTGATGCCCAGGGTGGCGGTGTCACCTTCGACGGTGATCCATTCATGTTCTTCGGAGTAATAGGTGGTCATGATGCTGGCTCCAGGTTTCAGCGTTTGTAGTTCTGTTGGACAAAGGGAAGGGCAACGATTTCAGCCGGTTGTGCCTTGCCGCGGATGATCAGGTTTACCTTTTCGCCGGGCGCGCCGTGGCCCTTGGCGACGTAACCCATGGCGACCGGGCCACCGACGGTGGGACCGAAGCCGCCCGAGGTGATCTCGCCGATGGTGTTGCCTTCGAGGCTCTGCACCTCGACACCGTGACGGGCCGGGGCGCGGCCTTCGGGCTTGATGCCGACCAGTTTCCTGGCAGCACCCTCGGCCAGCTCCCGCTGGATACGGTCCGCGCCGGGGAAACCGCCCTCTTCCTTGCGACGCTTCTGGATTGCCCAGTTCAGCGAGGCTTCGATCGGCGAGGTGGTGGTGTCGATGTCATTGCCATAGAGGCACAGGCCCGCTTCCAGCCGCAGGCTGTCACGCGCGCCCAGACCGGCGGCCTCGCAGTCCTCGTGGGCGAGGAAGGCGCGGGACACTTCGACGGCGCGGTCCTCGGGGATGGAAATCTCATACCCGTCCTCGCCGGTGTAGCCCAGGCGCGAGATCCGGCACTCGGCGCCCAGGATCTCGGCCACCGTGGTTTCCATGAATTTCAGCTCCCGCACGGCGGGGCACAGGCTGCCCACGACCTCTTCGGCGGCGGGGCCCTGAACCGCGACCAGCGCGCGGTCGAAAATCTCGGTCACTTCTACACCGTCCAGGTTGGCCGCCATATGCGGAATGTCCTGGTGACGCATCGAAGCGTTGACGACGACAAAGAAGTGGTCCCCGGCGTTGGAAACGATCAGGTCGTCCATAATGCCGCCGTCGTCATTGGTGAAGAAACCGTAGCGCGCCTTGCCTTCCTTCAGCGTGGCATAGGCCTGCGGGCAGATCGCTTCGAGCTTCTCGCCCACGTTTTCGCCTTTCAGGATCACCTGACCCATGTGGCTGACGTCGAACAGGGCGGCTTTCTCGCGGCACTGTTTGTGCTCGCCCATGATACCCAGCGGGTACTGGACCGGCATTTCCCAGCCGGCAAAATCCACCATTTTGCCGCCCAGTTCGACATGCAGGTCGTAAAGCGGCGTGCGTTTGGGTGTGTCGGTCATGTCGGCCTCCTGTGGCGCGATTGTAGCATTTCCTGGTCTTGGGATGTCCGGGGGGCGGCCGACCGCCCCCCGGACAGGTCTGTTATTCGGCCGCCGGGCGGTCCGGTTCGGTGGCCCCGTCCGTGGCGAAGAACTCTTTCGTCACCTTGAAGACGACCGGGCTCAGCAGCGCGAGCGCAATCAGGTTCGGAATGGCCATCATCGCGTTCAGCGTATCGGCCAGCAGCCAGATGAAGCCCAGGTTCGCGGTCGCGCCCAGCGGCACGGCCACGCACCACAGGATGCGGAACGGCACCAGGGATTTGACGCCCAGGAAGAACTCGACGCATTTCTCGCCATAGTAGGACCAGCCCAGGATCGTGGTGAAGGCAAAGACCGACAGCGAGATGGCGATCAGGTAGCCACCAAAGCCCGGCAGGGTGGTTTCGAAAGCCAGCGAGGTCAGCGCGGCACCGCTCTCACCCGAAGTCCAGGCCCCCGAGGCGATGATCGCAAGACCGGTGATCGAGCAGACGATGATCGTGTCGATGAAGGTGCCCAGCATGGCGACCAGACCCTGGTTCACCGGACCGGCGGTTTCGGCGGCAGCGTGAGCGATGGGCGCGGAGCCCAGACCAGCTTCGTTCGAGAACACGCCACGTGCCACACCGAAACGGATCGCGGCCCAGACGGCGGCGCCCGCAAAACCACCTTCGGCGGCCGAGGGGGTGAAGGCATGGGTAAAGACCAGGTTCAGGGCGTTGCCCAGTTCGCCGGCGTTCAGCAGCAGAACCACCAGACCGATCAGGATGTACGAGACAGCCATCAGCGGCACCAGTTTTTCAGCGACGGCACCAATGCGGGTGATACCACCCAGGACAACGCCGCCGGTCAGGACCATCAGGACCACGCCGGTGCCGATCTCCGGAATACCGAAGTTGGTGTTCAGAACGTCGGCCACACCGTTGGCCTGCACCGTGTTGCCGATACCGAAGGCGGCAATGGCACCAAAGCCCGCAAAGGCCGGGGCCAGCCAGTACCAGCCCGAACCAAGGCCGTTCTTGATATAGTACATCGGGCCGCCGACATAGTTGCCCAGCTCGTCCTGCTCGCGATATTTCACCGCACAGACGGCCTCGGCATACTTGGTGGCCATGCCGACAAGGGCGGTCATCCACATCCAGAACAAGGCACCCGGCCCGCCCAGGAACACGGCCGTGGCGACGCCCGCGATATTGCCGGTGCCGATCGTGGCCGACAGCGAGGTCATCAGCGCCTGGAATGGCGTGATCTGGCCGTCGCCATGCGCGGTACGACCGCTCCACAACAGCGAGAACCCTTTACCGATCTTCAGGATCGGCATGAGTTTCAAGCCGATCTGAAGGAACAGCCCGACCCCCAGAATCAGGACCAACATCAATGGCCCCCAGACGATCCCGTTGATCCAGCCTACAAAATTTGACAACGCTTCCATGGTTTCCTCCCCTTAGCGTCCTCTGTCAGGCCCGTGCCGCAAGCGCCGCCTGGCGGGCTTGCTTGAGGGCCGCGAAATCTTCGTCCGCGTGGAACGACGACCGCGTCAGCGGCGTGGCCGAGACACCAAGGAAGCCCTTGGCGCGCGCGGCGCGTTCCAGCGTTTCGAATTCTTCCGGGGTCCAGAACCGGTCCACCGGATGGTGTTTCGGGGTGGGCTGCAGGTACTGGCCCACGGTCAGAAAATCGACATCTGCGGCGCGCAGGTCGTCCATCACCTGGCGCACTTCCTCCATCGTTTCGCCCAGGCCGACCATCAGGCCGGATTTGGTGAACAGAGACGGGTTGGCCCGCTTGGCATCGTCCAGCAGACGCAGCGACTGATAGTAACGCGCGCCGGGCCGTACGGTCGGGTATAGACGCGGTACGGTCTCAAGGTTGTGATTGAACACATCCGGTGCGGCCTCGAACACGGCTTCACCCGCAGAGCCCTTGCCCAGAAAGTCGGGGGTCAGCACCTCGACGGTGGTGCCCGGGTTCTGGTGGCGCACGGCGCGAATGGTCTGGGCGATGTGCTCTGCCCCACCATCAGCCAGATCGTCACGGTCCACGCTGGTGATCACCACATGGCGCAGGCCGAGCTTATTCACCGCCTGGGCCACGCGGCCCGGTTCGAACATGTCCAGCGCATCGGGCTTGCCGGTTGTCACGTTGCAGAAGGAACAGCCCCGCGTGCAGGTCTCGCCCATGATCATCATGGTCGCGTGCTGGTGCGAGAAACACTCGCCGATGTTGGGACAGGCGGCCTCTTCGCAGACGGTCGACAGTTTTTTGTCGCGCATCAGGCGGCGGGTCTCGTAATACTCAGCCGATTCAATGCGTTTCTTGCGGATCCAGCGCGGCTTGCGGGCAATCACACTGTCAGGCTTGTGGGCCTTTTCCGGGTGGCGCAGGCGGGGCGGGGTCTGGATGTTCATGGGCCGGGCCTCAGGCGTGCAGGGCGCGGTCGAGCGCGTCCAGGCAGGCTTCCTTGACCGCTTCGGCCATCGAGGGATGCGCGTGGCAGGCGGCGGCGACCTCGGTGATCGTGGCGCCCTTGGTCATGGCCAGCACCAGCTCGGAAATCAGGTCGCCCGCATGCGCGCCACAGATATGCGCGCCCAGCAGCTTGCCTTCGGGCGTGGCCAGAACCTTGACCGCACCATCGGTTTCACCCGAGGCACGAGCGCGGGAGTTGGCCATGAAAGTGAACTTGCCGGTGATATAGTCGACGCCAGCTTCCTTCAGCACCTCTTCGGTCTGCCCGACCGAAGCCACCTCGGGATCGGTATAGACCACGCCGGGCACGGTGCCGTAATCGACGTGAGCATCCAGACCGGCGAGGTGCTCGACACAGGCGACGCCATCTTCTTCGGCCTTGTGGGCCAGCATCGGACCGGGCACGCAGTCGCCAATGGCATAGATGCCGGGGACAGAGGTGCGGAAGGTTTCATCCACTTCGATGAAGCCACGGGCGTTCACCGCAACACCCAGAGCCTCCAGCCCCAGACCGCCCAGCACCGGGCGACGGCCGATGGCGACCAGCACCTTGTCGGCCTCAAGGGTTTCTTCGGTGCCCTTGCCGACACGCTCCATGGTCAGGGTCAGGCCTGCGTCGCCCTTGGAGACCGCCTGCACCGCGCGGCCCAGCTGGAATTTCAACCCGCGCTTGGACAGGGCACGCTGCGCCAGTTTCGCAATGTCGCCGTCAATGCCCGGCAGGATCCGGTCGAGGTATTCCACGACCGTAACCTTGGCACCCAGCCGCGACCAGACCTGGCCCAGCTCCAGCCCGATCACGCCCGCGCCGATCACCACGAGGTGCTCAGGCACCGCCTCCAGCGCCAGCGCACCGGTCGAGGACAGCACGTCCCCCTCGTCGATTTCGACACCCGGCAGCGGGGTAGGCTCGGAACCGGAGGCGATGAGGATATTGGCGGTCTCGTAGGTGGTTTCACCGACCTTGACCGCACCGGCGGAGGGAATGGTGGCCCAGCCCTCGATCAGGTCGACACCGTTTTTCTTGAACAGAAAGGCAATGCCCTTGGTCAGGTCGCCAACAACCTTGTCCTTGCGCGCCATCATCGCACCCAGGTCGAGGCTCGCGCCCTCGACCGATACGCCATGGGCGGCCAGATGCTTCAGCTCGGCATATTTGCCCGAGGAGGTCAGCAGCGCTTTCGACGGGATGCAGCCCACGTTCAGACATGTGCCACCAAGGCTGCCGCGCCCTTCGACGCAGGCCACTTTCAACCCCAGCTGGGCCGCGCGAATGGCAGCGACATAGCCGCCGGGTCCGGCACCGATCACAATCAGGTCGTACATGCGTTCCTCCTCTATCCCGCCACATTCCATATGTCGCATATAATGGAATATGTTTCCTAAGCGGGAATTTGTGTTTCTCATAGGAAACTTTGAGGAAGAATGCAACATTTGTGTGCAATTGGATACTTTGACAGCCACAGGCGGCGGAATTAAGCTTCGGGAGAACAAGGGAGATTTCAGGATGGAAGTCGAAATCGAAGAGCAGGCCACCCCGTCAGCAGAAGGGGGCGAGGCCCCGGATGGCGAGGTTCTGGGCCGGATGATTCGCGAGGCCCGCAAATCCAAGAACCTGACCCTGGAGGAAACCGCACAGGCCGCGGGTATCGGCCGCTCGACCCTGTCGAAAATCGAAAACAACCAGACCCGGCCCAGTTTCGACATCATCCGACGGCTGACCCAGACCCTGGGGCTGGAAACACCACAGCTTTTCGTGCAGGCCCCGCAAAGCAACATTTCAGGCCGGCGCGACTTCACCCCGGCCGGTCAGGGCGAGGTCAAGGACACCCCCACCTATCACCACGAACTGCTGTGCAACGAACTCTCCTCCAAGCGTATGCTGCCCTATATCTCCACCATTCGGGCACGGGATATCAGCGAGTTCGACAACTGGGTCCGCCATACGGGCGAGGAGTTCATGTTCGTCCTGTCCGGCGAGCTGGTGTTCCATTCGGAGCATTACCGCCCGCTGAAAATGCGCGTAGGTGACAGCGTCTATTATGACAGCGGCATGGGCCATTGCTGTACCACGGTCGGGGACGAGGATGCGGTGGTTCTGTGGATCTCGCTTGATATCTGAGCAAGACCTTCTGACAGAGGAGGCAGCGCCCTGCCGGGACTGGCAGGGCGCAAGGCGAATTTAGGCTCAGTAGCTTTGGCGACCGTTACCGGCAGCGGCGCGCTACGCCCATGGCTGCCGCATTCCGTGCAACCTTCCGGACAGAGGAGCTGCCTGGATTGTCGCACCGGGGACACAAAATTGATCGGCTGAACGGACGTTGCCTTCCGCAGAAAAGAACGTCATCGGGAAATATCTGTTTCATTTGCCCAGGGTTGCAGGTTGGTAGGGTGCCGGGCGGGCATCACCAACGCGGGTCGTGCAACCCCATGTCGAAACCGCGCGGCATCAGGCCGGATTGAAACCAGGTGACGAAGGTCTCGATCGAAAAGACCGGCAGCCCGGTCATACGGCGGATGTCCCGCGCATAGGGCACCATATTGGTGCATTCCAGCACGATAGCGCCGACCTCCGGGTGGTCTGCGACCAGCTGGCGTGCCGCGTCTTCCAGATCAAGGCGGCAGGCGGCGAAGTCGATCTCGGGGGCGTCCCCCAGGATGTCACGCGTAAAACAGCGCCCCTCGTCGGTGCCGACGATCGGCGTATCCAGCGGAACCCCGGCGGCGGCCAGGTGTTCCTCGGTCAGCGTGGCCTTCGAAATGGTGATGATCCCCGCCCGCTTTCCTGCGGGCAGAAGCGTCTGGACCATGGGCACCTGCATCAGCGACGAGGTCGCGACGGGTACGCCCAGCGCTTCCTTCACCTGGTCCTGGATCAGCGCCAAAAAGCCGCAATTCGTGGTGATCCCGTCGCAGCCCATGCGCACGAGGTCGCGGCCTGCTTCGATGAAGTCATCAACCAGAAGCCGGGGGTCGGCGCGTACAACATTGTCGGGCGTCGCGCCCCGCACCACGCGGTAATGCACCGGGAAATCCCAGGTCAGCGCATTGCCGATATCGCCGGGAATGCGGGGAAATTGCGTTTCCAGCATCAGAATGCCGACCGCCGCGCCGTAGACCGTCTTGCCGCCTCTTTGCATGGGTGTCCTTTCCTGCCCGCCTCAGTCCACGGGAACATAGAGTTGCGAATAGGCGATGCGAACCGCCTCGGTGGCCTCTTCCTGACGTCGCGTGATATGGGCTCGCATGGCCTTGTCGGCTGCGGCGGTGTCGCGGGCCATTAGGGCCGACAGGATTGCCCGATGTGCTTCCAACGAGTTGCCCTGCCCTCCCTCGACCCGTTCGCGCATGCGCTGAAGGTCGATCAGGCGCACATAGCGGATGCGGTCATTGAGGTTTCGCAGCATACGCACCAGCTCACCATTTCCCGACAGGGTGATGAGGCGCATGTGGAAATCCTCGTCCATCGCCAACAGCTCATTGGGGTCCGAACAGGCCGCATACCGTGGCTCGACCTCGTCCAGATGGCGCGCAAGATCGTCAAGCAGAGCATCGCCGACACGGCCACAGGCCAGGCGCAGCCCCTCGCATTCGATCGCCACCCGGGCCTCGTAAAGCTCAAGGATGCGTGCAGGGGTCAGAGGGCGGCAGAAGAAGCCGCGTCCGCTCTGAAAGGTCAGGAAGCCCTCGGCGGTGAGGCGATTGAGCGCCTCGCGCATCGGAGTGCGGCTGGCGCCCAGCCGGGTGGCCAGCTCGCTTTCATTGATGCGCTCGTCCGGCTTGAAGGCGAAATCCGCCGCCATCTCACGCAGCTGGCGATAAAGCCTGTCGACATTGCTTGCGGATTTCATGGCCGGTTTCCCTGTTTGAGTCCCGGTCAAACTATCGGCTCTTTCTTTTGTGCGCAAGTCGTCATACAAAGCTGTATTCAATTTGGTGTGCGATTCTGCCGCGCACCGTTTCTGCGATGGGAGACACGGCGATGCGCCCCGAGAAGACCCCCGAGACATGCAATGCGATGAATGGCGCCGAGGCGATGGTGCGAATGCTGGAAGCCCAGGGCGTGCGCCACATCTTCGGTCTGTGCGGCGACACCACACTGCCCTTCTATGACGCGCTGCTGCGCCTGGATCACCAGATGACCCATGTGCTGACCCGCGACGAACGCTGTGCGACCTATATGGCGGATGGCTACAGCCGGGTGACAGGGCGGGTCGGGGTGGCCGAAGGCCCCTCGGGCGGCGGGGCAACCTATATCCTGCCCGGGTTGATCGAAGCCTCGGAAAGTTCCTATGCGGTTCTGGGCATCACCACCGACATCTCGGTCGCAAGCTACGGGAAGTACCCGCTGACCGAGGTGGACCAGGAGGCCCTGATGCGCCCACTGACCAAGTGGAACACGGTGATCAAACGCGCCGATCACATCCCGCGCATGGTGAGGGGCGCGTTCCGGGCGATGACCACGGGGCGTTCGGGTGCTGCGCATATCGGCCTACCCTATGACGTGCAATACGATCCGGTTGACCCGTCCGATATCTGGGCGGATGACAGGACCGCCAGTTACCCGGCCTACCGCCAAGCGCCGGAACCCGGCGCGGCCGAGGCGGCGCTGGACGCGATCCTGTCGGCAAAATCGCCGCTGATCGTCTGTGGCGGCGGGGTGGTGATTGCCGGCGCGATGGGCGAGCTGGCACAACTCGCTGAACGCCTGGATATTCCGGTGGCCACATCGATCTCGGGTCAGGGATCGCTGGCGGAGATCCACCCCAACTGCGTCGGCGTGGTCGGTTCCAACGGCGGCACCGACCAGACCTGGGAAGCGATGGAAGCCGCGGACCTCGTCGTCTTCATGGGCGCGCGCGCGGGCTCCACCACCACCTCACGCTGGGAGGCCCCCGGCCCCGGCACGCGCATCGTGCATTTCGACAATGACCCGATGGTCATCGGAGCAAATTACCGGACCGAGGTCGGTGTCGTTGGCGACCTGCGCCTTGCCCTGGCCGAGGTGAACGCGATTCTCGATGCCCGGGGCCAGGGCGTCGAGACCTTCGGAGGGGCGGCCGCCGTGGCCGACATCAAGCGCCGCAAGTTCGAGCTCTTCGACCAGCTTGCTACCAGCGACCAAGCCCCGATCCGGCCGGAACGTGTGATCGCCGAGCTGATGAAGGTCCTGCCCGCCGATGCCACGGTGGTATCAGACCCCGGCACCAGCTGCCCCTATTTTTCGGCCTATTACCAACTGCCTCGGGCCGGGCGGCATTTCATCACCAACCGGGCCCATGGTGCCCTGGGATATTCGCTTTCGGCGGCACTGGGCGCCTGGTTCGGGCGGCCAGCCTCGAAAACCGTTGCACTGATGGGCGATGGCTCTTTCGGCTTTACCTGTGGCGAGCTGGAGACCGTCACCCGCGTGGGGGCGCCGATCACCTATATCGTCTTTTCGAATTCGAACTTCGGCTGGATCAAGGCCAGTCAATACGCCGACAAAGACGCGCGTTACTACAACGTCGACTTCAACCGCACCGATCAGGCGGCGGTGGCGGCGGCCTACGGAGTAAAATCCTGGCGGATCGAGGATCCGGCGGACCTGGGCCGCGTGTTGCGCGAAGCAATCGCCCATGACGGCCCGACCCTGATTGATGTTGTTACCCAGCCGCTTGAGGAAAGCAACGCACCGGTGCGCCGCTGGATGGGTTAGTCCGCGACGAGCGGCGGATAGCCCTCGGCGGAATAGGGCGCAAGCTCTTCCAGCAGTAGACCCAGGAAGTCCCGGCCCACCTGAGACAGGGGCCGGGCTTTCGACGTGATGACGGCCATGTCCATCATGATCGTAGGTGCAAAGGGCCGTGTGACGAACCCGCCTTCGAAATCGTAATCCAGCACGAACCGGTCCAGAATCGACACGCCCATGCCCTCCTTGACGAAGCTCAGAAGGTTCTTGAACAGGTGTGAGTGCACCCGGGTGCGCAGGGCAATACCCTCGTTGTGAAACGCCTCGCGCAGGCGCCTGTGGGTCATATGGTCGGGCCCCATGACGATGAAGGGTTCGTCCTCCAGCAGCGCGGGGGTCAGCACCGCGTGCCGGGCCAGCGGGTTGTCCTCATGCATCGCCAGGCGGGTCTCCACATGCAGCGGGTAGGTGTTCAGATTGTCATAAAGCAGCGGAAGCTCGCAGATGCCGATCTCGAACAGGCCCGCCACGACCCATTCCTGCACCTTCGAGGAGTATTGCGACTGGAACGAGATGTTCAGCCCCGGCCGATCCCCGGCAAAGCGTGAAATCAGCTTTGGTACGAAGCCAAAGGACATGGAATGTTGAGAGGCGACCTGCAGCTGGCCGACCTTCTTGTTCTGCAGGTCCAGCATGGTCTGCGTCACCTGATCCAGCCCGCGCACCACCGTGTCGACTTCCTGAAACAGGAGCCCGGCCTCCGGGGTCGGCACAAGCCGGCCATGGACCCGTTCGAACAGGGGCACGTCGGATTGCGCTTCGAGCTGGGACAGCAGGTTCGAGATGCCGGGTTGCGAGATGCCCAATTGCTGGGCGGCCCCGGTGACGGTGCCGGTCTCGACCACCGCATGGAAGGCCTGGAGTTGGCGGAATCTGAGTTTCATGGGGGAAGTATAAGTTTTCGTGATGCGATTGCCATATCTTAGTATTTGAAATGATACTGCCCCGGGGTCACTGTGTTCGGCAGGACAGAAACGGGACCGACCATGGAAACCAGACACGTCGTCATCGTCGGCGCAGGCATTGTCGGCGCGGCTACAGCCATCTGGCTCAGGCGCGCGGGCGTCGAGGTGACTCTGCTCGACAAGGGCGAACCGGGCATGGGCGCCTCTTATGGAAACGGCTGCATCCTGGCCAGTTGCTCGGTCGTGCCGGTGACGACCCCTGGGCTTCTGGCCAAGGGGCCGGGCTATCTTCTGGACCCGAATTTCCCGCTGTTCCTCCGCTGGGGCTACCTGCCCAAACTTGCGCCCTGGCTGATGCGCTACCTGTCCCATGCGAACACCAAGGATACCCGGCGCATTTCACAGGGGCTGAGCCATGTGGTCGGCGACAGCCTGGAGCAGCACCAGGCTCTGACCCGGGGAACCACGGCCGCAAAATGGATTCAGCCCAGCGACTACAGCTTCGTCTATCGCGATCGCGCGGCGTTTGACGCCGACCGTTTCATTTGGGAGCTGCGCAAAGACGCCGGTTTCGTACCCGAGCTGGTCGAGGGCGGCGAGGTGCGCGAGCGCGAGCCGATCCTGAGCCCCGAGATGGGGCTGCTCGCGGTGTTGAAAGACCACGGCTACATCCTGAATCCGGCAGGTTACGTGAAGGATCTGGTGGCGCTGCTGGAGCAGATGGGTGGCCGGTTCATCCGGGCCGAGGTCAAGGACTTCGACCTCTCCGGCGGACGTATACAAGCGGTCGAGACCAATCAGGGCCGGTTTGAATGTGACCAGGCGGTGCTCTCCGCCGGTATCTGGTCCGGCCCCCTGATGGACAAGCTGAGCCTGAAAGTTCCGCTAGAAGCCGAGCGCGGATATCACATCGTCTTCAAGGGACCCAGCGAGACGCCCCGAAATCCGATGATGCTGACCTCGGGCAAGTTCGTCGCGGTGCGCATGGACCAGGGTGTGCGTTGCGCCGGTGTGGTCGAGTTCGGCGGGATGAGTGACGAGCTTTCTCCCGGGCCGCTGAAGCTGTTGCGCAAGAAGGTCAGGGAGGTCTTTCCGACCCTCACCGCGACCGAGGAAGAGGAGTGGCTGGGCTTCCGCCCCGCCCCCACCGACAGCCTGCCCCTGATCGGCGAGGTCAGGGGCACAGGCGTCTTCACCGCCTTCGGGCATCACCATATCGGCCTGACCGGCGGGCCGAAAACCGGGCGCATGGTGGCAGACATGATCACCGGCACACCGTCGAACATCGACATGCGCCCCTATGCGCCGATGCGGTTTTCCCGCTAGGCTGAACTCAAAAACAAACCAACCAGGGAGAATGAAAATGAAAATCAACGGTTTCAAGATGACCACCGCCATGGCGGTTCTGGCACTGGGCGCGGGCACGGCCTCGGCGGAAAGCTGGGACATGCCGATGGCCTATGCGGCAACCAATTTCCATTCGGAAATGGGCGTAGTTTTTGCCGACAGGGTGCGTGAGTACACCGGCGGTGAGATCGACATCACCGTGCATGCGGGCGGTTCTCTGTTCAAGGGCGGCGAGATCAAGCGCGCGATCCAGACCGGTCAGGCCCCGATCGGTGAACGCTTCATGTCGGCCCATGCCAACGAGGCCCCCCTGCTGGGGTGGGACAACCTGCCCTTCGTCGCCACCTCCTACGAGGATAACGAGAAACTGTGGCAGGCGGCGCGCGACAAGGTGAATGCGCAGCTGGCGGACCTGAACCTGGTTGCGCTCTACACCTGCCCCTGGCCCGGACAGGGGTTCTATTTCAACAAGCCTGTAGGCTCGTCGCAGGACACCCAGGGCGTCAAGTTCCGCTCCTACAACACCGCTACGGCCACCTTCGCCGAAGAACTGGGCATGATCCCGGTTCAGGTCGAGGCCGCCGAGCTGTCCCAGGCGCTGGCGACCGGGGTGGCGGAAAGCTTCATTTCCTCCGGCTCGACCGGTTATGATCGCAAGGTGTGGGAGCACCTGACCCACTACTACAAGGTCAACGCCTGGCTGCCGCGCAACTACGTGATGGTGAACAAGGGCATCTGGGACGGCCTGTCGGCCGACACCCAGGCCGCGGTCCAGAAGGCAGCAGATGAAACCGGCGCGGACTGTTCGAGCAAGTCGGCGGAACTGGCCGACTGGTATTTCGAACAGCTTGCCGCCAACGGCATGTCGGTCGAGGACGCCGGTCCCGAATTCCTGGAAGAACTGCAGGCAATCGGCGCCAAGATGACCGCCGACTGGCTGGCCACCGTGGGCGAGGATGGCCAGGCCATCCTGGATGCCTATTACGCCGACTGATCCACGGATTCAGAACCGGCCCCGTCCGCCTCGCGCGGGCGGGGCTGTGCTGCAACCACCACCCGAAGGGAGAAGGTCATGCGTGACTGGCAATCTTTTCTGGGGCTGCCTTTATGGGTCTGGCTTTTCGTGATGCCGTCCTGCCTGGCGCTTCTTTGCATCGTCCAGGGGCCCCGCATGGGCCGTATCCTGAGACCCGTCTGGCGCATTCTGGACCGGATCTATACCGGCGCGGGTGTACTTGCAGCCTGCTGCATGGTCACGATCCTTTTGTTGATCGTGGCGCAGATGATTGCCCGGTGGTCCCTGCTGACCTTCCCCGGTTCCACCGAATATGCGGGATACGCGATGGCGGCGACCTCGTTCTTCGCGCTGGCCCACACGCTGACGCGCGGTGCACATATCCGCGTCTCGGTTTTTTTGAATCTCAACAGGTTCACCCATGTGTGGCTGGACGCACTGGCCATGCTGGTCGCCGCGATCACCGCCACCTATTTCGCCCGCTACGCGATCAAGACCAACATCCTGTCCGAGATGCTGAACGACCGCACCCAGGGGCAGGATTTCGTGCCCGAATGGCTGTTGACCTTCGTGTCCATGTTCGGCACCTGGCCCGGCGACTGGCCGCAGATATGGGCCGAAACCGGCTCCGAGTGGGTCTATACCCCGGTCTGGCTGCCGCAGTTGCCAATGTCGATCGGCTCGGTCCTGCTGGCGGTCGCGCTTTGGGACTATCTCACCCGACTTCTGGTCAACCGTGAACCCAGCATCGTCGGGGAGGCGGTCGAATGAATGAATTCTATGCAACCGCGATCTTTCTCTTCGTGCTGTTCACCCTGTTGGGCAGCTCGGTCTGGATCGGCCTTGCCCTGATGGGCGTGGCCTGGGTGGGCATGGAGCTGTTCACCTCGCGCCCGGCGGGCGACGCGATGATCACCACGATCTGGACAGGTGCATCGAGCTGGACCCTGACCGCCCTGCCCCTGTTCATCTGGATGGGTGAAATTCTGTATCGAACCCGATTGTCCGAGGACATGTTCCGCGGCCTCGCCCCATGGATGCGCAAGCTGCCGGGCGGGCTTCTGCACACCAATATCGCCGGCTGCACGATCTTCGCCGCGGTGTCGGGCTCGTCGGCGGCCACGCTGACCACGGTGGGCAAGATGTCGATCCCCGAACTGCGGGCACGCGGATATCCCGAGCACATGATCATCGGCACCCTGGCCGGCGCCGCCACCCTGGGTCTGATGATCCCGCCGTCGCTGACCCTGATCGTCTATGGCGTGACCATCAATGAAAGCATTACCCAGCTGTTCATGGCCGGCGTCTTTCCGGGGTTGGTGCTGGCCGGGCTGTTCATGGCCTATATCGTGTTCTGGCATTTCTTCGGCAAGGGCGAGCGGCCGCAGCAGGAACCGCCGATGAGCTTTGGCCAGATGGTGGCTGAAAGCCGTTTCCTGATCCCGGTTCTGATGCTGGTGGGCACGGTGATCGGGTCGATGTACCTGGGCTTCGCCACCGCGACCGAAGCCGCCGCCGTGGGTGTGCTGGGCGCGTTGACCCTGGCCGCCACGCAGGGGTCGCTCAGCTGGTCGACCTTTACCGAGTCGCTGATGGGCGCCACGCGGACCTCGGCGATGATTGCGTTGATCCTGATGGGGGCCTCCTTCCTGTCGCTGTCGATGGGCTTTACCGGCCTGCCGCGCGCTCTGGCGGAATGGATCGACAGCCTGAACATGTCGCCCGTCGCGCTGATCGTCGCGCTGACGATCTTCTACGTGATTCTGGGCATGTTCCTGGACGGGATCTCGTCGGTGGTGCTGACCATGGCCATTGTCGAACCGATGATCCGCCAGGCCGGGATCGACGTGATCTGGTTCGGCATCTTCATCGTTGTGGTGGTCGAGATGGCACAAGTGACCCCGCCGATCGGCTTCAACCTCTTCGTCCTGCAGGGCATGACCCGGCACGAGATCAGCTATATCGCCAAGACCGCGATCCCGATGGTCGGGCTGATGATGCTGATGGTGGTTATCCTGGTGGTCTGGCCCGAGCTTGCGACCTGGCTGCCCGAGAACATCCGCTCGACCCCTGGCTAGAATGGGGGCCCTGTTCGAAGCCCTGGCCCGTCACGGGCGCCTGGCCCTTGTGGCCGGGCTGGTGGCGGGGTTGACGCTGCCTTCGGTTGCGCTCGCGCTGAAATCCTGGCTGGCGCATCTGGTGACACTTCTGCTGTTCCTGACTGCGCTCAGGATCGGCCCAACCGAGACATGGCGCGGGCTGCGGCAGGGGCGGGGTTCCCTGCGCATGGTGCTAATTCTGCAACTTGCCCTGCCGCTGGCGGTGATGGCGGTGCTGGCTCTTGCGGGGCTGCTGGACACGCCGGTGGCGCTGGCGCTGCTTCTGATGCTGTCGGCCCCGGCGCTGACCGGCTCGCCGAACCTGTCATTGCTGCTGGGCGCCGACCCCGAACCCGCCTTTCGCCTGCTCTTTCTCGGCACGGCGCTGGTGCCCCTGACCATGTTGCCGGTGTTCTGGCTGCTGCCGCAGCTGGGCGATTTCGGCGCCGCGGTCTGGGGCGCACTACGGCTTCTGGCGGTGATCGCAGTGGCGGTGGCGCTGGGGTTTTCCCTGCGCAGGTTCTGGTCCCCGTCCCCGGCACGGGTCCGACAGATGGATGGCGCGATGACGCTGGCGCTGGTGGTCATTGTCGTGGGGCTCATGTCTGCCCTGCGCCCGGCCCTGGAGGCCCGCCCTCTGGATGCCCTGGGCTGGATGATCCTGGTTTTTGCGGTGAATTTCGGCCTGCAGGTGGTGACATTTTACACCGCACGGCGGATCGCCCCCACCCACGAGGCCGTGCCCTTCGCCATTGTCGCAGGCAATCGAAACGTGGCCCTGTTCCTGGTCAGCCTGCCCGCCGCACAGGTTGAACCGCTGCTTCTGTTCCTGGGCTGCTACCAGTTGCCCATGTACCTGACCCCAATGCTGATGCGCCGGTTCTACGCCCGCACCTAGGGCAGCCAGGTTTCACCGTCCAAGCCGCGTACGATCCGGCTTTCCAGGGCCAGAAACTCCGCGCGCAGCATCGGGACCGGCAACACCACCTCGCGCCGGAAGCGACGGAATTCCATCGGCCGGGGGCAAGAGCACCCCCATGCCGCCGCCACGGGAGGAGAGAATGGACCGTTTCGCCAGTATCACGCTGGTCTGATCCCGACGGGACGGTGCGAATTCGACCTGTCCCCCTTCCGGATTGACCGCTATGACCGCAAGGGCCTTTAACCGGAGAACCCCATGACAATCACCCGTATCGAAACCGGCGCCCGCATGAGCAGGATCGTCAAGCACAACGGTGTTGCCTACCTCTGCGGCCAGACCTCGGACGCGCCCACGGTGGCGGAACAATCCCAAGCCATCCTCGACAAGGTCGAGGACCTTCTGGCCAAGGCCGGCAGCGACAAGACCCGCATCCTGCAATGCGTGATCTGGCTGTCCGACATGGCGGATTTCGCCGAAATGAACGCGGTCTGGGACGCCTGGGTGCCCGAAGGTCACGCCCCGGCCCGTGCCTGTGGCGAGGCAAAACTTGCGCGCGACGTGCTGAAGGTCGAGATGATCGTTACCGCCGCCTGTGACTGACCCGGGCCGGTGGCGAGGTCAGCCCGCCACCGCAAAGAGCCTGCCGAACTGCGGCAATGACTCGGTGATCCCGGCAAGCCGCAGCATGTGCCAGGCCAGGGCCTGGTTGCTGGACAGCACCGGGCGGCCGATCTGCGCCTCGACCTCGGGAATGATCGTCAGGCAACGCAGGTTGGTGCAGGAGATCACCACGGCGTCACAGGGCGCGGCCCCGGCCACGCGGATGGCCGCCTCGGCTATTGCCGCCTCGCTGATGCGCGCCACCACGCGGTCGTCACCCTCCTCGAAGGAGCCGAACCCGGCGATGGAGAAGCCCGCGGCCTCAAGCCGTTCCCGCATCGTCTGGCTGACCTCGGGCAGGTAGGGTGTGACAAAGCCTAATCGTTCTGCCCCCAGCGCCCGCCCGGCCGCGATCAGCGCGGCCAGCGGGTCGGTGACTTGGGCGTCCGGGTGCACGGTGTGAACAGCGGCCGCCACACGGTCGGACCCGATCACGCTGGAGGCCGAAGTACAGCCATAGCCGATCACGTCGAACTTCGTGGCCTCGGGAAACTGGCGGGCGGTGGCGGGCAGGTCGGCCTCCATCCGTGCAAGTGTTTCGGGGCGGACCTCCGGCACCATCGGAATGCGGTTATGATAGAGCGCCACAGCCTCCATCGCCATGATCCGTGCAAACTCGGGCTCCAGGGTCTCGTCTGCCTCCAGCACGATCACGCCCAGCGTGGCGCGGGTGCCGATGCCACCGTCAGTGTCGAAAGCCAGTTTCATGGCACCTCCTCAGACTACCGGCAATTCGGGCACGGCGCGGGTGGTCAAAAGCGCGGCACCACCCGCCCGAACCACGATGTTTTCCTCGTGCACCATGATACGCCCGTCACCATAAGACAGCGAGGGTTCGAGGGTCAGGACCATGTTTTCCTCGATCACCGTGTCGTCGAAAGCCGCGTGCGAGGGCCATTCGGTCAGTTGCATGCCCAGCCCATGGCCTAGGCGGCCGACGTCGCCCCCCGCGTCGTCCAGCTCCGAGATCACGCCGCGCATGGCGTCGAACAATTCGCGGCAAGTGGCGCCGGGGTGCACAGCGGCGATCCCGGCCTCGGTTGCGCGCCAGAGCACGTCATAGGCCCGGCGCGATGCGTCGTCCGCCTGCCCCAGCGCCCAGTTGCGGTCGAAATCGCAGAAATAGCCGTCCCAGGTCGCGCCGGTGTCCAGCATGACGATGTCGCCGCGCGCCAGGGGCCGTGGCGTGGGCGGAGAGATCACGTCATGATAGCCGCCCTGATCCGCCCCACCGACCAGATAAGGCACGTCATCCGCCCCTTGTGCCAGCGCCTCGCGGCGAAAGGCGCGAAACAGGTCTTCGAAAGGCAGGCCCTCATAGGCCAGCTCCGGTACACGGGCGAAGCTGCGCGAGCCAATGGTGCAGATATGGGCGATCTTCTCGATCTCGGCCTCGGATTTCACCATGCGCAGGGCCCGCACCAGCCCGGTGCAATCGGCCAGGTCCAGCCCGGGCAGGCCCGCCATCAACCGCTCGTAGTCACCCAGCGGCATGCGCAAGCTGGTCTCGTGCCCTTTCAGCACACCAATCCGGGCCTTGCGCGCGGCATAGGGGGCCAGCAGCTCGGTCAGCAGGGAAATCCCGTCATCCAGCGGCGCGGGGGCGGACCAGGTGCGGATATCCTCGATCCAGGTGCGGCGCATCAGGTCGGCGCCGATTTCCGGTATGATGGCGATGGGTTCTCCGGCAGCGGGAACGAACAGAAACCATGGCCGGGTCGGGCTTTGCCAGAACAGGGTGTGAAAACCGCTGAAATAGCGCACCTCGGGTTCGGTCAGCAGCAGCAGCCCGTCCAGCCCCTGATCGGCCATCATTGTCTGGGCGCGGGCGGTACGCGCCGCGAATTCCGCCTTGGGGAAGCCGCGCCGAGGGGCTTCAGACATGATCGGCCCCTTCCATGATGGCGGCAAAGATCGCCGGGTCGGTCACACCCTCGGACCCGATCAGCAAGACGCGCGAGCTGGCATCCAGCCCCAGTTTCGCCTTCAATCCCGCGTCCTTGCAGGCGGCAATCACGGCAGCCAACCCGGCCACGGCGCTTTCACCCGCTTCGACCCCAGGGCTGCCTTGCGCCAGCAGGCGCACGGTGGGAGCGACGATGCAGTCGGGGATGGTCAGGAAGTCGCTGGCCTCTTCGGCCAGGATCTCCCAGGCCATTTCCGAAGGCTCGCCACAGGACAGGCCCGCCATGATGGTCTCTTCGTCGATGGAAACCGCCGTGGCCTTTCCCTGGCGGGCACTTTCGTAAAGGCAGGCGGCAAGCTCGGGCTCGACGATCACAACGCGCGGAGCGGCATCGCCGTAATTCTGGCGCAGCGCGGCGGCGACAGAGGCAGCAAGCCCCCCGACCCCACCTTGCAGAAAGACATGGGTCGGCGCGTGATCCAACCCCTCGCAGGCCTCGCGTGTCATCACCCCGTAGCCCGCCATCACGTCGCGTGGCGGCGCGGTATAGCCCTCCCACGAAGTGTCCGAGACGACGAACCACCCGTTTTCCTCCGCCTCGTCCCGGGCCAGTGCGACTGACGCGTCATAATCGCCGTCGATGCGGATCACCTCGGCGCCCAGTTCACGCATGGCGCTCGCGCGGCCTTCGCTGACTTCGGCATGGATGTAGATGCGACAGGGTGCACCAACCATCTGGCACCCCCAGGCAAGCGACCGGCCATGGTTGCCATCCGTGGCCGAGACCAGCGTGATCTGCGCGCAGTCCTCGCGCAGGGCGCCGGTGCGGATCTCCTCCAGGCTGACCGCGCGGCCCAGCCGGTCAGACAGTTCGCGCTGCAGCACGCGCAGGGCCGCGTAGGATCCGCCCAGCGCCTTGAAGCTGCCCAGGCCGAAACGCGGGCCCTCGTGCTTGTAGTCGATCCGCGCGAGCCCCAGTTCGCGGGCCAGGTCTGCCAGAGCCACCAGTGGCGTGGGCGCGTAGCCGGACCAGGCGGTGATTTCGGCCCAGGAGGCGGCGAAATCCTGTTCGGACAGAACAGTGTAGGCGGCCCGCCCCCCGGTCGGGCTGCCCGCCACATGGGACAGGGCGGCGGTGGCAAATGCGTCAAGCATGGTCAGTCCTTTCCTTCGGGCAGCCGGTCACGCACCAGTTGGACCCAGAATTCCGCCCCGATCGGCAGAAGGGCGTCGTTGAAGTCGTAATCCGCCGCGTGCAGCGGCTGTCCGTGGGCGCCTTCGGTGCCATTGCCCAGAAGCAGGAAGCAACCGGGTACGGCAGCGGCGAAATGGGCGAAATCCTCGGAGAAGGTCATCGGTTTGCGATTGCGGATCACCTCGCAGCCCGCGGCCTCCCCGGCGCGGTAGACCGCCTGAACAGGCTCGGGCGCATTGATTGTCTCGACGAATTCGGTGCGGAAATCGACCGAAACCTTGACCCCGTGGGCGGCCGCAACCCCGGCGGAAATCTGGCGCAGGAGGGCCTCGATCCGTGTGCGGTCATCGGGCGCGCCGGCGCGCACATCGCCTTTCAGCACAGCGCGACCGGGCAGCACGTTGCGCTGCCCGTCGGTCAGGAATTCCGTCACCGAGACGACCGCACCCGCCCCCGGGGAAAGCTTGCGCGACACGATGGTCTGCAGCGCACCGACCAGTTCGGCCCCCACGGTGATCGCATCCACGCCAACCTGAGGCATCGAGGCATGGCCGCCCTGGCCTTGTATGGTAATCTCGAACAGGCTTTCGGAATTGCAGATAAGCCCGGCCCGGGTGGAGACCTGCCCCAAGGGCGCGCCGGGCAGGTTGTGGATGGCGAAAACCTCCTCGATGGGAAACTGTTCCAGCACACCTTCGCCGATCATCGCACGGGCGCCCAGCCCATGTTCCTCGTTCGGTTGAAAGATCAGCACGACCGTGCCGTCGAACCCCTGTTCCGTGGCCAGCCGTTCAGCGGCCCCCAGCAGCATGGTCATGTGCCCGTCGTGGCCACAGGCATGCATGACACCCGGTGTCTCGGACGGGTAGGCGTGGGTCGAAGCTTCGGTGATCGGCAGCGCGTCCATATCGGCGCGCAGGCCGATGGCGCGGTTGCCCTGCCCCGCGCGAAGCACGCCGACGACCCCGACACCTTCATGCACCTCGGCCCCCAGGTCGCGCAGCGCCTCGGCAACGCGGGCCTTGGTGCGCAGCTCGTGAAAGCCCAGCTCGGGGTCGCGGTGGAACGCCCGGCGCAGCCTGGTCAGTTTTTCATTGAACCTGGTCATGTCCCGCCCTTGTTCTCATCTGGCAAGTGTAGGCTCAGATTCGGGCGGCAGGACATGGAATTTCCTTCGATTCACGACGAATTTCATTGCTGAGCACACATTTCGAGACGAATATCGGACCATGGATGACACAGATCTGCAAATCCTCCGCCTTGTGCAGGAAAACGCCCGGCTGACTGCCGAGAGCCTCAGCCAGGATGTGGGCCTGTCCCCTCCCGCAGTCCAGAAACGGTTGAAGAAGCTGCGCGACACGGGCGTGATCGAACGCGAGATTGCCGTGTTGTCCCCGGGCAGGCTGGGCCGCGAAATGACCATCATCGTCGAGGTGCTGCTGGAACGCGAGAACCGCGCCCATCTTGAAGCGTTCAAACGCAAGATGCGCGCAGCCCCCTGTGTGCAGCAGTGTTACTACACCACCGGCGAGGCGGATTTCCTGCTGATCCTGACCGTGCGCGATATCAAGGAATACGAGGAATTCACCCAGACGCATTTCTTCGACGAAAGCAACATAAGCCGGTTCAAAACGGCGGTTGTGATGGATCGGGTCAAGGTTTCGCTGGACGTGCTCTAAGCTCGGCAGGCAATCATTCGGCCCCTGAGTCTGGTGGCCGGTGCGGAAAATCGGAGGCCTGCTGAAACGCCTGCCGGTTCAGGTCGTGCTGACTGGCCAAGTCGCCGATCCGGACCCGAAGGTCAGTGTGTCTCTGAATGTGAAACAGCGCGCTCATACCGATCCTGCACTGATCCGTTAGGCGCGGGTTCCGGATCAGGAATGCGTGCCCGTCTTGGGCTGCGCCAGCCGTTCCGCTTTGAGCATGATCACCTCGCCGAAATCATCGGCAAAGTCCGGATGCGCCAACGCATGGTCGACGATCGCTTCGAGATATCCGATTTTCGAACCGCAGTCATAGCGCTTGCCGACAATCGGAACAGCGTCCACGGCGCGCTGACTGGCCATGATGTTGATTGCATCGGTGAGCTGGATCTCTCCGCCCACCCCTGGCGGCAGGTTGCGGAGATGATCAAAGATGTCGTGATCGAAGACATAGCGCCCAACGGCGGCCAGGTTCGACGGTGCCAGGGCCGGGTCGGGCTTTTCGACGATCCCCGCCATGCCCACCGCCCCCACGGCGGACTCGGTCACGGGGTTGACCACACCGTACTGGTGAATTTGGTCCTGGGCTACCGGCATCACGCTGATGGCCGGCTTGCCGCTCTGGGCGAAATGATCGACCAATGCCTTGGTCGGGCTCGGTCGCCCGGTCATCAGGTCGTCTGGCAGAAGAACCGCAAATGGCCCGCCGCCAACCGCCGGCTCGGCGCAGAGCACCGCATGGCCCAGCCCGAGTGCCTCGGCCTGACGCACGAAAACACAGCTGACCCCGGGCGGGATGATGTTGCGCACCATCTCGACCAACGAGTCCTTGCCGCGCCTTTCCAGGGTTGCTTCCAGCTCGGCATTGCCGTCGAAGTGGTCCTCGATCGCGCGTTTGGTGCGCCCGGTGACGAATACCATGTCGGTGATGCCAGCCTCGATCGCCTCTTCCACGGCAAACTGAATGATCGGCTTGTCAACGATGGGAAGGAGTTCCTTGGGCATTGCCTTGGTTGCGGGCAGGAAGCGGGTGCCCAGACCCGCAACGGGAAAGACTGCTTTTCTAATAGCTTTCTGGCTTGTCATATGCCGATCTCACTTTTTTCAAGTCGAAACAGGACGGAGGCAAAACCCTCCGTGACCGGCTTGCGCCGGACTGGGGCCACGTGTGACCTCGACGCGCACCGGGCAATCCGGGCTGGCCGGGCACTGGGTCGTTTCCGCTCGAACGGCAGCGTTGCATGCGCTGCGTCTGTTTTGCCAAACAGCCTTGCCGGGGCATGGCGGGGTTTGGGCCGTGATGGTGGAGAACGATCTACCTGCGCAGCAAACGTCATCTGTCCCCATGACCCGGACACTGAGGCTTTCGGCCCGGCTTTCAATTTCCCTTCTCCGGTTCAACCGGAAGAACGGCGGTGGGTTGTATGTTCAACCACTTGCTGTCGGAAAAGGTAGCGCAGAACTGCGATTTTGCAAAGGGTTCGCACGTCGTATGCTGCGAAGGGGCGTTCACACTGGCGTGTGTATCATCGCGGCTACCTTCGCTGCGATCGCGATTGTCGGTGTGTTCAGATTGCCCGAAAGGGTGTTCGCCATCGCTGATCCATCCGCCTCGACGGGGTCAGCCCGGCTCCAGCACCCGGGCCAGCATGGTGCCACAGGCGGCCAGCTCGCCCAGGTCCAGCCCCTCGTCCGGCTTGTGCCCGTCCCGCGCCATGTCGCCCGGGCCCATCACCACCGTCGGCAGGTCGAGCGCAGCGAAGAACCCTGCCTCGGTGCCGAAAGCAACCTTGGTGACGTCCGCCCCTCCGGCCATTCGGCGCGCCCAGTCAACCACCGGAGCCTCGGGGCTGGTCGCCAGACCTGGATAGGCGGTGACTTCCTTGACCATGATCCCTTCCGGCATGCCGAAACCAGCGGCGACCTGTTTCGCGGCGGTTTCGATCCGGGCCCGCAACTCGGAACCCGGAATGTCGGCAAGGTGGCGGTATTCCATCAGGATGCGCGCGTGATCCGGCACGATGTTCAGGGCTCGCCCGCCTTCCATCCGCCCAATATGCACGGTGGAATAGGGCACGGCATGGCCCGGGTCGCGCACTTCCCGGGACAGCACTTCCTGCAGGTCGATCATCGCCGTCACGAAGCCGCTGGCCAGGTGCAACGCATTGATGAAGTCGGGCGCCAGGGCGCTGTGGCCGGATTGGCCGTGGCATGTGACTTCCAGTGCCGCCTTGCCCTTGTGGCCGATGGCAACCTGCATCGAGGTCGGCTCTCCCACGATCACCGCGCGGGGGCGGCCGATCAGCGGCTCAAGCGCGGGCATCATCTGGCGGATGCCGACGCAGCCGATTTCCTCGTCATAGGAAATAACCAGGCTCAGCGCCGGGGCATCGGCCTGCGCCCCCGCCTCTTCGGCAAGCGCCAGCGCCGAGGCCAGGAACCCCTTCATGTCGGTGACACCCCGCCCGTACAGCCGCGTATCGTCCCGGGTCAGACGGAAGGGATCGCGGGTCCAGTCCTGACCGGCAACCGGCACGACATCGGCATGCGCCGACAGGCAGACCCCCCCCTCCCCCGCGCCGATGCGGGCAAACAGACCTGCCTTTTGCCCGCAGGGTGACGAAATACGCGTGACCAGGAAACCGGCGCGGCTCAGCAGGCCCTGCACGTAGTCGATCAACGCCAGGTTGCTGTCGGCACTGACGGTCGGGAATGCGATGAGGCGGTCGAGAATCTCCAGGGTGCGGTTCAATTCAGCGTCTCCCGGATCAGGTTCACGCCCGGAAGCCTGTCAATGCCCCTGGCCAGGTAGCCGCCTTCAACGCAACGGGCCACCTGACCGAAGCGGTTTCTGGCGGGAACCGGAGCGATCTGCATCGGCGCGAACAGAATGTGATAACGGGGATCGTGCACGGGTCTCGCTCCTGCCGGGGTGGCTTTTATCGGGGAAGGGTTGCAAATCAACGGGTTCGTCTAAAGTCGGGGTTGCGAAAGCACCGCTTAGGCACCGCCTATGTCCCCGGGTCGATCGGATGACCCGGATAGCCCCATTCTGCCACCATCTTGCGGGCATGTTCGACAAAGGCGTCGACGGTCAGCACGCTGCGCGCACCGCGCGGCAGGACCAGCCCCAGCTCCATCTGCCGCACCGGCCCGGCCAGGGGAATGAAACACAGTTTGCGCCCATCCGGTGACAGGTCCGAATAGGGGCGGATATTGGCGATCGCATAGCCGAACCCGTTGGCCACCAGTGACCGCATGATCGCCATGTCGCGCGTACGTTCGGCGATCTTCGGCTTGCGCCCCGAAGCCTCGAAAAACTCCAGAAAATAATCCGAGGACAGGGGCAGATCGAGCAGGATCATCGGGTCGTCCTTCAACTCCTCCACCGTGACCGAGCCGCGCCCGGCCAGCGGGTGCCCCTCATGCACCATCGCATAGGGCGGCAGGCGGCGCAGCGGCAGGAACTCCAGATCGGGCGGGATCGCGAGGTCATAGGACAGCGCCACGTCGATCTCGGCCCGACGCAGCGCCTCGATGATGCCCATCTGGTTCAGCTCGAACTGGCACACCTGAACGTCCGGATAGTCGGCGACGAAACGGCGGCGCATGGCGGGCAGGATCATCTGGGCAAAAGTGACCAGACAGCCAATGTTCAAGGGCCCCCGCACAAGGCCCGAAATGTCGCCCGCAAGCCGGTTCAGCGCCTCGGCGTGGGCAAGAACCTGACGGGACTGGTCAAGAAACTGGCGCCCGGCCTGGGTCAGGCTCAGCCCATGGGCGTGTTTGCGCACGAACAGCGGCAGGCCGAACTCGTCCTCCAACTGCGAGATCGCCGCCGAGATCGAAGGGGACGACACATTGACCCGCTCGCTCGCCTGCGCGATCGAGCCTTCCTCGCCCACGGCGACGAAATATTCCAACTGCCTGAGAGTAAATCGCAATGCCATGAGTGAATTATGCCGCCCGCCGCCCGACGTTCAAGCTTGATCCGCGCTCGCGGGGGACGACCGGGCCGGATCCACCCACTTCAGGCGGCCCAGGCGGGACGCCCCGGAGAGACAGCGTCCCGCAGGTGCCACGGCCCGATGGCCGATTACTCGGCCGCCTGTGCTGGCATATCCTGGGCCGCAAGCCAGGTCTGGAAGTCACGGATCGTGCCTTCGTAGTCATCGCCCGCCAATGGCCCCTCCAGAGCGTGCTCCGAACCCAGCGCAACCTGCATGCGTTCCAGTTTTTCACGATCCTCGCGGTTTACCTCCTCCCAGAGCTTGATACGTCCGGCGATGGTGTCTTCGTCCAGGTCGTCACCATAGGTGGACATGGTCCACTTCACCCGGATCAGTCCGGCGTTGACCGGGAAGATCGAGATCGAGACGAGGAGGCTCGCCGCCTGGCTGGCGACCTGGGTTGGGAACTTGGCAAAGAGGGTCGAACGCTGGCGTTCCTCGTCGCTAAGGCCGGGCGCGCCCTGTCCACGCGACGGTATCCCATCCGGATAGTTCGCCCCGTATGAGGTAAATCCCAGTCCGCTCGTCAGTTTGCGCGCCAGCCCTGTGGGGGTGTAGCCATGCAGGGTCTGCGGATGCACCACTGACAGGTGGTAGCCCTCCATGAAATTTTCGACCAGGCATTTCCAGTTGGTGTGCCAGTTTTCCTCGGCGACATGGACGAGGCGGAATTTTTCAGTCTCGTATGGGGCCAGAAGCCCGTCCAGGTCGGGGTGCGCGAAGGGGGCAGCATCCGCATCCAGGTTCACGTAGATGAACCCGTTCCACTGCTGCACATTGTGGCCATGCAGCTTGCAGTTCTTGGCATCGAAACCCGCGTTTTCCATCCGTGCAGCGCGCAACAGCGCCCCGTCGCGCCCATAGGACCAGGCGTGGTAGGAGCAGACGAAGCGTTTCACATTGCCCCGCCCCTCGGCCAGAGGCATACCCCGGTGGCGGCAGACATTGGCGAGCACACGGATTTTTTCATCGTCCCCACGCACCACGATCAGCGGCTCATTCAACAGCTGAACGGTAAAGAAATCTCCCGGTTCCGGGATTTCGTCCACACGACCAAGACAGTGCCAACCCAGGCGCAGCACCGTTGCAGCCTCGTGATCGAACTGACCCTGGCTGGTGTAGTAGGCCCCGGGCATGCCCATCGGCCGATCGACGGGCAAGGCCGCCAAGCTCTGCAGTTTCTCACGTAGATCGGTCATCGAACCCTCCCAATTCCGGTGTTCCGTTTGTCGCTTCCGTTCAGAACAGTCATTGCGCCTATTCATCCCCGGGCACTCCGTAGGAGGGCGCCTCGCGCGGGTCCAGGGCGCGCTGGATATAGGCGTCGAGTTGCGGTTTGTAGACTTCCCAGGCCGTCGCGATATGCTCGATCGGGCAGCCTTCGCTCCAGTCACAGCGCAGGTCGGCCACGGGCCAGGAAACCTCGTCGACCAATAGCAGCCCGGCCGACCGCACCGGCCCCGCCTCGCCCCCGGCCGCAAGCCCCGCGCGCATGGCGGCGATCAGCCGGTCGCCCAGATGGCCCCGAGACGCCCCGAACCCGGCGACAATCGCCTGGGGCACCGTGTCATTGGCCAGGAGATTGCCCCCCGAGGCCACGTCGCGCCCCTGCGCCTGGGTCCAGATGCCTAGCGAGTTCGGGCCGGAGTGGATAGCCGTCCCCCCGGCGCGATCCACCGCCAGCACCTGGCGATATTCAATGTGTCTGCCGCGCGCCCGGACCTCCTCGATGGCCTCGGCGGCGGTCAGACCGCTCTCCATCAGGTCCAGCGTCAAAGGCCCCAGCGTCGGGTCGGTCACATTCTGCGAGGCCACGGCCCCTACGCCCGCCCGCGCATAGGCGCAGCGTGCCGCCACGGCAGGCGAGGACGAGGAAATCGCCAAGCCGAACATGCCCGTCTCCGCGCAACGTGCCACCAGCGAAAAAGTCATGCTCCTCTTCCTTTCATCTTTCCCAAAATATCCCGGGGAGCGCGAGGGGCTGGCCCCTCGCTCCTGCTCTCTCAGCGCATGCAGTCAGTCCGGGATCACCGCCGTGCCATCGATCTCCACCAGCCATTCGGGTCGGGCAAGCGCCTGCACGACCAGCCCGGTCGAAACCGGATGCACCCCTTTTATATATTCGCCCATGGTGCGATAGACCGCCTCGCGATGGCGCACGTCGGTGATATAGACAACGACCTTGACCAGGTGCTCCATCGAGCCGCCGGCCTCCTCGATCAACTGGCGGATGTTCTGCATGACCTTATGGGTCTGTTCGACCGGGTCATGGCTGTCGATATTCACCGCGTCGTCCAGGTTCTGCGGGCACTGGCCACGCAGCCAGACGGTCCTGCCGCCCTGAGTGACCACGGCCTGGCACAGGTCATTGTCCAGATTCTGTTCCGGGTAGGTATCCGAGGTGTTGAACTTGCGAATTCGGGTATGGGGCATGAGGTTTCCTTGATCTTCGCGGTCAGGCCTGACGGCCCGCCTCGATCCGCGCCATGAGGTACTGGGCGAAGTCATAGTTGGGGCGTTCGAGGTGGCTGAGGTGGCCCGGCACGGCGCGGTCCGAACAGAGGCCGGTGTACACCTTTTCCGTGCAACCGCGATCCTCGACATTCACGTCATCCAGGAGCGCCTTGAGATCGGCGAAGTTCCGGTGCGCGTCCGCGTCGTCCCTGTAGTCATCCGACATGCCGCCACCGAAACGGATATGCACCTTGCCCGGTCCCTGCGGGTGGAGCGACAGGTACCAGAAATACCCGGGCGTCAGGGTGATCAGCAGGCTGGGATAGATTGCCAGCAGGAAGGTGGTGCGCCGTTCCTCTCCGTTCAGGCGGTCATTGGTCGGATGCGCCATGGCAATGCGCAGGGTCTCGTCTTTCAGGATGGTATGGTAGTTGAAGGCGGGCAGACCCGGCGGGCAGACCATATCCTCAAGCTTCGACAATCCGCCGATGGTGCCCGCGTGGCAAACCGGCAGGTGGTAGCTTTCCATGAAGTTCTCGGCCAGAACCTTCCAGTTGGTGTCCCAGACATGTTCCTCGTAGAAGGCCTCGGTGTAGTTGGTCATGTCATAGCCCGCGATCAGTTCCTCGACCTGCGCCAACCGGTCGGCCACGTCCGGCGCCTCCTCGTTCAGGGTGACGAACACCCAGCCCAGCCACTCCTGGCAACGGACCTTGGGAAGCTGGTACTGGTCCTTGCAGAAGCCTTCGTTCAGGGTCATCGCAGGCGCCCCGCGCAGCGAGCCATCCAGGCTATAGGTCCAGGCGTGGTAAGGGCAGACGATGGCCCGGGTCTTCCCGCGCCCGTGCAACAGAGTCGACATGCGGTGCAGGCAGACATTCGACAGGGCGCTGAGCTGCCCGTCCCGGTCGCGGATCACCAGGATCGGCTGCCCGGACAGCTCGCAGGTGGTGTAGTCGCCCGGATTGGCCAGGGCATCGGCGCGTCCAACGCAGTACCAGTCCCTGGCGAAGATATGGGCCAGTTCCTCGTCCAGGAATTCCTGCGAGGTATAGACCGAAGGCGGCATGGCATGGGCGCGTTCGAAGGGTTGGGCGGTGTTCTGGCGCAGTTCCTCGACGGGGTCGATCTGGTCCTTGGGCATCTGGGGTCTCCTCGTCAGGCGTCCTGGGTGATCTGTTCGGCAGTAATCTGTTCGGCGGCGATCTGTTCGGCAGTGCCGTCATAGGCCAGGTAATCGCGCTGGATCGCGATCTGGTCGGCGATATGCATGGCGTCGTGCCACACCCCCCACAGGAAGGTGGAGCCGCGCCGGGATTGCCAGGGCAGCCCCAGGAAGTAGACATCGGGCTCGACCGAAACGCCGCGCTGGTGGATCGGGGCGCCGCGTTGGTCGAAGGCATCCACCTTCATCCAGTTGAAGTCCTGCCGGAACCCGGTGGCCCAGATGATCGCGCTCACCCCCTCGGCGGCCAGGTCGATTTCGCTGAGCGGATTGGTCAGGCAGTCGGGATCGGGCCAGGCCTTGCGCGCCGCAGGTTCCTCGGGCAGGTCCAACCCGGTACGCGCCACATAGGCGTCGGCAGCATCCAGCATCCCGGCATAATTGGCATCGCCGGCGGCAATATTGGCCTGCAGGTCGCCCCGGAAGCTCAGAACACCATCCCGGTAGCGGTCGGCCATGCCGGTCAGGGTCACGCCCTCGCTGGCCAGCCGGCGAAAATCCATTGTGTGCCCGCCATAGGCGCCGCTGACCGAGATCGTCACATGTTCCGTGCCCGGCTTCTGCGCGGCCACGTCCCACAGGCCCAGCACACCCAGCCACCAGACGAAATCCCGGTCGCGATAGCGGCGCGGCGGGCGGTCATGCGGGCCGACGGACAGGAAGACCTTGCGCCCGGCGCGGTTCAGCTCGTCGGCGATCTGCGCCCCGGACGAGCCCGCGCCCACCACCATTACGGCCCCTTCCGGCAACTGCCCGGGGTTCTTGTAGTGGAAGGAATGGATCTGCTCGAGCCTCTCGGTCTGCGCCATGATCGGCGGGATTACCGGATGCTGGAAAGCCCCGGTGGCGGCGACGATCCGCCGGGCCTCGATCTCGCCCGCCGAAGTCTCGACCCGGAACCCCGCACGCCCCGGCAGGCGTTCAGCCCTCAGCACTTCCACCCCGGTGCGGATCGGCGCATTGACCATGGCCGCGTATTCTTCGAGGTAGTCAGCCACCCGGTCCTTCGAGACGAACTCATCCGCGGCATTGCCCTTGAATTCGAGGTTCGGGAAACGGTCATGCCAGACCGGACCGTTGGTCACGAGCGTGTCCCAACGCCCGCTGCGCCAGGCTTCGGCGATGCGGTTCTTTTCCAGGATCAGATGCGGCACGCCCTTGTTGCCCAGATGCTCGCTCAGGGCGATCCCGGCCTGTCCACCACCCACGACGAGCGTGTCTGTCTTTTCAACGGGCATGTCTGTTCCTTCCATCAGCGGGGATCGGCTGCGGGTCTGCCGGGAAAGGGCAGGGCCGCATTCTGTTCGCGTTCCCCAACTGTGCCCTGTGACCCGGCTTGGAAAAGAATAGTCTGCATCACCAATGATTAGGCATGACCTAATGTCTTTTCGTCACAAATAGGCATTCCCTTACCCAAGTGCTGAACGTATCCCCTTCTGAACAGGTCTCCCCAGCCAAGGGGAGAGGCGCGCCGGACCTCTGTCCGACCTGTTCCCCTGAGGACGGAAGGGCCAAGAACCCTGGTACGCGGTATCTGGCAGAGCCTCGGAACCCCTGGGCGCATCCATGACTGGGCCTTCGACTCACGCACCGCGCTCTGACCTCGGAACCCGTCTGCGCCTGCCCGCCCTCACGGCAGAATGGCGCCTGCATGAAAGGCAATCCTGCGGTGGGTCTCGCCCCGCGCCCTCACCGCCACGCGCCGGATCCGCTCGGGATCGGGGTGGGTCATGGCCTGCCGTTCAACGCGGGGCCAGAGAAGGGACAGCAGCACCTGTGCGGTGAGGGCCGTGAACTCATGCACCTTCGCCGCGGCGGCCTCGTCCGACAGGATCGCGGTGCGGGCCGCCGCCCACAGTTTCGCGACTTCGGGTGCCGCTTCGGTCCGCAGGAGCGCCGCGAACGCCTGCCCTGCAGCGCCGGGCAGCAACCGCGTGACAAGGGCACGTTCATGGATTCCGTTGGCACCCTCGTAGATCGCCGTGATGCGCGTGTCGCGACAGGTCTGTTCGACCCGGTATTCCGACAGGTAGCCATAGCCGCCCAGCACCTGCATCCCCAAATCTGCCGCGCGCATGCCGGCTTCGGTGCAATAGACCTTGGTGAGCGGGGTCATAAAGTCGACCAGGTCCGGGGCTCCGCCACGCGCCATGGTAACAAGAGCCAGATGCGCCATGGCCCGTGCGCCCAGCGCCAAGCCGTC
Organism: Aliiroseovarius sp.; assembly: GCF_030148435.1. GTDB lineage: Bacteria > Pseudomonadota > Alphaproteobacteria > Rhodobacterales > Rhodobacteraceae > JASBTN01. Next base: position 69,195 of record NZ_JASBTN010000026.1, read on the forward strand.
TGCCTGCTCCAGCATGCGTCGGACATCGGCATGACCATCCAGCGTGACCGGAGCCCCGTCCATCCCGCGCCCTTGCACCCGTTCGGCGGCGTATGTTCGGGAAATGTCATATGCCCGCGCCGCGTGGGCCACACCCTGCAATGCCACATCCAGCCGGGCATGATCCATCATGGTGAACATGGCGGCAAGACCCTGGCCCTCATCCCCGATCAGCTCTGCTTCGGCCCCGTCAAATGCCAACTGGCAGGTCGGCGAGGCATGCAGACCCATCTTTTCCTCGATCCGCGTTACGGTGACGGCATTGCGGCTGCCGTCACTCCGCGCGCTGGGACAGAGGAACAGGGACAGGCCCTTGATCCCGTCAGCCGACGTGCGCGCCAGCACAAGATGCAGGATGCGCTCGGACATGTCCTGATCCCCGCCAGAGATGAAGATCTTCTCGCCAGAGATCCGCCATCCGTCCGACTGGTCCGCCCGGCAACGAATGCGCGACAGGTCCGAGCCCGCGCCGGATTCGGTCAGGCACATGGTGGCAAGAGTCGTGCCGGATGCGAGCCCGGGCAGATGGCGTGCCTGTTGATCCGCGCTGCCAAAGCGCATCAGCACCCGGGCTGCGCCCGGCACCAGGCCTGTGACCATCTGCAAGGCGTGATTGGCCCCCGAGAAAACCTCGGACACGACCGCACCGGTCAGCGCATCCATCCCCTGCCCGCCATGCAGCTCGGGCAGGGTCAGGCCGGGCCAGCCAGCCTCGGCATAGGTGCGGTAGGCGTCGCGAAACCCATCCGGCATCCGAACCCGGCCATCTGTCAGGCGGCACCCCTGCCGGTCGCCGGGTTCGTCCAGTGGCGCGATCTCGCCCTCGGCAAAACCCGCGAAATGATGCCCGATTTCACGGGTAAACGCCGCGTCATATCCGGGCAGTTCCCCGGCGCCGGCGACTTGCAGAGAAAACAGGATGTCGTCCAGCGGTGCCTTGAACGGGGTCATGCCAGCCCCAGCAGACGAGCGGCATTGCCCTTGATGATATCCTCGCGCAGCTCATCCTTGATCGCGATCTTCTCGAAATCCGCAAGCCAGCGTTCCGGGGTGATCATTGGCCAGTCGGAGCCGAACAGCACCTTCTTTTTCAGGATCGAGTTGCAGTATTTCACCAGAATGTCCGGAAAGTATTTCGGCGACCAGCCCGACAGGTCGATATAGACATTCGGCTTGTGCTGGGCCACTGCCAGCGCCTCTTCCTGCCACGGGAAGGAGGGGTGGGCGAGGATGATCTTCATCTCGGGGAAGTCCACCGCCACGTCGTCCATATACATCGGGTTCGAATATTTCAGCCGCATCCCGTTGCCGCCCGGCATGCCGCTGCCCACCCCGGTCTGGCCGGTGTGAAACAGCGCGATGCCACCCTCTTCGGCGATGGCCTCGTAAAGCCCGTAGGCCATGCGGTCATTCGGGTAAAACCCCTGCATGGTTGGGTGGAACTTGAAGCCCTTGAGGCCGAAGTCGCGCATCAGCCGACGCGCCTCGCGCGCGCCCATCTTGCCCTTGTGCGGGTCGATCGAGGCGAAGGGGATCAGCACGTCGTCGTTTTCGGCGGCCAGCGCGGCCACTTCTTCATTGGCATAGCGGCGGTATCCGGTCTCGCGTTCGGCATCGACCGGGAAGATGACCGCAGCAATGTTCTGTTCACGGTAGTGCTGGGCGGTCTGGGGCACGGTCGGCGGGTGGCTCCACGGGGCGCCGAAATAGGTGGCCATGGTGGCCTGAAGATCGTCGTAACCGTCATCGGTGTGGCACCCGCATGGCTCCTCGGCATGGGTGTGAATATCGATCGCACGAACTTTGGAAATATCAACCATGGCGGTCTCCTAAAGCGTAGTGACGGCCGGATCGGCGTCGACGTAGAGGCGGTTCAGAAGGTCGGCCCTTCGGCTCAGAACCTTGCGGAAGTTCAGGTTGCCCTTGGCGGTCATCTCGCCTTCCGGCATCGAGGCAGGTTCGGACAGCACCATGGCACGGGCCACGCGGGTCGAACTGCTGGTGCCGGTGGCCGCGTGGGTGGCGAGGCGGCGGTGGATCTCACCCAGAAGCAACGGGCAACAATAGGCCCCGTCTTCGTCCTGCAGCCCGAACCCCTCGGCCTTCAATTCCGCGACATTCGGGAAGATCATCACGCCGATCTCATCCTGATCCGCGCCGGTGATGACAAGGTCAGCGGCCAGGGGCGACAGGGCTGCCAGCATGTCGATCCGCAGCTGGGCTGCACGCACCCAGGTGCCGGTGAGCAGCTTGAAATCTTCCGAGATGCGCCCGTCGAACTTCATGCCCTTGTTCGGGTCTGCCGGGTCTACGAACTTCATCGCGTCGCCGGTGATGAAAAAGCCCTCCTCGTCAAGGGCCTCGGAAGTCTTGCCGGGCGCCCCGAAATACCCCGGCATCAGGTTCGGCCCCTTCACTCGCACTTCGCAGCGCATATCCTCGTCCGGGATCAACTTGGCCGTCACGCCGCCTACCGGGACGCCAACCACACCGGAGCTCTCGGTCGGCTCCTGTTGCATCATCATACAGGGCGCGGTTTCGGTGAGGCCCCAGGAGGAGGTCATCAGGGGCACTTCGCCCTTCACCTCCATCGCCATGCGTTCGAACCCCTGCCAGATCTCCTGCGGCAGCGAGGCCCCGGCATAGAACACCAGGTCGATATCCTCGAAAAAGCGTTGGCGCAGGGCAGCGTCGTCACGCAGCGCGCCCAGCAGCATCGAAAACCCGACAGGCACGTTGAAACAGAGCGTGCCGGTGATCAGCGATAGGTTTTCCACGGTGCGCTCGAACTGGCCCTGAACCGGCTTGCCGTCGTCGATATAAAGGCTGCCGCCGTTTGCGAGCATCATGTTGAAATTATGCGAGCCACCAAAGACATGGTTCCAGGGCAGCCAGTCGACAATCCGCGGCGGGCGGGCGCGCAGGAAGGGCATGGCGTCGGCCAGTTGCGCCTGGTTCGCACACATCATGCGGTGGGTGGTCATCACCGCCTTCGGGCTGGAGGTCGAGCCCGAGGTCATCAGCAGCTTTACAACGCTGTCCGGCCCCACGTTGGCACGGGCGGCGTCCAGGTCGGCACCGTCGCCTTTCAGAAGGTCGGCAAAGGGCGTGGTGCCCGGACCGGGGCGCGAGGCGATCACCTCGATCCCCTCCAGCGCGTTCAGGGCCAGAGCCTCTGCATACTGCGCCGCATCCACGACATAGGCCATCTTCGGGCGCACAAGCTCGATCGCATGGCGCAGCCGCCCATGGGCGCCGTGGATCAACGCGTATTGTTCAGCCACGGGCACTGTGGGAATGCCCACATATTGCGCCGCCAGGCTCAACAGCCCGTGGTCCACACCATTGCCGGACATGATCAGAATGGGCGTATCGGGCCCCAGGCCGCGCCCGAGCAGGCTGGCGGAAATGGCCCGGACCTTTTCCAGAGTCGCAGCGTAGCTTTCCTCGCGCCATCCGGCACCGTATCGTTCGGCCAGAAAAATGCGATCGGGTGCTTCACCGGCCCATTGATGCAGCCAGTCTCCGGTGGTGTTCGCGACCCCGCTCAGCGGTTCGGCCGAGCGCAGAAGGATCGTGCCATCCGCCCGGTCCTCGCGGATCACGTTGTGCGGCTTGAAATTCGTCGTGCGTTTCATGTGCCGCGCACCTTCGACAGGATCGCCACCATAGCCGCGCGCATCTCGTCGTCCAGCCCGGCAAAGAGCTTGGCCTCGTGCGCCTCAACCGCCGCGACGGCCTGGTCGCACAGGCGCCGCCCGGCCAGTGTCGGGATCAGCGCATAGGTGCGCCGGTCGGTGGGCACGCGGGTCCGGTTGATCAGCTCGCGGCGTTCCAACTCGTCAATGATGACCACAAGGTTGGGGCGTTCGATGTCCATGGCTGCGGCCAATTGCGCCTGACTGAGCCCCGCGTTGTCGCAGATCAGCACCAGCGCGGTATAGGTCAGCATCCGCAGGTCGAAGGGTTTCAGCGTCGCGGTCAGGTCGGCTTGCACCACGTTGAAGGCGCGTTTCATGTGATAGCCGAGGAAGCGGCGCAGGGTTTCGTCGCTGATAGTGCTGGGCGGGGTGATGGTCTGGTCAGGCTGGGTCATGATCTTACCGGAAGTTGGGGGCGCGTTTGTCCAGGAAGGCGCGCAGGCCTTCCTCGGCGTCGGGGGTGGTTTGGGACAGGGCTGCCGCAAGGCTTTCGGTGAACAGCCCGTCCGCCTGTGACATGTCGTTGATGCGGGGAATGGCCTGGATCATCAGGTAGTTCGACAGGGGCGCGTTGCGGGAGATTTTACCCGCGAGCTCCTGCGCCAGAGGCAACGCCTCGCCGTCACCCACCGAATAGTGGGCGAGACCAAGAGCCATGCCCGCGTCGGCCCCGTATTTGCGGCCGGTCAGCATCATCTCGGTCATGCGGTCCGGGCCAAGCAACCGCCCGACATTGGCCGTGGCGCCGCCGCCGACGAAAATGCCCCGCCGCCCCTCGGGCAACTGGAAAATGGTCGAGGCTTCGGCGATGCGCACATGGGTGGCAGCGGCCAGCTCCAGCCCGCCTCCGATCACCGCACCGAACATGGCCGACACCGTGGCCAATCCTCCGAAGCGGATCTGCTCCATCAACCTATGCCAGCTGCGTGAGTGATAGAGGTTTTCCTCGGCCGAGCGGTGCACATGTTCGGCCAGGTCGAGCCCCGCGCAGAAATGCCCCTCGGTGCCGGTCAGGATCACCACGCGCACCCCGTCGGGCGGGTGGAAATAGAACGCCTCCAGCGCCCCCAACAGCTCCTCGCACATGGCGTTGCGTTTGCCGGGGCGGGTCATGGTAAGGGTGGCGATCTGGTCGTCAACGCGGATGGTCAGCATGTCAGTCATGTCGGTTCCTCAGCGCGGCGGCAGGCGCGTGGCGCCGTCCAGCCGGATGGTCGTTCCGTTCAGATACGGGTTCGATATGATATGCCCGGCAAGCTCCGCATATTCCGCGGGATTGCCCAGACGGGCGGGGTGCGGGATGTTCGCCGTGATCTGATCCGTAACCTCCTGCGGCAGGCTTTCCATCATCGGCGTATGGAACAGGCCCGGCGCGATGGTCATGACGCGGATGCCGGCCCGGGCGAATTCACGCGCGGCGGGCAGGCTCATGGCGGCCACTGCCCCCTTGGAGGCCGCATAGGCCGCCTGCCCCACCTGCCCATCCTGGTAAGCAACCGAGGCGGTGTTCACGATCACCCCGCGTTCGCCATCAACAGGTTCGGCCTGCATCATGCGGCGGGCGGCATGGGTCATCACGTTGTAGGTGCCGAACAGGTTCACCGCGAGGGTGCGCTGAAATGTGTCGAAACTGGTCTGCCCGTCCCGCCCCACGATGCGGGCTGCGAGGCCAATGCCCGCACAATTCACCACGATACGCGGGGTGCCGAGCGCCTGCTCAACCCTGGAGATTGCGGCGTCCACAGCATCCGCATCGCTGACATCGACCTGAGCGGCGACACCACCGTTCTCATGCGCCACCCGCTTCGCCGAGTCTCCGTCGAAATCCAGGATCCCGACACGTGCGCCCAAAGCGGCCAGGTGCCGCGCGGTGGCCGCGCCCAATCCGCTGGCGCCTCCGGTGACGATCGCCACCTGTCCGTCGATTTGCATCCGGCTCCCTTTTTAGGTGTTACTCATAATTGATATGGTTAATATCTATATAATTGCCAAGGAGTCAATCGGTACGCATAACGGGTTAGTCCGCGGACAGGGCCTTTGCGGCAAGTGTCAGGAATTGCTCGCTTTCCTCGGTCGTCAAGCGCCCCAGGATATCCTGCTGCATATCGCGCACCACCGGGGTGACAGCGGTCAGAATCGCCTCCCCCTGCTGGGTCAGGCTGACTTCCCGCGCCCGCCGATCGCGTTTACTGGCTACGCGCAGGACAAGTCCCTTGGCCTCCAACCGGTCAATCACGCCACCGATGGTCGCCTTGTCATAGGCAATCAACGCCGCGATCCCCGCCTGGTCGGTCCCGGGGTATGCGCCAATCGCATCAAGCGCGGCAAATTGAACGGGTGTCAGATTCATTCCCGCCGTTCTGGCCCGTTCGGCAAATATCTGCGTCGACTGCTGGTGCAGCCGACGGATCAGGTGCCCGGCCATACGCTGTGCTTCCATCCGCGCCTCCCGGAAAAATCGCAAGGAAACCGTATCCCGTCGAAAATAGGATGTATACACATCTTCTTCGCAGGGTTCAGCCCCGGCTCAGGCCGGTTTGTGCGCGACGATCCAGACCGGATGGTAGGTCAGCGACACGCCGTCTTCGGTGCCGAACGCCCGGTCGTAGTCAGCGATGAACCGCGCCAGTCGCGATTTGCTCCAAGCCCCCTGCGCCCGCGCATTGACCCCTGTGTGACGCAGGTGACGCAGAACATCGAGCGGCGTTGGAAAGAGCTGCTGCCGAAGCACCTCTCCGGTCGCCACGACATCAAGCGCCCCGGACACGGCCTTGGCCAGGGCTTCCGGCGTGCAAAGCCCCGGCGCCCGCGCCTTGGATCCCAGCCGGGACAGTTCACGATACTGGTCCGGGCCAAACCCCGACACGGCAAGCCAGCCACCGGGCGCCAGTTGGGTCGCGGCCTTGCGCAGAATACGCTCCGGGTTTTCGAGCCATTGAATGGTCGAGGCCGAGACCACCAGGTCCAGAGGTGTGGGCCAGGTCAGGGCTTCGGCGTCTCCCGGCAGGAATTCCGCGCCGTGGGCCTCGGCGGTGGCCCGGGCTTCCGGCATCAGGTCGTTGAGCGTCAGCCGGTCGAATGTGATCGATTCCATCAGCGCGCGGGTCAGGTGGCCGGTGCCACAGCCAAATTCGAAGGCCCGCGCGAAATATCCGGGGGCCTCGGCGTCGCGCAGAGCCGCTACAAGGTGTTCAGCGACCCAGACCTGCTGGTCCGCCGCCCCGTGATAGCTGTCGAAGCTGCGGCTGAAACTGCGCTGCACACGATCGGAATGGCGCGGGGTCATGCGAACCACCCCTCCCATCTTTGCCCCGGCCGGAAGGGCACATGTCCGCCGTCGACCTCCCGCAGCCCCGCGTGCCCGGCCCAGGCCAGCTTTTGCGCGCGAGTCGGGATGATGCGGTCGCGGGCGGGGATCCAAACCCGGTCGAAACCGGGATCCGGCGCCGGGCCGCGATCGGCGATAGCCAGCAGCTCATCCCGCGCTGCGTCGATATCGATGTTGGGCGCGGGGCCGTCCAGACCGGCACGGCGACAGAATTTGGCAAAGCTCGCCGAGGTCAGCGACTCGGCGGTCAAACGTACCGTTTCAGGTGCGATGCCCTTGTCCGCATCCGCCGGGTACAACGTCCCGGCCACGGCAACCCTGCGCTGAACCTGCGCTCCGGTCTGCGCCAGCCAATGCGCTGCCGAAACGGCACCGAAGGAATAGGCCAAGAGCGACACACGGTCATAGCCTGCCAGCCCCGGCACCGCGTCCAATGTGGTGTAGTCCTGCACCAGCAGCACGTCCTCCTCCCCGACGAGCCCCGCAAACGGGGCCGCGCCCAGTGCCCAGCCGGCAAAGACAAGGATCAGATCGGAGGTGCCGGTCCGCGCCAGCCACTGGCGTTGCATTCAATCGCCTTTCGCCAAAGCCACCATCGCCGAGGTGATCCGCGACAACTCGTCGGGCGAGATCACATAGGGCGGCATGCAGTAGATATTGCGCGCGAAGGGGCGCAGCCACACGCCGGTTTCCACTGCTGCGCGGTGGGCAGCGGCGGGATCGACGGTGTCTTGCATCTCTATCACGCCAATGGCGCCCAGGACCCGCACATGGGCCACGCCGGGCAGATCGGCGGCGGGGGCCAGTTCCTCGCGCATCTGCGCCTCGATCCCGGCGACACGCGTCTGCCAGTCGTTTTCGGCCAACAGGGTCAGACTGGCCACCCCGGCGGCACAGGCCAGCGGGTTGGCCATATAGGTCGGGCCATGCATGAACACGCCCGCCTCGCTGTTGCCGATCTCCATCGCTACATGGGCCGAGGTCACGGTGGCGGCGAAAGAGATATGCCCGCCGGTCAGCGCCTTGCCGAGGCAGACGATGTCTGGCGTTACCCCCGCGTGATCCATCGCAAAAAGCTTGCCGGTACGGCCAAAGCCGGTGGCGATCTCGTCAAAGATCAAAAGCACGTTGTGGGCGTCGCAGAGTTCCCGCGCGCCGCGCAGGTAGCCCGGGTGATAGAAATACATGCCGCCCGCGCCCTGCACGAGCGGTTCAAGGATCAGCGCCGCGATCCGGTCTTCCTTTTCGATCAGCAGGGCCTCCAGCGCGGCAAGGCCGTTGTCCTCGGGCGCCTCGGGCCACGCATCCTGCAACCGCACGGCTGGACGCGGCAGGAAATGCTGGATCGACAGAGCGCCGCGGAACAGACCGTGCATGCCGTTCACCGGATCGCAGACGCTCATCGCCTTCCAGGTGTCGCCGTGATAGCCGCCGCGAATGGTGGCGAACTCCACCTTGCCGCTGCGCCCCTGCGCCATCTGGTATTGCACCGCCATCTTCAGCGCCACCTCGACCGAGACCGAGCCGCTGTCGCAGTAGAAAATGCGGTCGAGCTCGCCCGGCAACAGGTCGAGCATCTTCTGCCCCAGGTCCACCGCAGGCTGGTGGGTCAGACCGCCGAACATGACATGCGGCAGTGTATCCAGTTGCGCCTGCATCGCGGCGGTGATGGCCGGGTGACGGTGGCCGTGGATGGCGCACCACCAGGACGACATGGCGTCGATCATCTTGCCGCCATCCGCGCGGGTCAGCCAGACACCCTCGGCCCCGGTGATCAGGTGCATCGGACCGGGATTGGCGACGTTGGTGTAAGGGTGCCAGAGGTGCTGGGCATCAAACTCGATCGGGGTCATAGCGCGCCTCGGATCCTGTTCATGTCGATGGCTTCAAAGGCCTGCGCCAGGCTTTTGGGCGTCACTTCGGCAATCGGGTCGAGGCGCCCCAGGTGGGGCACATCGGACATCTGCTTGATAGTCTCCTCGACCAGCGGTTCGGCCTCGCCGGAGAAAGCCACGCCAATCACCGGGCAGCCCGCGCCCTGCAGGGCCATCAGCGACAGGGTGGTGTGGTTGATCGTACCCAGCTGCGTGCGCGCAACCAGGATCACCGGAGCCTTCCAGCGGGCGATCAGGTCCAGGTAATAGGTCCGGCGGTTCAGGGGCACCATCAGCCCCCCGGCCCCTTCGACCACCAGCGGGCCGTCGACCTCGGGCAGGGTCAGGGCATCCGGGTCGATCTCGACCCCGTCGGCCTCGGCGGACAGATGCGGCGAGGCGGGGAGCTGCAACCGGTAGGTTTCCGGCAGCGGGGTGACACCGGACAGGCGCGCGACGACTTCGCTGTCGGTCTCATCTTCCAGACCCGATTGCACCGGCTTCCAATAGGCCGCTCCCAAGGCAGCGGTCAGGCCAGCGGAGAAGAGGGTCTTGCCGACGCCGGTATCGGTGCCGGCTACGATCAGGGCGGTCATGGCTGCTCCTGCTGAGTTTCGCAAATGGCTTGAAACAGGGCCGAGATGTCATCCCGCGTGACATTGCCGGTGATCGAGACGCGCAGCCGCGAGGTGCCGCGCGGCACGGTGGGCGGGCGAATGCCACGCACGTCGAAGCCCTTGTTTTGCAGGGTTTTCGCGGTCTTGATGGTGCGTTCGTCGTCGCCAAGGATGACCGGGACGATCTGGCTCTCCAACCCGGCAAGCCCCAGATGCGCGCGGGCTTCGGCATGGGCATGGGCAACGCGGGTCTGGGCGGCGGATTGCAGGGACGGGTCAGATTGCAATGCACCCAGCGCGGCGCGCACCAGGGCGGCGGTTAGCGGCGCGGGGGCGGTGGCAAAGATAAAGGGCCGCGCGCGGTTTATCAGCGTGTCCGCCATGACCTTCGGCCCGCAGATCAGCCCGCCCGACAAGCCCAGCCCTTTGCCGCAGGTGTGCAGGGTCAGAACCTCGGCATCGAGCCCATGGGCAAGCCCCGCGCCGTGAGGACCGAAGACGCCGGTCGCATGGGCCTCGTCCACCACCAGCACGGCGTCTTCTTCGCGCGCCAGGGCGGCAAGATCGGCCAGCGGGGCCAGATCGCCTTCCATCGAATAGACGCTTTCCACCGCGATCCAGACTTGACCGGAGCCGCCATCGGCGCGCCAGGCGGCAAGCACATCGCGCGCGGCGCCGGGGTCGTTATGGGCGAAGGCGCGGGTTTCGGCGCGACCCAGACGCATGCCTTCATGGGCGCTGGCGTGAACCAATGCGTCATGCAGGATGAGGTCGCCCTTGGCAGGCAAGGTGGAGAACAGCGCCTGATTGGCCTGAAATCCCCCGCCCATGAACAGGGCGGCCTCGGTGCCGAAGAAGGCGGCGGCCTCGGCTTCCAGAGCCTCATGTTCGGCGTGGTTGCCGCGCAGCAGGCGCGAGCCGCCCGCGCCCAGCGGCACGCCGCGATCCAGTGCGTCCCGCGCGGCTTGGGTCAGCACCGGCGCGCCCGACAGGCCCAGGTAGTCATTCGACGCAAAATCCAGCCCCTGCGCCGGGATCAGCCGTCGCAAGCGATGGCGCGCGGCCAGGGCGTCCAGCGCACCGGAAAGCCGCGCGGTTGCGCTCATTCAGCGGCCTCGACCTTTGCAAAGGGCTTCAGGTTGGGCGGCTGGATCTGCGGCGCTGAACGATGGTCACAGTGGTCCTCGGCCGTCATCGGCTTGATGCCCAGTTTGGCGAACAGCGCCATATCATTGTCTTCCTCGGGGTTGTCGGCGGTCAGCAGCGTGTCGCCCACGAAAATCGAGTTCGCCCCGGCAAAGAAGCACAGCGCCTGGGTTTCGTCCGACATGTCGGTGCGGCCTGCCGACAGGCGCACATGCGAGGTCGGCATCAGGATACGCGCGACCGCGATAATGCGCACGAAGTCGATCGGGTCGACCGGAGCGGCATCGGCCAGCGGCGTGTCGGCCTGCGGCATCAGCATGTTGATCGGCACGCTGTCGGGCGCCTCGTCCAGATTGGCGAGCGAGACCAGCATGTCGATGCGGTCCTGTTTTTCTTCGCCCATGCCCAGGATCCCGCCCGAACACACCTTGATCCCCGCCTCGCGTACGCGGTTCAGCGTGTCGATGCGGTCTGCGAAGGTGCGGGTGGTGATGACCTCCGGATAGTAGCGTTCCGAGGTGTCGATATTGTGGTTGTAGTAATCCAGACCCGCGTCGCGCAGACGGAAAACCTGGTTGTCATCCAGCATGCCAAGGGTCATGCAGCTTTCCATGCCCAGCGCCTTTACGCCCTCGACCATGGCAATGAGCTGATCCATGTCGCGTTCCTTGGGCTCGCGCCAGGCCGCACCCATGCAGTAGCGCGTGGCGCCCGCGTCCTTGGCCTTGCGGGCCTCGGTCAGCACACGCTCGACTTCGACCAGTTTCGACGCGGACAGTTTCGAGCCGTTGCGGGCCGATTGCGAGCAGTAGGCGCAGTCCTCGGCACAGCCGCCGGTCTTGATCGACAGGAGCTTGGACATCTGCACCTTGTTCGGATCAAAGTTCTCGCGGTGGACCGTCTGCGCCTTGAAAAGCAGGTCCATGAAGGGCAGGTCGTACAGGGCCTGCGCGGCGTCTCGGGTCCAGCCGGTCGCTTGATTGGTCATTTTATCTATAGAATCCCGCATTTGATTCGGTCACAGGCGAGATTTATAGATAATCCAGCCCGGCGCAACACGTTAGCGCCGAACCCCGGCGCGAAGCGTCGCTGCGTCACTTTTCCCTTAACACAGCTGGCCCCGCCCCCGCGCCCGCGAATTTGCCGCATTTGGCAAAAAACTTACGCCCGGGTTCTGTCCATGTGGTCCGGACCCGAATTGCAGGTCGATGGTTTTTGAGTGGCACGTCGGCAAAACGGTGTGGATCGAGACCACGGCCCGACGGTCGGATCGGTAAGCGGGCACGGATCGCGGCGTCGATCTCGGGCGGCACATGGGCCGGGTCCGGTTGGGCCAACAGCGCCCGCGTGCGCTGCCGGGCGCGGTTCCGGCCCCGGCATGAGCGTCAGCCCTGCGCGGCCAGTTCCTTCACGGCAACCAGCAGCTTGGCCACTTCGCCTTCGGTGTTGTAGTGGCACAGCGAAATGCGGATGCAGTCCGGCAGGCCCAGCGGGGTCAGCACGTTGCCCGAGTAGTGATCCGCCTTGCGGGTGTGGGTGCGAATGCCCTGCCGGTTCAGGGTCTCGACCACATCCGGCGAATCCATGCCGTCCACCACGATCGAGACCAGCCCCTCGCGCGCCGGGTTGTCCTCGCCGGCCAGAATCTTCACGTGATCCATGTCGCGCAGCCCGGGCAGGTTGCCGGTGCCATTGATCATCGCGTTGGTCAGGTGCGCCTCATAGACGTGGATCGCGCGCCCGGCGGCCTCGATCCGTTTGCGCGGCTCGGTTTCGCTTGAGACTTCGCCGCCCAGCCAGTCGAAATAGGCGACCACGTCTGAGACCGTGGCGAAAGAACCGGTGTCGCGGGTGCCGAATTCCCAGCCCGTCGCAGGGGCGTCGATCAGCATGTCATGGGGCGCGCTGCTGAGCCGGTCCGAAATCCAGGCGATGCCATAGCCATGGCGCGAGAAGACCTTGTAGGGCGAGATCACGTAGCCATCGACATCATAGGCGTCCAGGTCCATCTGGCCGTGGGCGGCGTGCTGAATGCCGTCGACGATGATCATGCAGTCCGGCGCCACCGCGCGGATCGCTTTCGAGATCGCCGCCACATCCATGCCCATGCCTGTCACCGGCGAGGCATGCAGGATCGTCGCCACCGCCACGTGCGGGGTCATCAGCGCGGCGTAATCCTCGGCGGTGACAAGGCCCGTCGCGTCGCAGTGGGGCACGTTGACATAGTCGAGCCGGGAAATCCCCGCCCAGCGACGCGCGGCAGAGCGTGTGGCAGGGTGTTCGATCGAGGAACCGATCACCTTGCCCCCCTCGGGCGCGTTCACGCAGGCGGTGCGGATCAGGCGGAACAGAAGCTCGGTGCCGCTTTCGCCAGCAAAGAACTGCCCGGACGGTGCGTTCATGAACAGGGCCAGGTCCGTCTTGGCCCGGTTGATCACGTCCTGCGTGCCCTGTCCCGCCGGGTTGATGCGGCCAGGGTTGTCGGGAATTGCAGCGTAGAACCCCGAGGTCTCGACCACTTTCTTCAGCGTCAGGGCACCTCCGGCGTTTTCGAAGAAGATGCGCTCGCCCTGAAACGGGCAGCTGTCCACATGGGCGAACCGGTCGCGGATCGCGGCGATGAGTGCGGGGTTGTCTTGGATCATTCTGTGTTCCTATGGGTCTCAGAGCGCACGGTTCACGATGGTGCGGCACAGCTCGGCCCCACCGATATGGCTGTTTTTGGGGAAGCCGTCGACCGAATCGTCGACAAACCCCTGGGTCGGGTTGATCAGGGTGTTCCCGACCAAGGTGTCCAGCAACCAATCATCGCCCTGCCCTTCCCGATCATCCTCTTGATCGTGCCCGGCCTTTTCGTCACTTTTCCTCAAACCGCCCTGTTCCTGCCGGAACTGGCCTATCGCTCATCACACGAAAGAACGGAGAACCACATGTCAGGACACGGGTACGAAAGCGGGCGTCTGAACCTGCCCTTCGTCGGAATCTCGACCTTCGGCAAGAAACCCTATGTCGAGGATTGGGACGCAATCGACGCTGACGTCGCGATCCTTGGGGCGCCGTTCGACTTCGGCTGCCAGTTCCGCTCCGGCGCGCGGTTCGGTCCGCGTTCGGTGCGCGAAGCCTCGACGTTGTTCAGCTTTGGCCACGCCGGCGCCTATGACCACGAGGACGACGCAACCTACCTGGGCAAGGACGTGCGTATCGTGGACATCGGCGACGCCGACATCATCCACACCAAGACCGATGAAAGCCACGCCAATATCGAATACGGGGTGAAGAAGATCCTCGATGCGGGTGCCATCCCCGTAACCATCGGCGGCGACCATTCGGTCAACATTCCCTGCATCCGCGCCTTTGCCGGGGATTGCGCCGACAAGGGGCCGATCCACGTGGTGCAAATCGACGCCCATCTGGATTTCGTCGACGAACGCCGGGGCGTGACCGAGGGGCACGGCAACCCGATGCGCCGCGCGATCGAGAAGGACTATGTTTCGGGCATGACCCAGTTGGGCATTCGCAACGTGTCGTCCACCGCCAAGGAAGGCTATGACGACGCCCGCGCAAGAGGATCGGACATCCTGTCGGTCCGCCAGGTACGCAAGCTGGGAACCGAGGGCGTTCTGAACCGCATCCCCGAGGGCGCGCGCTATTACGTCACCATCGACATCGACGCCTTCTGCCCGTCCATCGCGCCGGGCACGGGTACGCCCAGCCACGGCGGGTTTCAATATTACGACGTGCTGGAAATCCTGCAGGGCCTGAGCAAGCGCGGCGACGTCGTGGGCATCGACCTTGTGGAAGTGGCCCCGGCCTATGACCCGTCCGAAAGCACCCAGATCCTGGCCGCCCAGCTGCTTCTGAACTTCATCGGCTTCATTTTCCACAACAAGGGCTGAGTTTCCTTCCCGTGGCGGTTTTCCTTCCCCGCCCCGGTCCCCGGCCGCGAATACCCCCGTTCGCGGCCATTTTTCATTGTGCTTCAGACTGCCGCGCGCAGGGCCCGTTTCAGGGCCAACACCGCCGGGCCTATCGCCACACGCCCGGCCAGCGGATGATCTGCGGGCAGAGAAAACAGCGGATCACAGTTTCAGCAAGGACCCGCAGGTCAGATCGGCGGAGTAATCAGCGCCAGCTGGAATAGCCCCGCGAGTGCGATCGAGATGCCCATCGGGAACTTGCCCCGGGCTCTGATCCCCACCAGGTCGGAATTGCGAAAGACGCGCGCAATGCGCAGGGCCATCACAAATAGCACCCCCAACACCAATGCCACGGAAAAGGCATAGCCGAACAAGGTCAACGTCTGCGGCGGCACGAACAGCATCAGGGCCGCCAGCATCTTGACGTCCCCGCCGCCGACCAGACGCAGCGCGAAAGCGGCGGTCCCCAAAGCAAATACCGTCACCGCTGCGCCAAGGCGCCAGGCAATCTCGGACCAGCCCAAAAGAGGGGTGCAGAGCACGAACAGCCCGACTGCAATCCCCACCAGCAGGTTCGGGATTCGCATGTGCCGCAGGTCGTTCCAGGCCACGGCACAGAGCACAGGCATGAGAAGAAGAAGCGGCAGGACGGCTTGCCAGGTCATGTCAGGCCACCCGACTGCCGGACCGCGACCCGACATCCGGCACCGACCGGTCCGAGATAAGCTGATAGACCAGCTCGGCGATATTCTCGGTCTCGGTCTTCAGATAGATGTTGCGCAGATGCGTCCGAAGCGTCGACCGGCAGATGCCCAGTTCTTCACGGACCCGGCGCGCTGTCAGCCCCTTGCTGAGCATGAGGCAGACACGGAACTCCGCACGGCTCAACCGGGCCGGATTGCTCATCCCCAGGATCGGCCCCGGCGTCGCCGAGGCCCGGTTGGCCTCACGACGCTTCAGAAAACTCTCGATGAAACTGCCGGGGTTTCGGTTGGCCCAGGTGCTGGCCAGGGTCGATGCAACCATGTTCAGCACCGCATGATCCGCGGCACAGAGCCGCTCGCGATAGTGGATTTCGAGAAAATCGACCGACTTCTCGTCAGAGCCAAGCGGCACGATCGCCAGCTCGGCCAGACCACGGCGGCGCTGAAAAGTTTCCAGAGCCGGATCCACATCTTCGGCCACGTAGCTGGACAACCAGATCGTGCCCGGTTTGGACTTGCCGACATAGGCACCCAGAACCGGCCGGGCAAAGGAGCGGTTCAGGATGCGAGGATCTTGCGGATCCGCAAGCGTGTCATGGCTCACGACCTTCGGTCTTGCCGTTTCATCGCGCGGCAAGCGCGCTACGGCGACCGCCTCGGCCGAAATTCCATCGGCCAAGTCTACCAGTGCCTTTTTCATCGGAGCGTGGCCATGCAGACATTCACACCACTGTGCGACGGCCCCGATCATTCCGATCTCGCCAGCCGTTTTTTGAACTGGCGGGTCAGAACGCGAATATTCTTTCCCCATTTCCCCCTCCACGCAAAATTTACCCATACTCCTAAAAACTGCAGCTCGAGGAGGCCCCAATGACAAGAACATGAAAACTCGTTTGATACCAATATTTTACGATTCTCTCGGCACGGCTTGTCAAGGTGAAGTCAGGAAAATCACGCAACCGGGGCCAAACACAACCCAAGGGTGTGAATATCCCCGACCCTGGGACGCGACGGGGGAGATTATGGCGAAATTAGGGCAAGATTGTGGCGGAAACAAACTGTTGATTTCGTGCGAATCAACCCCCGAAGTAGCGAATATAGCGGATCAGAACCGGCCCAATGGTCAACAGGATCAAGGCGGGCAGCATCAGGGAGGCCAAAACCGCGCTCATCTTGACCGGCAGCTTGTTGGCCATTTCCTGCGCTTTCACTTCGCGAATGGTGCGCAATTCGTCGGCGTGAGTTGTCAGGGCATCGGACATGTTGGTGCCGAACTGGATCGACTGCTGGACCACGTTGGCGAAGGCCGAAACAATGTCCACCCCGGTGCGGTCGGCCATGTCATTCAAGGCCTTGCCGCGGTCGAGCCCCGCCTGCACCTGGCGCTGCACGGTCAGGAATTCGAACGCGATGTCCGGCGACACGGTGGCCAATTCGTTGCCCACCCGCGTCATTGCGGCGTCAAACCCCAGGCCTGCTTCGACCGAGATCCGCAGGAGGTCCAGCGCGTTCGGGAAGCCCTCCTCAACCCGCTGCATTCGGGCAGACACCCGATTGTTCAGCCAGAACACCGGAACAAAATAGCCCGCAAGGACCAGCCAGATCAGGGCCAGGACAGTCTGCATGTGGCTCAGACCACCGACAAAATTGCCCAGCATCGGGGGCAAGGTGATCCCCGGCAGACGGTAAGCCGTCAACAGCGCCAGCAGAACGGCCGGGAACAAAATGGCCATGGTCACGCGCGCCAGCAGGAACCTCCCCAGCACACCGGGTTGCGGATATCCAGCCTGCGCCAAACGTTTCTGCAAGGCACTGCGCTTGGCGGCATCAGCCGGAAAAAATGATTTCATTACACCGCGCGGGTCTAGCTCGGAAGATTGCAGCAAACCGCGATCCTGACGCGCCTGACGCCGGGTCCGGGTCGCCGCCGCCATACGCGCGGCGGCAACGCTGCGACGCGAGGTCAGGGACATCACCCCCGCAGTCACCAGCACTACACCGATGCCCAGACCGGCAATCAGGATGGTTTCGGGCTGCGACGCAAGGCCATTCATGTACTCGGTGATCAGCTCGAACATGGGTCAGCCCTCCTTCAGATGTGGAAATTGACCAGTTTCTTCAGAACCAGGAAGTTCAGCACGGTGAACCCCACGATTGCCATCGCCATGGGCATGAACAGCGGATCCTCCGCCACCCCACCGTAATAGTCGGGCGTCATCACCGAGGTGAAACCGAAGATCACCAGCGGCAGGGCCGACAGGAACCAGGCCGACAGCCGCCCCTCGGACGAGATCGCGCGGATCGAGCGGCGCATGGCGATGCGGTCGCGGATGACCTTTGCCAGAACCTCGACCACGCGGGCCAGGTCGCCGCCGGTGCCGTGCTGGATGCCGATGCTGGCCGAGAGGTAGTTCACGTCCTCGATGCGCACCCGTTCGGAAAACTCCTGAAAAGCGTCCGTCAGTTCGTCACCATAGTTGGTCTGGTCGTGAATCAGGCCGAACTCGGTGCCGATCGGATCCGGCATTTCGGCGGCCACGGTGCCGATGGAGGTGCTGAGCGGGTGGCCAACTTTCAGCCCCCGCGCCATCAGGTCCAGCGCATCGGGCAGTTGGTGCACCAGCAGTTTCATGCGCTGATCCCGCTTCACCCTCAGCAGGGCGATCGGCAGGACAAGGCCCAGGCCCGCCGCAGCCAGTCCGGCCCGGCCCGGTCCGAGCACCGGCAGCCCGATGGCAAAACTGACGAAGGCCAACACGCCACAGAGGCTGAGAAACGTGCGAGGCGCCATGGCGAACCCGGCCTGACGCAGGAGCATCGGCAACCGGCCGCGCCAGCCTTGGTCGACGGGCGGTTTCAACAGGGCCAGCAGCTCCGCCGAGCTCTTGCCCTCTGCGATCATGCGCAGGCGGCGGCTCTTGGCCTCGGTGCCGCTTTCGCGGCGGCTGAGCAGCTGGGCCGCACCAGTGAACAGCAGGAGCACACCCAGCGCGATGCCGGAATAAATCAGGTAGACGATGTCCTGTTGGCGCAGAAGATCGAACATGACTCACCCCCCCGGCGCTGTGGAAAAGATATCTTGGTCCAGGTCGATCCCGGCCGCCACCAAATGTTCGGCGCAATGGGGACGCAGCCCGGTCGGGATGAATTCTCCCAGCACTTCGCCATTTTCTCCCATGCCCTTGCGGCGGTAGATGAAGATGTCCTGCATCGAGATCACATCACCCTCCATGCCGGTCAGCTCGGATACGGACATCACCTGGCGGCGACCGTCCGACAGACGGGCCAACTGCACCACGAAATTCAGCCCCGAGGCAATCTGGGACCGGATGGCGGACATGGGGAACTCCATGCCGATCATCGACACCATCTGTTCGATGCGGCCCAGCGCGTCGCGTGCCGAATTCGCATGGATCGTCGTCATCGACCCATCGTGGCCGGTATTCATCGCTTGCAGCATGTCGAAGGCCTCGGCACCGCGCACCTCACCCACGATGATCCGGTCCGGACGCATTCTCAGAGCGTTGCGCACGAGGTCGCGCTGTACCACGGCTCCACCGCCACTTGGATTCGGCGGGCGTGTTTCCAGGCGCACCACATGTTCCTGTTGCATTTGCAGTTCCGCCGCGTCCTCGATCGTGACGATGCGTTCACGCCCGTCGATCCCGGCCGAAAGGGCGTTCAGCATCGTGGTTTTGCCCGACCCGGTGCCGCCCGATATCAGGATATTGACCCGCGCCCGCACCAGCCCGCGCAGGAACCGTGCCGCACGGCCGGTCAACGCGCCGTTGGCAACGATCCGTTTCAGGGTCAGCGGCGACTTGGAGAACTTGCGGATCGAAATCGACGGCCCGTCGATGGCACAGGGGCGGATGATCGCATTCACGCGGCTGCCGTCCTCCAGCCGGGCATCCACCCAGGGATTGCTTTCATCGATCCGCCGCCCGATGCGCGAGACGATCTTGTCGATAATGCGCAGCAGGTGCTTTTCATCGCGAAACCGCGTAGGCGAGCGTTCCAGCACGCCGCCGCGTTCGACGAATACATCACGATGACCGTTCACCAGGATGTCGTTGATGGTCGGGTCGGCCAGCAGGGGTTCAAGCGGGCCGAGGCCCAGCACCTCGTCCATCAGTTCATCCACCACGCGGGTGAACTTTGGCGAGGGCATGGGGCGGTTTTCTTCGGCCAGAACCTGGCCGACCAGAGCGGCCACCTCGCGGCGCAGTTCTGCCTGGTCGATTTTTTCGATCACCGCCAGGTTCAACCGGTCCAGCAGCGCGTCGTGCAGCCGGCCCTTGAGTTCGAGCATTTCCTTCAGTTCGCGGTCAACCGGGCCCGGCCCGGTAGCGCCGGGTGAAGCACTCGCCAACTCCGCGCCCAGAACCAACACATTGTCGGAGTCGCGGGTCTCTTTTTTGGTAAACGTGCTGAACATCGCGGCCTCCTAGTGGTATTTCGTATCTGTGGCCGCGACTTGGTCCGATCTGTCCAAGTCGGCAACGAGTTGCTGCGCCAATGCGCGAATGGCGCGCGTCATGGGCGCCCGCGCGGCGATGCTGGACAGGGGGACACCGCGATCCACCGCCTCGCGGGCGGGTTTCGGATCATGTGGAATCCAGCTGTCGAACGTGCGCTCCAGTACCTTCGAGGCCTCGGTATGGTGCCGGCCCCGGATCATGGGTTTTTTCTCGTGGTTGATGACCACGTTTATGGAAAGGCCGAGGTTGTCCTCGGTAAAACTGTCGATCAGGCGGCGCGCCTGGTGGATCGAAGGCACGGCCGTATCTGTCACCAGCAACATGCGGTCGCTTTGTTTCAGCACCGGCGCCAGCCATTCGACAAGAGCTCGCGGCAGATCGACCACCACGTAGTCGAAGCGGCGGCGCAGGGCGCCCATGAGCCTGTCCACCTGATCCCTGGTCAACGCGTCCAGCGGCATCGGACGCGCGGGCGCGGTCAAAACGAAAAGGCCCGGCGTTTTCTCGACCAGGGCCGCATCCAGCCACGTGCCGTCAATCTTGCCGCCGTTCGAAGCAAGCTGGAACAGCGCCTCATTCGGCTCCAGGTCCAGAAAACTGCCCACGCCGCCGAACTGCAGATCCAGATCGACCAGCACCACGCGATTGCCCGGTGCCTTACGGCGCCGCGAAGGGCGCGCGATCTGGTCTGCCAGGTTCGCAGCCAGCGTGGTGGCACCAATGCCGCCGCGCGCCTGGGCGACCGAAATCAGCTTGCCAAGGCTCTGCGCCGTTTCACTCACCTCTATCGAGGTGGCGCGCGCGGACTTGGCCCAGTGGGTCAGCCGTGTTTCCAGTTCGTCGCGTGTCAGCGTGTCGGGCAGGACGTCGTCCACCCCTGCGCGGGTCAGTTCGCCGGCCTCGGCCAGCGAGGTGTCGGCGGGCGTGATCGCCAGGATCACCGCCGCGGGATCAGCCTGGGCGCGCAGGGCTCGAATGGCGGCCAGGTCACGCTCCCTTGCGTGATCGGTCCGGAACACGACGAGGTCATGCGCGCCGGCCAGCTTGACGGCTTGGCCATTCATCTCGGTCAGAGTGGCTTTGTGTTCTTCCAGCGAGACCGACGGCAACTCGCGCAGGGTCTCACCCAGCCGGTCCGCCTGTTCCCCGGGCGTCGCGATCAGGACAACGGATTTGAAATCTTCTGCCATGTCTTCCCCTCCCGGTTCCCGCCAGTCCTCGGCAGGGAAACCACACGCTCCACGTTCCAGATTACCGCAGTTCCTCGACCTCTTCGGCAGTGCCGCGACGCACCAGGATCGTGCGGATCACTTTCGCCTCTTCCTCTTCGGGAACCGGCGAAATATCCCGCATCAGGTCGCTCAGGCGTACCGATTCCAGCGGCTCATCCACTGCGCCATCCAGGGTACGCAGGGTCAGGCTCAAGGTGCCCGCTTTCTGGGCAAGCGCCAGGCGCTGACCCTGATCCGGCGTGACTTCGACGGTCACGGTCCGTGCCACTTCGGGGGCGTCAGTCTGTTCGTTGGAGTCCTGGTCGACACCAACAACGCGGATGTTCTGCAGGATCGTGACCGCACGCATGTTCTCGTTGCGGCCCTGGGTCAGCAGCACGTCGACGAAATCGCCCGGCGTGACGAAACCGCCCACACCGCTTTCTGCATTGACCTTGATCGCCATGGCCCGGTTGTTCGGCCCCAGCGTCTGCACGATCGTCACCTTTTCTCCGAAGTCCGAAACTTTCGAGACCAGGATCAGTTCGCCCTGTGCTATCGGGCGTCGGGCGCGTCGCGCGTCCTGGTCGCCCTTGGGCAACAGATCACCCGCGTCGCTGAAGGTGCCGATTGGCACCGCGTTGCTGGGCCAGGCAATGGTGGTCAGCATGTTGGCCTCGATCACTTGACCAAAGCCGATATCCTGCCCGGCGACATAGACCTCAACCAGGCTGACCTCGGCCTCAGCGGCGGGCTGGGCGACACGGCTTTCCAGCACGTCCCGGGCAAACCAGGTCGAGCCTCCGGCAACGGCCAGGCCGACAATTGCCGTCATAATCGCACCGATACGCATGGTATGTTCCTTTCGTGCTGTTGGGGCACCAGGTCAGTTGGGCATCTCCGCCCCGGCCACTCCGAGCGCCGCCGCAATCTCCCCACCCAACGCGGTCAGGGTGGCAGTGCCGACAAGCAGCGCCAGCGCCAGGGCAATCCCGTATTCAACGAGGGTCACACCACGGTCATCTTTCAGACAGTCGCGCAGGCGGGTCAGGATCGCAGTCATCTCGGGGCCTCTGAGTTCTCTGTAGTGTTCGTAAAAGTCGAAGGGTGGTGGGCTTGGGATGCAAATCCCACCGCCCATTCTTCTGCACACTGGTGCCGCCTCCTCAGGGACAATAAAAAAGGGGCGGCACCAAGGTGTGATCAGCCGGGCATTGCCGTGCCAGCCGCACCCATCGCATCACTGATTTCACCAGCAAGTGTGGACAGGGCAAGAGTGCCAAGGCCAACGGCAAGCGCAATGGCAATACCGTATTCGACCAGGGTGACGCCTTCATCATCATGACGCAGGCGGATCAGGGTTTTCAGAATCATGTCACGCATTTTCGAGACTCCCTCTTTGCAAGAAAGTGCCGGTCACTCGCGCGCTTGTTCGGGACAACCCCGGCCGAGCACCGATCACTGACCCCATGCTAGGAGGGCCTGTTCGCGCGGACATCGCCAGAACCGGGCAACCCTTCGCGTGTGGGTTGCAATATTTCCGACAAAACCCGATTTCGCGTAACGCGGTTCTCATCTCACCGGGAATCGGCGCGGCTCGCCGGGATGGACCCGAAGCGGGACCGCGCGCCCCGGGGCTACCACGAAGCGGTGTCCCCGGCAGCTGCGGCAAATGTTGGCGGCCGGTTGGCCGGAACAGCCGGGGTGGAGGTCTGTGCCTCTGCCTCGGCCGACATGCCGAAAGAAAGGCCCCACGATCGAGAAAACGACCTGACGAAACAGCGCAGCCATAAACAGCAAACGGGGCGCCGTGGCGACACCCTGCCCTCGTGGGTTGTGAATGCCGGTCGGCGTGCTCAGAGCCGCATATTCGCGCCATTCGGGTCGTAGATCGGCGCGCCCAGCACCTCGGCGTCGTGGAATTCGCCCAGGATTTCCACTTGCAGCCTGGTCCCCGGCGCGGCGTGCTCTGCACCGACATAGCCCATGGCCATCGACTTGCCGACCCGGTGGCCATAGCCGCCGGAGCTGACATAGCCGACCGCTTCGCCGTCCCTCAGGATCGCCTCATCATTGGACACGTCGATCCCGTCCACGTCGATCACCATTGTCACCAGTTTGGTCTTTGAACCGGCCTCGCGGGCGGCCAGGGTGGCCTCCTTGCCGACGAAGCCCTTGTTCCAGTTGATGAAGACATCCATACCGCTTTCCACGGCATCGAAGTCGGGACGGAATTCCAGGGTCCAGACGCCCCAGCCCTTCTCCAGCCGCATCGACATCAGCGCCCGTGCGCCATACCAGCGGTAGCCCAGATCGGCGCCAGCGTCTTCGATCGCCTCGGCCAGGCGCAGCAGGTATTGCGGTTTGCAGTAGATCTCGTACCCCAGTTCACCGCTGAAGGAAATCCGGTTCAGGATCACCGGCACGCCACCGACGAAGGTCTGGCGCAGGTCGCGAAACCTGAGCGCCTCGGCCGAGACATCCTCGCGGGTTAGCCGTGCCAGCAACACGCGCGACTTCGGCCCGGACAGGGCGATTCCGTGCCAGTCATCGGAGACATTGGCATAGGCCACGTCGGCGGGCAGGTCACGCTCGAACCAGCGGCGATGGGCCTCCTGCATGGCACCGGAGCCAAACAGCATGAAATGCTCCTCGCCCAGGCAGGCCACGGTCAGGTCTCCGTAGAGCTTGCCTTTCGGCGTCAGCATCGGCGTCAGCGTCAATCGGCCCGGTTTCGGCACGTAGCCCGCCAGGATGCGGTCCAGATGTGCCCGCGCGCCGGGACCCCTGAACTCGTGCTTGGCGAAGTTCGCGATCTCGATCCCGCCGACGGCTTCCTGCACCGCCTGCACTTCGCGCGCCACGTAGTCATGCGAGCGGTTGCGTTCGAAGGTGGGGACTTCATGGGCATCCTGCGGCCCGTCGGCGAACCACAGGGCGTTTTCTAGCCCAAATCCCTGCCCCATGCGCGCGCCCCTGGCGACCAGGCGGTCGTAAATGGCCGTGGTCTTCTGCATGCGGCCCTTGGGCAGGGTCTCGTTCGGGAAGGTCATGACAAAGCGGCGTTCGTAGTTTTCCGACGACTTCACAGTGCCCCAATCGGGGGTTGCGAATTCGCCGAAGCGCGCGACATCCATGGCCCAGACGTCGATCGAGGGCTCGCCGTCGATCATCCATTCGGCCATGGTCAGGCCCACGCCGCCGCCCTGGCAGAAGCCCGCCATGACGCCCACCGCGACCCAGTAATTCTTCATCCCCGGCACCGGGCCGATCATCGGGTTGCCGTCCGGGCCGAAGGTAAAGGGCCCGTTGATCATATCCTTGATCCCCGCGTTGCCGATTGCGGGAATGCGTTCGAACGACATTTCCAGACGGTCGGCGATACGGTCCAGGTCCGGTTGCAGCAGCTCGTGCCCGAAGTCCCAGGGCGTGCCGTCCACCTTCCAGGGGGTCGATTTCGGCTCGTAGGTGCCCAGAAGCATCCCCTGGCGTTCCTGGCGGAAATAGATGTTTGCCTCGTAGTCGATGCCTGCGGGCAGGCGACCGGCCTCGCCCATGCTCTCCATGCGTTCGGCGATCATCGGTATCTTTTCGGTGATCAGGTAGTGGTGCTCCATCGGCTGGACCGGCAGGTGGATACCGGACATGTGCCCGACCTCGCGCGCCCAGAGCCCACCGCAGTTCACCACCTGTTCGGCATTGATGATCCCCTTGGGCGTGGTCAGATCCCAGCTGCCGTCGGGGCGCTGTTTCATGTCGGTCACGCCGCAATGGGTGAAATACTGCGCGCCGTGCACACGGGCGGCCTTGGCGAAGGCATAGGTCGCGCCCGACGGGTCCAGATCGCCATCCTGTTCGTCCCACAGGGCCGCGTAATAATGTTTCGGGTCGATCAGCGGGTGGCGTTCGGCCAGTTCCGCGGGCGAGATGAACTCCTGATGCAGCCCCATGTAACGGGCCTTGGACCGTTCGCGTTTCAGATAGTCATACCACTCCTTGGTCGAGGCCGCATAGAAGCCACCGGTGATGTGCAAGCCAACCGAATGGCCCGACAGCTCCTCGATTTCCTTGTAGAGATCGATGGTATAGCTCTGGAGCCGCGAGATATTCGGGTCCGAACTGATGGTGTGGATCTGGCCGGCCGCGTGCCAGGAGCTGCCCGAGGTCAGCTCGTCGCGTTCCAGCAGAACCACGTCTTTCCAGCCGAATTTGGCCAGGTGGAACAGGATCGAACAGCCGACCACACCGCCGCCGATCACGACAACCTTGGCGTGGGAGGGAAGCGGTTTGCCGGTGGCGGTTTCGTCTTT
The DNA here is from genome assembly GCF_030148435.1 of Aliiroseovarius sp. Classification (GTDB taxonomy): domain Bacteria; phylum Pseudomonadota; class Alphaproteobacteria; order Rhodobacterales; family Rhodobacteraceae; genus JASBTN01. Next base: position 94,523 of record NZ_JASBTN010000026.1, read on the forward strand.
CTGGATATCGGGCATGGTGTGACCTTTCAGGGCAGGAGGACAAGTTTGCCGACGAACGCCTTGCGCGCAAAGACCTCTTGCGCGGCGTGGATGTCGGAAAGGGGGAAGGTGCGGGCGACCAGCGGGCGGATCTCGCCCGCCTCGATGTAGCGGATCAGGTTGGGCATGGTTTTCGCGTCCTGCGCCGTCGCCCCGACGAAGCTCAGGTCCTTCAGATACAGGTCACGCACGTCCAGCCCCACCAGCGGGCCGCCGATCGCACCGGAGGTCGCATAGCGGCCACCGCGTTTCAGGCAGGCGATGAGCGATGCAAACCCCGCGCCGGCCACCAGATCGACCACCAGGGTGATGCTCTGTTCGCCCAGCACCCGGGCGGGGTCATCGTGGCGGTCCAGCAGGCGGTCGGCGCCCAGCACCTGCATCTGTTCATGCTTTCCCGCCGAGGCCATGGCGATCACCGTGGCGCCGCGCCGTTTGCACAGCTGAACGGCGGCCGAGCCGACCCCGCCCGAGGCACCGGTGATCAACACCACGTCACCCGCGCCGCAGCCCGCGCGGTCGATCAGGTTCTCGGCGGTGGAATAGGCACAGGGGAACGAGGCGAGCTCGACATCGCTTAGATCACTGTCAACCTTGTGGGCATGTGCGCTGCGCGCCGTGGCAAACTGGGCAAAGCCGCCGTCGCACTCCGAGCCCCAGGTGATGAAATCCCAATCGTCCGCCGCGTCGGCGGCCGGTTGCAGGCTGGCGACCATGACGCGCTCGCCGATCCGCCCTGCGTCCACCCCGTCCCCGACAGCGACGATGCGCCCGCAGGCATCCGCCCCCTGGATGCGAGGAAAGATCAGCGGACGCCCGGTCCAGCTGGCGTCCTCGGCATCGGCATCGAGGGCAGAGGCGGCAGCCTCGGTGTCGCCCTCGACCGCTTTTGAATACCAGCCGATGCGCGTGTTGATATCGGTGTTATTGATGCCCGCCGCGCCGATTTCAATCAGGACCTCGCCGGGGCCGGGCCGGGGTACGGGAACGTCGGTGCGGAACTCCAGTGCCTCGGGGCCACCATGGCCGGTCAGGTGAACGGCGTGCATCATGTCGGGAAGGGTCATGGGAACTCCTCAGTTCAGGGGCAAACGGCGGAAACGGCCCGGCATTGCAGGGTCATGGAAATGGTCGAGCGGTCCGTTGTCGATCAGGTGCTGGTGCCAGTACCGCAAGGCACCAGCATCCAGCGCCACTCCCAAGCCCGGCCCCTCGGGCACGGGGATGACGTTGTTCTTCTGGCGGAACGGCCCCCCTTCGATCACGTCGCCCACCTGCCAGCGGAACAGCGACTGGCTGGGCTCGGTAATCCAGGGCATCGCGGCGGACATGTGCAGGTAGCCCGCCGTGGCGATACCCGCGTCACCCGAATAGCACCAGAATCCGACCCCCATTGCCTCGCAGGCCCCGATGAACCGCATGGCGCGGGAAATCCCGCCCAGAACGGCAAAGTTGGTGACAATAAAGTCCGGCGCGCCCAGCGCCACCGCGCGGCGGATATCCGGCACATGGGTCGAGATCGGGATGGTGAAATGGCGCCTGAGCTCGGCCATTTCCTCGAATGTCGCGACCGGGTCTTCGTAGTTGCGGATATTGTAGGGTTCGATTTCACGAAAGACGCGCATGGCGGTGGGCAGGGACCATTGCATATTGCTGTCGAGGCGCAGCATGGCCTTTCGGCCAAGCGTTTCGCGCAGCGCCTTCACCGTATCGATTTCAAGCTCGGGATCGCCAAGGATCAGCTTGCCCTCGAACATGGTGGATCCATGCTCCTCCTGCATCCGCAGGCAATAGTCGGCCACTTCCTGTGGCGCCATCTCGCCGCCGGCGCGATAGCCGAAGTATTCGGTAAAGTGGATTTCCTTGCGCACCGCCCCGCCCAGCAGGCGGTAAAGCGGCTCCCCAGCCACCTTTCCGCGTAAGTCCCACAGCGCAATCTCGATCGCACCGAAGGCTTTCACCACCGAACTGTCATCGGTGTTCTGCACGATCTGCCAGGGCGGCACACAGAGGCTTTCACAACCCGCAATGTCCAGCGCATCCGCGCCCACCAGCCGCTCGCCCATGGCGCGGATTGTCTCGACCACATCCACGGAGGGCGCTTCGCCCAGACCCACGAGGCCCTGATCGGTCTCGACCTCGATGATCGTTTTCGACGTGCCGGGGTAATGGCCGCCGGTCCACCACATGGGCTTTTCCAGCGGAATGTTGACGGGCGTGGCGCGAAGGCCGGTAATCCTGAGGCCGGGCATCCGGGGGCTCCTCCGTAGGAATATCTCGTTTCGGGTCGGTATCTGCACAGGCTACTGCGTGGTGCCGCGCTTGTGACGCTTGAAAAAATGAATGACTTGGGTAATCTGAAATTATGCAAGAGCTTTGGAAACACTTCGGCTCCCCGCGCCATCTGGTCGTGTTCGAGGCGGCCGCGCGGCTGGCCTCCTTCACCGGGGCCGCGCGGGAGCTGAACGTGCAGCAACCCGCGGTCAGCGCCTCGATCCGGCAGCTTGAGGAAAGTCTTGGCGTGGCCCTGTTCACGCGCAGCCACCGCAAGGTCGCCCTAACCACGGCGGGCGAGCGATTGCTGGCCGATGTCACGCGCGCCTTCGAGCAGCTGTCGCATTCGGCAGCGGCAATCCGGCAGCTTTCCTTGCCAGATTACGTAACCCTGAATGCTTCGACGGCCTTCAACAACTACTGGATGATGCCGCGTCTGGCCGACCTGCAATCGCGTCACCCGCAGATCGACCTGCGATTGCAATCCAGCGACCGCGAACCCGATATCGACGCCGAGAACATCAGCCTCGCGGTGCGGCGCGGCGATGGTCACTGGCCCGGGTGTGACAGCGCGCTGATCGCCGAAGAGGTGATCTATCCGGTTGCCGCGCCCCGCGTCATGGAGGCCGCCGGACGGCTGGGCAGCCATCGCGACCTATTGACTCAACGAATGATTCACCTCGAAGAACCCGTGCGCGAGCGACCCGGCTGGAACGACTGGTTCGCCCATTTCGGCATTCGAGACACACGGGTGGAAAGCGGGTTGCGCCTGAACGATTACGCGCTGGTTCTGCAAGCGGCCATGGCGGGCGAAGGGTTCGCCTTCGGCTGGCAGCATGTGACCGATCCGCTGGTCGACCAGGGTCTGCTGGCCGCCCGGAGAGATTGGCAGTGGCGCACCGGCAAGGGGTTTTTCCTCGTCTGGTCGAAAGCCCGCCCGCCCTCGGGGGACGCAGTGCTGGTGCGGGATTGGATCTTGTCGCAGAGGGGGAAAGAGGACGGCTGAGCGCCAGCCGGTTCGGTGCCTGCGACCGTCAGGGGGCAGGTTCACGACCGTTCGGGTGGTGACGCGCCCCCGTGTCAGCCGTCCTTGCGAAAAAGGCTGAACTGGTATGACTGCGGCTTGCCGCCCGGTGTGTGATGCAGGCTGAAACGATGGGTCAGAAGCGTGAACCGCCCCCCCAGCGTTTCGGCCAAGCTGTCCGGGCTGTACCGGACAACGGGCAGGCCGCTGCAGGTCTCGGGTCCGTCCGGGGCAAATGTGGCGATGATCGCATGCCCACCGGGGCCCAGGCAGCGATCGAGCCGGGACAGGTAAGCGGCGCGGCTATCGGGGTCGGTGAGGAAATGGAACACCGCGCGGTCGTGCCAGAGGTCGTATTCCCGCGTTGGCGACCAGAGCGTTATGTCGGATGCGATCCAGTTCACCTCCTCCGTGCGCTCGCCCAGGCGACGCCGGGCCGCATCCAGGGCATTCCGGGACAGATCAAGCACCGACAGGTCGTGCAGGCCCCGCCCGATCAGGTGATCGATCAGACGCGAGGCGCCGCCCCCGATATCGATGACCGAGGTATTCGCCCTGAGCCCGGCAATCTCCGCAAGTTCGAGGGATATCGCCGGAGTCTCCTGGAACCAGCCCAACCGGGTCTCGGCCGCTCTATCGTAGACACCGTCCCAGTGTCTCTTCCTCTCCTGGTTCATTCACGGCCCCCATCCTGCCTCACACAGAAATATCGTGAGGCGAACGGGGGGTTTCAAGGTCGCGCAGGGATGCGGCCGGCGGGTTGCCGGTCAAACCATCGTCAGGTGCCCGTGCCGAACCGGACGGGGCACGGCCAGAACGCGCCCTGCGTATATCCGTGAAAATAGAACGCGTCGGCCGGGTTCAGATTTCGCAGGCCATATCCTTGCCGCAGCACGTTGGTGACTTGATCTTGCCCTCGCATTTCGGACAACGCGAGATCTGCACCTTCCTGCCGTCATCCAGTTCAAGCGTGTCGTTGACAAGCGGCTCGTTGCAATCCGCACATGTCGCATTCACGCCCATGCCACAGACACCACATCGGTAAGTCGCCATATTTTCCCCTCCTGTTCGCTGTTTCCTCAAGGGTGTGGGAAATATCGTGGCGGGTCAATCACCCTCGCAAGGTGATTGAAACCGTGGCACAGGGTCGGCGGGGCCGCATCCCGACTTCAGAACCTGGGCATCACGAAACGGGCGCCCCATGCCCCATGCAGAGCTCAGATACTCCGATGACCCCGACCTCGACGCGCCGGCGCTTCTGTGCGGGATCGGGAGAATGCAAGGGACGGGCCGGCAAGCAAGGGGTCAGATCAGGATCCCGTCGAAGAAATCTGCCAGATCCTGGCAGGCGTCCAATGGCAGGACATGGGAGACATACTGGTCCGGGCGCACCACGATCATGCAGCCGCGCGCGCGGTCGATTCCGCGCATGTCAAAGATGTCGCCCTGCCCCTTGTGATCGACACAAAAAACCTTTTCGTGATCCTGAAGTCCCAGCCTCCCGGTGCAGGGTTTCAGCAATGCGGGCATGTCTTCATAGGCGAGTTGATCGAATGTCTGCTGGAACACGGCACGGAAATCGATCACCGCGTCGATATCCTCGTCAGCTCGGGTGTGTTTCACCACCGGTGAAGTTGGGTCCTGTTCCAGCCATTTCGCAAGCCGCGAAAACGCGCCCGCGTCCTGACCCACGAAGGCATAGAGCCGCCAGCGCCCGTCGGCCCGCGCCGCATGCCCCAGCTGCATCTCCCTGGCATCCGCCAGGCGCACCACCGGGGCGGAATGAAAGCGGCGGCCGATCCTTTGCCCCGTGGCCAGGTCTTGGTGGGTGGGGGGACCAATCAGCGCCGAACGCGCATAGTGCACGGCCAACCCGCCGGTGAATTCCAGGTTTTCCTTGAACTGTCGCATGAAGAGGGGCTCGTCGCCATCCTGCTCGCTGGGTGGGGCGGACATGATCCGGGCCCATTCCTGATCCGTGTCCACCAGGCGCTTGGCCTCGGCCCAGCGCTCGGCCGAATAGCTGCGCAGGAGTCGCGCCTCCGCCCGCCCGGTCAGCACATGCGCCAGCTTCCAGCCCAGGTTGAACGTATCCTGCATCGAGACATTCATCCCCTGCCCTGCCTTCGGGCTGTGGGTGTGGCAAGCGTCGCCCGCCGTGAAAACACGCGGGTCGCGGTCTTTGCCTTCGGGCACATCGTCAAACCGGTCGGTCATGCGATGGCCGATCTCGTAGATCGACCACCAGACGACTTCCTTCACGTCGATCACATAGGGTGCCATGATCCGGTTGGCGGCCGCGATCATGTCCTCCTGTGTGAATGCGCGTTCGGCCACCCGCTCGTCCGGGCTGAGCTTGTCCAGCTCGACATACATGCGGAACAGATAGCCCCCCTCGCGCGGCAGGATCAGCACGTTGCCTTCCTGCGCCGAGGTGATCAGGCATTTCTGGCGGATGTCGGGGAAATCGGTATTGGCCAGGATGTCCATCACCCCCCATGCCTGATGCGCCGCATCGCCGTGCAGCGCCCCGCCGATTGCCTTTCGCACGTTCGAGCGCGCACCGTCACAGCCCACGACATAGTTGGCGCGGACGGTTTTCGTCTCGCCCCAGTTCACGCCGGTGTCCTCCAGCGTGACCGTCACGGGGTGCTCATCGGTGGTCGGGTCCACCCGCACGTCCTTCACGGCCCAGTTGTAATCGGGCGCCAGCCGCGCAGGAGCGTTGTGCATCACGTCCAGGAAAAGCTGGTGCAGGCGCGCCTGGTTGATCAGGATATGCGGCATTTCCGAACTGTCGTCGGCCACGTCCTGCACCCGGCCGATACGTTTGATACTGGCGGGATTGTCCGGGTCGGGCATCCAGAAGGCCGTCTGGTTCACCCAATAGCTTTCGCGCTTGACCGTGTCGGCAAACCCGAAGGCCTGGAACATCTCCATCGTGCGCGTATTGATCCCGTCGGCCTTGCCCTTCTCGATGTTGCAAGGGCTGGGCTCGACGATCATCGTCTCGATTTCGGGGAATTGTGCAAGCTGCGCGGCCAGGCACAACCCGGCCGGCCCGGTGCCGGCAATCAGCACATCCACCTTGTCGGGCAAAGGCGCATGAGCGGTGCGTTCACGACGGTTCGGCGCCGCCGCCTTGATGTCCGGATCGCCCCCACGAAATCCATCCTTGTAGAACTGCATCTTTGTTCCTCCCGGCCGCCGCATATTGCAATACATCTGACCACTCAATTAGTAGCTATACTTACCATAAGCAGTCAACAATAAAGTATGCATGCTTATTATACACGCCAATATATTGTAAATACTGAACGACTACCGGCTGGCGCCGGTAGGATCGGCGATATGGTTTTCCAGGTACTGAAGTACGATGTCTTCGGTAATGGCGCCGTTGGTGGTTGAAAAATACCCCCGCCCCCAGAATCGGCAGCCCCAGTAGCGCTTGCG
>NZ_JASBTN010000005.1 GCF_030148435.1 Aliiroseovarius sp.
ATGGAAGAGAAGCTGCGCTTCGCCATCCGCGAAGGCGGCCGCACCGTCGGTTCGGGCGTCGTGTCGAAGATCATCGAGTAAGGACGGGGCTTGGGCGCAAGCCCAAACCCGGCCAGTGGTGACAGGGGCCTTTGCCTGCAAGGGCTCCCGGAAACCACCCCGGTGAAGACTACGAGAAAGGCCGCCTTCGGGCGGCCTTTTTTGTTCGACTTCGATGATCCCCAGACGCGCATCAAGCACGTGCCGAAGGTCCCCCGGAGGGTGCTTCTTCAATGTCGCAGTTCTTTACCTGCATGCTGGATGGCGCCGACCAGTTTCTTCAAATCACCGCCGTGAAATGCCCATCCGGGACCGGGCATCGCTTTATCCGCGCGTTGCCCTCGTGAGCCCAGGAGCGTGGTCAGGACTCTGCGCGTGGAGGCCCTATCCAGGCGCCCGCATGCGGAACGCCGCCTCGCAGTCGGGATTGGCTTTCATCGCCTTGATCGATTGCGCCAACCGGTGGCCGTAGCCCAAGGCGCGGCCTCGGCGCCGGGCACGGCGCAGGGTCTCCAGTCGGGCGGCGGGTGTCATCTCGGCCACCTGACCAGCCAAAAGCGCTGCGCTGTCCACCGGCCGGGTGTTCAGGAACACCACCGTGTCATTCGGGACAAAGGCGACCGGGGTGAACCAGTCCGCCATTGCCTCCATCTGGACTGCGATCCAAGGGGTGCGCCAATGCAGATAGTCCTGCTGGATCACCAGCGACCGGCCCGGGATCAGGGAGGGAAAGAACGTGGCGGCCATGCGGTCCATCAACGGAATTTTCTTCGACGCATCCATGACCAGGAGCTCGATCGGGCCGCCGTCCCAGCTCTGCTTTTCGATCCGGCCGGGATGCAGCGTGACCTGGTCCCGCCACGGGGCCAGCAACGCGTGCGCCAGCGGAAGGATATCCGTGCCCTCGAAGGGCGCGATGCCCGCCGGGTACAGCATGGTTTCCTTCAGGCCTTCCGAGCAGCCGAATCGGTCATAGGCATGCAGATGGGCCGTGCGACCCGCGGCGACCAGACCGGCGGCCAGACGGGCGGTGGAGCCGCCGACGAAACTGCCCAGCTCGACCACCTCGCCCAGATCCCGCATCCAATGCCCGGTCAACCAGGCGTAAAGCGCCTGTTCCTCGGCCGCGAGCATGGTGGGCACGGTTTCGGTCGCCTCGATCCCGTCAATCCGGGCGCTGTTCCACGGTGCTTGGGCGAACTCGGCAATGTCACGCATGGTCAATCGGTTCCAGCTTCGAAAATTGTGTAAAACCTATCTGTCAAACCTTGAGAAAGCCACTTGAAAACCCCGCGCGCATGCCGTAATCGGAAGCCCGGCCTTAGGGGTATAGCTCAGTTGGTAGAGCGACGGTCTCCAAAACCGTAGGTCGCGGGTTCGAACCCTGCTGCCCCTGCCATTTTCCTCCCGGACAGAAATCACCGCACCCGGACGGGTGCTTTGTGCGTTTCATTCCCCGCCGTTCCTCCTTCAAATATTCCAGATCCCGCCACGGCGCCCCATCGTGCAACCTCCTGTCCTGACCTCTCTCTTTGCCCTGCCATTGTGCGTTCGGGGCGTCAGGTCAAACGGCATCGTGACACACGCGGGCTTGAAAGGCGCGCGTGCTTCGCGTATCTGACCGTCTGATCCTTCAAGGAAGCAAGAACATGGCTATGACGAACCCTTTCCAATTCATCCAGCAGGTGCGCGCCGAAGTGTCGAAGGTCATATGGCCGACCCGTCGCGAAGTGCTGCTGACCACCGGCATGGTCTTTGTCATGGCCGCACTGACCGCGCTGTTCTTCTCGCTGGTGGATCTGTTGATCCGCACCGGCCTGGGCTTGATCATCGGCTGAGACCGCCGCCCGGCCCCTTGAATTCGGGGCATATCGGGGGTAATGCGGGCACAACCTTCCCGATTGGCGTGCGGCGATTCGAGCTGCGCGCCGGTTTTTTGTTTCGGGAAGCTGTGAGTGATCGGCGGGAGACCCCGCCTGAAATGACAATGAATTCGGCGGCAAGCCCGCCAGGCAGACAGGACAACGGCAGATGGCGAAACGGTGGTATTCGGTAAGCGTTCTCTCGAACTTCGAGAAGAAGATTGCCGAACAGATCAAGGTATCGGTCGTGGAAAAGGGTCTCGAGGATGAGATCGACGAGGTCCTGGTGCCGACCGAAGAGGTGATCGAGATTCGCCGCGGCAAGAAGGTCCCGACCGAACGCCGCTTCATGCCCGGTTACGTGCTGGTGCACATGGAGATGTCGGACGAAGGCTATCACCTGATCAACTCGATCAACCGCGTCACCGGTTTCCTGGGCCCGCAGGGTCGCCCGATGCCGATGCGTGACGCCGAGGTGAACGCGATCCTGAACCGCGTCGAGGAAGGCGTCGAAGCGCCGCGCACCCTGATCAGCTTCGAAGTGGGCGAGAAGGTCAGCGTGACCGACGGAGCCTTCGAAGGGTTCGACGGGCTGGTCGAGGAAGTGGACGAAGACGGTCAGCGCCTGAAAGTGGCCGTGTCGATCTTCGGCCGCGAAACCCCGGTCGAGCTGGACTACACCCAAGTCACCAAGCAGGGCTGATCGGGCAGGCCACCCCGGCACAGGGGCGACAGACAGAAAAAGGCGCGGGGCGCGGCCCTTGCGCCTTTTCTTTTGCGGTGGCTTTGCTGCGGCACGGCCCCGCGGTGGGGCCTTACGCCTTGCAAACAGGCCGCGGGTGGTATATCGCGCGGCATCGCCGCTTCATTGCGGTGAATCATCGTGGGAGGCGAGGGGTTCGCGAACTCCGACCCCGACCACGCAACCGAAAGGCAAAGGGACGCGTCCCGGCGCCGTTGTTTAAGGAGATACCAGATGGCCAAGAAGGTCGCTGGCACCATGAAGCTGCAGGTTCCTGCAGGTCAAGCCAACCCCTCCCCGCCCGTCGGTCCGGCCCTCGGTCAGCGCGGCATCAACATCATGGAATTCTGCAAGGCGTTCAACGCCAAGACGCAGGAACTGGAAGCCGGTGCGCCGTGCCCCACCGTGATCACCTATTACCAGGACAAGTCCTTCACCATGGACATCAAGACGCCGCCGGCGTCTTACTACTTGCGTAAGGCTGCGGGCCTGAAATCGGGCGCCAACCTGCCCGGTCGTGAGGTCGTGGGTCACGTGACCGCCGCTCAGGTGAAAGAGATCGCCGAAGCGAAGATGAAAGATCTGAACGCGAACGACATTGACGCCGCGATGCTGATCATCCTGGGCTCCGCCCGCTCCATGGGCATTGAGGTGAAGTAAGATGGCGAAACTCGGAAAACGCACCAAAGCCGCCCGCGAAGCCGTTGCCGGCAAGGAAAACCTGTCGGTCGAAGAGGCCGTGGCCCTGGTCAAGGCCAACGCCACCGCCAAGTTCGACGAAACCATCGAGATCGCGCTGAACCTGGGCGTCGACACCCGTCACGCCGACCAGATGGTCCGTGGCGTCATCGGCCTGCCGAACGGCACCGGCAAGACCATGCGCGTCGCCGTGTTTGCCCGTGGCCCGAAGGCTGAAGAAGCCCAGGCCGCCGGTGCCGACATCGTCGGTGCCGAAGACCTGATGGAGCAGATCCAGGGCGGCAACATCAATTTCGACCGCTGCATCGCCACCCCGGACATGATGCCGGTCGTCGGCCGTCTGGGCAAGATCCTGGGCCCGCGCAACCTGATGCCGAACCCGAAAGTGGGCACCGTCACCATGGACGTGAAAGCCGCTGTCGAAGCCGCCAAGGGCGGTGAGGTTCAGTTCAAGGCCGAAAAAGGCGGTGTCGTGCACGCCGGCGTCGGCAAAGCCTCGTTCGACGAAGCCAAGCTGGTCGAGAACGTTCGCGCCTTTGTCAGCGCGGTGCAGAAGGCCAAGCCGACCGGTGCCAAGGGTGCTTACATGCAGAAAATCGCTCTGAGCTCGACCATGGGTCCGGGCGTCACCCTGGACATCGACAACGCGACGGGCAACTGAGGGCGAACGCGCAAGCGTTCTGTCCAGCCGGGAAAGCGTCCGCTTGCGGGCGCGTCCGGAACCCGAAGCGAGAAATGCGAAGGGCGGGGCCGGTGGCCTCGCCCTTTTGCCTTCCCTCCGCTGCCGCGAAAGTGGCGGGATGGCATGCTGCGCTGCCCGGGAGTGGCTTTGTCCAGGTGGAAAACTGTGCTATGCTCGATGCAACGCCCGTGCCGTTCAGGAAATCTTCATCCTTTCGGCCCGGCCCCCGGAAATGGGGGTTGGAAATCGCGCAAAATGTCACTAGATACGCTCTTGCAAGCCAGCGTGCGATTCGTCGTGCGCTGTTTTGCGTTTCGTCCTAGACGGTGGGTGGCGCCAATCCAGGTTCCATAATTCCTGCCCGAGACGGGAACGACATTCTCGCCGGGGTTCCGACCTCGGGTGATTTTGGCGATGCCCCGTAAACGGACTTCATGCCGGGCCTGGCCCGGTGAAAAAGAGCCGGGGGGTCGCAAGCCTCCCATACTTGGAGTGAAACTGTGGATAGAGCCCAGAAAGAAAAAGTGGTCGAGGAACTCGGCCAGATCTTCGAAAGCTCTGGCGTCGTGGTGGTTGCCCACTACGCGGGTATGACAGTTGCCGAAATGCAGGACCTGCGGTCGCAAATGCGCGAAGCTGGCGGGTCGGTGCGTGTTGCCAAGAACAGGCTCGCCAAGATCGCCCTCGAGGGGAAACCGGTCGCTTCGATCGCTGACCTGCTCACGGGCATGACCGTACTCGCTTATTCCGAAGACCCCGTGGCAGCTGCCAAGGTGGTCGACAAGTACGCCAAGGACAACGACAAGCTCGAAGTCCTCGGTGGTGCTATGGGCGATACGGCTCTGGATCCGGCCGGTGTCAAAGCTGTCGCCGCCATGCCGTCGCGTGAGGAGCTCATTGCTTCGATCGTTGGCTGCATCGGTGCGCCTGCTTCGAACATTGCCGGCGCCATTGGCGCACCTGCTTCGAACATCGCATCCATCCTCGAGACCATCGAGGAAAAGGCTGCCTGAGCAAACTGAAATACCGGCGTAGGGAAAGCTCCCACACGTTGGAACACATCAAACTGAACGGAAACAGTACAATGGCTGATCTGAAGAAACTTGCCGAAGAGATCGTGGGTCTGACCCTGCTCGAAGCTCAAGAACTGAAAACCATCCTGAAGGATGAATATGGCATCGAGCCCGCTGCTGGCGGTGCCGTCGTCATGGCTGCCGGTGGCGACGCCGGTGGTGCCGCTGAAGAAGAAAAGACCGAATTCGACGTCGTTCTGAAGAACGCCGGCGCTTCGAAGATCAACGTGATCAAAGAAGTTCGCGGTCTGACCGGTCTGGGCCTGAAAGAAGCCAAAGAGCTGGTCGAAGCTGGTGGCAAGATCAAAGAAGGCGTGGACAAAGCCGAAGCCGAAGACGTCAAAGCCAAGCTGGAAGCAGCTGGCGCCGAAGTCGAGCTGGCCTAAGCCTCGCGCTTGCGGGCCGCTTGATGGCCCATGTGAACAGGCTGGGCCCGGAGAAATCCGGGTCCAGCCGAACCTGTCTTGGAGAGGGGCTCGCGCCACACCCGCGCGACAAGGGGCCGTTTTCCTGGGAAAGGTTCGCGGACGGGAGGAAACCCTTGGGCAGGTTTCCGGGAATTGGTCCGCACTCCCATCTCGGACGAGACGTCGCCGATGACCCGACGGCTGACGGCTCAGGTGAGACATGAAAGGTAATTACCTTATGGCGCAGACCTATCTTGGCCAGAAACGCTTGCGTAAGTATTACGGCAAAATCCGCGAAGTGCTGGAGATGCCGAACCTGATCGAGGTTCAGAAGAGCTCCTACGACCTCTTCCTGAACTCCGGCGATCAACCCGAGCCGATGGACGGCGAAGGCATCAATGCCGTGTTCCAGTCGGTTTTCCCGATCAAGGACTTCAACGAAACCGCCGTGCTCGAGTTCGTGAAATACGAGCTGGAAACGCCCAAGTTCGACGTCGAGGAATGCCAGCAGCGCGACCTGACCTATTCGGCCCCGCTGAAAGTCACCCTGCGCCTGATCGTGTTCGATATCGACGAGGACACCGGTGCGAAGTCGGTGAAGGACATCAAGGAGCAGGACGTCTTCATGGGTGACATGCCCCTGATGACCCCGAACGGCACTTTCATCGTGAACGGCACCGAGCGCGTGATCGTGTCTCAGATGCACCGTTCTCCCGGCGTGTTCTTCGACCACGACAAGGGCAAGACGCACAGCTCGGGTAAGCTGCTGTTCGCCTGTCGCATCATCCCCTACCGCGGCTCCTGGCTGGACTTCGAGTTCGACGCCAAGGACATCGTATTCGCCCGTATCGACCGTCGCCGCAAGCTGCCCGTGACCACCCTGCTCTATGCGCTGGGTCTGGATCAGGAAGGCATCTGCGACGCCTATTTCGACACCGTCAACTTCAAGCTCAAGAAGAACAAGGGTTGGGTCACAAAGTTCTTCCCCGAGCGCGTGGCGGGCACCCGTCCGGTGCAGGATCTGGTCGACGCCAAGACCGGCGAAGTGATCGCCGAGGCCGGCAAGAAGATCACCCCGCGCGCGGTCAAGAAGCTGCAGGAATCGGGCGATGTCACCAACCTGCTGGTGCCGTTTGACGCGATCGTCGGCCGCTATGTGTCCAAGGACATCATCAACGAGGACAACGGCGCGATCTATGTCGAGGCCGGTGACGAGCTGACGCTGGAATATGACAAGGAAGGCGAACTGATCGGCGGGTCGCTGAAGGAATTGATGGATGCGGGTATCACCGACATCCCGGTTCTGGACATCGACAACGTCAACGTCGGCCCCTACATCCGCAACACCATGGCCGCCGACAAGAACATGGGCCGCGAGACCGCGCTGATGGACATCTATCGCGTGATGCGCCCGGGCGAGCCGCCCACCGTCGAGGCCGCCTCGGCGCTGTTCGACACCCTGTTCTTCGACAGCGAGCGCTACGACCTCTCGGCCGTGGGCCGCGTGAAGATGAACATGCGCCTGGCGCTCGATGCCGAAGACACCCAGCGCACCCTGCGCCGCGAAGACATCATCGCCTGCATCAAGGCGCTGGTGGAACTGCGTGACGGCAAGGGTGACGTGGACGACATCGACCACCTGGGCAACCGCCGGGTACGCTCGGTCGGCGAGCTGATGGAAAACCAGTACCGCGTCGGCCTGCTGCGCATGGAACGTGCGATCAAGGAGCGCATGTCGTCGGTCGAGATCGACACCGTCATGCCGCAGGATCTGATCAACGCGAAACCGGCTGCTGCCGCGGTGCGCGAATTCTTCGGCTCCTCGCAGCTGTCGCAGTTCATGGACCAGACCAACCCGCTGTCGGAAGTCACCCACAAACGCCGCCTCTCGGCGCTTGGCCCGGGTGGCCTGACCCGCGAGCGTGCGGGCTTCGAGGTGCGCGACGTGCACCCGACCCACTACGGCCGCATGTGTCCGATCGAAACGCCGGAAGGTCCGAACATCGGCCTGATCAACTCGCTGGCCACCTTCGCCCGCGTGAACAAGTACGGCTTCATCGAAACCCCCTATCGCAAGGTCGTGGACGGCCAGGTGACGGATGAAGTCAACTACATGTCCGCCACCGAGGAAATGCGTCACACCGTGGCCCAGGCCAACGCGCATCTGGACACCGATGGCAAGTTCGAGAACGAGCTGGTGAACACCCGTCAGTCGGGCGAATACACCATGGCCTCGCGCGACAGCGTCGACCTGATCGACGTGTCGCCGAAACAGCTGGTCTCGGTCGCCGCATCGCTCATTCCGTTCCTGGAAAACGACGACGCCAACCGCGCTCTGATGGGCTCGAACATGCAACGTCAGGCGGTTCCGCTTCTGCGTGCCGAGGCCCCCTTTGTGGGCACCGGTATCGAGGAAAAAGTGGCCATCGACTCCGGCGCGGCCATCCAGGCCAAGCGGGCCGGCGTGATCGACCAGGTGGATGCCACCCGGATCGTTATCCGCGCCACCGAAGACCTGGCCCCGGGCGACCCGGGCGTGGACATCTACCGCCTGCGCAAGTTCCAGCGTTCGAACCAGAACACCTGCATCAACCAGCGTCCGCTGGTGAAAGTGGGTGACAAGGTCGGCAAGGCCGAGGTCATCGCCGACGGTCCTTCGACCGACATGGGCGAACTGGCCCTGGGCAAGAACGTGGTCGTCGCCTTCATGCCCTGGAACGGCTACAACTACGAGGACTCGATCCTGATTTCGGAGCGTATCGCGCGTGACGACGTGTTCACCTCGATCCACATCGAGGAATTCGAAGTCGCCGCCCGTGACACCAAGCTGGGCCCGGAAGAGATCACCCGTGACATTCCGAACGTCGGCGAGGAAGCCCTGCGCAACCTCGACGAGGCCGGTATCGTCTACATCGGTGCCGATGTGGAGCCGGGCGACATTCTGGTCGGCAAGATCACCCCGAAGGGCGAAAGCCCGATGACGCCGGAAGAGAAGCTTCTGCGCGCCATCTTCGGTGAAAAGGCCTCGGATGTGCGCGACACTTCGCTGCGCGTGAAGCCGGGTGACTTCGGCACCGTCGTCGAGGTCCGCGTCTTCAACCGCCACGGCGTCGAAAAGGACGAACGTGCGCTGCAGATCGAGCGCGAAGAGGTCGAAAGCCTCGCCCGCGACCGTGACGACGAGCTGCACATCCTGGAGCGCAACATCTATGCCCGCCTGAAGAGCATGGTGCTGGGCAAGCTCGCCGTCAAAGGCCCGAAAGGCGTCAAGGCGAACTCGGAAATCACCGAGGAGCTGCTGGAAAGCCTGTCGCGCGGTCAGTGGTGGCAGCTGGCACTGGAGGACGAGGACGACGCGAAGATCGTCGAGGCCCTGCACGAGCAGTTCGAGGCGCAGAAACGTGCCCTGGAACACCGGTTCGAGGACAAGGTCGAGAAGGTCCGTCGTGGCGACGACCTGCCGCCGGGCGTGATGAAGATGGTCAAGGTCTTCGTCGCGGTGAAGCGCAAGCTGCAGCCGGGCGACAAGATGGCCGGCCGTCACGGCAACAAGGGTGTCATCTCGAAGGTCGTGCCGATGGAAGACATGCCGTTCCTGCAGGACGGTACCCCGGTCGACTTCTGCCTGAACCCGCTGGGCGTGCCCTCGCGCATGAACGTCGGACAGATCCTCGAAACCCACATGGGTTGGGCTGCGCGCGGCCTGGGTCTGAACATCGACGAGGCGCTGGGTGAATACCGTCGCTCCGGCGACCTGACCCCGGTGCGTGAAGCGATGCAACTGGCCTATGGCGAGGATGTCTACCAGGAAGGCCTGGCCGGCATGGACGAGGACGACCTGGTCGAGGCGGCGGGCAACGTGACCCGCGGCGTGCCGATCGCCACCCCGGTCTTCGACGGTGCGAAAGAGGCCGACGTGAACGACGCCCTGTCGCGCGCCGGTTTCGACACCTCGGGTCAATCGGTGCTGTTCGACGGCCGTTCGGGTGAGCAGTTTGCCCGCCCCGTCACCGTCGGCGTCAAGTACCTCTTGAAACTGCACCACCTGGTGGACGACAAGATCCACGCCCGTTCGACCGGCCCGTACTCGCTCGTTACCCAGCAGCCGCTGGGCGGCAAGGCGCAGTTCGGTGGTCAGCGCTTCGGCGAGATGGAGGTCTGGGCCCTGGAAGCCTACGGTGCCGCCTACACGCTGCAGGAAATGCTGACCGTGAAGTCGGATGACGTGGCTGGCCGGACCAAGGTCTATGAGTCGATCGTCAAGGGCGAGGACAACTTCGAAGCGGGCGTGCCCGAGAGCTTCAACGTGCTCGTGAAAGAAGTCCGTGGCCTCGGCCTCAACATGGAACTCCTGGATGCGGAGGGCGAGGAGTAAGGCGCCCGCCTTACCCTCCCCACCCCTTCCTCTGACGTAAGGAACGCAAAATGAACCAGGAACTGACGACCAACCCGTTCAACCCGCTGACCCCGCCGAAAGTCTTTGACGAGATCAAGGTGTCGCTGGCCAGCCCGGAACGAATCCTTAGCTGGTCCTATGGCGAGATCAAAAAGCCCGAGACCATCAACTACCGGACCTTCAAGCCCGAGCGTGACGGTCTGTTCTGTGCCCGTATCTTTGGCCCGATCAAGGATTACGAATGCCTGTGTGGCAAATACAAGCGCATGAAATATCGCGGCGTCGTCTGCGAGAAATGCGGCGTGGAAGTCACGCTGCAGAAAGTGCGCCGCGAACGCATGGGCCACATTGAACTGGCCGCGCCGGTGGCGCATATCTGGTTCCTCAAGTCGCTGCCCTCGCGCATCGGCCTGATGCTGGACATGACCCTGCGCGATCTGGAACGCATCCTGTACTTTGAAAACTACGTGGTGATCGAGCCGGGCCTGACCGACCTCACCTACGGTCAGTTGATGACCGAAGAAGAGTACATGGACGCCCAGGACACTTTCGGCATGGACGCCTTCACGGCGAACATCGGTGCCGAGGCGATCCGCGAGATGCTCTCGACCATCGACCTGGAGGCCGAAGCCGAACAGCTGCGCGCCGACCTGGCCGAGGCCACCGGTGAACTGAAGCCGAAGAAGATCATCAAGCGTCTGAAAATCGTCGAGTCGTTCATCGAATCGGGCAACCGCCCCGAATGGATGATCCTGACCGTGATCCCGGTCATCCCGCCCGAGCTGCGCCCGCTGGTGCCGCTGGACGGTGGCCGTTTCGCGACCTCGGACCTGAACGACCTCTATCGTCGCGTGATCAACCGGAACAACCGCCTGAAGCGCCTGATCGAACTGCGCGCGCCCGACATCATCGTGCGCAACGAAAAGCGCATGCTGCAGGAATCGGTCGATGCGCTCTTCGACAACGGCCGCCGGGGCCGCGTGATCACCGGCGCCAACAAGCGTCCGCTGAAATCGCTGTCGGACATGCTGAAAGGCAAGCAGGGCCGCTTCCGTCAGAACCTTCTGGGCAAGCGCGTCGATTTCTCGGGCCG
>NZ_JASBTN010000020.1 GCF_030148435.1 Aliiroseovarius sp.
TCCCGAACGTGTCCGCAACCCCAACGCCGCACAGATCTGCCTGATGGATGACTCCGGCTCGAAGCAGGAACGGGAAAAACACCTCGCCAAACGCTTCTTCATCCAGCTGCACCTCTTTCTGGAACGCCGTTACGAAAGCACCGAGATCGTGTTCATTCGCCATACCCACCATGCGCAGGAAGTTGACGAAGAGACGTTCTTTTATGCGCAGGAAACCGGCGGAACCGTTGTCAGTACCGCGCTTGAGAAGATGCAGGAAATCATCCTGGCGCGGTATCCGACCGACGAATGGAACATCTATGCGGCGCAGGCTTCGGACGGAGAGAATTTCAGCAATGACTCCGACAAATGCGAGGCCCTGCTGCGCGCCACTCTTCTGCCGATCTGTCAGTACTTCGCCTATGTCGAGATTGTCGATGTCGGCGACAACGACCTGCTGCAGTCCGAAGAGAAGGGGGCCGACCTCTGGCAGACCTACCGCCGGGTGAAGGAGGATTGGCCGAATTTCGAACTGCAGCGTGTGGCAGAACCGTCCCAGATCTACCCGGTGTTCCGGGCGCTCTTCGCGGCCGGGAGGACGGGGGCAAGCACATGACCGAAAACGTCACCCCGATCTTCGAAGGCCACGAATGGAGCTTCGAGCTTCTGCAGAAAGCCTATGACAGCATCGAAGAGATCGCGATTGGCGAGCTCGGTCTGGACGTCTACCCCAACCAGATCGAGATCATCTCTTCCGAACAGATGCTGGATGCCTATTCCTGTGTCGGGCTTCCGCTGATGTACCAACACTGGTCCTTCGGCAAGCATTTCGTGCGGGACGAGGCCTACTATCGCAAGGGGCTGGCCGGGCTTGCCTATGAGATCGTCATCAATTCCAACCCCTGCATCAGCTACAACATGGAGGAAAACTCCATGGCGCTGCAGACCCTCGTCATGGCCCATGCGGCATTTGGGCATAACCATTTCTTCAAGAACAACTACCTGTTCCGGGAATGGACGGATGCCGACAGCATTCACGACTACCTTGCCTTCGCGAAAAACTTCGTGGCGAATTGCGAGGAGCGTTATGGCGTGGATCAGGTCGAGGACATTCTGGATGCGGCGCATGCGCTCAGGGATCAGGGGGTCTTCCGGTATCGCCGCCCCCCGCGACCGACCGCCAGGGAACTGGAAGCAATTCATCGCCAGCGCGACCAGCACGCCGCGCAACAGAGCGTGCTGGACCTCTGGACAGACAGCACTCTTGGATCGGGAAAAACCGGGCAGGCGCAGGATTCCCACAGGGGCCTTCGACAACCGGACCTGAACCTTCCGCAAGAGAACGTCCTGTATTTTCTCGAAAAGCACAGCCCCAACCTGGAGCCCTGGCAGAGCGAAATCGTTCGCATTGTGCGCTATCTGGCCCAGTACCTTTATCCGCAGAAGCAGACCAAGGTCATGAACGAGGGCTGCGCGACCTTCGTCCATTACTACATCGTCAACCGGCTGCTGGAAAAAGGGCTGATCACGCAGGGCGCCTTCATGGAGATGATGCACAGCCATACCAGTGTGATCAAGCAGCCGGACTTCGACGATCCGATGTTCCCGGGCCTCAACCCCTACGCGCTTGGCTTCGCGATGATGCAGGATATCCGCAGAATCTGTGAAAACCCGACCAAGGAGGACCTGGACTGGTTCCCGGATTTCGCCGGCAATGACGATTGGAAATCCGTCCTGCGCGAGGCATGGGCCAACTATCGCGATGAATCCTTCATCCTCCAGTTCCTGTCGCCCGCGCTGATCCGGAAACTGAAGCTCTTTGTCATCACGGATGACGCGGACAAATCCGACCTCGTTGTCAGCCAGATTCACAATCAGCAAGGCTATCGTGAAATCCGCAGGACTCTGGCCCGATCCTATGATCTTGCCTATCTCGTGCCGGACATCCAGGTCAGCGATGTTGATCTGAAGGGCGATCGCGAGCTGAAGCTTTGCCATTCGGTTCTGGACAATATCATGTTGGAGGAAAAAAGCCGCGACGACGTTTTAAGATATACCAAACGACTTTGGGGCTATGACGTCAGCCTCTGCGGACGTGACCGGGACAGTGAGGCCACGATCTATCGTGCGTCTACCAGGGATTAGCCCGGGTCATCGAGGCGAACAGGCCGCAATCCCGCCATGAATTCTGCATCGGGGCAATCCAGCATGATTGCCTGACGCAACAGCCCGGTTGGGCGTCGGCGACCCTGGCAGGAGCGGCGTCGTCAATCGCGAAAGGGCCGCTCGAAACGAGCGGCCCCGGCTATAGACCTGACGAAGGCTTATTTCAGCGCGGCGTCGGTGATTTCCATCGTATAGGCCCCCTCAGGCGCCTTGGTGATGACCGGGTCCGAACCACCTGCCATCAGCGTGGCCACGGTGCGCTCGTAATCGGCCACGTCCAGCGCGCCGTTCGAACCGGCGGTCAGCTTGGCGATCTCGCCCATCATGCGGACCTGGTGGTCTTCGGTCTGGGCGCCGGTCTCGTCATACTCCAGCACGATCATGGCCGCGTCCGAGGGGTTCGCTTCGGCCCATTTCCAACCTTTCATCGAAGCGCGCACGAAACGCACCATGCGGTCCTTGAAAGCTTCGTCGCCCAGGTTCTCTTCGAGCACATAAAGACCATCCTCCAGCGTCGCGACGCCCTGGTCCTCATATTTGAACGTCACCAGCTCGTCGGCCGACAGGCCCGCGTCGATGATCTGCCAGTATTCGTTGTAGGTCATGGTTGAAACGCAGTCGGCCTGACCCTGCAGGATCGGGTCGACGTTGAAGCCCTGTTTCAGAACCGTCACGCCATCGCCGCCCTCGGTGCCGATGCCCAGCGAACCCATCCAGCTGAGGAACGGGTATTCATTGCCGAAGAACCACACGCCCAGGGTCTTGCCCGGGAAGTCGGCCGGCGCGGCGATGCCGGTATCCTTGCGGCAGGTCAGCATCATGCCCGAGCTCTTGAACGGCTGGGCGATGTTCACCACCGGCGCGCCCTGTTCGCGCGCGGCCAGAGCCGAGGGCATCCAGTCGATCATCACGTCGGCGCCACCGCCCATCAACACCTGCACCGGCGCCACGTCGGGGCCGCCCGGCTTGATGGTGACGTTCAGCCCCTCTTCTTCGTAGAAACCGTTTTCCAGCGCGACGTAATAGCCCGCGAATTGCGCCTGAGTCACCCATTTCAGCTGCAGCGTGACATCTTCTGCCGCCATGGCGGTTCCGGCTGTCATCACCAGCCCGGCCAGCGCGCCTTTCATCAATTTCATCATGTTTCAGTCTCCCAGTTGGTTGTGTGAAGCTGTTTTTCAGCTCCTTTGTGAGGGGTGCCAGAATGTGACCCCCTTTTCGATCATGGCCACGATGCCATAAAACGCCGATCCGGCCAAAGCCGCGACGGTGATTTCCGCCCAGACCATATCAAGACCCAGCCGTCCGACCTCGGTCGAAATGCGAAAACCCATGCCCTTGATCGGGCTGCCGAAGAATTCGGCGACAATTGCGCCGATCAGCGCAAGTGTTGTCGCGATTTTCAGCCCGTTGAAGATGGCGGGCATTGCGGCGGGCAGGCGCAGCTTGACCAGCGCCTGAGCGTAACTGGCCGAATAGGTGTGCATCAGGTCGCGCTGCATGGTCGTGGTGTCGGCCAGGCCCTGCACGGTGTTCACCAGCATCGGGAAAAAGACCATGACCACGACCACGGCGGATTTCGACTGCCAGTCGAAACCGAACCACATGACCAGGATGGGTGCGGTGCCGATGATCGGCAGGGCGGCGACGAAGTTTCCCACCGGCAGCAACCCACGTTGCAGGAAGGGCGAGCGGTCGATCAGCACTGCGGTGACGAAGGCCGCGCCGCAACCGATGATGTAGCCGCTCAAAGCGCCCTTCACGAAGGTCTGCACGAAATCCTCCCAAAGGATGTCGGTGGCCGACACAAGCTTGACCCAGATCGCGCTGGGCGGTGGAAGGATCACGCCGGGCACGTTCAGGCCCCGCACAAGGGCCTCCCAGACGACGATGACCGTAACGCCGAAGATCACCGGCACCAACAGCCCGGCCGCGCGGGTCTGCGCATGCGGACCCCTGGCGATCCAGGCGTTCAGGAACCAGGTGGCCAGCCAGAAGGCCACGGCAAAGACAACCCAACCCATCACGCGGCCCCCATTCGTTTGAGCATGCGCCGTTCGATCAGGCTGATGATGCCCACCAGGGTCGCCGCAAGGATCGCGGCGGCAAAGAGCGCGGACCAGATCTGGATCGTCTGACCGTAATAGCTGCCGGTCAGCATGCGCGCGCCCAGGCCACGGATGGCGCCGGTTGGCAGTTCGCCCACGATGGCCCCGACCAACGATGCGGCCATGCCGATCTTCAGCGAGGTGAACAGATAAGGCATCGAAGACGGCAGACGCAGTTTCCAGAAGGTCTCGGACCCGCTGGCATTGTAGGTCCTGAGCAGGTCGAGCTGCATGTGGTCCGGACTGCGCAGCCCCTTCACCATGCCCACGACCACGGGGAAGAAGCTCAGATAGGCCGAGATGATCGCCTTGGGTATCAGACCCTGCACCCCGATCGAGTTCAGGACCACGATGATCATCGGTGCAATCGCCAGGATCGGGATGGTCTGGCTGGCAATCGCCCAGGGCATGACGCTCATGTCCATCGCCTTGTTGTGCACGATGCCCACGGCCAGAAGGATGCCCGCGCTGGTGCCGATCACGAAACCGGCCAGCGTGGCGGACAGGGTGATCCAGCCGTGAAAGATCAGGCTGCGTTTCGAAAAGGGTTTGCCCTTGATCACCATGCCACCGGTGGATTTCCAAAGCTCGGCCACCACCTGGTGCGGCGCGGGCAGGCGGGGGCGGTCCTGGCTCCAGGTGTCGGAGATCAGCGCACCGGTGCTCAAAGAGATCCCGGCCCGTTCCGCCTGATCCAAGGCCCATTTCTTGTTCATACCCACGGCAGCGGCGTACCAGACCACCATGATGGCCACCACGACTGTCAGGATCGGAAGCAGCTTGTTCATTCGTTCCCCCCTGCGCGCAGGCCAAAGCGATTCACCGCATCAGGATGCTTGTTCAGCCAGCGCCAGTCCATCGGCGCCACCAGCGCCATGATCACGGGCAGGGCGAAGGTCAGCACGGTGATGACCGCGCCGAAGCTCGACCCGTCCGTGACGAACCGGTTCAGGATCACCACACACCCCAGCCACAGGACCGCGACGTAGCCCATGCGGAACAGAAATGCCGAGCGCACGCGCTTGATCTGTTCCGGGGTCAGGCCGTTTTGCGCATCAGTCATAGGCATGCCCCGCACGCAGACCCTCGCGCACCCTATGGGCGACCTCCAAAAACTCCGGTGTGTCGCGAATATCCAGCGGGCGTTCCCTGGGCAGAGGGCTTTCGATCACGTCGGTAATGCGGCCCGGACGGGGGCTCATCACCACGATCTTGGTCGACAGATACACCGCCTCGGGGATCGAGTGGGTGACGAAGCCGATGGTCTTTTCCGTGCGCGCCCAGAGTTCCAGGAGCTGTTCGTTCAAGTGATCGCGCACGATCTCGTCCAGTGCGCCGAAAGGTTCGTCCATCAGCAGGATTTCCGCATCAAATGCCAGCGCGCGCGCTATTGACGCCCGCTGCTGCATCCCGCCTGACAGCTGCCAGGGGAATTTCTTCTCGAACCCGGCCAGATCGACCAGCTCCAGCACCTTGGCGATCTTGGCATCCTGTTCGGACTTGGCATAGCCCATGATTTCCAGCGGCAGCTTGATATTGCCGCCGATGGTGCGCCACGGGTACAGCCCTGCCGCCTGGAACACATAACCATAGGCCCGATTCTGGCGCGCCTCGTCGGGCGACATGCCGTTCACGGTGATGGTGCCGCCGGTTGGATGCTCCAATCCCGCCACCACCCGCAGAAAGGTGGTCTTGCCACAGCCCGACGGGCCGATGAAGCTGACGAAATCGCCCTTGTTGACGTTCAGATCCACGCCCTTGAGCGCATGGATCGGGCCATCGTTTGTCTGGAAGGTCAGGTCGAGGTCTTTCGCCTCGATCACGGGTCTTTCTGTCACGTCAAACTCCGGTATCAGGAATGCCCGAGCGCTCGATCGGCCGGGGTGCGGTCAGGTCTTTCCACTGGCTCAGGGCGCGGTTCACGGTGGCGTTGGGCTCGCGCCCGACGAACTTGCCGTGACCTTCCCGGGTGTTGATCTCGCCATCCATCACCGCAACCTGCCCGCGGGTCAAGGTATAGCGCGGCAGGCCCTTCACATGCTTGCCTTCGAAGACGTTGTAGTCGATCGCCGATTGCTGGGTGTCCGCGCCGATGGTCTTTTCCTTCTCCGGATCCCAGACCACCAGGTCAGCATCCGCGCCGACCAGCACCGCGCCCTTCTGCGGATAGCAGTTCAGGATCTTGGCGATATTGGTCGAGGTGACGGCGACGAACTCGTTCATGGTCAGGCGCCCGGTGTTCACCCCATGGGTCCAGAGCATCGGCATCCGGTCCTCCAGCCCGCCGGTGCCGTTCGGGATCTTGGTGAAGTCGCCCACACCGTAACGTTTCTGTTCGGTGGTAAAGGCGCAATGGTCCGTCGCAACCACGCTCAGCGACCCGCTCTGAAGGCCCGCCCAGAGGCTGTCCTGATGCTGCTTGTTACGGAAAGGCGGTGACATCACCCGGCGCGCGGCGTGGTCCCAATCCTGGTTGAAATATTCGCTCTCATCCAGGGTCAGGTGCTGGATCAGGGGCTCGCCCCAGACCCGCTTGCCCTGCATCCGCGCGCGGCGAATGGCTTCGTGGCTTTCCTCACAAGACGTATGCACCACATACAAAGGCGCGCCCGCCATGTCGGCGATCATGATCGCGCGGTTGGTGGCCTCGCCCTCGACTTGTGGCGGGCGGGAATAGGCATGCGCCTCGGGGCCGGTGTTGCCGGCGGCCAGCAGGCGGGCCGACAGCTCCGCCACCACGTCGCCGTTTTCCGCATGAACCAAGGGCGTCGCGCCCAGATCGGCGCAGCGGGTAAAACTGTGGAACAGCTCGTCATCATTCACCATCAAGGCGCCCTTGTAGGCGAGGAAATGCTTGAATGTGTTGATCCCGCGTTCCTTGACGACGGTCTCCATGTCGTTCCAGATCTGCTCGCCCCACCAGGTGATCGCCATGTGGAACGAGTAATCGCAGTTTGCGCGGGTCGACTTGTTGTCCCAACGCTTCAGCGCGTCCAACAGGCTCTCACCCTGGTTGGGCAAGGCAAAATCGACCACCATCGTGGTTCCGCCCGCCAACCCCGCCCGCGTTCCGCTTTCGAAGTCATCTGAGGAATACGTGCCCATGAAGGGCATCTCCAGATGCGTATGCGGGTCGATCCCGCCGGGCATCACGTAACAGCCGGTCGCATCCAGCGCCTTGTCGCCGGACAGGCCCTGCCCGATCTCGATGATCTTTCCGCCGTCAATCAGCACATCGGCCTTGTAGGTCAGGTCGGCGGTGACGATGGTGCCGTTCTTGATGACTGTGGTCATTGGTCTTTCTCCCTGTCTCGGCCAGGCCGCTCTTTCGTCTTTCCATAAATATCCCGGGGGTCCGGGGGCAGAGCCCCCGGTCCTGGCCTATTTGACAATCCCCGCCGTTTCGACCACGGCATGCATCAACACATCCGCACCGGCGGTGGCCCATTCTTTGCTGATCTCCTCGGCCTCGTTGTGGCTGAGCCCATCCACACAGGGGCACATGACCATGGCGGTCGGATAGATCTCGTTGATCCAGCAGGCGTCATGGCCAGCGCCGGAGACGATATCCATGTGGCTGTAGCCCAGCCGCTCCGCCGCGTCGCGCACGGCTTTCACGCAGCCTTCGTCAAATGCGGGCGGATCAAACGTGCCGACCATTTCCCAGCTCATTTCCACGCCGATATCCGCGCAGAGCTTCGACGCGCGCTCGTCAAACTCGGCGATCATCGCGTCAATCACCTCTTGCAGGTGCGAGCGGAAATCGACGGTGCAGACCACCTTGCCGGGGATGATGTTGCGGCTGTTCGGATAGACGTCGATATGGCCAATGGCGCCCACCGCGTTGGGCTGGTGCTTCATCGCGATCTCATGCACCAGCTCGGTGATCAGCGCCAGACCGCGGCCTGCGTTGATGCGCATGTGCATCGGGGTGGACCCCGTGTGGCTCTCCTTGCCGGTGATGGTCACTTCCAGCCAGTTCAGCCCCTGGCCATGGGTGACGACGCCGATGTCCTTGCCCTCGGCCTCCAGGATCGGCCCCTGTTCGATGTGCAGTTCGAACATCGCATGCATCTTGCGCGCGCCGACCGCTTCGCTGCCGACCCAGCCAATACGCTTCAGCTCGTCACCGAACTTCTTGCCCTCGGCATCCACGCGGTCATAGGCCCAGTCCTGTGTGTGCTTGCCGGCAAACACGCCCGAGGCCAGCATGGCGGGGGCAAAGCGCGTACCTTCCTCGTTGGTCCAGTTGGTCACGACAATGGGGTGCCTGGTCTTG
The DNA here is from genome assembly GCF_030148435.1 of Aliiroseovarius sp. GTDB lineage: Bacteria > Pseudomonadota > Alphaproteobacteria > Rhodobacterales > Rhodobacteraceae > JASBTN01. The sequence continues at coordinate 8,533 of NZ_JASBTN010000020.1, forward strand.
ACCCCAAGGTCGTTCAGCGTGCGGATGATCTCCAGCCCGCCCAGCACGCCCAGCACGCCGTCATACTTGCCGCCGGTCGGCTGGGTGTCGAGATGCGAGCCGACATAGACCGGCAGGGCCTCCGGGTCTTCACCCGCGCGGGTGGCGAACATGTTGCCCATGGTATCGACGCCCATGGTCAAGCCGGCCTCCTCGCACCATTTCTGGAACAGCGCGCGGCCTTCGGCGTCCTCGTCCGTCAGGGTCTGGCGGTTGTTGCCACCGGCAATGCCCGGCCCGATCCTGGCCATTTCCATCAGCGACTCCCACAGGCGGTCGCCGTTTGTCTTCATGTTCTCACCGGGTGCGGCCATGGATTGCTCTCCTGTCAGAAATTCGGGGGAAAGCCGCCGGAAAGGGCAGCCTGCCGTGATTTTCAGCAAAACAGAGAGCGCCACGTGCCCCAGGGGGGCGGCATGCCGGACGGGCCGGGGTGTCTGTGGGGCGGATCTTCATCGCCCTGGCTCCCTGTTGATGCGCTCTTTGCCCTTGTTTTTAGCGGGTCTGGCGCGTGTTCTTCCTTTGACCATCTGGTCAACCCCGACGCTAGCACAGCGTCGGGGATCGTCAAACGTTTACTGACCGCGCACGATGCACATATTCGGGTCGGCCGACGGGTTGTTGGGATGCTGCAGCCAGGTGCGTTTGTCATCCACCGCTGGCACCACCATGCCGGTACGCTCGTCCACCTCACCGGGCGCGAGCGTGCGCATGGTGATACAGCCTTCGACCGGGCAGACATTGACACAGAGGTTGCAGGCGACGCATTCATCGTCCTTCACCGTAAAGATCCGGTCCTCCGACATCTCGATCGCCTGGTGGCTGGTGTCCTCGCAGGCGGCATAACAGCGGCCACATTTGATGCAGTCGTCCTGGTTGATCTCGGCCTTTGTGATGTGGTCGAGGTTCAGGTGCTGCCAATCGGTGACTTTCGGCGTGGCGAGACCAACGAAATCGGCCGTCGATGCATGGCCCTTTTCGTCCATCCATTGTGACAGGCCCGAGATCATCTCCTGCACCACCTTGAACCCATAGGTCATCGCCGCGGTACAGACCTGCACGTTCGAGGCGCCCAGAGCCATGAACTCGGCCGCATCGCGCCAGGTGGTGACGCCACCGATACCGGAGATCGGAATACCGGCGGTTTTCTCGTTCCGGGCAATCTCGGCCACCATGTTCATGGCGATGGGTTTCACCGCCGGGCCGCAGTATCCGCCATGGGTGCCCATGCCGTCGATCATCGGCTCGGGGCTCATCATGTCCAGGTTCACCGAGGTGATCGAGTTGATCGTGTTGATCAGGCTCACCGCATCGGCCCCGCCCGCCTTGGCGGCCTGCGCCGGGCCAAGGATATTGGTGATGTTCGGCGTCAGCTTGACGATACAGGGCAGGTGCGAGTGTTTCTTCACCCACTCCGTCACCATCTGAATGTACTCCGGCACCTGGCCCACGGCCGATCCCATGCCGCGTTCGGCCATGCCATGGGGGCAGCCGAAGTTCAGCTCGACCCCATCCGCGCCGGTCAGTTCGACTTCACGCAGGATCTTGCGCCAGGGTTCTTCCTCGCAGGGCACCATGAGCGATACAATCACCGCGCGGTCCGGGTAGTCCTTCTTGACCCGGGTGATTTCTTCCAGGTTCACCTCCAGCGGGCGATCCGTGATCAGCTCGATATTGTTCAATCCCAACAGGCGCCGGTCGGCGCCGTGGATCGCGCCATAGCGAGGTCCGTTCACGTTCACGACCGGCGGCCCGGCTTCGCCCAGGGTTTTCCAGACCACACCGCCCCAGCCGGCCTCGAAGGCGCGGCGGACGTTGTATTCCTTGTCGGTGGGCGGCGCGGAGGCCAGCCAGAACGGGTTCGGGCTTTCGATGCCCAGGAAGGTGGAATGCAGGTCAGCCATGTCTCAGCCCCCCATCAGAGTTGCGTGAATGTCTTCGGCGGCGTCGCGGCCTTCGGCCACGGCGGTCACGGTCAGGTCGTCGCCGCCCGAGGCGCAGTCGCCCCCGGCCCAGACACCCGAACGCGAGGTTCGGCCGGTCTCGCCAACCTTGATCTTGCCTCCGTCGATCTCCAGCCCGTTGGCATCGCCAAGGGTCTGGCCGATTGCTTTCAGCACCTGGTCGGCCCTCAGACGGAAGCTTTCGCCGGTCTCTTCCAGCCCGTTCGCGCCGTCTGTCGTATATGCAAATTCGATCTCGGCCACGGCGCCGTTGCCGTGGATCGCCGTGGGCGCAGCATGGGTAATGATGCGCACGCCTTTGGAGGACGCGAGATCCTGTTCGAACTCGCTTGCCCCCATGCGGTCACGGCCCCGGCGATAGACCAGGGACACGTCCTCGGCCCCCAGAAGCTTTGCCTGTACGGCGGCGTCCACAGCCGTCATGCCGCCGCCGATGACGACGACATGACGACCCACAGGGAGGCTGCTCAAATCCTCTGCCTGACGCAGGTCCGAGATGAACTCGACCGCATCCAGCACATTGTCCTTGTCCTCGCCATCACAGCGCAGGGCGTTCACACCGGCCAGACCAACGCCCAGAAACACCGCGTCGTAGCGGGTCTGCAGCTCGTCCAGCTGCAAGCCGTTGCCCAGCGCCTGACCGAGCTTGACCTCGATGCCGCCGATGGACAGCAGCCAGTCGACCTCGCGTGCGGCGAAATTGTCGACGCTCTTGTAGCTGGCGATGCCGAATTCATTCAGCCCGCCCGCCTTGGCGCGCGCGTCATAAAGCACCACGTCGTGGCCATGCATCGCCAGACGGTGCGCCGCGGAAAGCCCCGCGGGCCCGGCACCCACCACGGCGACCGTTTTGCCGGTCGCATCGGCGCGGGCGAAAGGATGGGCCTCCATCACGGTGTCGGTCGCATAGCGCTGCAGGCGGCCGATCTCGACCGGGTTGCCCTCGGCGGTTTCGCGCACGCAGACCTCTTCGCAGAGCGTTTCGGTCGGGCAGACACGGGCGCACATGCCGCCCAGGATGTTCTGTTCCAGAATGGTAAGCGCAGCGGCTTTCGGCGTACCGGTCGCGATCTGCCGGATGAACAGCGGAATGTCGATCGTTGTCGGGCAGGCCTCCATGCAGGGCGCGTCGTGGCAGAAATAGCATCGATCGGCGGCAACGAGGGCCTCGTGATCATCAAGCCGGGGGTGAAGGTCGCTGAAATTGTCCTGGTATGCCTCTTCGGGCAGTCGGTTCGGAACAATCCCTGGCGTCTGCTGGGAATTGGACAAGGGAACCTCCCTTTCTCTCTGTTGGATCCGTGGTTGTTTTCTTTCAGCGTGGCACAGGTCTGGAATTTTATCAAATGGTAAAATTTATGCAGATTGGAAAAAGGACAAACCGCTGAAAAGAGACAATAAGATCGCAATGACATGAATTGCAGCCCTGTTTCGGCGGTGCAGAAAAGGTTTATTGCCCCGGTTTTTCAGGCCCCGGACCCTACGAATGGAGGCCATCAGCGCCCGGGCCGCTTTACGCGCGTCGCACCGGGGGAAGCTCACCCGGAGTGGCCCACCGGTTCATCCGATGGCGTTAGCGTCGAGGCAGGCAAACCCCGGGCTGCCCGAATTTGGCCATCCAAAGTTCCAGTTTTCCTAAATATCGTCATTATCTTGCCTCCAATGCTGGATACTCCGGGGTCCGTGATAGAAACGGCGACAAGGAGTTAGGCATATGATGCTCGGTATCGCAAAAGGGATTCTGCTGGTTTTCTCGGCGGCCATGATTGGGAAAGTGTTGATGAAACGCTACCCGGACTCAGGGTTCAACATCTTCAACAAAAAGGCCGACGAGGGCTGACCATCGCGCGGCCCCGAAAGTGTCAACCGCCTTGGCGCGTTGCCTGCGGGTCCGTTCCGACGCGGGTTGGAAAACCGAGCGGTGTGGCCCAGCAGATGATCTTCGTTCCGGGCGGGGGCACCTCTGAGGCCCCCGCCCAGTTTTTCTGGTGGCAGAACAGGTGCCTCAGTCCCTTGCAGCCTCTCCGGCGGGATCGACATCTTCCAGCATGCGCAATTCTCGCTGCGGGAAGGGGATCGAGATGCCGTGCTTCTGGAACGCGTCCCAGAGCGCCAGGTAGACATTGCCGCGAATATTGGTGAGCCCACCGGTGGGGTCGTCGATCCAGAAGCGCAGGATGTAATCCACCGAACTGTCCCCAAAGCCGACGATGTGACAGACCGGTGGGCGGAAACTCAGAACCCGGTCCACCGACGAGGCCGCCGCTATGGCGATCTTGCGCACCTGGTGCGGGTCGTCATGATACGCGGTGCCGAAAAAGATATCGAGACGCACGAAGGCGTTGGTGTGTGACCAGTTCACCACCTGGCCGGTGATCAGGTCCTCGTTCGGGATCAGGTACTCGCGCCCGTCCCTCGTTACCACCGACACATAGCGCGCACCCAGGGACTGGATCCAGCCGAAGGTCTCTCCCAGGGAAATCACGTCACCCGGCTTGATCGACTTGTCCAGGAGGATAATGACCCCCGACACAAGGTTCGACACGACCTTCTGCAAACCGAAACCAAGGCCCACACCGATTGCACCGGACAGGACCGCAAGGCCGGTCAGGTCGGCGCCGATCGCTTTCAACCCGATGAAGAAGGCTGCGCCATACAGAAGCACCTGGGCAAACTTGATCACCAGCACCTGCATCGAAGGCGAGATGTCCTCGTTCTTCTCGATCCTGAGCGAGGTGGTTCTGGAGATGAACCGCGCACCGGTGAACAGCACCGCCGTGATCACCAGGGCGCGCAGGACGTCCAGCGTGGACACTCGCATGTCACCGACCTCGAGCGCCAGATTGTCCATCACCTGCCCGGCCGTTTGGGTCAGCCCGAGGTAGTAGAGCGTGACATAGATCCACATCCCCCACATCACGAGGCGGCGCAGGAACCTGTTCTGCACGAACCAGGCGGCAACCCCGACAAGCAGCCAGGCGGTGGCCAGTGTCGCTGCCAGCCCGATCAGATAGGAGCGGGACGGCCAGGTCATTTCGCGCATCACGGCGACCGTCACCCAGGCCAGGGCCACGAACAGGATCAGCGGAATCCGTTTGCGAATGTGGATGGCAAGGCGCAGACGCCATTTCGGCCAGCCCTCGCGGGTGCGCAACCAGGCCTCGACACGTGGGCGGACATACCAGTTGCCGAGGTAGGACAGCGCGACCAGCGCCACGATGATCCCCAGTTGATAGAGCCGCCAGGGCACAAGCAGGGTCTGCCCGAAGGCGATCAGGTCGAACAAGAGCCCCTCGATCTGCTCGCTCAGCGTCGGAATTGTGTCGACCGGCGGGGTATCCTGCTCCATCTGCTCTCCTTTTGTCCCATGATGCACCGCGCGCCGATGGGCGTCCACCCTTGCGACCAAGGCGCGAAAGGGGTATCTGGAGCCCATGACTCGGATTATCGACATGGACGACCGCGCGCGCCTGCCCTGGCGCTTTCATGGCGCGACGCTGACGATCCTCGCCCTGCAATGAGCGGCGCGGCCCTGCCCGCGATCCTGAGACCACGCCAAATTTCCAAGCCAAACTACGGGAGCACTCCGTATGTCTGCCAAGACACTCTATGACAAGATCTGGGACGCCCATATCGCCCACGAAGCCGAAGACGGCACCTGCCTGCTGTATATCGACCGCCACCTGGTCCACGAAGTGACCAGCCCGCAGGCCTTTGAAGGCCTGCGCATGGCGGGCCGCAAGGTGCACGCGCCGGACAAGACCATTGCCGTGCCGGACCACAACGTGCCGACCACCGAGGGCCGCGAAGACCCGGCGCAGATGACCGAGGAAAGCCGCATCCAGGTGGGAGCGCTGGACAAGAACGCCAAGGAATTTGGTGTGCATTATTACCCCGTGTCGGACATCCGTCAGGGCATCGTTCACATCGTCGGTCCCGAAAACGGCTGGACCCTGCCCGGCATGACCGTGGTCTGCGGTGACAGCCACACCGCGACCCATGGTGCGTTCGGCGCGTTGGCCCACGGCATCGGCACCTCCGAGGTGGAACATGTGCTGGCCACCCAGACCCTGATCCAGCAGAAGTCCAAGAACATGAAGGTCGAGATCACCGGCAAGCTGAAGCCGGGTGTGACCGCGAAGGACATAACGCTCGCCGTGATCGGTGAAACCGGCACCGGCGGTGGCACCGGCTATGTCATCGAATATTGTGGTGAAGCGATCCGCGACCTGTCGATGGAAGGCCGCATGACCGTCTGCAATATGGCGATCGAAGGCGGCGCCCGCGCTGGCCTGATCGCCCCGGACGAGACCACCTTCGACTATGTCAAAGGTCGCCCGCACGCCCCGAAAGGCGCGCAATGGGATGCTGCTCTGGCCTGGTGGAAGACGCTCTACACCGACGAAGGCGCGCATTTCGACAAGGTTGTCACGCTGCGTGGCGAAGACATCCAGCCTGTCGTCACCTGGGGCACCTCGCCCGAGGACGTGCTGCCGATTACCGGCACCGTGCCCTCGCCCGAGGATTTCGAAGGCGGCAAGGTCGAAGCGGCTGCCCGTTCGATCGAATACATGGGCCTGACCCCCGGCCAGAAACTGACCGATATCGAGATCGACACCGTTTTCATCGGCTCCTGCACCAACGGCCGCATCGAAGACCTGCGCGCCGTGGCCGAGATCGTGAAGGGCAAGAAGATCAAGGACGGCATGCGCGCGATGATCGTGCCGGGTTCGGGCCTTGTGCGCGCACAAGCCGAAGAAGAAGGCCTGGCCGAGATCTTCGAGGCCGCCGGTTTCGAATGGCGCCTTGCGGGCTGCTCCATGTGTCTGGCGATGAACCCCGACCAGCTGTCCGAACACGAGCGCTGCGCCTCGACTTCGAACCGCAACTTCGAGGGGCGCCAGGGCTACAAGGGCCGCACCCACCTGGTGAGCCCGGCAATGGCCGCCGCCGCCGCCCTGACCGGTCGCCTGACCGATGTCCGTGACCTGATCTGAGGAACCCGCGAAATGGAAAAGTTCGAAAAACTGCACGGTATCGCGGCCCCCATGCCGCTGGTGAACATCGACACCGACATGATCATCCCCAAGGTGTTCCTGAAGTCGATCCAACGCACCGGATTCGGCGCGAACCTGTTTGACGAGATGCGCTTCAACCGCGACGGCAGCGAAATCCCCGATTTCGTGCTGAACAAGCCGCAGTACCGCAAGGCCGAGATCCTGGTGGCCGGTGACAACTTCGGCTGCGGCTCGTCGCGCGAACATGCCCCCTGGGCGATTGCCGATTTCGGTATCAAATGCATCATCTCGACCTCGTTCGCCGACATCTTCTTCAACAACAGCTTCAAGAACGGCATCCTGCCGATCGTGCTGCCGCAGGAGCAGGTGGACATCCTGATGGCCGACGCCGAGAAGGGTGAAAACGCCCGCATGACCGTCGACCTGGAAGCCCAGGAGATCACCACCTCGGACGGGCAGGTCATTCCCTTCGACGTGGATGCGTTCAAGAAGCACTGCCTGCTGAACGGGCTGGATGACATCGGGTTGACGATGGAAAAGAAAGCCTCGATCGACGCCTTTGAAGCGCAGGCCGCACAGGCACGCCCCTGGGTGTAACTGCATTGGGTCTTGTGTCCGATTTGGCCGCAGCTACAAGATTTTGGGCCGCCCCACAGGGCGGCCTTTTTTCTGCCGCCTTCATGATGCAGGAAAGCACCAGTTCCCCCACGATCCCGCCAAAATGGTTTCCGAAGCTTAAACAGGAACTTGCGGTGGGTGATGAATGTGGGCAAGAATGTGGCAAAGATGAGGCAGGCCGTCACAATTGGCGGCATCAACACGGAACAAGGGTTCGGCAGCGTATCGCGCCCGTCCAGGTTGAGGAAAGTAGAGCAGTGATCTCACAACTGACAGGCGCTTTCGTGCGCGCATTTCTGATGGTGATTCTCGTCGCCACCCCGTCGCTTCTGGTGCCGGGAACCAGCTCGGATACAGCGCAGATCACCGCATTGGTTGCGATTTTCGCGGCCGCTCTGACGCTGTTCGAATACGCATCGACCTATCCCGGCCTGGTGGAGTTCCGCGACGCCCCCCCCTTCAACCGCATCCGCTTCCTCAGCCTCTTCACCACTGTATTCCTGCTGTCGGTAATCGCGCGCGGCGAGGTGTTCCCATCCACCGCCACCCAGTTCATCGAGGCCATCGGCCAGCTGATCGGACGCGCCCTGGACTTCCCTTATTCACCGGTGCGCCTGCTGGTGCTGATGCTTCCCCCAGATGCCCAGACCGCCGAAGTTGAAACTCTGCGGACCGCCGCCGGAATCAGCTACCTGATCTCGCTTCTGGCGCTGGCCATATTCATCGCCGTGTTGCGCGTCTTGGGCTGGCCTTCGAAATTCGGAGCGTTCAACGTGTGGGTTAACCTGCCCACCTTCGATCCGACCGCCGGCGGTGACGTGGTCAATCGCCTGGAGCGGGATGCCCGGATCAATATTGGCCTGGGTATCCTTCTTCCCTTCCTTACCCCCGCCATCGTCAAGGCGGCCGGATCGCTGTTCGGCTCGGTTTCGATGACAAATTCACAAACCCTGATCTGGACGGTGACAGCATGGGCTTTCCTTCCCGCCAGCCTGTTCATGCGCGGCATCGCCATGGGGCGCATCGCCAGGATGATCAGCGTCGAACGCAAGCGCAACTCCGCCGCAGCCAAAGACGGAAGCTTGGTACACGCCTGATCCTGGCAATCGGGATCGCCACCGGTCTGATCACCTCCCTTCCGGCCCGGGCGGAACCGATCCGAATTGCCACTTTCGACACCGAACTGGGCCGCAAGGGGCCGGGTTTGCTGCTGCGTGACATCCTGCGCAAGGACGAGGACGTGGCCGGGGCCGTCGCCACCCTGGTAGAGGTCCGCCCGGACGTGGTGCACCTGATGGGGCTTGATTACGATCTTGAAGGACACGCGCTGTCCGCGCTGCAGGACGCGCTGGCAGAGGCCGGGCTGGACTACCCGCACAGCTTTTCCGCGCGGCCCAACAGCGGATTGCCATCCGGGTTGGATATGGATGGCGACGGATCGCTGGGCGAGGCACGCGATGCCCAGGGCTATGGCCGCTTCACCGGCGACAGCGGCATGGCGATCCTGTCCCGCTTTCCGATCGGCGAGGTCCGTGATTTTTCTTCTTTTCTCTGGGCCGACCTGCCCGGTGCCATCCCGCCGCTGGTCGATGGCCAGCCCTTCCCGTCGACCGAGGCATTCGCCGCTCAACGCCTGTCCTCGGTCGGGCATTGGGATGTCGAAGTGCTGACCCCGAACGGCCCCCTGCGCCTCCTGGCCTTCGCCGCCGGCACCCCGCTTTATGACGGGGACGAGGACCGCAACGGGCGCCGCAATCACGACGAGATCGCCCTCTGGGCGCGCTATCTGGACGGAGATCTGCCCTGGCCCGCACCTGCGCCTCCCGTGGTGGTTCTGGGCCGTGCCAATGTCGACCCGTTCGACGGCGCCGGGCGGCGGGAGGGCATCCGTGCCTTGCTGGACCATCCCCGCCTGCAGGATCCGGAACCGCGCAGCGCCCCGGCCGAGGCACAGGCCACACCCGGCCACCGGGGCAACCCTGCGCTGGACACCGCCAATTTCGACGAGCCGCGCCCCGGCAACCTGCGGCTGGACTATGTGCTGCCCGATGCGCGCCTCGCCGTGACCGATTCCGGGGTTTTCTGGCCACCGGACGACAGGAAACGCCACCACTTGGTCTGGGTCGACCTCACCCTGCCTTGACCCAGCGCCACGGGGGCTTTACCCAACGCCGGAAGGTTTTTTCAGCGAAGGAACGCCCCCATGACGAACCCCTCCCTCCTTATCCTGGCCGGTGACGGCATCGGCCCCGAGGTCATGGCCGAAGTGCGCAAGATCATCGACTGGTACGGTGACAAGCGCGACGTGAAATTCGACGTGTCCGAGGGGCTGGTCGGCGGTGCCTCCTATGACGCGCACGGCACCCCCCTGACCGACGAGACCATGCAGGCCGCCCAGGACGTGGACGCCGTCCTGCTGGGCGCCGTGGGCGGCCCGAAATACGACAATCTGGACTTTTCGGTAAAGCCGGAACGCGGGCTTCTGCGCCTGCGCAAGGAAATGGACCTGTTTGCCAACCTGCGCCCGGCCCAGTGCTTTGACGCCCTGGCCGATTTCTCGTCACTGAAAAAGGACGTGGTCGCCGGTCTGGACATCATGATCGTGCGTGAGCTGACCTCGGGCATCTATTTCGGCGAGCCGCGCGGCATCATCGAAGAGGGCAACGAACGCGTCGGCATCAACACCCAGCGCTATACCGAATCGGAAATTGCCCGCGTGGCGCGCTCGGCCTTCGAACTGGCCCGCAAGCGTGGCAACAAGGTCTGTTCGATGGAAAAGGCCAACGTGATGGAATCGGGCATCCTGTGGCGTGACGTTGTGACCGAAGTGCACCAGGCCGAATACCAGGACGTGGAACTGAGCCACATGTACGCCGACGCCGGCGCCATGCAGCTGTGCCGCTGGCCCAAGCAGTTTGACGTGATCGTCACCGACAACCTGTTCGGCGACCTCTTGTCGGATGCCGCTGCCATGCTGACCGGATCGCTGGGCATGCTGCCCTCGGCCTCGCTGGGCGCGCCAATGGCCAATGGCCGTCCGAAGGCCCTCTATGAGCCGGTGCATGGCTCCGCCCCGGACATCGCCGGTGAAGGCAAGGCCAACCCCTGCGCCTGCATCCTCAGCTTCGCCATGGCGCTGCGCTACAGCTTCGATCTGGGCGTGGAGGCCGACCGTCTGGAGGCCGCCGTGGAACAGGTGCTGGCCGATGGCGTGCGCACCGCGGACCTCCTGAACGAAGAAGGCGTGGCCCCGGCCTCGACCAGCGACATGGGCGACGCGGTGATCGCCGCACTGGACGCCAGCCTGTAATTCCGCACCGATCTACATCGCGATTCGGATTGGAACCGGCCCCCAGGGGCCGGTTTTTTCTTGCCCGCCGCCGCCCGTGACCGGCAATCCCCCGCAACGGAAAAGAAAACCGGTCATCCGATCAAATGGGGCTTGCCACCACCCCAAATAGAGGCTATCCCGCCCGCCACGGTCGGAGTGTAGCTCAGCCTGGTAGAGCACTGTCTTCGGGAGGCAGGGGTCGGAGGTTCGAATCCTCTCACTCCGACCAATAATATCAGAGAGTTAGCCTTCAATTCTCAGACTTCGATCCTCGTTTTACCCTCTTCACTGACGCCGGCCCCGCTTCCACCAGAAGCAAACCGGGCCGTTCAGTGGTCGCAGCGGGAAATACATAAAATCATAGCCAATCTGTTCAACTCGCATGTAGCGGGCATCAGGTGCGTCCGCATAGGACTGCGCGTACATCCCCTGCCAATCAGGCAGATAGGCGCTGTTGACCAGCAATCCGGGTCCGCTCCCGAATGATCTCCAAATCCGGTATAGCCCTGGCCCGGATTGAGTGAGCCGCATCGGTTCCAACAAGCTTGGTGTCGTCGAACGAACCGATAACCGTTGGCGAAAGCGATATGGCGGAATGGGTGTGGATCAACTGAAGGAACTGACACGCCTGCAAAGGGAAAATGAGCGGCTGAGAAAAGCTGTCTCTGATCTGACGTTGGACAAATTGATCCTAAAGGAGGCTGCCCGGGGAAGCTTCTGAGCCCCCCGCGTCGTCGTGCTTGCACTAGGGTCCGTACTCAATTAGCGGATTCCCCTTTTGGTTTTCATCTGATTCACTCCCGCCAGGAACAGGCGGGAGGGTTTCATGGCAGGTAATTTGTATTGGCTCAGCGATGCCGAATGGGCGGCGATCCGACCGCATCTGCCAACGGGTCGGCGCGGGGCACGACGGGTCGATGACCGTCGGGTGATCTCTGGCATCCTGCATATGCTCAAGACCGGAGCGCGTTGGCGCGATTGTCCGGCGGAATACGGCCCCTGCACAACGATCTACAACCGCTTCAACCGGTGGTCCAAGCAGGGCGTTTGGGGGGATGTTTTCCATGTCTTGTCAGGCTCTTCCGGTGTGATCGGCACGACCAGCGCGGACAGCACATCGGTCAAGGCGCACCGCTCGGCCTCGGGCGGAAAAGGGGGGAGTTCGCCCATGCGATCGGACGCTCACGCGGCGGACGGACGACCAAGATTCATGCCCTGACAGATGAGGCCGGGCGCCCCGTCGCACTCTGCCTGACGCCGGGCCAGGCGCATGACTTGACCGGTGTGGCCGAGCTTCTGACACGCGTCCCCACACCGCACCGCCTGCTGGCAGACCGCGCCTATGACGCGCGACGGCTGCGCGACTGGCTGGCTGAGCGGGGATGCGAGGCCGTCATCCCGCCAAACCCGACGCGAAAACACCCCCATTCCTACGACAAGGCTG
>NZ_JASBTN010000039.1 GCF_030148435.1 Aliiroseovarius sp.
CGCAGTCGATCCCACCCGGGGCGGTGCCATCTGGCGCCTGCGTGACGGGCTGGGCGCGGCCATCCCCGGCGAGGTTGGCAATGCGCAGCTGTTGCAGGATCTGACAACCGCATTGACCGCGCCGCGCACCGCTGCCAGCGCCAGTTTCGCGACGGCGGCCCGATCCTCCAGCGGGCTGGCGGCGGATTTCCTGTCGTCGATCGGGGCGGATCGGTTGCATGCGGAAAACCTGCTGGCCTCGTCCAGCGCGCAGAATGACACCCTGAAACAGATGGAGCTGGAGAACGGCGTCGACACGGACCATGAGATGCAGAAACTCCTTCTGATCGAACAAGCCTATGCCGCCAACGCCCGCGTGATCGCGACAGTGGACGAAATGATCAAGCAACTCCTGTCGATGTGAGGACGCAAAGATGAGCAATCTGACAATCGGTGACATGGTCGGCACCTTCCAGACCCAGCGCCTGACCCGGCAGCTGAAGGCCGAGCTGACCCGTCTTTCGACCGAGCTGACCACAGGCGTGCGGGAAAATACGGCCTCGAAGATGACCGGGGATTTCGGGCCTATCGCGGGGATCGAACGGACGCTCAAGGCTTTGGATGCCTATCGCACGGCCACTTCGGAGGCGGCGATAGTAACCGACACCGTGCAGCTGTCCCTGGAATATATCCAGACCACAAACCAGGAGCTGGTTCCGGGCCTGTTGCAAGCCAGTTCTGCACGCAATTCTACCTTGATCCAGACCTCGGCGATCGATGCAGAGCAGAAGTTTGCCTCGGTCGTGTCGCATCTGAACACCCGCCTGGCCGACCGCACCCTGATGGCAGGTGCTGCCACCGATGGCCCCGCCCTGGCTGGTGCCGACACGATCATGGCTGCCTTGGTCGCGGGCACGTCCGGGGCGACGACGGCGGCGGATGTGTCGACCGCCGTGGATGCCTGGTTCGACGCGCCCGGCGGTGGCTTTGAAACTCTGGGCTACTTGGGGTCGACCTCTGGCATGGGATTGACCCGCATCGGCGATGGGGATCTGGTCCGCCAACCGGTACGCGCCGATGATCAGGCCCTGCGTGATGTGATGAAGTCCTATGCCAAGTCTGCGCTGATTGCCGAAGGGGTTCTGACCGGAGATGTGGATGAACAGGCCGCCCTGACCAAGATTGCCGCCGAAGGACTTCTGACTGCGGACGGGGCCCTGACCACCCTCAGGGCCCAGGTTGGAGCGCAACAGGCCCGGATCGAGGATATTTCGGTTCAGAACGCGGCCGAGCGATCAGCGCTGGAGATCGCGCGTGCCGACTTGATCGGCGCCGACCCCTATGACACCGCCACCGAGCTTGAAGCGGTCTATGGCCAGATCGAAACGCTCTACACCGTCACCGCGCGCATCGCGCAGCTCAATTTCACGGACTACATGTGATGATGAAGCCGCTTCTTACCCTCCTGTGGACCCTGTTCCTGGCGCTTCCGCTCCATGCGGGACCGGTCCGGATCAAGGATCTTGTCGAATTCGATGGTGTGCGTGGAAATGACCTGATCGGCTATGGTCTTGTGGTCGGGCTGAATGGCACCGGCGACGGCATCCGAAATGCGCCCTTTACCGAAGACATCATGGCCAACATCCTGGAGCGTCTTGGCGTGAACGTGACTGGCGAACAGTTTCGACCAAAGAATGTTGCGGCTGTTTTTGTGACGGCAAGCCTGCCGCCCTTTGCCCGGGCAGGGTCGAAGATCGACATCACGGTTTCGGCCATAGGTGACGCGAAAAGCCTGCTGGGGGGCACGTTGGTGATGACCCCGCTCAATGCAGCCGATGGGCAGATCTACGCAGTGGCACAGGGCACGGTGATTGCTGGCGGGGCTTCGTCCGAGGGTGACGGGGCAAGCGTGGTCCAGGGTGTACCAACCGCTGGTGTAGTGCCGAACGGCGCGCGGGTAGAACGGGAGATCGACTTTGATTTTACCCAGTTGGACTCGATCCGCCTGGCTTTGCGCACCCCTGATTTCACCACGGCGGAGCGGATCGAGGATGCGATCAATCGTAGCTTTGGCCGTGTGGTCTCGCGGATGCTGGACAGTGGCACGGTCCTGTTGGACATCAAGGCAACGCAGGCCCTGTCGCCTGCCCACGCCATCGGCGAGATCGAAAACCTGCGGGTCGACCCCGAACGCAAGGCGCGGGTGGTGGTGGACCAGCGCTCGGGCACTATCGTAATGGGCGCAGATGTCCGCATCAGCCGGGTCGCCGTGTCCCAGGGAAACCTGACGTTGCGCATCCAGGAACAGCCCCTGGTGGTGCAGCCCAATCCGTTCTCGCAGGGTACGCCTATCGTTGTGCCACGCACCGAAGTCGGCATCGAAGAAGAGCCGGGCGTCAATCTGGCCGAAGTGCCCGTGGGGACGGACCTGTCCGAAGTGATAGCGGGGCTGAACGCGCTGGGCGTGTCGCCCCGCGGCATGATCGACATCTTGAAAAGCATCAAAGCAGCAGGCGCGCTCCATGCGGAGTTCATCGTACGCTGAGGTGGACAACAGGATGACAAGGCCAGGGTGTCGTTATGGACGGTCCTGCCCTCGCAAATCCGGGGGGTGTCGCGCGGAGGTTTCGCCATTCTTGCCGCCTTGGCCGAATAGGACCGCTTGGCGTGCCACCAGTCGGGATCTCACACTAGGCGGGGGACCAGGGACCAGGGACCGGGGTATTTCCCGCGCCCGAGGACTGGCTGGCCGGAGGTCAGAAGTAGCTGCGGACCAGGGCGCCCGAGACCAGGCTCCACCCGTCAGCCACCACGAAGAAGGCCAGTTTGAACGGTAGCGAAACGATCGCAGGAGGGACCATCATCATGCCCATGGACATGAGAATCGCCGCGACCACGAGGTCGATGATGAGAAAGGGAAGGAACAGCAGGAAACCGATCTGGAAGGCCCGTTCGATTTCCGACAACAAGAAAGAGGGCACCAGCAGGGACAAGGGGGCCTCGGCTTCCGGGGTCGCGCCAAGCGTGGCCTCGCGCAAACTGGCCAGGTTCTGGAAAGTGTCAGCGTCGACCCGTGCGGCCATGAAGACCCGGAACGGGTCCAGCGCTGCCATAAACGCAGGTTCCAGCTCCATGTTACCTTCGGAAAAGGGTCCGGCACCACGCGCCCAGGCTTCGGTAAAGACCGGTTCCATCACGAAGTAGGTCAGAAACAGGGCCAGGCTGATGATCAGCATGTTGGGTGGGGACTGCTGCAACCCGATTGCCTGGCGCAGGATCGACAGAACTGTCACGATAAAGGGGAAGCAGGTGATCATAATCGCCAGGCCGGGCACCAGACTCAATATCGTGACCAGCACGAGCAGCTGGATCGAGCGTGTGGCGAGCGAACCGTCATCGCCCAGAGAAATGGAAATGTCTTGCGCCACTGCCGGACTGGCTGCCAGGATCATGGTTAACGCGATGGTCGTGAGCAGGCCCTGGATAAGCGTGAAACGAAGCATGATCAGAGGCCCGATTTCAGGTCGGCCACTTCGGTCAGGCGCACAGCCAACTGCCCATCGGGCGCGCCGTCGACTTCCTCCAGTTCGCCGCGGGCGATCAACTTGTCGCCGATATAGAGCTCCACCGGGTCCGCGACTTTCTTGTCCAGGGGGAGGACCGAATCCGCCTTGAGTTTCAGCAGGTCGCGCACAGTCGGGCGCGCCTTGCCGACCGAGATGGTGATTTCGATTGGCACCTGGGTGAACGGGTTCGAAGGGCCGTTTTTATCGGCTTGGGTCATATCATCCATTCTGGAACGCTTTCTCGTTGAGTTCGTAGAGACCGTTAATCGCATTGCCGATTCGGTCGACAGCCCCGGTCAGGTCGAGGTGCTTTTCGGATTTGCCGGAGCGCAGAAAGACTTGACCCTCCGCCAAGCTGTCTTCTTCCCGCAGAACGAAGGGCACGCTGGACGCCTCTGACAGCAGAGTTTCAAGCGCGGGGCGGCTGGTTGGGCAGATGACGACCTCGATCGGGGTGTCGGCAGCGTCTGATGCCAGCGGCAGCAGCTCCTCGATAATCGTCTGGCCCACAGTTTGCGAGATGATCTGCGGCAGGACCTTTTCGACCATGCCGGTAAGAAGCGGTTCCAGCGCATGCATCACATGGCTGCGCGCCTCGTGAAAGGTAAAGCCGAGGTCCTGCAGGTTGCGCGCAAACTCGGCGCCGATGCGGCTCTGACCTTCGCTGTCGGCGCGGGTGGCGTCATCCCACCCGGCCTGGTAGCCCGATTCGTAGCCCTCGAGCCTGACCTTCTCGAACTCCTCGACCGGGACGGTCGGTGTTGGCGACGGCGGAGGCGCTGCGGCAGCGGGCTTCGGGTTGGCCGAGCTGGAACTCAGGTCGGCAGCGTCGAATTCTTCGAGAGGGAACACAGGTTTCATTGCGCCGGTTCCTCTTCATCTTCCATCCAGCCACGCAGGATTTCGACCATTTCGCCCTGTCGTTCCGCGATCAGGGCGCGTAGGCGCACGACCGGGTCCGCAGACTCGCCGTTCAGGGCGGGCAGATCGTTGTCGGCGAAGTCGATATCGGACACCACGGCCATCTCCGGAGGGGAAAATCCACCGTCGTCGATTTCGCCGGTCAGCGGCGGCAGGTCGGGGATCGCGTTGGGATCAGGGAAACCCGCAGCTGGGCCGGGTTGCGTGAGGGGCAGGCCAGTCGGGGCCGGGCCGGGTAGGGCACCAGTTGAAGCGTCGGCCAAGGCGGGGGCTTCGGCGCCGGATCCGAAGATCGGTCGCAGCACGAACAGGCCCAGAACAAGGGCAACCAGGGCCAGGACGGCAAGCCTGATCAAGGACATTATGTCCAGGTTCAGGCGCGAAATCACTCCACTCGTCGCTTCACTGCCGTCGGCAACGATCGGTTCGAATTCCATGGTTTTCAGGGTCAAGCTGTCGCCGCGAGCCTCAGTGAAGCCAACGGCGGAGGCGACCAGCTCACGCAATGCGGTCAATTCTTCTTCGGGGCGCGGCTCCCAGACCGGGTTTCCATCTGCATCCACGGTGCGGATGCCATCCACCAAAACCGCCACGCTAATGCGCCTGACCGTGCCCGGCGCGCGCAGGATTTCACGCGTTGTCTCGGACACTTCGTAATTCACCCGCTCACGCGTTTCGGAATTCGAGGAAGAGGAGGCGCCGTCACCGCCTGCGGCCTCGCCCGACGGCAAGTTCGAAGCGACTGACACGCCGCCACTACGGGTGTCGCGGGCGGAGTTGCTGGTTTCCTCGGTTTCGGTCGAGATGGCGACGCGGCTATCAGGATCAAAACTGCGCTCCAGGATCGACTCGCGCTCGGTCGAGGTTTCCACGGTCACTTCGACCACGGCATTGCCATAGCCCACCCGGGCCTCCAGCAGACGTTCGACGTTGTGTTTCAGTTCCTCGGCACGATCTCCGCCGTCCGCGGAGCCCGCCGCGACATCGTCGCCAGACATGATCAGGCCGCCACGTGAATCGATGATCGACACATTTTCCGGCGACAGGCCCGTGACTGCTGAAGCCACAAGGAATTTCAAAGCCTTGGCGTGCTGCGCGGACAAAGTTCCGCTCGGTGTTGCGACGGTTACTGAAGCCGTTGGATCAACCCTTTGCCGAAAGCCCTGGGGCGCGGGGTTCGCGATATGCACGCGGGCCTGTTGGATCAGCGGTGAGGCCACGATCGTGCGCGCCAATTCGCCCTCCTTCGCGCGCCAATAGGCCGCATCGAACATTTGGGACGTCGTGCCAAAGCCGGACATGCCGTCGAGTAGCTCGTAACCTTTCGAGGAGTTCGTCGGAAGCCCTTCGCTGGCCAGAGTCATGCGCAGTTCATCACGCCGGGCACCTTCGACGAAGATGGTGCCGCTGCGGATTTCATATTGGGCTCCGCGTGCCTCCAGCGCTTTCACGACCTCGCCGGCAGGCCCCGATTCGAGCCCCGCATAAAGAAGCGACATCGACGGCTGGCTGGCCATGCGGGACAGGCCCAGTACAGCGGCGAACATCGCCACGGTGGCAAGGACCACAATCATCCTTTTGCGCATGTCCAGCGCGGACCAGATGTTCAGGATCTGCTGCAAGACGGAACTCCTTCTGCGAGCGGGCTTCTGCCCCCGTCGTTGCAATCGTTTTCCCAGATCGCCCTTAACAATCGGTTAGTAAGCGCCGGGCTATAAGGATTCGACGCAAAAAAATGGTGACGCCATGGCGGAGGCTGAAAATCCGGTTGAAGGTGATGAAGAGGCACCGAAAAAGAAGTCCAGGAAGGGCTTGCTGATCGGGGTGATGCTCGCGCTCCTGTTGGGCGGTGGCGGGTTCTTTGCGGTCTATGCGGGCATGATTCTGAAGCCTGAATCCGAAGCAGGCACCGCCGAATTCGTGCCGGAGGAAGAGGTTGTCACCCTGCCGCCCGTGGCCTTTGTCGAGATCGATCCGCTGGTGATCTCGCTGGGCAATGGCTCCGGCAGCAGGCATTTGCGGTTCCGGGCCTCACTGGAGGTCGAGCCGCAGTTTCGGGAAGATGTGACCAGGCTGATCCCACGCGTACTGGATGTGCTGAACTCCTATCTGCGTGCGGTGGAGATGCGGGATATCGAGGATCCATCGGCCCTGTTGATGCTACGGGCGCAGATGCTGCGGCGCATCCAGCTGGTGACGGGGGAAGGGCGTGTGCGTGACCTCCTGATCATGGAATTCGTTCTGAACTAGGAAAGGAAATGCCGATGCTGGACATGATTGCAGACACGCTTCTGGTGGCCGGCGCTGCCGGTGCCGCAATCTATTGCCTGGTGCTGAGCCGCCGTCTGAAGAAGTTCAACAATCTTCAGGATGGCATGGGCGGTGCGGTTGCCGTGCTGTCGGCTCAGGTGGACGATATGACCAGAACGATGGAAAAGGCGCGCAAGGCTGCCGGGAACAGTTCGCGCGAGTTGACCGATCTGACCGAACGGGCCGAAGACGTATCACGCAAACTGGAGCTGATGCTGGCCTCCATGCATGATCTTTCCGAGCTCTCCGAGCCAGCCACCGACGGTTTGCAGGAGAGCGAGGAACCTCTGTTTCTGAGCCAGCGCAACCGGCTGGAGGCAGCGCAATGAGCAAGCAGTTGAAACCGCGCCGACGTCGCGCAACACGTGGCGTTCTCTGGGTCGTTGCGGTGATGCTGGGCCTTTCGGCCCTGTTGCGACTGGGTGGTCCGGTGGGTCATGCCGTCGCCGGAGAAGTCATGGCCCTGGCTGAGGCGGAGCCCGAATTGACCGGGGTTCCCGCCCCGGTGCCGGATCCGAACCTGGCGATCCTGCTTGAGCAGTTGCGGGAGCGCGAGGCGCGTCTGGCCGATCGAGAGGCCGCGTTGGAAACCCGATTGCAGGCGCTTGCCGTGGCCGAAGAGCAGATTTCCAGAAATCTCGAAGCGCTGACCAGCGCCGAGGAGGAGCTGGCCGCCACCATGGCCCTGGCGGATTCGGCGGCCGAAGAGGACCTGACCCGCCTGACCGCTGTTTACGAGAATATGAAACCCAAGGAAGCCGCCCCTCTGTTCGAGGCGATGGACCCGCAATTTGCCGCCGGTTTCCTGGCGCGGATGCGTCCGGACGCGGCGGCCGCGGTCCTGTCGGGGCTGGATCCAAAGACCGCCTATGCGATCAGCGTCATCCTCGCCGGCCGCAATGCCGCAGTGCCGACGAACTAAGCCGGTGATCAGGGTTTCTTAACCTTGCTCTGGCAGGTTGGCGGCAAGGACAAGCGGAGGCTACGGTATGATCGGTTTCGTCGGTATCGCGATGATTTTCGTAATGGTGTTCGGCGGTTATCTTGCTGCAGGCGGCAAGATGGGGATCATTCTGAAGTCGCTGCCCTTCGAATTCACCATGATCGGCGGGGCGGCGGCCGGGGCTTTTGTGATTTCCAACGACCTCGGCGCGATCAAGCATACGGTCAAGGATGTCGGCAAGGTGTTCAAGGGGCCCAAGTGGAAACCTGACGACTACAAAGACCTGCTCTGCCTGCTGTTCGAACTGATTCGTCAGGCGCGGCAAAACGCTGTGGCGCTCGAGGAACACATCGAGACACCCGAAGACAGTCTGATCTTTCAGAAGTATCCGAAAATCCTTACCGACCGTGAGGCGATCGACTTGATTTGCGACACACTGCGCTCAGCTTCGATGAACTATGATGACCCACACCAGGTCGAAGAGGTGCTGGAAAAACGCATGGAGGCGAACCTGCACCACGCAATGCACTCCTCTCATGCGCTGCAAACTGTTGCGGATGGCCTTCCGGCACTGGGCATTGTGGCAGCGGTCCTGGGGGTCATCAAGACCATGGGCTCGATCGACCAGCCGCCGGAAATTCTGGGCAAGCTGATCGGCGGTGCGTTGGTCGGGACCTTCCTTGGCGTGTTCCTGGCCTACGGGCTGGTCGGACCCTTTGCGTCCAAGGTTAAGACTGTCACCGAGGAGGACGCCCATTTCTACCAGTTGATCCGCGAGGTCTTGGTTGCCAATCTCTACAACCATTCGACCAACATTTGCATTGAGGTGGGGCGTCAGAACACGCCCAGTCACATCCGCCCCAGTTTCTCGGACCTCGAAGACGCCCTGAAGGACGTGAAGAAGGACGCCGCATGATCGCACGAACTGCACTCCTCTGCCTGTGGCTTCTGCCTGGCGTGAGTTGGGCCCAGGTCGTGACCCTCCGATCCGGGGAGCACGCGGATTTTTCGCGCCTGGTTCTGCAATTCGATACACGCGTGGCATGGCGCTTCGGGCGTGTCGACGGTGGATACGAAATCCGGGTGGATGCGCCTGAAATGCAGTTCGATACGCGCGGCGTGTTTGACCTGATCCCGAGAACCCGGATCGTTGCGTTGGAAGACCGGGGAAACGGACGCCTGTTCATTTCATCCAATTGCCCGTGTTACGGTGATGCCTTCGACCTCCGCGCAAGTGAGGTGGTCCTGGACATCAAGGATGGTCCGGCGCCACGTGCGAACAGTCCTTTCAACCAAGAACTGAATGACGTCGAGGCGCAGGCGGAACCCGCCTTCGGTAACGCGACGGTTTCTGCGGCCGCTGAGGCCCCGCTGGATGTCCCCGCGCCGGAGGCAACTCCACCCGGCCCCGATTCCCGCGCGGTACGGTTTGGACTTCCCATCACGTTCAGCTACCAAACACCCCTGCCGCACCCAGGCCTCTCACCGGACAGGGACAAGCGATCCGCCGTCGTCGACCTTGTGACCGACTTTATCGAAAACGAACCGGTTCTCCCGCAAGCGTCAAAGGTTGCTGCGCCGGCGCAAGACCGTGTTTCCGAGACTGAAGAAGAGCTTTTGCTCCAGATCGGCCGTGCCGCAGCCCAAGGGCTGCTCGATGCGGACCTGCAAGCCACTGAGGCAGCCGTCGAGGTGGCGTTGAACCCGGCTCCGGATCCCGGCCGCGAAGGGGTACCACAACCCTTTCCTGTTCCGCCACAGGATCCTATCGGGCACATGCAGATTCAGACTGTGATCGACCGGGACATGGACGCCGCAACCCCTGATAGGCCGGCGACAACCCGTGATGGTCTGGCCTGCCTGCCGGCCGAGTATTTCGATCTGGCGAACTGGGGGCGCCCTCCGAATGACGGGGCGGTCCTTTCCACGCATAGAGCCGGATTGCTGGGCGAATTCGATCAGGCAAACCCGGACCATGTCCTCGGTCTTGTGCGAAACTATATCTACCTGACCTTTGGCGCCGAGGCGATCGCCGTCCTACGACGTTTCGGGGCCGAGGTTCAGCGCCCGGATCTGCTGGTCATGATGGGGGAGATCATGGATTCCGGGGAAAGCACCAATCCCGCGGCCATATCCGACCAGATGGCTTGTTCCGGGCCTGTCGCGCTCTGGGCCACGCTGGCGCAACCCAGCCTGTCCCCAGCGGCGGATATCGACCGGAGTTCGGTGATCAAGTCCTTCTCCGACTTGCCCCTGCATTTACGCCGCCATCTGGGACCGGGCCTGGCGCAGAGCTTCCTGGATATAGGGGATGTCTCGACCGCTAACGCCTTGCGCGATGCCGTGGCTCGGGCACCCGGTAGACATGGGGCAGGGTTCGACCTCCTTGAGGCCGGTCTGGACAGATCGAACGGGGATGCCGAACGGGCAAATGCCCGGCTGGAAGAAATCATTCGTGAAGATGATCCGCTTGCACCGGACGCTCTGTTGCAGCTTGTAGGCGCGCGTATGGAAGCGGGACAACCTGTCGAAGACAGGTGGCGCAGGCTCCTGACCTCCATGGCCTACGAACATCGGGGAACGAAAACGGGGGAGGCACTTCTGACCACCGCCCTGCGGGCTGAATTGTATTCAGCCCGATTTGACCGGGCCCTCGTCCTTCTGGGGGAAGCGGCAGAAACCTATGGGGCGGAGACGGTCGAAGTGGTTAAGCTGCGTGAAGCTTTCCTGATGGAATTGGTTGAAAATGCTGAGGATACGGCGTTTCTTATGCATGCGATATCGGAAAGCAGCCGTATTTCACTGATGCCCTCGCCGGTCCGTCAGGCCGTTGCCGGGCGTTTTCTGGACCTTGGATTTGCTGCCCCCGCACGTGCCGTCCTGTCCAATTCACATGAGGTTTCGGGGCCGAAAGATCGTCTTCTCTTCGCACAGATAGCGCTTTTGGAGGGCAAGCCGGGCGTTGCCATGGGGTATCTTGCCGGGCTTGAGGGGG
>NZ_JASBTN010000043.1 GCF_030148435.1 Aliiroseovarius sp.
GGTTCCGTCAGTGGGGCTATGACCTGCCCCACTCGATCTTCGAACCGGTCGCAGCGGAGTAGATACCATGGTCATTTCCGCAGAACCGCTTATCTACGGCCTGATCTTCGTGGCCGTGCTGGTGCTGGTGAACGCCGTCTACCTGATGGTATTCGGCAAGTCGATCAGCCTGAACAACCGCGTGAACCGCCGGATCGACATGCTGGAAAAGGGCGCGGGCCGCGAACAGGTGCTCGAACAGCTGCGCAAGGAAATGCACCAGCACATGAACGCGAAAGGCATCCCGCTCTATTCGCTGCTGGCCCTGAAGGCGCAGAAAGCCAATATCGCCTTTTCCCCCAACCAGCTGATCATGGTCATGGTCGGGCTGATGGGAGTTGCCTATGTCGGTCTGACCGTCGGCACCGAGGCAGGTCTGCCCGTGCGCATTGCCGTGTCGGTCGCCATGGGCGCGGGCGCGGTCTATGTCTGGATCAACAACACCGCAAAGAAACGCCTCTCGATGATCGAGGAACAGCTTCCCGACGCGGTGGAACTGATGGTGCGCAGCTTGCGCGTCGGCCACCCGTTCAGCTCGGCGATCCAGATCGTCGCGAAGGAAGTGCCCGATCCGCTGGGTTCGGAAATGGGTGTGATCGCGGACGAAAGCGCCTATGGGCGCGACGTGGGCGAGGCGCTGAAGTCCCTGGCCGAACGCATGGACATGCAGGATCTGCGCTTCCTCGCGGTGGCGGTGACGATCCAGCAGACTTCGGGCGGCAACCTGGCCGAGATCCTGGACGGTCTGGCCAAGGTGATCCGGGCGCGGTTCAAACTGTTCCGTCGCGTGAAGGCCATCACCGCCGAGGCCAAGTGGTCCGGCACCTTCCTGTCGGGGTTCCCGCTGGTTGCGCTCGTGATGATCAACGTGATCCAGCCGAACTACTATGACGACGTCAAGGAAACCGCGGTTTTCATCCCCGCCAGCCTGGTCGTGGCTGCCTTCCTGGTGGCGAACGTCTTCGTGATGCGCGCGCTGGTGAACATCAAGGTCTGAGGAGGCTTACCCATGCTTGAACAGATCAACACCATGCTCGTCGATGCGATGGGCCCGCTGGGCCCGGTGGTTGCCTTGGGCATCCTGGGCCTCTTTCTGGTGCTGGGCACCCTGCCGATCCTGATGAACAGGAAGGAAGACCCGCTCGACAAGCTCAAGAAGTCGAACCTGCAACAGATATCGGACCCGAAGATGGCCCTGCGCGCGGCGCAAGGGAATGACAAGCTCGAAAAGTTTTCCGGCTTCCTGGAACCCCAGGACGAGGAAGAATATTCAGCGATGCGCCTGAAGCTCCTGCAGGCGGGCTACCCCGGCAAGGAAGCCGTGCGTACGTTCCACTTCGCACAGTTTGCGCTGGGGCTCGGCTTCCTCGTTCTGGGCGTCGGCTATGTCTTTCTGCAAAAAACCACCGGCGCCGAGGTCACGACCCAGAAAATGATGCTGTCGGTGCTGATCCCCGGCGGCGCGGGCTATTACCTGCCGAAATACTGGGTCACGCGCCGGGTCGAGGAACGCAAGGAACAGATCACCAACGGCTTCCCCGACGCGCTGGACATGATGCTGGTCTGTGTCGAGGCCGGTCAGTCCCTTGACCAGTCGATCATCCGCGTCGCCCGCGAGATCCGCGCGGGCTATCCGGCGCTGGCCGACGAGTTCGAGATCGTCGCGCATGAGATGAAGGCGGGCAAGGACCGCATCCAGGTGCTGCGCGACATGGCCGAACGCGCCGGGGTGCCGGACGTGGCCAGTTTCGTGACCGTGCTGATCCAGTCGACCAGCTTCGGCACGTCCATCGCCGAGGCCCTGCGCGTCTACGCCGGTGAAATGCGCGACAAACGCGTCATGCGCGCGGAAGAAAAGGCAAATACCTTGCCCACCAAGATGACTCTTGCCACTATGATGCTGACCGTGCCGCCGCTGTTGATCATCCTGATCGGCCCGTCGGTATATGAGATTTACGTGACGTTGCAAAACGCCAATTTCTAATGAGGTAACAGCATCATACGGGTGGGATTGACTTGTGCGCTGGCGCTGCTGGCGGGTTGTGCGAACACGGGGCTGCCGGAGAACGACAGCCCCTTTGCCCCATCCGGCGTACCGCGCGGCGAGGAAAGCGTGGACGGGCTGGTCGTCGGCCATCGCCTGATGGCGGCAGGGGAATACGAGCTGGCGCTGAAAAGCTACCTGCGTTCGGCCGCCGAACATGGCACGACGGTCGATGTGCTTTCCGCGATCGGATCGGCGAACCTGATGCTGGGCCGCCTGGGCCAGGCCGAAACGATGCTGCGCCGGGCGGTCGAGAAGGATGACAGTTTCGCGCCGGCATGGAACAACCTTGGTGTCGTCCTGATGGAACAGCGCGAAGTGGCCGAGGCCGCCCGTGTTTTCCGCATCGCTTTCGGGCTTGATAGTGGCCAATCTGCCGAAATTCGCGAGAATTTGCGCCTCGCGCTCGCCAAGGTGGAAAATCCGGTCTATGCTCCGGACATAAACGAAAATTTCGCATTGGTGCGCCGGGGGGCCGGGGACTACCTCCTTCTGTCGACGCCGTAAGCGGGTTCGAGCAGTAAGAGGACGCAGCATGCGCCATCCCATCCTTGTTACAGTCTGCCTTGGCGGGTTGGTGGCCCTGTCGGGCTGCCAGAAACCCGGCGCCGACGCCGACGTCACCCGTGCGATCGCCGATGTAAACGTGATCGACGACGCCAATCTCAACGACATCATGCTCACCGTGAGCGACGCGGACGAAGCCGTGGCCTATTTCCGCCGCGCCTCCGGTTCCCAGCCCGACCGGATCGACTTGAAACGCGGACTGGGCAAGGCGCTGGTGCGCGCCCGCAAGGCGCCGGAAGCCGCCCGGGTCTTTGCCGAGGTCCTCGAAAGTGACGAGGCCACCAACGACGACCGCGTCGATCTGGCCGACGCCCATATCCGCGCCGGGGACTGGGCCAAGGCGGAACAGGTGCTGGACGCGATCCCGCCCACGTTCGAAACCTACAAACGCTATCGCCTTGAGGCGATGGTCGCCGACAGCAACGAAGATTGGGAGCGGGCCGACAGTTTCTATGAGACCGCCGTCGGCCTGACCACAAGACCTTCGGGCGTGTTGAACAATTGGGGTTACTCAAAGTTGACCCGCGGTGATTTCGCTGGCGCCGAGGCGCTGTTCGCGGAATCGCTGACCTATGACAACAAGGTGTTCACCGCCAAGAACAACCTGACCCTGGCCCGCGGCGCCCAGCGCAAATACGACCTTCCGATCATCGAGATGACCCAGACGGAACGCGCACAGCTTCTGCATACGCTGGCCCTGTCGGCGATCAAACAGGGCGACGTCCAGACCGGAAGGGCCCTGCTGAAGGAAGCCATCGACACCCATCCGCAGCATTTCGAGTCCGCCGTGCGGGCCCTGCGTGCGCTGGAAGGCGGCGTGAGCGCGGGCTGAAGCGATGATCTCCACACAATTCGCCGCCGCGGGCTGGTGGTTCCTGCCCGTTGTCACTCCGATCGCGATCTGGGTCGCCTGGAGCGACCTGGCCCGTATGAAAATCCCGAACCTGGCAGTGCTGGCCCTGCTCGTGGTGACGATTCCCGTGGGGTTTCTGGCAATGCCCGCGACGGACTGGCTCTTTCGCCTGATCAACGCACCGGTGATCCTGGCCTTCTGCTTCGTGCTCTTTGCTGCGGGCGCCATGGGCGCCGGGGACGCCAAATACGCTGCCGCCGCCGCGCCGCTGTTCGACAGACAGGACGCACCGTTGATCATCATCCTGACCTCGGCCACCCTGCTGGCAGGCTTTACCCTGCACCGGGTGGTGCTTCACACCCCGGCCCTGCGCGCGCGCATGCCCGATTGGCACAGCTGGGAGCGCAAGGATTTCCCGATGGGCCTGGTGATCTCGGGGATCATCCTGTTCTATCTTCTGATTGTCGCCTTCTACGGCCGGTAATTCCGGCCGCTTTTTTACTTTCGATAGAGAATATACAGGTCGGTCCGGTCAATCTCGGTCAACTGTGCACCGTCCGCCTCGATCTCGGTCAGCATCAGCTTGCGCAAGGGCGCGGAAATCGGGCAAAGCGGCACCAGGACCAGGTCGGCATTGGCAAACCCGCTGAGCCCACCGTAATACCACGGCGCGCCCCCTTGCAGCGGCTCTCCGGCACCGTACAGCCAGGTCACGTTCAGGACATCCGTCACGAAAACCTGCTGATCCCGTGCCAGCCCGCTCTCGTTCAACCGGGTCGCGATCGTTGCCATCCAATGGCTCATGCCAAGCCCCAGGTTGCACTGCGGCAGGGCCTCGCCATTGACCCTGGCGACCTCTTCCTGCCCCGACGCATCGCGGTCTCCCGTGGGCAGGCCCAACGGCACCGCGCCGCCCACGTCCAGGTTACGTATCCGGGCGACCTGCAGATCCTCGTGAATCCCCTGCCCCGGCAGCAACGGCATATAGGCCGCGCGGTCGGTGTTGAGGTGGCGAAACGGGCTCCAGGCCATATTGATGAAACTGGGCACCGACAGCGTGATCGCCGCGATGCCCAGATAGCCGATCCCGGCGGAAACATTCCACCCCAGCACATTGTGCAGCTCACGCGTGGGCACCAGCGCGAACAGCATCACCCCCAGCAGCATCAGCCATTGCGGGTCGTTTTCCGCATTCTGCCAGGTGACATAGATGAAGCCCGGCGCCAACAGCAGAAGGATCAGCCCCTCGGCAGGACGGTCTGCCTGACGCAGCAGCACGACCGCGAAGATCAGCACCAAAGTGCCCGCCATGTGCGAGGGCGCACCGATCACCTGGCCCAGGTTCAGGGTGGGTTGAGGGCGCACAAGGCTGGAGGAGACGGTCCGCAGATCCCCCAGCCAGGCCATCCAGAACTCGACACTCATCACCCCGGTGACAACGGCAACCACGGCCAGGCCCGCCAGGACGGACACTGCAAGGCTGCGCCAGGCGCCCCGCGCGACCAGGGCGACCACCACCGGAAGCGCGAATGCCACGAAGAAAGTCACCTTGGTCAAGGCCATCAGCGACAGGCCCAGTCCGATCACCAGCCCATCCGCCAGCGGACGGTCCGCGCCACGCCCCGGCAGCACCGCCGCGGCCAGGACCAGGAAAGTGGCTGCCCAGGCCCAGCGATTGTAATGCATCGACATGCTGAGACTGGGTTCGGTCGTGCCATGCACCAACCCCAGCAGAAGCACCAGAACCGCTGCTCCGAACCCCACGGCCCAGCCGGTGGAAAACCGGCTGTGCGCCACCCACCAGAGCGCCGGAAAGACCAGGGCGGCAATCAGCACCTGGCCCATGATCATGGCCATGCCAACACCGAAACCCGCCTTCAAAAACAGAACGATAGGGGCAAAGGCAAGCACTCCGATCGGGGTCGCGAAATCCAGGTGCGGAACCTCGCCACGCGCCATGCGCATCAACACGTCGACAATATGAAACGTATCGCCCTCATGCTTGCCCACGAGCAGCGCACCGGGTGCAAGCGACGTCCCCGCCAGAAGGATGAACAGGGCCGCCAGCCCCCCCGCCAGCATCACCGCATTTGGACGTTCCATCATGTGCCCCTCACAACCTGTCCCGTTAATCGTTCGGCAACACTATCTGCGCAGACGGTGCCATACAAAAGCCCTACTGGTGGTTTTTGTTGTTCCAATGACCCATGAGGGGTAGAATCACGGGAAAAATCAGACAGCAAACGAGCAGATCAGATGAACATGCAGACGGCAATCGTGCCCGCGCCGCCCCCCGCACGCAACCTGTCCGACACCGGGCTGAGCATCGTGATGATGCGCGACATCCTGCTGAAGACGATGTTCCGCATGAACCTGGATCTGGTGTCCGACCTGGAGAAGGTGCTCTGCCTGCCCGGCCGCGTGGTGCAGGAGCTGATCGACATGAGCCGCGATCAGGGGCTGATCGAAGCCATGGGCACGCTGCACGCCGGCGCCACCACCAACGAGATGGGCTATCAACTGACCGACACCGGCAAGGCCCGCGCGCTGGACGCACTGTCCCAATCGGAATACTACGGCGCCATGCCCGTCCCGATGGAGGAATACGGCAAACAGGTCAAACGCCAGTCGATCCGCAACATCACCATGACACGCGGCCAGCTGACCGGCGCGATGGGGCATCTGGTCCTGCCCGACGACCTTCTGGATCACCTCGGCCCCGCGGTGGGGTCGGGCCGTTCGATCCTGATGTATGGCCCCCCGGGCAACGGCAAGTCCTCAATCTCGAACGGTATTCGCGACGCGCTTGGCGACAAGATTTACGTTCCCCGTGCGATCGAATATTCCGGCCAGGTCATTACGGTCTATGACCCGATCGTGCACACTTCGGCCGAGGAGGCCGTGGACAACGGCAATTCCCTGCGCCGCAGCTCGATGAAATACGACCGGCGCTATGTGCTGTGCGAACGGCCCACGGTGATCACCGGGGGGGAGCTGTCGCTGGACATGCTCGACCTGGTCTACAACGCCACCTCGCGCACCTATCAGGCCCCCCTGCAACTGAAATCCACCGGCGGCGTCTTCATCGTCGACGACCTTGGCCGCCAGGCCGAACCGCCCCAGGCGCTGATCAACCGCTGGATCGTCCCGCTGGAGGAATCCAAGGACATCCTGGCGTTGCAATCGGGCGAGAAATTCGAGGTCCCCTTCGACACTCTGGTCATCTTCTCGACCAACTTCCACCCGAACGAGATCTTCGACAAGGCGGCGCTGCGCCGGATCTTCTTCAAGATCAAGATCGACGGGCCGAGCCAGGAAGATTACCTGAAGATCTTCGCCATGGTCGCGCGCAAGAAGAAGATGCCGCTGGACGAGGCCGCGCTCGTGCACCTGCTCAAGAAGAAATACCCGACCATCGATAATATCTATGCGAACTACCAGCCGATTTTCCTGATCGACCAGATGATTGCGATCTGCGAATTCGAGGGCATTCCGCACCAGATGAGCCCGGAGCTGATCGACCGCGCCTGGGCCAACATGTTCGTACGCGAAGAGCATATCGAACACTGAGGTAAAGGGGCGGCAAAAAAAGGCGCGGCGCCAACACGCACGGAAACGCCGCCCCCAAGGCTCACCCGGGAGGCCTTAGGGGGTGAACAGGACGTTGATCACCTCGAACTGCGTGCCGCGATGACCGCCGGTCAGGGCCTGCATCGGCTGATCGCCCGTGGCCGCGAAACCGGCCTCATTCAGCGCGGCCAACCCGGCATCCAGTTCCTGGCCCGACAGGGCGATGACGGTCCGCACGTCGGCCTGTTCGACCGCCTGCAGGACCGCGATCATCGGATTGCCACCACCCGGTCCGATCGGCAGGAAGGTCAGCGCCAGCAGAGCCGCGCCCACCCCCATGATCCCCGCCGCCATGGGGCGTTTCAGGTAGGTGGTGAACGGGCGCCAGTTCAGTACCAGATGCGCCCCGACCCCGATCAGCATGACCCAGCCGGCCCATTCGTGGACAACCTTGCCCAGCGTGGTTTCCAGGCGGAAGAACATCAGCGTGCCGGTCACTCCCATGATCAGGAAACTGGCGACGGTCAGGGGCGTGGCCCATTTGCGCAGGGTTTTCATTGTCATCTCCATCACTCTTTCCTGATGAACGGGATTGCAGGCAGGTTCCGTCGTCTGCCCGTGCGTTTTTTTGCACCCCGCGCTACAGTCGGCGCATGAGCCCCCTGCCCGCCCGATTTTCCGACTGGTTTACTGCCCGCGGCTGGCAGCCCCACCCGCATCAGATCACGATGCTCGAACGCGCCGCCGACCCCGCTCTGATGCTGATCGCCCCCACGGGCGGCGGCAAGACGCTTGCAGGTTTCCTGCCTTCGCTGGTCGAACTGGGGGAAAATCCACCGGCGGGATTGCACAGTTTATACATTTCACCGCTGAAAGCCCTGGCCGCCGACATGCGCCGCAACCTGCTGCGGCCGATCGAGGACATGGGCCTGCACATCCGGGTCGAGGATCGCTCCGGCGACACTTCGCAGACCCGCAAGAAAGCACAGCGCGCCGATCCGCCGCATATCCTTCTGACCACACCTGAAAGCCTGGCTCTGCTGCTCTCCTACGAGGATGCGCCACGCATCTTCGCGGGTTTGAAACGCGTGGTCGTGGACGAACTGCACGCGCTGGCCGAAAGCAAGCGCGGCGACCAGCTGATGCTCTGCCTGACCCGCCTCGCCGCGCTCTGCCCCGGGCTGCGCCGCGTGGGGCTGTCGGCCACGGTGGGGGATCCGCCGGCTCTTGCCAGCTACTTCGCCCCTCACCCCGCCCCCTGCCGCACCCTCACCGCCGATCCCGGCCCCGATCCCGATATCGCCATGCTGCGCACCGAAGCAACGCCGCCCTGGTCCGGGGGCGGCGGCAAATACGCGATGCAAGAGGTTCTGGAACAGGTGCGCGCCCACAAGACCACGCTGATCTTTCACAACACCCGTGCCCAGGCCGAGATCTTCTTTCACCACCTCTGGCTTGCCAATCGCGACAACCTGCCCATCGGCATTCACCACGGATCCCTGTCCCGTGAGGCCCGCGAGAAGGTCGAGGCAGCGATGGTCGCAGGCCAGCTGCGCGCCATCGTCTGCACCGGCTCGCTGGACCTGGGGCTGGATTGGGGCGACGTGGACCTTGTCATCCAGGTCGGCGCGCCAAAGAACGTGAAACGGCTGGTGCAGCGCATCGGCCGGGCCAACCACCGCTACAACGCCCCCTCCAAGGCGCTGTTGCTGCCGGCGAACCGCTGGGAGGTGATCGAATGCCAGGCCGCGATCGAGGCCGCCCTGGCCCATGATCTGGACGGCGAGCCGCGCGGGTCCGGCCCGCGCGACGTGCTGTGCCAGCACATCATGGTCACGGCCTGCTCCGGCCCCTTCGACGCGGACCAGCTGTTTGACGAGGTGCGCAGCGCCGGCGCCTATGCCACGCTGACCCGGGCCGAGTTCGAGGATTGCCTCGACTTCGTGGCCACCGGTGGCTATGCGCTCAACGCCTATGACCAGTGGAAACGGCTCAAGCAGCGCCCCGACGGGCTGTGGCAACTGCGTGACCCGCGCCATGCCCAGCAGGTGCGCATGAATATCGGAACGATTCAGGATGCGGACACGCTGAAGGTGCGCATGAGGGGGCGCGGAAGAATGGGGGGGGGCAAGCCGCTGGGCGAGGTCGAGGAAGGTTTCGCGGCCTCCCTCGTGCCCGGTGACACGTTCCTGATCGGCGGGCAGATCGTGCGGTTTGAAACCCTGCGCGAGATGGAAGTCCAGGTCAGCCGTGATCGCGGCCGCAAGCCGAAGGTCGCGGTGTTCATGGGCACGAAATTCGCGACCTCCACCCAGCTTTCGGCCCGCATCCTGGGCCTGCTGCACGGCGACATTTCCGCCCTGCCCGAGCACACGAAGGACTGGATTTCCTTGCAGAAATCCAGCTCGCAACTGCCCCGCCCCGGCCGCATCCTGGTCGAAAGCTTCGACTACGAAGGCCGCGCGCACAGCTGTGTCTATGGCTTTGCCGGCAAGAACGCGATGCAGACCCTCGGGCTGCTGCTGACCCGGCGGATGGAGGAGGCAGGGCTGGGTCCGCTGGGCTTCGTCGCCACCGACTATGCCACGCTGATCTGGTCGCTGGAACCGATGCACGACCCTGCCGCGCTGCTGGACCCGGACGGGTTGCGTGAGGGACTGGACGGTTGGCTCGCCGAAAACGCCCTGATGAAACGTAGTTTCCGCGCCACCGCCACCATCGCCGGTCTGATCACCCGCAATCTGCCCGGGCGACAGAAAACCGGGCGCCAGGCGACCTTCAGCTCGGACATCCTCTATGACACGCTGCGCAAATACGATCCCGACCACCTGATGCTGCGCATCACCCGCGACGAGGCGATGGCCGGGCTGATCGGTTTCGCCCGGATCGAAGAGATGCTGGCGCGCACCCGCGCCCGGGTCGATCATGTGGTTCTGGACAGGGTACCACCCTTCGCCGCGCCTCTGTTCCTTGAGGTCGGCAAGGTTCCCGTGGAGGGCGCCGGTGCCGAGGCGCAGCTGGCCGCCGAGGCCGAAAGCCTGATGCAGGCGGCGGGTCTGGTTTGATTTTTCGGCGCGGTCACGGCAGGCAAATATCATGAACGGATGCGCTTTCACCTTTGCCGGATGTGAACTTACCCTGCTGGGTACGGGGGCGCTGTGGTGGGGCGAGGCCGGTCTCCTGTGTGTCTCGGACCTGCATCTGGGCAAGTCCGAACGCATGGCGCGGCGCGGCGGTGACATGCTGCCGCCCTATGAAACCCGCGATACGCTGACCAGGCTCGAAGCGGATATCGAGGCGACCGGCGCGCGCAGCGTGGTCTGTCTGGGCGACAGTTTCGACGATCTGGACGCCGCACGAGGATTGGCCGAGGACGAGACCCTGTGGCTGGCGCGGCTCATGGCCGGGCGGCGCTGGGTCTGGATCGAGGGCAATCATGACCCCGGCCCGGTCGAATTCGGCGGCACCCACCTGGCCGAGCTGCACCGCCCGCCGCTGTCCTTTCGCCACATCGCGCGCCCGGGCACGGCCGGCGAAATCTCGGGGCATTATCACCCCAAGGCGCGTATCCGCCTGCGTGGCCGATCCGTGACCCGGGCCTGCGCTCTGGTCGACAGCGACCGGGTGATCCTGCCCGCCTATGGCACCTATACCGGCGGGCTGCGGTCGGATGACGGGGCGCTGACCCGGCTGATGCGCCCGGACGCGCGGGCGGTCCTGACCGGGTCGACGCCCTGCATGATCCCGATGCCGCGCTAGGACGGGACGTCACGCTTTGCCCCGTCCCCGCCCCCTGTTACCGCTGGAGGGGAGGAGGCACATATGACATCGGACACCCAGCTGGACCCCACTATCGAATCCCGTGTGCGGGCGAGTTTCGCCAAACAGAGCATGATGCGCACGCTTGGCGCGGAGATCATGACGCTTGGCGAGGGACGCTGCAGCATACGCTCCTCGATCCCGCCGGGCGCACGCCAGCAGCAGGGGTTCGGCCATGCCGGGCTGACCTTCTCGATCGGAGACAGCGCGGCGGGCTATGCCGCCCTGACCTGCATGGGGCTGGACAGCGAGGTCGTGACCTCCGAGATCAAGATCAACCTGCTGGCCCCCGCGACGGGCGACTACCTTCTGGCCGAAGGGCGCGTGATCCGACCGGGACGCCGCCTCATCACGGTCCAGTCCGAGGTTTGGGCCGTGACCGGCGACACCCGCAGGCAGGTCGCGGTCCTGCTGGGCACCATGGTACCGGTCCCCCTGACGCCACCGGAGTGACTGCCGCAACGTGAGGCTTGGGTTTTCCTGCCCAGACGGATTAACTCGGCCCAAACAAGGAGAGCCCGATGAGCGACCGTGTGATCATTACAGAAAACGGCCCGGTGGCCACCGTGACCCTGTCGCGGCCGGAAAAGCGCAATGCGCTGGATCTGCCGATGATCGAGGGCATCGTTGAGGCAGCCGCCAGCCTGAAGGTGCGGCGTGACATCCGCGCGGTGGTTCTGACCGGGGCGGGCGAGGCCTTCTGCGCGGGTCTGGACGTCAGCGCCATGCCGATGCTGGCCAAGGTGGCCGGCGAGGCGGGGTTCCAGACGCGGACCCATGGGGCCTCAAACCTGTTTCAGGCCACCGCCATGGCCTGGGCAGAGCTTCCGCAGCCGGTCATCGCCGCCATTCACGGCTATGCTTTCGGCGGCGGGTTCCAGATCATGCTGGGGGCCGACATGCGCGTGGCCGCACCGGATACGCGGTTTTCGATCATGGAGGGGCGCTGGGGTCTGGTGCCGGATATGGGGGGCATGGTGCTGATGCGCCGTCTGGCGCGGGGCGACATCATTCGCCGCCTGACCTATACCGCCGAACAGTTTTCCGCCACGCAGGCCCGGGACTGGGGCTTCGTGACCGAGCTGGACACCGATCCGCTGGCACGCGCCCAGACGCTGGCCGCCGAGATCGCCGCGAAATCCCCCGACGCGGTGCGGGCCGCCAAGGCCTTGATCACGGAAACCGAATTGCTCGGGGTTGGAGAAACCCTGATCGCCGAAAGCGCGGCGCAGGAGAAGCTGGTGGGCACGCCCAACCAGATGGAGGCGGTCATGGCCGGGATGCAGAAACGCGACCCGGTGTTCAGGAATTGAACCAAAAGGATTGGTAACAGTAGATCAGCATTGAAATTGGAAGAGCAATGCGGAAAAACATTTACGAAACAAAGCCTGGAAACCCCAAGCCTGTCGGTTGGCTCGTACGAATTTTATGGCATTGCTATCAACCAGTTACCGCATTCAAAGTGAACTCTAAGCTAAAGGTATACCGATGCCGGAGCAGTGACACCCCAATTCTTCTTGCAATAAGCGGTGGGGAATTTCATGTCGTTGGAATTCAGTTGGAAACCGCGAAACAGATTGCCGACTATTTTCACTCGCAGAACTCTGATGACGAATTGCTACCGGGCGACTGTATTAAAATTTGGAAAAAGAGGGGACAGTATAGGATGATCCGGAGAGGTAGTGGTATGCCGCACTTGGTAATGGACGACGGGGATTGGGGGATTTTGGCAGATATCTTTTCGGATATTTTGCTGAGGGATTCAAACCGCATCCGCTAACCGAACAAAAAACGGCGCCGGGTTTCCCCAGCGCCGCCTGAAAATCATGGTCCCGCGTGTATCAGGCGGTCAGGCCTTCCGGCTCGGTCAGACCATTGGCGCGGCAGCAGGCGGTCAGCGTGTTGGCCAGCAGGCAGGCGATGGTCATCGGGCCCACTCCGCCCGGCACGGGGGTGATGGCGCCGGCCACCTCGGCACAGCTGTCGAAATGGCAATCGCCGACCAGACGGGTCTTGCCCTCACCCTTTTCGGGGGCGTCGATGCGGTTGATGCCCACGTCGATCACAGTGGCGCCGGGCTTGACCCAGTCGCCGGTGATCATCTCGGCGCGGCCCACGGCGGCAACCAGGATGTCGGCCTGTTTGCAGACCTCTTCGATGTCCTTGGTGCGCGAATGCGCGATGGTCACGGTGCAGCTGTCGCGCAGCAGCAGGTTGGCCATCGGCTTGCCGACGATGTTCGAGCGGCCCACGACCACGGCGTTCAGACCGGACAGTGACCCATGATGGTCGCGCAGCATCATCAGGCAGCCCAGCGGCGTACAGGGCACCATGGATTTCTGACCGGTGCCCAGCAGGCCCACGTTCGAGATGTGAAACCCGTCCACGTCCTTGGCCGGATCGATCGAGTTGATCACCAGGTCTTCGTTCAGGTGGCCGGGCAGCGGCAGCTGGACCAGGATGCCATGCACCGCCGGGTCGTTGTTCAACTGGTCGATCAGCGCCAGCAGGTCCTCTTCCGCCGTGTCGGCGTCGAGCTTGTGCTCGAACGAATTCATGCCGACCTCGACGGTCTGCTTGCCCTTCGAACGGACATAGACCTGGCTGGCCGGGTCTTCGCCCACCAGCACCACGGCCAGGCCGGGGGTGATGTCGTTCTCTTCCTTCAGCCGGGCCACGTGGCCCGCGACTTTCTCACGGACATTGGCCGCGAAGGCCTTGCCGTCGATGATGGTGGCAGTCATGGGGGGTCTCCTCACATATCGACCCGGGCAAAGCTGTCCCGGTAGTGGTTCATTTGCATTTCCGTGGCCAGCACGGCGTTCTTCATCAGGATGGCGACAGTCACCGGGCCGACGCCGCCGGGTACCGGGGTGATCCAGCCGGCAACTTGCGAGCAGCTGTCGAAATCGGCGTCGCCGACGGTCCTGGGGCCTTCGGGGGTGTCAATCCGGTTGATGCCGATGTCGATCACCACGCCGCCGGGTTTCAGCATTTCGCCGGTCACGAGGCCGGGTTTGCCCACCGCGACGAAGACGGCATCCGCAGCGCGCGAATGCATCGCGACCGAGCGGGTCATGTGGTGGCAGACGGTCACGGTGGCGCCCAGCCCCATCAACAGAAACGCGATGGGTTTGCCGACGATTTCCGAGTGGCCGATGACGGTGACGTTCAGGCCCTCGATGTCCAGGGGCAGCGTCTTCAGGATTTCCACGGCGGCCACGGCGGTACAGGGGCCCAGCGCCAGATCGTTATAGACGATATTGCCGATCGACGCCGGGTGCATGCCTTCGACATCCTTAAGCGGATGCACGGCCTTCTGCAGGGTCTTGACCGGGATGTGGTCGGGCAGCGGGCGCTGGATGATGATGCCGTTCACGCGCGGGTCGGCATTCAGGCCCTGGATGATGCCGGTGAGCTGCTCCAGCGAGGTGTCAAAGGGGTAATTGCGGGCCTCGAACTCGACCCCGGCGCTTTCGGCGCTGCGCTGCTGGTTGCGCACATAGAGCTCCGCCGCGGCGGTGTCCCCGACGCTGACCGAGACCAGCTTGGGCTGCCAGCCCTTTTCGGCGAGGGCAGCCGCGTCTGCCGCGACCTCCTCTTTCATCCGGGCCCCAATGGCCTTGCCGTCGATGATGGTCGCGCTCATCTGCATTTTTTCTTGTCTTCCCTCACGCGGGCTTCTTGCCCGGTACATCAGCAATGCCTGTGCCGATCACGCGGGCTTCGCGGTCGATCGACCAGTCGATCAGCTGGCGCCAGAGGTCTTCCGTCAGGTTCGGGTCCAGACCACAGGCCGCACTTTCGGCGCGCACCTTGGAGACCACCTCCTCGACCCGGGTCGGGATGCGGGCCGGCCAGCCATTGGCCCGCTTCAATTCGATTGCCCGGTCGATATGGGCTGCCCGCAGACGCAACAGGCGGACCAGATCGCGGTCCAGAGCGTCGATATTGGCGCGCAGCGCCGTCATGTCGGAACAGGTTGCGGGGTCGAGCATGTCAGCCTCCTTACGGGTGCCTTGCCCTACCCCGCATCCGGTCCATGTGCAATGCCCCGGGGGGTCGCAGCCCCCGGGATCACCAGACCTTAGAACAGGCCTTCGACGTCGCCTTCCGCGTTCAGACCGATCGACAGGGCGGCGGGGTTCCGGGGCAGGCCCGGCATGGTCATGATGTCGCCGCAGACGACAACGATGAAGCCGGCGCCGGCCGACAGGCGGACCTCACGCACCGGGACCGAATGGCCGGTGGGCGCGCCGCGCAGGCTGGGGTCGGTCGAGAACGAGTACTGGGTCTTCGCCATGCAGACCGGCAGGTCGCCGTAACCGGCTTCTTCCCAGTCGCGCAGCTGGTTGCGCACCTTGGCATCGGCCAGAACCTCGTCAGCACGGTAGATGCGCTTGGCGACGGTCTCGATCTTTTCGAACAGCGGCATTTCGTCCGGGTAGATCGGCGCGAAGGAAGCCACGTCGGCATCGGCGATCTCGGCCACGCGGGTGGCCAGGTCGGCGGAGCCTTCCGAGCCCAGTTCCCAGTGACGCGAGAGGATCGCCTCGGCACCGTGACCTTCCACGTAGTCCCTGACCGCGTCGACCTCGGCATCGGTGTCGGTGACGAAGTGGTTGATGGCGACCACCACCGGCACACCGAAGCCCTTCAGGTTCTCGATGTGACGGCCCAGGTTGTCACAGCCCGCCTGCACGGCCTCGACATTCTCGGCGCCCAGGTCGGCCTTGGCGACACCGCCGTTCATCTTCATCGCGCGCACGGTGGCGACCAGCACCACGACCGACGGGGCCAGGCCCGCCTTGCGGCACTTGATGTTCATGAATTTCTCGGCGCCCAGGTCGGCACCGAAACCGGCTTCGGTCACGACGTAATCGGCCAGTTTCAGCGCGGTCTTGGTGGCGATGACCGAGTTGCAGCCATGCGCAATGTTGGCGAAGGGACCACCGTGCACGAAGGCCGGGTTGTTTTCCAGCGTCTGCACCAGGTTCGGCTGCATCGCGTCCTTCAGCAGAACGGTCATGGCGCCGTCGGCCCCGATGTCGCGGCAGTAGATCGGCTTGCGGGCACGGGTGTAGGCCACGATGATGTCGCCCAGGCGCTTCTGCAGGTCTTCAAGGTCGTTGGCCAGGCACAGGATCGCCATGACTTCGGACGCCACGGTGATGTCAAAGCCGGTCTGACGCGGGAAGCCGTTCGACACGCCACCCAGCGACACCACGATGTCACGCAGGGCGCGGTCATTCATGTCCACGACGCGGCGCCAGGCCACGCGGCGCTCGTCGATCTCCAGCTCATTGCCCCAGTAGATGTGGTTGTCGATCATCGCCGACAGCAGCGAGTGGGCCGAGGTGATGGCGTGGAAGTCGCCGGTGAAGTGGAGGTTCATCTCCTCCATCGGCACGACCTGGGCGTAACCGCCACCGGCGGCGCCACCCTTCATGCCGAAGTTCGGACCCAGCGAGGCTTCGCGGATACAGATCATCGCGTTCTTGCCGATGCGGTTCAGCCCGTCACCCAGACCCACGGTGGTGGTGGTCTTGCCTTCACCGGCCGGGGTCGGGTTGATCGCGGTCACGAGGATCAGCTTGCCGTCTTCCCGATCGCCAAGGCTCTCGATGAAGTCCTGACCAACCTTGGCCTTGTCATGGCCATAGGGCAGCAGGTGCTCGGCGGGGATGCCCAGCTTGTTGCCGATCTCCTGGATCGGGCGCTTCTTTGCCTCGCGGGCGATTTCGATGTCGGATTTATAGCTCATCTCGGGATCCTGTCTGGAAGGGTGGGAGCAAAACTCTGACCTCGCGTATACCGGTCATGCGCTGAAAGCATAGGCGGGAATCCGACATATCCAGCCCTGAATTCGTCGCCTTCGCGTCCCGGGAGTCGCGGATGGGAAACCTCAGTCGCCGTTCAGCACCAGAGTGAACCGATCGGCCCCCATGCCCTGTCCGTTGACCTGAATCACCACCTCATGCGCCCCGGGGTAGTGCTTGCGGGTCGTGACTTCACGCAATTTGTGGGTTTTCGACAGGGTCAGTTCCTTGCCGGGGGGCAGGTCCACACGGGTCCATTTGAACACTTTCGGCGCGGGCTTTCCGTTTGCCCGCATGAAATACAGCGCATAGTCCACGACCAGTTTCTGTGCCCTTTCCGACCGGCTTTTCAGACGCGCCGTCAGGGTCAGGTCATCGCCCATCCGCGCCAGCTGCGGGGTGACGGAAAACGACAGCTCCAGTTCGGGCGGCGCATAGCAGAATGCGGCCAAAGCCCCGGGGTGTCCCGCTTTGATCAACGTGCGGCAGGCGTGGCGCACCAGCCGGGTGCGGTCCTTCGAAGCGCGATCGAGCCAGTCCGCGGCGATTTCCCCCACCAGGTCCGGGTGGTCCTTGGCTATGTCATTGAGGTTGTTGGCAACCGAGCGGCGCACGTATTCCGACGGATCATCGCGCAGCCGGGCCAGCAGCGGCAGGATCGGCGTGGGATCGGCAATCAGCCCCTTCAGGCGCGTGCCCCAGGGCAGGCGCGGACGGCAGCCTTCGCTGGCCAGGCGGCGCAGATGCGGGTTCGGGTCATCGGCCCAGCGATGCAGGAAGGTCAGTCCGCGCGTCAGATCCGCGTCCAGAAAGGGGCGCACATCGAATTCGGACGAGAAGCGGCTGGTAAAGGTCGCGAGCGTTTCCATCGCCAGGTCATACGCCCCTGCCCCGCGCCGCTGCACCACTTCGCCCATGGGCAGCATGGCCCAGCCGCGAATACCTTCGCCGGTGCCCGATTGTTCCCAGCCCTCGGTCTTGGCCTCCGGGCCCAGGGCGGCCACCATCTGCGCGCAGGCCGCGGCGAAATCGGCGGGCAGGCAGGTGTCCAGCGCCTGGGCGATATGGCGCGCGCGCGCCTTCAGCTCCAGCGCCTCCAGCCCGTCACAGGCGCGCCGCGTGAACCGCTCCGCGTCGAAAGGCCCCGCAGCGGACAGGTGCCGCGCCATGTCGGCCACCATGGCCGGGTTGTAGGCGTTCTTGAACGGCTCCATCAGAGGGAAAACGCCCGCGCTCCGGTGCGCCGCCCAAGGTGATCCGTTTTTGTTGATGTCGGCATGAAACCCTCCCGTGCGCTGCATGCAGCCTGCCCGGCTGCAAGCCTGCCCGCAACCCGGACCCTGTCAGAACCTGTCAGGAAGCTGCGCCCCCCCCCGAGGGAACGCCGCAAGGGCGCGTCAATGCTGAAGCGCTTCGGCCTTCATCTCGGCGATCCGTTCCAACGCCTCGGCGCGGGTGTTGCGGATATTGGGGCGGAAGTCCTGGCTTTCAGCGCGCAGGCGGATGTCGGCCTCGGTCTCGGACCCCGGCGCATAGCGCACCGAGCCCAGCGACCAATTGATGTTCAGCCGCTTGCCCCGCGCCGCGTAGCGGACCCAGGCGGGGGAATGAATGCGCGTGCGCTCGTAGTTGATCAGGAAATACCACTTGCGCCGGGTCTGACCGATCTTTTCCTCGATCACGTCATAAAGCAGGTCAACATCGCCCGAATGCCGCAATGCAAGATCGGTGAAGTCGACTTCCATCACCTGTTCCTCGTGCAGGAAGGACAGGCGCGCGGCCACGTCCCCGACTGTCAAGGTGGGTGTATGCACGACTTTCGCCTGCCGCTTCGAGGGCAGCGAGCGCAACCGCGCCACGGCACTGTCGCGGTCATAAAACAGGTTCGGGTCGAAATTTTCGGTCCCGGCGTTCTGTTCGATCTGCTTTCGGGTGATTTCGGAGGCATCGAACCGCACCGACCCCATCGAATGGGCCATGTTCAGCTCCTTGCCGCGGCGCGAAAAGGCGAACCAGGCGGTGCTGTCAATCCGGGTTTCGCGGTAATCTACCAGAAAAAACCAGAGCTTTTCGCCACTGGCGGCGATGCGTTCCTCGATCCGGTCGTAGAAAAGGTTCACCTGGGTGGAACTGTCCAGTTCCATACCGGCGAAACTGACCTCCATGATCTGGTCGTCGTCGTGAAAGGTAATGCGTTCGTCAATTTCAGTTGTGGAAATGTCCTTCTGCGCCATCGCTCCCCCCTTGTCTGCACAGCGTCTCGCGCCCGAAGCCGGGGGGCACGCGATACAGTCATTCCAAGCGAAACCCACACATCCGGAGGCGTTCTGCTGACCTTACGTCAGCCTTGAAAACAAAACCACCCCGGCGCGGGGCCGGGGTGGTCTTCTGCACATTCATGCGCGACTTTACGCCATGCGTCAGGCGGTGGGCTCGGGCTCCATGCCCGCCTCGCCGGTCGGCTTGGCACGTGGCTTGGTTTTCGGCACCGCCAGGACCGAGGCATTGCCGCCCTCGTCCGGCTTGTCCTCGTCCTCGCCCTTGTGCGGCGGCTCGCCACGCA
Organism: Aliiroseovarius sp.; assembly: GCF_030148435.1. Classification (GTDB taxonomy): domain Bacteria; phylum Pseudomonadota; class Alphaproteobacteria; order Rhodobacterales; family Rhodobacteraceae; genus JASBTN01. The sequence continues at coordinate 19,275 of NZ_JASBTN010000043.1, forward strand.
TGACACGCTGGATTTCTTCGCCGGTCAGGGTCTCGTATTCCAACAGACCCTGGGCCAGGTTTTCCCATTCGTCCGCCCGTTCGGACAAGATCTTGAAGGCGGTGTCATAGGCTTCCTGGACGAAACCCTTGACCTCTTCCTCGATCAGTTCCTTCGTATGTGCCGAGACCGAGAAACCGCCGGTGTTGCCCTGGTAGCCCTCATGCGCCTCGGCATAGTCGATGTTGCCGACCTTGTCGGACATGCCCCAGCGCATCACCATGGCGCGCGCCAGCCCGGAGGCCTGCTGGATGTCGCCGGCCGGACCGTTCGAGACATTCTCCTCGCCGTATTTGATGATCTCGGCCGCCTTGCCGGCCATGGTCATGGCAAGCTTTTCCTCGCATTCCGACTTGTGCCAGTTCAGACGGTCAATCTCCGGCAGGGACACGACCATGCCCAGCGCACCACCGCGCGGGATGATCGTCGCCTTGTAGACCGGGTCGCATTGCGGCAGGGCCAGACCCACCACGGCGTGACCGGCCTCGTGATAGGCGGTCTTTTCCTTCTGCTCGTCGGTCAGGACCATCGAGCGCCGCTCGGCCCCCATCATGACCTTGTCCTTGGCGTTTTCGAAATCCTCCATGGTGACAAAGCGGCGGCCCACACGGGCGGCCATCAGCGCGGCCTCGTTTACCAGGTTGGCCAGGTCCGCGCCGGAGAAACCGGGCGTGCCGCGCGCAATCACGCGCATGTCGGCATCCGGGCCCAGCGGCACCTTGCGCGCATGTACGCCCAGGATCTTCTCGCGGCCCTTGATATCCGGGTTCGGCACTGTGACCTCGCGGTCGAAACGGCCCGGGCGCAGCAGCGCGGGGTCCAGAACGTCCTTGCGGTTGGTCGCGGCCAGGATGATGACACCCTCGTTGGTCTCGAACCCGTCCATCTCGACCAGCAACTGGTTCAGCGTCTGTTCGCGTTCGTCATTGCCGCCGCCGTAACCGGCGCCACGGTGACGACCCACGGCATCAATCTCGTCGATGAAGACGATGCAGGGCGCGTTCTTCTTGGCCTGTTCGAACATATCACGCACACGGCTTGCGCCGACGCCCACGAACATTTCCACGAAGTCCGAGCCCGAGATGGTGAAGAAGGGCACGCCCGCCTCACCGGCGATGGCGCGGGCCAGCAGGGTCTTACCGGTGCCCGGCGGGCCGACCAGCAGCGCGCCTTTCGGGATGGTGCCGCCCAGACGCGAGAATTTCTGCGGGTTGCGCAGGAACTCGACGATCTCTTCCAGCTCTTCCTTGGCCTCGTCGATGCCGGCGACATCGTCGAAGGTCACGCGGCCCTCGCGTTCGGTCAGCATCTTGGCCTTGGACTTGCCAAAGCCCATCGCGCCGCCTTTGCCGCCGCCCTGCATGCGGTTCATCATGAAGAACCAGAAACCGATCAGGATCAGCACCGGCAGAAGCAGCGACAGGAGCGAGAAGAAGCCCGACTGCGCCTGCGGTTCGGCTGCCACCTCGACGCCCTTTTCCAGCATGCGGTCCAGAACGTTGGCGACGACTTCCTCGTTGCCCGGCACGATAGTGAAATAATCCCTACCGTCAGATCCGCGGTAGCGCACCGTTTCCCCATCCACGTCGGCCATGGCGACATTGCCGCTGTCGACCTGCTGGATGAATTGCGAATAGGGGACCTCGTTTGTCGAGGCCATGGTCTGGCCGTCCGAAAACAGTCGGAACAGGCCAAGGATCAGCAGAAACAGCACGATCCAAAAGGCGAAATTTCTCGCGTTGCCCAAAGGGGATCTCCTTTAAACTTGCCCAGCCGACGGCGGGCACAACTTGCCAGGCCCGGGGCCGGGCGTGGGAGGCTTACCCTTAAAATAGGGATCACACCAGCATGTTCAATGCGATAAAACACTTGTGAAAAAGTGATTGTCCGGCCGGACCGGTGTCAGGGTCCAGCCATTTCCCAACCCGGCGAGCGGCGCGGACAGCAATTCATCCCCCCGAAACGCGGCTGGGGTGGCCATCAGCGCGCGGCGTGACAGCCCCGTTTCCCGCCAGTCGGGGCAGAGTTTCACCGCCTCCCCCAGCGCACGGATCTGCGCATCGGGATCGGGGCCGTCCAGCAGCCAGCGCCCGTCCCAAGCTTCCCCGGGCAAGGCACGCTTGCGCCGTACCGCGTTGTATTCGCGGTGAATTTCCAGATGCTCCAGATCGCCTTCGATCACGCAGCCATGCAAAGTACGCCGATCCCCGAAGGCGGCGAGCGTCAGGGCTTCCTGAAGGGCCTCCAGCCGCGGGCGATAATCCGCCCCCGACACCCAGACCAGCGCATGGGCAACAAGGCGCAGCTGCGTTTCCATCGGCTCGTCGGTCAGCCCGGCCAGATCGAAGGCCACGCCCCCGCCTTTTACCTCACATAGGCGACGCGCCGCCTGATGGGCGTGCGCTTCCATCACCGCGCGGGCGTTCGTCATATGCGCAGATGTCTCTGCCAAGCGCCGGGCGTCCAGCCCCAGCTCGGCCAGGACACCCATCGCACGGCGGGCCTTGACCCGGTCGAAACGCGCGTCCTCATTTGACGGATCCTCAGCCCAGGTCACGCCCCGAGCGGTCAGGTAATCGCGCAGATCAGCCCGGGGCACCTGCAACAACGGTCGCAGCCAGCGGGTGCCACCGGCCTGCCAGTCCCCGCGCATTGCCGCGAGCCCGTCCACGCCGGAGCCCCTGGCAAGGCGCATGAGAAAGGTTTCGGCCTGGTCGTCCCGGGTATGACCCAGGGCGATGGCGTCAATCCCGCGCGCCTGCGCCCAGTCCGCCATAAGCGCATAGCGGGCCCGGCGCGCGGCATCCTGCAGGTTGCCCTGCCCGTCCCATTTCCAGAGCAAAACCTCATGCGAGATCCCCAGCCCGGCACAGGCTCGGGCAACCATCGCCGCCTCGTCCTTCGCCTCGTCGCGCAGCCCGTGATCCACGGTCACGGCATGCAGCGACACCTCCAGCGCAGCCCCCTGGGAATGCCGCGAGGCCAGCCAGCCATGCGCCAGGTGCAGAAGCGCCATGGAATCTCCGCCGCCCGACACCGCCAGCCCCAGAGACGCGAAAGGGGAGCGGCCTTGCGCTCCCCCAATGAATTGCTCGAAGTCCTGCGTGGTCACGGGCAGGCCAGCTCCTGGCGCGCCACCTCCGCATCCGCCTCGGCCGTGCTGCCGGGGAAACGTACGCCAACCTCGGCCAGCGTCACGCAGGCCTCCTGCACCTGACCCAGAGCGCCCAGGCTGGTGCCCAGCTTGAACAGGGCGTCTGGCGCCCGCACCCCGTCCGGCGCGCCGGAGAACGAGGTCAGATAGGCGCGCGCGGCATCGGACACCTGGCCCAGCGCCTCCAGCGCCTCGCCGCGATGGTAATGGGCCTGACCGGTCAGTGGCCCGCCCGGGTAGGTTTCGGCAAAGCGGGCGAACATGGCGGCTGCATCCTCGAACCCGCCTTCCGCCAGGGTCGCCATGGCGGCGTCGAAATCGGCCTGTTCCCCCACGGCCATCTGGCCGCCTTCGGGCTCTGTTGGCTGCACGGTCACAGGCCCGGCGGGCAGATCGCCCCCGCCCAGTGTCCCTCCCTGCCCGGCCTGGGACAGGTCGCAGCCTTCTTCCAGCTCGCAGAGGCGGAATTCAAGGTCGCCGACACGGTTGGTGCCGTCGGTCACGACCTGGGTGATGCGAAACTCCAGCTCTTCGGTCTTACCGATGAGCCGGGCAAGCTCACCCTCGATCGCATTCAGCCGGTCGGTCGCATTGCCGCCCGCCGCCAGGCCGCTGGCGGCGCCGGTGGTGGACAGCTCGCGTTTCAGCATCTGGATCTCGACATAAAGCACCGAGAGCTCCTGGCGAATGTCCGCCAGGGTCTCGCTGCGGTCCTGCGCCAGCAGAGGCGTGGCGGCAATGATCCCGGCCGTCAGCACGGCCCCCAGAAGCGCTTTCATGGCGTGTCCTTTCTGTACACCCTGTGACCGGTCATCCGGCTCAGCTGGTCGGCATGCCCGCCGACAGCACCGTGACCGCGCGGCGGTTCTGGGCATAGCAGGATTCGGCCGAACAGATCTCCAGCGGCCGTTCCTTGCCATAGCTGACCGTCTTAAGGCGGTTCGGCGCCACACCACGCTCGATCAGGAAGTTCTGCACGGAGCTGGCGCGGCGCGCTCCCAGCGCTAGGTTGTATTCCCGTGTGCCCTGTTCGTCGGCGTGACCTTCGATCACGGCGGTAAAGGCGGGATTGTCCATCAGCCAGGTCGCCTGCATTTCCAGCAGTGCCACGGCCTCGGCCGACAGGGTCGACTGGTCCACGGCAAAGAGCACGCGATCACCGACGGTCTGCTCGAAATAGGCGGGGCTGGTCGGGTCCGAGGCCGATCCGGGCACCATGCCCGCGCCACCGGCGCCAGAGGTGTCGAACCGGCCCGGGTTGGTACAGGCTGAAGCGGTGCCAAGCACGCCAACCAACAGCAACGCTTTCATCAGATATCTCATGGGGTTGTCCTGTCTGTGTGTTTCTGCTCTTGGGCGCCAGTCTATCACTCGGGACGCCCATTGGGAATCTAGTTCTGCAGCGGCCCCCAGGCTGGGTCGGATCCCGCCTGCGGCGTCGCCACCCGGCGCAGGTTGCGCCCGGATATGTCGATCGAATAAAGCGCCGGCTGCCCCTCTGCGCCCTGGCTTTCGCGAGTGAACATGATCACCCGCCCATTGGGCGACCAGCTGGGCCCCTCGTCAAGAAACGACGCCGTGAGCAGCCGTTCTTCGCTGCCATCCGTGCGCATCACGCCGATGTGGAAACGCCCCCGGTTCTGCTTGGTAAAGGCCACCATGTCACCGCGCGGCGACCAGACCGGCGTGCCGTAGCGGCCAGGGCCGAAGCTGATCCGGCGGGCCTCGCCCCCCGTTGCGGGCATGATATAGAGCTGCGGTGAACCCGAGCGGTCGCTTTCAAAAACGATATACTGCCCGTCCGGCGAAAAACTGGGCGCGGTCTCGATCGACGGCGCCGAGGTCAGCCGTTGCTGGCCAGACCCGTCCGCATTCATCCGATAGAGATCCGTATTGCCGCCCCTGGACAACGAGAACACCACCGTGCGCCCATCGGGAGAGAAGCGCGGCGCGAAGGTCATCGTGCCGTCCTGGTCATCCAGAACCCGGCGCCCCACACTTGCCACGTCCAGCAGGTAGATGCGCGGAAAGCCGGTCTCGTAACTCGTATAGAGCACCCGGTCGCCCGTGGGCGAAAACCGCGGGGCCAGCACGATGGCGTTGCTTTCGGTCAGGTATTGCACGTTCGCACCGTCGTAATCCATGATCGCCAGGCGCTTGCGGCGCGCGTTCTTGGGACCGGTTTCGGACACGAAGGCCACGCGGCTGTCGAAATAGCCGCTCTCGCCGGTAATCCGGCTGTAAACCACGTCCGACACCTTGTGGGCGATGCGCCGCCAGCTGGCAACCGAGCCGCCGAATTGCAGCCCTTCCCCAAGGGGCGCGCCCGAGACCACGTCGAAGACGCGGAACTTCACCGTGATCCTGCCCCCGGCCCCGGTCGAAACCGCCCCTGTGATCAGCGCCTGGGCGTTGATCGCGCGCCAGTCGGCATATTGGAGCGGGCTGTCGAAATTCGTGACGTTGGAGATGAAGGCCGAGGCCGGGATCTCGCGAAACAGGCCGGTGCCGGCAAGATCCGAGGCCACCACCCGCGCGATATTCTGCGCCAGCTCCGCCGCGCCGGAGTTTTCCGCCTGGAAGGCGGGCACCGCGAAGGGCAAGGGTTCGATGATCCCGTCGGTCAGTTCCAGCCGCAGGGGCTCGGCCCGGGCGGCAACGGGAAGGCTCAGGGTCAGGCCGGACAGGGCCAGAGCGAGGGTCAGGAGTTTGAGAAGCTTCATGCGAACCTCTTATCCGCGGGGGGGGGAATTGCAAAATCCGTGCCGGGGCATCGGCAGAATTCGGCTTGTGGGACGGGCAGATGGACCATGTCAGCGCAGCCTCATCTGTTCGGGATTGAAGGTGATCTCGATCCGGCGCCAGTGGTCGTATTTCTCTTCCGGCAGGTCATAGCCGTTCACCCCGCAGCGGATGACGGCCCGGCGGGCGGCCTGGAAGGCCTGGCTGGCGCCGGCTTCCGATGCGCCACGATAGGAGAGCATCTCGATCGACCCCGCGTCAGGCTTGCCGTCACGCGCCATGTCGAAGCCGACGACGACCACGGTGGCCATGGCATCCGTGGACAGCGCGCCGAGGTTCCAGCAGGCAGAAACCGCCAGGCGCATCGCCTCGCGTTCGCCACCGGTCAGCGGCGGGCCCTGCGGCGCGTCGGGCGTGGCATCGGCCAGCGCGCCGGTGATTGCGTCTTCCACGGCATCGTCGATCGCATCCGCCACGCTGGGCGCTTCCGGTTCGGGGGTCGGCTCCGGTTCGGGCTCAGGCCGGCGCGGCGGGTTCGGGCGACGCTGCGGGCGCGGGCTGGTGACAGGCGCGGCCGAGGGCGGCTCGGGCCGGATCGCGGTGGTGGTTTCCTCCGGCGCGGTCGGGGTGACGGGCTCGGGCGGCGGGGCGGCCACGTCCTCGGCAGGCGCGGGCTCCGGCGCTTCGATCCGTTCGGGGGCGGGTTCGGCGACCGGGTCGGGTTGCGGCGTGGGCACCGGGGCGATGCGTTCGGCGGGTGCGGGCACGCTTTCCGACGCGGGGGGGGCCTCGGGCACGGGTTCCGGGAGCGGTTCGGGCGCCGGGGGCTCGGGGTCAGGCTCGGGCGTCGGCTCGGGGTCGGGACGGCGGCGCGGCGGGGGCGACACCACGGGCGCGGGCGGCTCGGGCGCGGCCTCGGGAACCGACAGGGCGGCGAACTGTTCCTCGGTCAGGATCGACACTTCCGTCACCCGGATCGAAGGCTCTTCGTCCTCCCAGGAAAACACGCCACCGAACAGCATGGCCAGCAGAAGCAGCCCGTGCCCCGCCCCAGAGATATAGAACCCCGTGCGCATGGGCGTCAGCCACCATCCAGCCCCGGCCCGCCGGTATCCGTCACCAGGCCGATATTGTGGAAACCGCCTGCGTTCAGCGCGCCCATGACCTGGGCGACCAGCTCATAGGGCACCTGCCCGTCGGCGCGCAGGAAGATGCGGTCATCATCCCGCTCCTCGGCGATGGCGCGCAGGCGCGGCACCAGGTCCGTGATGGTGATCGCGGTGGTCTGCAACATCACCTCGCCTTCGGCGGTAATGGTCACGGTGAGGGGCTCCTCGTCCGGCGTCGGCAGAGTGGTGGCCGCCGTTTTCGGCAGCTCCACCGGCACGCCCACGGTCATCAGTGGGGCGGCCACCATGAAGATGATAAGAAGCACCAGCATGACATCGACGAAGGGGGTGATGTTGATCTCGCCCATCAGCCTGCGGTGCTTGCCGCGCCGACGGCCCCGGCGGGCGCGTCGCACGGCCTGTTGTTGAACCGCGCCACCCATCTCAGCTGTCCAACTGGCGGCTGAGGATGGTGGCGAATTCGTCGGCGAAGGCCTCGTAGCTGGCCAGGATATTGTCACTGTCCGAAGTGAGCTTGTTGTAGAAGATCAAGGCCGGGATCGCGGCCAGAAGCCCCAGCCCGGTCGCCATCAGCGCCTCGGCAATGCCGGGCGCAACCACGGCCAGGTTGGTATTCTGCTGCTGGGCGATCTCGATGAAGGCGTTCATGATGCCCCAGACCGTGCCAAAAAGCCCGACGAAGGGCGCCGTGGCCGCGACCGTGGCCAGGAAGGACAGCCCGTTGTTCAGGTTCTCGCCCTCCTTGGCGATGGCCACATCCATCGAGCGGTCGATCCGCGCCTGGGCGTTGGCAATCAGCCCGCCATCCTCGCGGTGACTTCGGCGCCATTCGAGCATGCCCGAGGCAAACACTTTCTGCGCCGCCCCGTCCGGGGCCGGGCCGATCTGGTCGAAAAGCTCATCCAGCGGCTCGCCCGACCAGAAACTGCGGTCAAACGCCGACGCTTCGCGCTTGGCCGCGCGGTACTGGATGAATTTCGTGACGATGATGGCCCAGGACCAGAAGGAGGCGATGATCAGGAGGATCATCACCAGTTTGACCATCAGTGTCGCGCGAAGGAACAGCGCAAGGAAGGAGAAATCGATCTCCGCCGCCGCTGCAAGCGTTTCCGTTTCCATGTTTCTGCCTCTATACCGCCACCTCTTCTGGGCAGCTCTATTGCGCTGAATCTAGCGCAGATTCACGGGGAAAGGCAACAAAAGCGCGACATCGGCGGAGATTTGTCTGCCAAGAGTGGGAATTTGGGCGGATATTTGCCGTGGGGAACTGGTCCGGGCGGGGGTGAACGAGGGTCATGAGACCCCTCCGGGACAAGAGGGCCGCACAGGGCAAGGACCACTGCGGAGAATTCTTCAAGTGCCCGGATACAGGGGACGGCGAGCTGGTCCGCGGCTTGCCCCTAATGAACCGACTGGCGCAGAAGCGCCGGCAGGCGCGCCGGCTGGCCGGTCACGGTCAGGCACACGATCGTCACAACCGCTTCGAACAGCACCTCGTCGCCACGGCGCACCACCTGGTCCAGCACCAGCCGCGCACCGGTCATCTGGCCGGTGGAGGTCGTCACGGTCAGCTCGTCATCGAACCGCGCTGGAGCGAGGTAGTCGGCTTCCACCCGGCGCACCGCAAAGATCAGCCCGTCGGCGCGCATCTCTCCCTGGTCGATACCCATCCGGCGCACCCAATCCGACCGCGCCCGTTCGATATAGCGCAGGTAGTTGGCGTAAAAGACGATCCCGGCCATGTCGGTGTCTTCGTAATAGACGCGGATGGGGAATGTATGCATGGGGGGCCTTTCTGTCTGCTCGTGTGGGCACCCTAGCCTTCCAGAGGATACTGCGCCAAGACCTCATGTCGCGCACCCTCCGGGTGGAGGTGGGAGGCGTAGAGCGCAAAGTGGCCGACCTCGAAGGGCGGCAGGCGGGTGGCGGCTTCGGATTGCAGGAAGAGGCCCAGTTTGTCGAGCTGCCCCGGCTCCATGCGGCGCGGGAAACGGGTCAGGGTGACGTGGCCACGAAAACGGCGGCGTGGCAGAGGGATCCCCGCCTGGCCGGCGGCACGCACGAGCTTGCCTTGCAAGGCGTCAGCCCCCGACGCCAGGATCGCCATCAGCGCGGGGGATTTGCCGCCGAAAAGTTCGAGCCCGGAGAGGGTCAGCGTCACCGGCGGGGCGCACATTGCCTCCAGCCCCTCGTGCAGGCGCTCCAGGTCGTCGTGAGTCACCTCGTCCAGAAACGCCAGCGTCAGGTGCAGGTTCTCCTCCGGCACCGGGCGGCCCATGGGCAGGGCATGGGCAAGATCGGCGAGGGTTTCGCGCGTTGCCTCCGGCAGGGGAAGGGCCAGGAAACACCTCACGCAAACCATCCGCCCGTCAGGATCGATGGCCACCAGGGGGTCAGCCCGTCCAAAGCGGCTTCGGTCGGCTGCATCACCCCGCCGCCTGCATCCGCGCAAACAGCCGCAAAGCGTGAGCAGCATCGGCCGCCGCCACCGGCAACACCGGATCATAAGCCGCCGCGATCAGAGCCCCCACGTCCGGCCGCAGCACCGTCTTGCCTCCGTCCGGCCCGTCACCGGGCAGCACCGCCAGCGGGCTCTGCGTGGCAAAGGCCGTATCCGCCCAGGTCAACATCGCCAGAACCGCCTGGGTCAGCGCAATGGTCTCGGCCGGCAGTTTCTCCATGCCGCCCGCCATGCGCACGAATGTGAAACAGGCCTGAATCCCCCCCTGATCGTCGAAACGGAAGCCGCGATATTGGCTGGCCTCCCCCGCCTTCAGGCGCGCCACCAAGGCGGGCAGATCCGGCACCATCTTTTCAAGGTTCGGCACCTCCAGCAGCTCGTCCCACTCGCGGAAAAAGAACAGCATCAGGTTCGCACCCAGCTCCGCATCGGTCTCGGCCATCTTGTGGCCGGCGAGCGCAACCACCGCCTCGATCGCGCCCTTGACGGTCTGAAGCGTCGCCTCTTCAACGCCGAAGACCACCGGCACGATCGGCCGCCCCCAGCGGGCAAAACCATAGCTGCCGTCGCCCCGGGTGAAATGAGCCTGGATGTCGTCAGGTGTCATGTCGCTTTCATCTTTCCCAAATATCCCCGCCGGAGGCCTGGCGGTCGCTTGCGGGCGCCTTTGCCCGACAGCACATTCGAAGAATGTGAGGGAGGGCATAAAATCCAAATCGCCTCCGCGCAAGGCCCTGCCCCTGTCCGAGGCGGCTTTGCCCCCGGCCACGCCCCCGGTTGCGCCCCGGTTACGCCTCCGGGCCTCAGCCGTCGAACAGCTGCCCCTGCCCCGGTGCGCGCGGGGCCTCCAGCCCGAGGTGCCGCCAGGCCTTCTGCGCCAGCATGCGCCCGCGCGGGGTGCGCTGGATCAGGCCCTGTTGCAGCAGGTAGGGCTCGATCACCTCTTCCAGCGCGTCGCGGCTTTCCGACAGCGCGGCCGAGAGGGTTTCGATCCCGACCGGGCCGCCGCCATAATGGTCCGCCATCAGCTTCATGTAGCGCCGGTCGGCCCCGTCCAGACCCAGGTGATCCACCCCGAGCCGTGTCAGCGCGTTGTCCGCCAGATCGCGGGTAATGCGCCCGTCGCCATCGACAATGGCGAAATCGAGCACCCGGCGCAAAAGCCGCCCGGCGATGCGCGGCGTGCCACGAGACCGGCGCGCAATCTCGCGCGCGCCTTCGTCATCGGCCGGCGCGCCCAGCTTGGTTGCGTTCTTGGTGACGATCTGGTGCAGCTCGTCCTCGGTATAGAATTGCAACCTCGTCGGGATGCCAAACCGGTCGCGCAGCGGCGTGGTCAGAAGCCCCAGCCGGGTGGTCGCGCCCACCAGGGTAAAGGGCTGCAGCTCGATCCGAACCGTGCGCGCGGCAGGCCCCTCGCCGATCACCAGGTCAAGCTCGAAATCCTCCATCGCCGGGTAGAGCACTTCCTCGACAACCGGGTTCAGCCGGTGGATCTCGTCGATGAACAGCACGTCATTGCGTTCCATATTGGTCAGGATCGCCGCCAGATCCCCCGCCTTGGCCAGCACAGGGCCCGAGGTCATGCGGAAGTTCACCCCCAGTTCGCGCGCCATGATCTGCGCCAGCGTCGTCTTGCCCAGGCCGGGCGGGCCGTGGAACAGAGCATGGTCCATCGCCTCGCCGCGCTGACGCGCGCTTTCGATGAAGACGCGCAGGTTCGCCCGCGCCTCGGCCTGGCCGATGAAATCGGACAGCTGCTTTGGCCGCAGGGCGCGGTCGGCGTCTTCCGGGCGCGGCTCCGGTCGCAGGGTGGGATCGGATCCGGTCATGGCTTAGCCTTTCGGTGCCAGTAGTTTCAGCGCCTCGCGGATCAGCGTGGGCGTGTCGGCGTCCGGGCTGTCGCCCAGCGCCTGCACCACCGCCGAGGCCGCATCCGATGGGCTGTAGCCGAGGTTGCCCAGGGCCGAGAGGGCTTCGCTCTGCGCCGCTGCATTTGCGGCGGGTTGCGGTGGGGTCCTGCGTTCGGGCGCGGGGGCGGGCGTGTCTTCGATCACTTCGGCCGGGTCGGCGCTCAGGTCGCCGCCACCGGCCATCGCCATCACCGAGGGCGCCTTGTCCTTCAGTTCGATCACCACCCGCTGGGCGGTTTTCGGCCCGACCCCCTTGGCCGCTTTCAGCGCGGTCCAGTCGCCCAGCGCAATCGCCCGGCTGACCCCATCCGCCCCCAACGCGCCCAGGATCGACATCGAGGCCTTGGCACCGATGCCCTGCACCGACATGAGCAGCCGATGCCATTCCTTTTCCACAAGCGAGGTAAAGCCGAAGAGCTGCAGGTTGGTTTCCTGCACAAGAAGGTCGGTATAGAGCGCCACCGCCTCTCCCGCCGGCGGGAGTGCCACCATGGTCCGGTCGGAAACAAAAACCAGGTAGCCCACGCCGCGCACATCGATCAGCACGTGATCGAGCGCCTTGTAATCGACCCGCCCCGCAATCCGTCCGATCATCACACCGCCCTCTTCAAGGCCGCTTCGAGCGATCCGCCCGAGCGCGCGTAATAGGCATGACACAGCGCCACGGCGAGGGCATCGGCGGCATCCGGCCCGGCAATCTCGCAGCCCGGCAGTTGCAGCCGCACCATATGATCGACCTGCCGCTTGTCCGCATGGCCCACGCCGACCACGGTCTTCTTGACCTTGTTGGGGGCGTATTCGCCGACGCTCAGCCCGGCCTGGGCCGGAACCAGAAGGGCAATGCCGCGGGCCTGACCGAGCTTCAGCGTACCGACGCCGTCCTTGTTGACGAAAGTCTGCTCCACCGCCGCGGAGTCGGGCTGGTACTGCGTCAGCACATCTGTGAGCTGTTCATGCAGGGACAGAAGACGTTCCGGCAGTTCCGTGCCAACCGAATGCACCACCCCGTTGGCCACATGGGTCATGCGCACGCCATCGGTGTCGATTACGCCCCAGCCCATGTTTCGAAGCCCGGGATCGATTCCCAATACCCGCATGTTGCGCCCCTGCTCTTGTTGCTTTTCCGGCACAGTTAGCACGAAACGCGAACATTCGCCAGTTCTTAAAAGATTTTTCACCGAAATGAAGCGGTGATGAAACTGTTCCGTTTTCGCCTTGGCATGGAATGAAAACGACACTTCCGCCACGTTCGAAAGCCGTTTGCGACACCGGGATGTCGCTTTTTTTCTGCGATGCAGAAACTGCATAAGAGACATGCAATTCCAGCGCTTGTGTGCCCGAATTTTTGGCCCTAATTGGCCAATTATGCAATGACGCATGGGCCAGTCTACTCAGAAAAGGACACTGCAATGGCTGCTTTCGAAACGACCCGCCTGACGGTTGACGGTCTCTCCTTCGGGGGCCGTCTGTCCGAGACCATCGCCAATATGTTCGGCACCATCGCCGCGTGGAACGACGCGCGCATGACCCGCAACGCCCTGGCGAAGCTGTCGGATCGCGAACTCGACGACATCGGGCTTACCCGCTCGGATATCGACGCGATCCACTGAACGCGACAAAGCAAACGGGCCGCCCGATCCGGGCGACCCGCGTGACTGGCCCCCGCTGATTTGCGGGGGTTTTGCTTTTTCAGGGGCACGTGCAGGTGCAGTTTCAGGGGCGCGGCCTGCCCTTCCCCCCAAAAAAAAAGACCGGCCGCCTCCGCGTCGGAAACGGCCGGTCCGGTCACGCTGTGGCCAGGGTTTACTTCAATCCCAGCGCCACGAAACGCGGATCGCCCTGGCGGCGGACCAGGAGCAGGATCGACTTGCGCCCACCGGCACGGGCATCCTTCAGGCGGCCCTCGAATTCGGCAATCGTTCCGACTTTCTCCTGCCCGGCCTCGACGATCACGTCACCGGCGCGCAGCCCCTTGGCGAAGGCTTCGCTGTCCTCGGCCAGTTGCATCACGACCAGGCCCTGTTCGCCCGGGTTCAACCCCAGCTCGGCCCGCAGATCGTCGTTCATCTCGGCCAGATCGAGCCCCAGCAGCGACTTGCGCATCGGCCCCTCCGGTTCGACCTGGGAACCTTCGTTGGAGCGGCTGGCCAGCGCCTCTTCCCGGCGTCCCAGGACCACTTTCAGCGTCTGGGTCTCACCGTCGCGCAGCACCATGACCCGCACGCTCTTGCCGACGGGGGCGTTGCCCACCTGACGCACCAGATCGCGGGTGTCGGCCACGTCCGCACCGTCAAAGGAGAGGATCACGTCATTGACCTCCATGCCGGCCTCTCGGGCCGGGCCTTCAGGCACGTCGGTGACGAGAGCACCGACCGTGTTTTCCAGCCCCATCGCCTCGGCGATATCGTCGGAGAGGTCCTGGATCGAGACCCCAAGCCAGCCGCGGCGGGTCTCGCCGAAATCCTTGAGCTGGCCGATCACGCGCTCGACCACGGCCGAAGACATGGCAAACCCGATGCCGATGGAGCCGCCATTGGGCGACAGGATCGCGGTGTTCACGCCGATCACCTGGCCGTCCATGTTGAACAGCGGACCACCCGAGTTGCCCCGGTTGATGGCCGCATCGGTCTGGATATAGTCGTCATAGGTCCCCGACAGCTCGCGGTTGCGCGCCGAAACGATCCCGGCCGAGGCGGAAAAACCCTGCCCCAGGGGGTTGCCTACGGCCATGACCCAGTCGCCAACGCGCATGATGTCGCTGTCGCCGAAGGGCACATAGGCCAGCGGCGCGTCGCTTTCGACCTTCAAAAGCGCGAGGTCGGTGTTCGCGTCGGTGCCCACCACCGTGGCGGGAAGCTCTCCCTGGCCATTGTAGAATTCGATCAGGATCTCATCGGCGCCTTCGATCACGTGGTTGTTTGTGACGATGAACCCGTCTTCGGAGATGACGAAACCCGAGCCCAGCGCCTGGCTGCGGCGCCGGCGTTCGCGGTCGGGGCCGTTGCCCTGGCCGTCGCGGTCCAGAAAGTCGCGGAAGAAATCCTCGAAGGGCGAGCCCTCGGGCACCATCTGGCCACCACCACCCGGCTGGGCGACCATGGTCGAGGTGGTGATGTTCACCACCGCGGGGCTGACTTTTTCGGCAAGGTCGGCGAAGCTTTCGGGCACGCCGCGCGCCCGGGCCTGCATGGCCGAGGCCAGGACCAGGGCCACGCCCATGACCAGGGCGACAAAGGCGTGCATCGTCCTTCGGGACGGGTTCGGGATGGATAGTGCCTGCGGTGTCACGCGGTCCTCCTTCGACTGTTCTTGCGGGGAAATCGCCCCGGGGTCTGCTGACAGTCTCTAGATAGGAAGGCGTTTCTGCAACGCAAACTTGCGCAAATTGCACCTCACCGCTTTGTGATGGGGGGACGGGGGCCCCGGCAGAGCCGGCCGACCGGTTCAGCCTTTCGAAATCCAGACCAGGACCAGCCCCAGCGCAAGGGCACCCAGGCCCAGGGCCCGGCGCCGGTCGCGGGTCATTTCGGCCATCATCTGAACCAGTTCGTCCAGACGCGAAGGGGCCAGTGCGAACACCAGCCCCTCGATGATCAGTACCAGGCCAAGGCCCAGGAGGATCGTTTCAAGCATCTTTCGCCCGTTACTCGACAGTTGCCGACTTCAGGTAGTCGAAGAACTCGCTGTCCGGCGAGATCACCAGGGTCGAGTTCTCGCCCAGCAGCGACTGCTCATAGGCCGCCAGCGAGCGATAGAACGCGAAGAACTCCGGGTCGCGGCCGAAGGCCTCGGCGAAGATCGCGTTGCGGCGGGCATCCGCTTCACCGCGAATGATCTCGGCCTGCTTGGTCGCCTCCGAGGTGGTCTCGACCACGGTCCGGTCCGCCCCCGCGCGCACACGTTGCGCGGCCTCGCGGCCCCGGGCGCGTTCGTCCTCGGCCTCCCGCTGACGCTCGGCGCGCATACGTTCGAAGGTCGCGGCCAGGTTCTGCGCGGGAAGGTCGGCGCGCTTGATGCGCACGTCGACGACCTCGATCCCCAGGCTTGCGGACTGGATGCGGGCCTGGTCACGGATCTGGTTCATCAGCGCAACACGGTCGGCGGACAGGACCGCCCCCGAATCCACGCCACCCAGAACCTCACGCAGCTCGGCGTTCAGGATGCGCTCCAGCCGCGAACGGGCGCCATTGATGCCGCTGGCCCCCACCGCGCGGCGGAACTGGACCGGATCCTTGATCCGCCAGCGGGCGAAAGCATCGACCACAAGGCGGCGATCATCGGCCGGGGTGACTTCCAGCGGATCGGTGTCCAGCGCCAGAATGCGATCGTCATACTTGACGATCTCGTGCAGCACCGGAATGCGGAAGTTCAGGCCCGGCTCTTCGATCACGGCCGTGACCTCACCGAACCACAGGCGCAGGGCCTTTTCACGTTCGTCGACGATGTAGATCGAGTTGACCAGGGCGACCAGCGCCACGACCACCACGCCGATCAGGAATTGGGAACGTCGCATCAGTTGGTCCTCCCGGTATTGGGGGTGCGCAGTTCATTCAGCGGCAGATAGGGCACGATGCCATCCGTGCCGCCGGCACCTTCGTCGATGATGATCTTGTCCACGCTGCCCAGAACACGCTCCAGAGTCTCCAGGTACAGACGTTTGCGCGTCACATCCTGCGCCTTGGCATATTCGTCATAGACGGCGATGAAACGCGCGGCTTCACCTTCGGCCTCGTTGACGACCTGGGCGCGGTAGGCTTCGGCCTCTTCCAGCAACTGGGCGGCCTCACCCCGGGCCCCGGCAACGACCCGGTTCGCGTAGGCGTCCGCCTGTTTCTCCAGCGTGTCGCGTTCCTGTTCGGCGGCCTGCACTTCACGGAAGTCGTCGATGACCTCACGCGGCGGGTCGGCACGGTCGAAGTTCACGCGCACGATGTTCACGCCGCTCTCGTAGCTGTCCAGAGTGGCCTGGATCAATTCCCCGAGCTCCTGGGCAATCGCGCCCCGGTCACGGTTCAGGATCGGCGCCAGGTTCGACCGCGCGATAATCTCGCGCATGGCCGATTCAGACACCGCCTTGATGGTGCCTTCCGGTTCGGCCAGGTTGAAGACGAAATCCTCGACATTCGAGATGTTCCAGACCACCTGGAAATCGATGTCGACGATGTTTTCATCCCCGGTCAGCATCAGCCCCTCGGCCGAGCCCACGCCGATATCTTCCACGTTCTCGCGGGTCACGGCATAGATTTCCTTGGTCACGACCGGCCAGGGGGCGAAATTCAGACCCTCCTGCCCGACACCGAATCGTTCACCGAACAGAAGCTCGATCGACTGTTCCGACGTATCGACCCGGTAAAAGCTGGCAAAGACCCAGACCGCCGCGGCCGCCAGGATCACCAGCGCAATCGAGCCACGCCCGAAGCTGGGCATTCCGCCGCCGCCCTGGCCACCGCCACCGCGCCGGGCGTTCCCGCCCTTGCCGCCCATGAGCACGCGCAGCTGCTCCTGGCCTTTCTTCATCAGTTCGTCGATCTCGGGGATCTGCGGGCCGTCGTCGCCGGGGCGCTTGCCGCCCCCGCCCCGATTGGGGCCCTGCCCGTCCCCGGACCCGCCCGAGCCGCGGTTGCCACCGCCGCCCCAGGGTCCGCCATTGTCACTGGCCATGTGCTCCTGTCCTTTCAAACATACGGATATGCTGTGGAAAATGGCCCCACAGCGTGGATAATTCAACCCGATAGGGACCGTTCAGTCCCGGCGGGTCGGAGTTTTCATCAACACGATCTCTTCCGACATGGTCGGATGCACCGCCACGGTGCGGTCGAAATCCTCCTTGGTGGCACCCATCTTTACCGCCACGGCGGCAAGCTGGATCATTTCGCCCGCCCCGTCCGCCACGATGTGGCAGCCCAGAACCTTCTGCGTTGCCTGGCTGACGATCAGCTTGAACAGAACGCGTTCATTCACGCCGATGAAACTTTTCTGCATCGGCCGGAAGGCGGCGCAGTAGACGTCGATCGGCTCCTGGTCGCGCGCCTGTTCCTCGCTCAGGCCCACGGTGCCGTATTCCGGCTGGGTAAAGACGGCGGAGGCGACATTCTCGTGGTCGGGCTTGGTCGGGTTGCCGTTGAACACGGTCTCGACAAAGGCCGCCCCTTCGCGGATCGCCACCGGGGTCAGGTTGATCCGGTCGGTCACGTCGCCCACCGCGTAGATCGAAGGCACCGAGGTCTGGCTGTAGTCATCCACAAGGATCTCGCCCTTGCGACCCAGCTTGACGCCCGCCTCCTCCAGGCCCAGCCCGTCCGAGTTCGGCACACGACCAGTGGCAAAGAGCACCTGGTCGAAAATGTCCTCGCGCCCGTCAGTGCCCTTGACCCAGATGCGGTCACGACCATTTTCGGCGCAACGCTCCATGCGCTCGACCTCCAGCCCGACATGCAGGTCGACGCCACGGTCGCGGATATGTTCGGCCAGAAAACCGCGCACCTCGTCGTCAAAACCGCGCAGAATCTGCGCACCGCGGTACCATTGTGCGGTATGGGCGCCCAACCCGTTGAAAATGCAGGCGAATTCACAAGCGATATAGCCGCCGCCGACAATCAGAATTCGCTCGGGGAAGGCGTCCAGGTCGAACACCTCGTTCGAGGTAATGCCCAGTTCGGCCGCGCCCGGGGTCCCGGGCAGGAAGGGGCGGCCGCCGGTGGCGACCAGGATGTGCTTGGCGGTGAAACTCTCGCCGGTCGACAGCTCGACCGTGTGCGGATCCCTGATGGTGGCGCGGGCGTCGAAGATATCGGCACCGGCCCCACCCAGGTTCTTGCGGTAGATGCCTTCGAGCCGCTCCAGCTCCCTGTGCAGCATCGGCCGGAACCGGGACCAGTTGAAGGTGCCGCCTTCGTAGTCCCAGCCATAGGCGCGCGCAGCTTCGCTGGCCGGGCCATAACCCGACGCGAATACCATCAGCTTCTTGGGCACACAGCCGCGAATGACGCAGGTGCCACCCATGCGGAATTCCTCGGCCAGTCCGACCCTGGCCCCGGTCTGCGCCGCCACGCGCCCCGCGCGCACCCCGCCCGAGCCGCCGCCAATCACGAAAAGATCATAGTCGAATGCCATCTTGCCTGCCTTTCATGGGCTTTTCCGGGCCGCGCAACGGCCAGATCAAATTTCCGGTCAGATGTAGTGGCTTTGGGGCGGCAGGGGAAGGGCACTTGCGGCGCTCAAAGAAACGTGATTGCCTAAATGTCAGACAATTGGGAGGCCCGCCTTGACCAACGCACCGTCGCTGTTTGCCCCGCTGACCCTGCCCTGTGGGGTCACGTTGAAGAACCGGATCGCCAAATCCGCCATGTCCGATTCCCTCGGGGATGGCACCGGCCACCCGACCGAGGCCCAGATGCGGCTCTATTCCCGTTGGGCCGAGGGCGGGCTGGCCCTGTCGATCATCGGCGAGGTGCAGGGCGTGCCGGGATATATCGAGAAACCGGGCAATCTGCTGCTGGACCCGGCCTCTGACATGGACAGGTTTCGCGAATTGGCCCGGTTGGGCGGCGCGAATGAAACCGGACTGTGGCTGCAACTGGGCCACGCGGGGGCGCTGGCCTACGCCCCCACCAGCCGACCGAAGGGCCCCAGTGCCCTGGACCTTCCGGGGCTGCACTGCGAGGCGCTGAGCCGGGACGAGATTGCCGCCCTGCCCGGCGAATTCGCCCGCACCGCGCGACTGGCCAGGGAAGCCGGCTTCGGGGGTGTGCAGGTCCACGCGGCCCATGGTTTCGTATTGAGCCAGTTCCTGTCGCCCCTGTTCAACCAACGCGAAGACGCTTACGGCGGGTCGATCGAAAACCGGATGCGGCTGCTCGTGCAGGTCATCGACGCGGTCCGGGCCGCGGTTGGGTCCAGGTTTCCGATTGCGGTGAAACTTAATTCCTCGGACCAGTTGGAAGGTGGCTTTGCCGAAGGCGAGGCCCTCAAGGTGATCGGCGCATTGGACGCGACCTCGGTCGACCTGATCGACATCAGCGGCGGCACCTATTTCCCCGGCGCCAAATCCGCGTCGGACAGCGCCGGTCGCGGTCCCTATTTCCTGGATTTCGCGCGCCGGGCCCGGGCCGTGACCACAAAACCGCTGATGGCGACCGGCGGGTTCAAGACACGCGCTCAGGCGGACAAGGCGGTCTCCAGCGGCGCGGTGGACATGGTCGGCCTGGCCCGCGCCCTTGTCCTGGAGCCCGACCTGCCCAACCTGTGGCAGGCGGATCGCGTGCCGGAACCGGCCTTCCCGCGCTTCATCGAAACGCCCGAGGGCGGCGTGACCGCCTGGTACACCATGCGGATGACCGAGATCGCCGAGAACCGGGTAAACGGCACCTTTGCCGGGAAGATCGACCTGTCAGATGCGATGGCGGACTACGACGCGCGCGACGCAGAACGGACGAAAATCTGGCTCAGCCACTTCTCCTGAGCCATTACCGGCTCAGATATCCGCGAACAGGTTGTCCGTATCGACGAACTCGATCCGATCTTCCTCGTGGGTGCCTTCGTTGATGTCCGTCACCTCGACCTTTCCGTCGCCATGGCCGACGACGACCACGTCACAGATATCGATGAACAGGCCGTTTTCCACCACACCGGGGATCTGGTTCAGCACCAGCGAGAGCTGGCGCGGATTGCCGATGCGCTGCAGGTGCAGGTCGACAATGTGATTGCCCTCGTCGGTGACGAAGGCCGCATCGCCGTTCATGCGCAGGGTCGAGCGCCGGCCAAGCACATCCATGCTGACCAGCATTTCCTCCAGCAACGCCTTGGTTGTCTGCCAGCCGAAGGGAACAACTTCGACCGGCAGCGGAAAGGCCCCCAGTTTCTCGACCTGTTTGGTGGGGTCGGCGATGACCACCATCTGGTCCGAGGCCGTGGCGACGATCTTTTCCTGCAACAGCGCCCCGCCGCCACCCTTGATGAGGCAGAGGTCGGCGTCATATTCATCGGTCCCGTCAATGGTCAGGTCGAGCCAGCGTGCCTCGTCCAGGCTGACCACGTGGATGCCGACCTGGCGGGCCAGTTCCGCCGTCCGGGTCGAGGTCGGCACACCGGAGATCTTCAGCCCTTCCTCGCGGATACGCTCGCCCAGGCAGCGCACCATCCAGGCGGCGGTCGAACCGGTGCCGAGCCCTACGCGCATGCCGTCCTCGACGAAATCCACCGCGCGTTTGGCGGCAACGAACTTGGCGGTATCGATGGGTGACAATTCCCCGGACATTGCAGCGCTCCCTGTTACGTACCCGGGACTTATAGGAAAGATGTGCGGCCCATGCGAGGGGGCGGACGATTTTTACCTGAAAAAAGCTCGGGGGGGGGGCGCACGCCGCTGGTGGGTCGCTTGCGCCCGTTGCCCAGGGTGGCAAGGTCGCCTTCGAACCCTGCGACGACGCCCATGGCGCAGCCATTCCCAGCCTGCCCGCCAAACTGAGAGGGACAGAAAGGAGCCCGCCATGTACCGCCTGCACTATGCCCCCGACAACGCTTCGCTGATCATCCGCCTGGTGCTGGAGGAAATGGACCTGCCATATCGCACGGTCCTTGTGGACCGTTCCGTCACTGCCCAACACAGCGCGGCCTATCTCAGGATCAACCCGATGGGCATGATCCCCGCGCTGGAGACCCCGGACGGTCCGATGTTCGAGACCGCCGCGATCCTCTTGTGGCTGGCGGACAAATACGGGCTCATGGCGCCCCTGCCCGGTACGCCCGAGCGCGCGCCCTTCCTCTCCTGGCTCGTCGCAATATCGACCGGGTTGCAGATGGAGCTGCGCCAGCTTTCCTACCCCGAGAGATACGCAGGCGACGACACCGAAAGCCACGCCGCCAAGGTCCGTGCGCGCCTGATCCGCATGCTGGACCGGCTCGAAGCGCTTGCCGGCGACGGGCATGGCTGGTTCGCGGGCGACAGGATGACGGTGCTCGACATCTACGTCACCGTATTGTTGCGCTGGCACGGGCTCTATCCGCGCGGGGGCACGGATTGGTTCGTCCTGGGCACCTGGCCCAGGCTGCAGGCGCTCTGCGCCGCCGTCGAACGCCGCCCCTCGATGCAGAGCGCAATCGAGGCCGAAGGGCTCGGCCCCTCCCCCCTGACCGCGCCGCGCTACGCCACGCCGAAAGAGGGAACCGCACTCTGACCGGCCGCTCCGGGCGGCCTGCCTCTTGTCGCATGGACATCCGCCCCCAGATACCTGAGCATATGGCTCGGAGTTACGAGTCGCGCGAACGGAGACCGATGGGCAGGCTGATCTATATCGTTTTGGGCTGGTGCGCCGTGGCGCTGGGGCTGGTGGGGGTGATCCTGCCGGTGCTGCCGACCACGCCCTTCCTGCTGGTCGCCGCCTTCGCCTTCGGCAAGGGCAGCCCCGAGGCGCGGGCCTGGCTGATCGAACACGCCCATTTCGGCCCGGCGATCCGCAACTGGGAAGAAAACGGCGCGATTTCGCGCGGGGCCAAGGTTCTGGCCTGTTCGATGATGGCGCTGGTGCTGGGCGCCAGCCTGATCCTGGGCGCGGCCTTGTGGGTGATTGCCCTGCAGGTTGTGGCGATGGGGTCCGGGGCCGCCTTCATCCTGACCCGGCCCGACGGCATGACCCGCTGAACGCCCCCTCCCCGACCTCGCCGCCTCCACGCATGCGCCCCCCCTTGGGCACCACCGACGATGCTACCCCACAAAACGTCGCTTTCTGCATGACACGCCGCGCCGCTTTGCCGCAGGCTAAGGGAAGACGCACGCGAGGTATGCCCATGTTCCTGTCCGTATTCGACATGTTCAAGGTTGGGGTCGGTCCCAGCTCCTCCCACACGATGGGACCGATGGTGGCCGCCGGCCGGTTCCTGGACCTGTTGCGCGCCTCGCCCTTCGAGGTCGCGGGGCTGCGCGCCTCGCTGCACGGCTCGCTGGCCTGGACCGGCGTGGGCCACGCCACGGATCGCGCCACCGTCCTGGGCCTCGCGGGCTTCCTGCCCGACAGCTATGACGCCGAGGCCGCGGAGGCGGCGCTTGCCGCGATCGCGGCGACCGGCACCGTTACCCCCGAAGGACTGCCCGAGCTGGCCTTCCAGCCCGAGCATCACCTGGTCTTCGACTACGACCACCCGCTGCCCCGCCATGCCAACGGCATGCGGCTGATGGCGGTGGACGCCCAGGGCGACGTGGTGGTGCAGGAAACCTATTATTCCATCGGCGGCGGATTCGTCGTGACCGAAGCCGAACAGGCCGCCGAGCCGCAGATGGATGCCAAAGACGCCGCCACCCACCCCTACCCGTTCGAGAGCGCCCAGCAGATGCTGGCCATGGCCAAGTCCTCGGGCAAGACGATCGCCGAGATGAAACGCGCCAACGAGCTGGAACATCGCGGTCCCGGATCGCTGGCCGAGGGGATCGACAGGATCTGGCAGGTGATGGACGCCTGTATCGAACGCGGGTTGGCGGGCGACGGCATCCTGCCCGGCGGGCTGAATGTGAAGCGCCGCGCGCGCAAGATCCATCAGGAACTGCTGGCCGAACGGGGCCTGAACCTGGGCGCACCGCATACGATCAACGACTGGATGAGCGTCTATGCCATGGCAGTCAACGAAGAGAACGCCGCCGGTGGACAGGTCGTCACCGCCCCCACCAACGGGGCAGCGGGCGTGCTGCCTGCGGTGCTGAAATACTGGTTGAACCACGTGCCCGGCGCCGTGCCCTCGCGCATTCCCGAGTTTATGCTGACCGCTTCGGCCATTGGCGGGATCGTCAAGCATAATGCGTCGATCTCGGGCGCCGAAGCGGGCTGCCAGGCCGAGGTCGGGTCAGCCAGCGCCATGGCCGCCGCCGGGCTGACCGCTGTCATGGGCGGCTCGCCCGAACAGGTGGAAAACGCCGCCGAGATCGCGCTGGAACACCACCTGGGCCTGACCTGCGACCCGGTGAAGGGGCTGGTGCAGGTGCCCTGTATCGAACGCAACGGGCTGGGCGCGATCAAGGCCGTGTCCGCTGCCTCTCTGGCGCTGCGCGGCGACGGCTCCCACCTGGTGCCGCTCGATGCCTGCATCCGCACCATGTTCGAGACCGGCCAGGACATGCACGAGAAATACAAGGAAACCTCGCTGGGCGGGCTGGCGGTGAACGTGCCCAACTGCTGAGACCGGAAGCGTCAGGCCAGCGCCTCCACCACCCGGGGCAAAGCCGCCCGCGGCAACATCACCAACAGGCCCGGCCGGTCCGCGCGCAGGCGCACCGGCCCCGCGACCTCGTTCGAGGTGCCAATCTTGTCCCAGGGCGCCATGGTCAGCGCGTCAAAGGACCACCGCAGCCCCTCGGCCCGGGCCTCCAGCCCGGCCATGGGAAAGAGCGACAGGCGCATTCCCACCGGCAACTCCAGGGCCAGTTCGCCGGGCAGGTGGAAACACAGGTCCTTCTCGCCCAACAGCACGCAGGGCCGGTCGGCATGGCGTACCAGGCTGTTCAGACAGGCCAGCTCATGATCCAGCCGCCGCCCCAGAAAGCCCACCCCGATCACCAGCGAGGCCCCGACCGACCGCAGCGCCTTGTCGAAATCCGTGCTGTCCTGTTCTTCGATCTGCTGGAACCGCTCCGCCCCCAGATGCGCGCGCGCCGCCTCGGACACCGAATCCATGTCTCCAACCACGCGCAGGGGGTCATGGCCCAGCGCTAGTGCCCGGTCCGCCCCGCCGTCGGCGGCCACCAGATTCGGCGCGTGGATCAACGCTTCCTCAAGGGTTGAGCGGCTAACATCCCCACCACCCACAAGCGTTATGCTTTCGCAAAATGGCAAAAAGTCGTCTATCATGGTGTTTATTGTCTCCATCCGGGAAACTAACCACATTCCCGCCTTGAAAAAATACCGGGTTTTTCCCGGTTCTGTTCCAAAAATCGAACCAGTGCATGGTAAACAGACTGTTGCTGGATCGGGGGAGAAAGCGAGGCAACCATGGTGAGTACGAGCAAGATTCTCACAGTTTCATACGGGACCTTCTCGTGCACGCTCGAAGGGTTTGACGAGCCGTTCAACACGATGAAGTCCATCGCGGAATATTTTCGCGACCTGGCGGCAGATGATCGTTACTTCGGAGCCGAACCGCCGACCCCGGACGCCGAGATGCTGCATCGCATCGCGGAACGTGAGATCCAGAAGCGAGTCGAAGCCCGCGTCGAGAATGACGAGGTCGTGCTGCGTCAGGCCGATGCTGCCGCGCCCCGGATCAAACCGGCTGCCGCCACGCTGATTCCCGGCGAGACGCTGCTGGACGATGAAGATCTGGCACAGGACGCGGCCCCGGCGCCCGCCGTGGTGGCCGATCCCGCCGTTGCCGCACCCGCCGCAGAGCCGGCCCGGACCCCAGAACACGCCCCCGAAGCCGGGCTGGTGGCCGAAGCGGTGGAGGACCCTGCCTCGGATCTCCCCGCCGATTCGATTGCCGCCAAGCTTCAGCGCATTCGTGCCGTGGTGGATCGGGGCCATGACGAGCCTGACGACTACGCCGAGGACCAGCAACCTCTCACCCTGGATGTAGAGGCCGAACCCGAAGCGGAGGCTGCGGCAGATCCCGTCACCGAAACGCCGGCGCCGTCCCCCGCCCCGATTCCGTCCCCCGCCCCGCCGATGTTCGCCGAAACCGAATTCGCCGACCCCGTGGCCTCGGAACCTGCCGAAGAGACGGGTGCCGAAGCCGGTGACATCGAGGCCGAGGCAGACGCCGAAGTTCCCGACGATGGCAAAGGCGCCGATGCGCTCGCCGCCGTCATGGGAACAATGGCCAGTGCGACACCGGTCGAGGACAGCTATGAAGAGGACGAGTTCGAGATCGTCGAAGAGCTGTCCGAGGAAGACGATCCCATCAGCTCGGTCCTGGCCGGTCTCGCCACCCCCGACAGCACCGACGAAAGGACCGGAGAAAGGACCGGGGACGATGCCCGGAACGAAGAACGGGACATTGCCCTTGGTGATGACTTGGACGATGACCTGGGCGATGACCTGAGCGTCGATCTGGACGACAGCCCGGACGCCGCCGCAGACCCGTCCGAAGAGGGAGAGGCCGAAAACGTCTTTGCCGAGACCGAGGCCGAAGAGGCTTCGGAGGCTCCGGAGCCGCGCCGCCCGATCGCCCGTGTCATCAAGGTCAAGCGCACCGATTTCGAGCCCGTCGCGAGCGATGAAGACGACGCGGCGGAACCGGAATCGCAGGACAACGAAGACAGCATGCTCAGCCCGCAGGACGAGGCCGAGCTGATGGCCGAACTGGCCGATGTCGAACGGGACTTCGCGGATCCGGACGCCGGGGAAGGCGCCGAAGACGAAGCGCAGGACGCCGCCCCGAAAGGCTCCGACCAGCCCGGCTTTGCCGAAGGCGTCGCCGTCGATCGCATCCTGGCCGAGACCAACGTCAAGATGGACAGTTCGGAAGTCAGCCGTCGCCGCTCTGCGATCGCCCATCTGAAGGCCGCCGTCCAGGCCACCCGTGCCGACAAGGAGGCTTTGGAAGACACCCCCTCGCCCGACGAGACCGAGGCCTATCGCGACGACCTGGCCCATGTGGTCCGGCCCCGCCGGCCGGATGGTGGCGCCAAAGGCGTCGCACGTCGCCTGGCACCGCTGATGCTGGTCTCGGAACAGCGCATTGACACCCCCGCTCCGGACCAGGCCGCGCCTGCCGCCACCGTGCGTCCGCGTCGCGTGACGAAGGGCAACCTGGCGCTGGAGGACGATCTGGACGAAGCCGTCGGCGAAGAAATTCCGCCCGCCCGCCCCGCAGCCAAGATCGATGCGCGGATCGATTTCGACAGCTTTGCCCGCCAGAAGGGTGCCACCGGCATGGGCGAGTTGCTGGAAGCCGCCGCGGCCCATGCCGTCTTCATCGAAGGCCGCCCGCATTTCTCGCGCCCGCAGATCATGAAGCTGGCGCTGGCCCACGACCCCGAAGCGGGCCATAGCCGCGAAGACGGTCTGCGCGCGTTCGGCAAACTGCTGCGCGAGGGTCGCATCCGCAAGATCAAGCGGGGCCAGTTCGTTCTGAACGAAGCCACCCGCTTTCACCCGGACGAAGGTCGCGAAAGCGCCTGAACCGGACAGACATACGAACAGGAAGGGCCCCGGATCGGGGCCCTTCCTGCTTTCGCAGGCTTGCCCCGGAGCGGACCAAAGGAAAAGGCCCCACGCGGGGCCTTTCCTCAGTCCTTGTCCTTGCCGCCTTGCGGGCCGTACTTGCCCGCAGGATCATGCGGATAACTGTCCGGATCCTTGTCCGGGTCGCCCTTGCCCACGCCCAGAAAGACCTTCCTGAACGGTATCATCCACAGAAACCCGAGAACGACATAGACGGCCAGCTCGACCAGGATATGTGGCCGGTCAAGCCAGTTCACCAGGCTGACGGCCGCAATGATATACAGCGGCAGCCCGACCACCAGGATCAGGATCGACAGCCGCTTGCGGGTCTTGTAGCTGAGCGCCATGGGGCCTCCAATTGGTCAGGATCAGTCGGCGAAGGGGTCAGTCACCAGAATGGTATCGTCGCGCTCCGGCGAGGTCGAGAGCAGCGCAACCGGACACTCGATCAGCTCTTCCACGCGTTTCACGTATTTGATCGCATTGGCCGGCAGGTCGTTCCAGCTGCGCGCGCCCTCGGTCGATTCCGACCAGCCGGGCATCTCCTCGTAGATCGGCGTGCAGCGTGCCTGCTGGTCGGCAGCGGTCGGCAGGTAGTCCAGGCGCGCGCCGTCCAGTTCATAGCCGACGCAGATCTTCAGCGTCTCGAACCCGTCCAGCACGTCGAGCTTGGTCAGCGAGATGCCCGACACGCCCGAAGTGGCACAGGTCTGGCGCACCAGGGCCGCGTCGAACCAGCCACAGCGACGCTGGCGCCCGGTGGTGGTGCCGAATTCGTGCCCGCGCGTACCCAGACGTTCGCCATCCGCATCCGGCGTGCCATCCTCGTTCAACAGCTCGGTCGGGAACGGGCCCTCGCCGACGCGGGTGGTATAGGCCTTGACGATGCCCAGCACGTAGTCGATCGAGCCCGGGCCGATGCCCACGCCCGTGGCCGCCTGCCCCGCAATCACGTTCGAGGAGGTGACGAACGGGTAGGTGCCGAAATCGATGTCCAAGAGCGCGCCCTGCGCCCCTTCGAACAGGATGCGTTTGCCCGCCTTGCGCTTCTCGTTCAGCACTTTCCACACGGGGGCGGCATATTTCAGGATCTTCGGCGCAACCTCCGACAGTTGCGCAATCAGCGCGTCGCGGTCGATGGGATCAACGCCCAGACCCTTGCGCAGCGGATCGTGATGCTGCAGCGCGCGGTCGACGCGGGCCTCCAGCGTGGCAGGGTCGGCCAGGTCGGCGACGCGGATCGCTCGGCGGCCCACCTTGTCCTCATAGCACGGGCCGATGCCGCGCCCGGTGGTGCCGATCTTGGTGCCCTTCGAGGCGGCTTCCTCGCGGGCGCGGTCCAGCTCGCCGTGGAAGGGCAGGATCAGCGGGGTGTTTTCCGCGATCATCAGCGTCTCGGGGCTGATGTCCACGCCCTGGCCGGTGATCGTCTCGATCTCGCGCAGGAGGTTCCACGGGTCCAGCACCACGCCATTGCCGATCACGGACAGCTTGCCACCGCGCACAACGCCCGAAGGCAGCGCGTGCAGCTTGTAGACCGCCCCGTCGATGACCAGCGTGTGACCCGCGTTATGCCCGCCCTGGAAACGCGCGATCACATCGGCACGTTCGGACAGCCAGTCCACGATCTTGCCTTTTCCCTCGTCACCCCATTGGGCGCCCACAACGACGACGTTGGCCATGTCTTTAATCCTGTGTTCGGTAAACCCGCGCCCGTATAGCGGCATGCGCGCCGCGTTGAAACCTGAATCTGTAAGCGACCAGGCAATCCCGGCATGCTCCCCCCACGCTTAGGGGGTTGCGGGCGCGCGTCCAAGCGCCTAGATAGCCCCATCAGATCGTTACCCCGGGGATTCCGCCACATGGAAAACGTCGTTCTTGTTGTTCACCTGATCCTGGCCCTGAGCCTGATCGGCGTCGTGCTGCTGCAGCGTTCGGAAGGCGGCGGCCTTGGGATTGGTGGCGGCGGCGGTGGCGGTGTCATGTCGTC
Organism: Aliiroseovarius sp.; assembly: GCF_030148435.1. GTDB lineage: Bacteria > Pseudomonadota > Alphaproteobacteria > Rhodobacterales > Rhodobacteraceae > JASBTN01. The sequence continues at coordinate 47,850 of NZ_JASBTN010000043.1, forward strand.
GCGTGGCGCTGCAACGGCTCTGTCGAAGATCACCTGGGGGCTGGCGATCGCCTTCCTGGCGACGTCGATCGGCCTGACGATCATTGCCGCGCAACGCTCGGAGGACACGTCGGTGGTCGACATCATCGCCCCGGCCGAACAAGCCGCACCGGCCGCAGATGCCGTGACCCCGCCAGCGGTGGATCTGGACAGCCTGATGCCGCCCGCGGCGGATGACGGCCTGGCCCCGCCGCGCGCCGAATGACCCGGCACATCGCGAACTGATCCCTCCCGGTGCTGTTCAGGCAGCCCGGGATCACCCAGACAATACCTTGAGACGGGCGATTTCATCGCCCCATCATCTTGCGGTTCGGTTGCGCGGGACGCCGAATCCGGTTATGGCTCGAGTCCCGTGGGAAGCGGATTCGATTGGCATGAATTGCCGGGCGGTCCGGGGTTAAACGACCCGCACAGGCACGCTTAGAACACGGGGGCAGCCAACCTTATGGCACGTTACATCTTCATCACCGGTGGTGTTGTTTCTTCGCTCGGCAAGGGGCTGACCTCTGCCGCGCTCGGGGCGCTTTTGCAGGCGCGCGGCTTTTCGGTCCGCCTGCGCAAGCTGGACCCCTATCTGAACGTCGATCCCGGCACGATGAGCCCGTTCGAACACGGCGAGGTTTTCGTCACCGACGATGGCGCCGAGACAGACCTGGACCTGGGCCATTACGAACGGTTCACCGGCGTGGCCGCGCGCAACACGGACTCGGTCAGCTCGGGCCGCATCTATACCACGGTGCTGGAGAAGGAACGCCGCGGCGACTATCTGGGCAAGACGATCCAGGTCATTCCCCACGTCACCAACGAGATCAAGGACTTCATCGCCATTGGTGACGACGAGGTCGATTTCATGCTCTGCGAGATCGGCGGCACGGTCGGCGATATCGAGGCCCTGCCCTTCTTCGAGGCCATTCGCCAGTTCAGCCAGGAACGCCCGCGCGGGCAATGCATCTTCATGCACCTGACCCTGCTGCCCTACCTGGCCGCCTCGGGCGAGCTGAAGACCAAACCGACCCAGCACTCGGTGAAGGAGCTGCGCTCGATCGGCATCGCGCCCGACGTGCTGGTCTGCCGCTCGGAACACCCGATCCCGGACAAGGAACGCGGCAAGATCGCGCTGTTCTGCAACGTGCGTCAGGACAGCGTCATCCCGGCCTATGACCTGAAATCGATCTACGAAGCGCCGATGGCCTATCACAATGTGGGTCTGGACCAGGCGGTTCTGGACGCCTTCCAGATCAGCCCGGCGCCGAAACCGGATCTCAGCCGCTGGGTCGATGTCGAGGACCGTATTCACAACGCCGAGGGCGAGGTGCGCGTGGCCGTGGTCGGCAAATACACCCAGCTGGAAGACGCCTACAAGTCGATCAAGGAGGCCCTGGTGCACGGCGGCATGGCCAACCGGGTCAGGGTCACGCTGGAATGGGTCGACAGCGAACAGTTCGACGACAAGGACGCCGCCCCCTATCTGGAAGGGTTCCACGCGATCCTGGTGCCCGGCGGCTTCGGCGAACGTGGCACCGAGGGCAAGATCAAGGCGGCCGAGTTCGCCCGCACCCGCAAGATCCCCTACCTGGGCATCTGTCTGGGCATGCAGATGGCAGTGATCGAAGCCGCCCGCAACGTGGCCGGGATCGAGGCAGCAGGGTCCGAGGAATTCGACCACGAGGCCGGGGCCAAACGGTTCGAACCGGTGGTCTACCACCTCAAGGAATGGGTGCAGGGCAATTATACCGTCAAGCGCAAACTCGGCGACGACAAGGGCGGCACCATGCGCCTGGGCGCCTATAACGCGACCCTGGCCGAAGGCTCGACCGTGGCGCGTGTCTATGGCGGCACCGCGATCGAGGAACGCCACCGCCACCGTTACGAGGTGGACGTGAAATACCGCGAGCAGCTGGAAGCCTGCGGGCTGGAGTTCTCGGGCATGTCGCCGGATGGCCGCCTGCCGGAGATCGTCGAATGGAAGGACCACCCCTGGTTCATCGGCGTGCAGTTCCACCCGGAACTGAAGTCGAAACCCTTCCTGCCGCACCCGCTGTTTGCCGATTTCGTGCGCGCCGCGAAAGAGGTGGAGCGCCTGGTCTGACACGCGCCCCGGGTTGATTGGCGAGGACAGGTTCAGCCTTGCCCTTCGCCCATGCGGACCGACTTCCCTCTTGCCATTGCCCCGCGCGCCCGTCAGCATCCGGTCGACAAGAAGGAGGCCCCAATGCCCAAAGGATACTGGATCGGTCGCGTCGATGTGCACGACCCGGAAGAATACAGGAAATACATTGCCGCCAACGCCGGGGCGTTCGAGAAATACGGCGGGCGCTTCCTGATCCGGGGCGGCGAATTCGAGGCCCGCGAGGGACAGGCCCGCGCGCGCAATGTGGTGATCGAGTTTCCGTCCTACCAGGCCGCCAAGGACTGCTATGACAGCCCGGAATACCAGCAGGCCAGGGCCTTCCGCCTGCCGGTTTCCGAAGGCGATGTGGTAATCATCGAAGGCTATGACGGCTGAGCGCCGCTTGGCGCCCCGTCGCAACGGACCTATATCAAAGACATGTTTCAACAGCTTCTGAACCGCCTGATGGGCGAAACGCCCAGCCCCCTGCCCGAGAATGACGCCCGGCTGGCGCTGACCGCCCTTCTGGTGCGGCTGGCGCGCTCGGACGGGGATTACGCCCGCGTCGAAGTGGCCCAGATCGAACGCATCATCACCGACCGCTACGGGCTGGAGGGGGACGCCGCCAACGAACTGCGCCGTGATGCCGAACTGTTCGAGGAAAACGCCCCCGACACCGTGCGCTTTACCCGCGCGATCAAGGACGCGGTGCCCCACGAGGCGCGCGCGGCCGTCGTGGAGGCCGCCTGGGCCGTGGTGCTGGCCGATGGCACCCGGGCGGATGAGGAGGACGCGCTCATGCGCATGGTGGCGAACCTTCTGGGGATAAACGACCGCGACTCGGCGCTGGCGCGGCAGCGGGCGCAAAAGGGCGCATGAGCGCCGCCCAGCCCGAACGGCGCCAAACCGCCGCCCTTTCCATGTATGACCGGGCCGAGACCGCCGCGGCCAATGACCGGCTCTGGGCCGCCATCCGCGCAGAGCTGGGGCACGGGCCGCAGAGGCTCACCCGCGACCGCGACCTCTGGGAGGTCTGGACCGACCCGGGCCTGGTTCTGGCCCAGACCTGTGGCCTGCCCTTCCGCGCGAGGCTGCATGACAAGGTCGCCCTGATCGGCACGCCGGACTACGGCCTGCCGGGGTGCGCGCCGGGCTACTACCATTCGACCCTCGTTGCCCGCGCGGATGACCCCCGCGACCTGGCCGGACTGGCCGCCGGGACCATGGCGGTGAACGAGGGCCTGTCGCAATCCGGCTGGGCGGCACCGCTGGCTTATCTGGCGGCGCGGAACCTCTCGCCTGCGCGCTGCCTGCGGACCGGGGCGCACCGCGCCTCTGCCCGGGCCGTGACCGAGGGGGGCGCCGACCTCGCATCGCTCGACAGCGTCACCTGGGCCCTGATCCGGCGCCATGACGCATGGGCCGGGGCCCTGCGTGAAGTGGCCACCACCCCGCCGACTCCGGGCCTGCCACTGATCGCAGCCAGGGGCACCGACGCCCCGCGCCTGCGCGCCGTGGTTGAAGCGGCCATTGAAAAGCTCGCCCCGCAGGACCGCGACATTCTGCACCTCTGCGGCGTGGTTCACATTCCGGCCTCGGAATACCTCGCGCAACCGATCCCACCCGCTCCGACCTTTTGACGCTTTCGGGCGTCAATGCGTCCGATTTCCCCCGCGTAAACCGCGATTTCGCCGTTGCATTCGCGACGAAATTGCGCCCTACTCTTCGTCTGAAACAACCGATAGCTGCCGCCTTGAAAGATACCCAACAGTCCCAAGACCAGAATGCGGGCGACACGCCCGTCATCGAGATCCGTGACCTGCATAAAAGCTATGGTGAACTGGAGGTGCTCAAGGGCGTCGACCTTGTAGCGCCGCGCGGCCATGTGGTTTCGCTCATCGGCTCGTCGGGCTCCGGCAAGTCCACCCTGCTGCGCTGCGCCAACCTGCTGGAGGAAAGCCAGCAGGGCGAGATCCGGTTCGAAGGCGAACCGATCCAGTGGCGCGGTCAGGGGCTGTCACGCCATCCCGCCGACCGCAAACAGGTCACGCGCATCCGCACAAACCTGTCGATGGTGTTCCAGCAGTTCAACCTGTGGGCCCATATGACGATCCTGCAAAACGTGATGGAGGCGCCGGTGACGGTGCTGAAACGCGACAGGGCCGAAGTCGAGGAAAAGGCGCGCTATTACCTCGACAAGGTCGGCATCGGCGACAAATGCGACATGTGGCCGGCGCAGCTGTCCGGCGGCCAGCAACAGCGCGCCGCCATTGCCCGCGCGCTCTGCATGGAGCCGCGCGCCCTTCTGTTCGACGAACCCACCTCGGCGCTGGACCCCGAGCTGGAACAGGAAGTGGTGAAAGTGATCAAGGACCTCGCCGCCGAGGGCCGCACGATGATCATCGTCACCCACGACATGCGCATGGCCGGGGACGTCGCCGACCATGTGGTTTTCCTCCACCAGGGGAAGATCGAAGAAGAAGGGCCGCCACAAGAGCTCTTCGGCAATCCAAAGACGGAACGCCTGCAGCAATTCCTGTCTGCGACCGTGCCGTCCTGACCTATCATCAAGGGAGTAAACATATGAAAAAACTGATCCTTTCCGCCGCCGCCCTGGCGCTGACCGCGGGGTTCGCGGCCGCCGACGGCAACACCGTGCGCCTGGGCACCGAGGGCGCCTATGCCCCGTGGAACTTCATCAACGACGCGGGCGAAGTGGACGGCTTCGAGCGGGAGCTGGGCGACGAACTGTGCATGCGTGCCGAGCTGGAGTGCACCTGGGTGACGAACGAGTGGGATTCGATCATCCCGAACCTCGTGTCCGGCAACTACGACACGATCATCGCCGGCATGTCGATCACCGACGAACGTGACGAGGTCATCGACTTCACCCAGGCCTACACCCCGCCGGATCCCTCGGCCTATCTGGCCATGTCGACCGATGTGGACCTGGAAGGCGGCGTGATCGCGGCCCAGGCAACCACCATCCAGGCCGGTTTCATCGCCGAAAAGGGCTGGACCCTGGTCGAATATGCCACGCCCGAGGAAACCGTGGCCGCCGTGCGCAACGGCGAAGCCGACGCGGTGCTGGCCGACAAGAGCTTCCTGGACACCCACAACGGTGTTGACGGTCTGGTGATGCTGGAGCGCATGGAAGCCATCGGCGGCGGCGTCGGCATGGGCGTACGTGAAAGCGACGGCGAGCTGCGCGCCAAGTTCGACGCGGCGATCCAGTCGATGAAGGACGACGGCACGCTGAACACCCTGATCGCCAAGTGGGAAGTCTCTTCCCAATGGTAAGTTGATCCCGCCGCGCGCGCCGGCCTGCTGGCCCGGGCGCGCGCGGCAAACCTTGGACCTCCATGTTCGAATTCTGCACCAATCCCGAGACGCTGGGAGATTTCCAGTGGTTTGCCTGTTATTTCACCACGGGCAAGCTGTTCAATTTCTATGGCTCCTTCGTCACGGTGCTGGTGCTTCTGTTCATCACCGCCCCCACGGCGCTGGCCTTCGGCTTCCTCGGCGCCATGTCCGCGCGCAGCCATGTCGCGCCGGTGAGCTGGCTGGGCAAGGCCTATATCGCGATCGTGCGCGGTGTGCCGGACATCGCCTTTTTCATGTTTTTCGTGATCGCGCTGGATCAGGGGTTCGAGTACCTGCGCCACCAGGCGCTCTGCCCGGACTGGGACCAACCGATCCGCCAGGGCAATGATTTCATCGTCTGCGCCCAGGCCAAGCTGCCCCTGTCGACCTCGGACCAGTGGGTGCACGAGGTTTACGGTTTCTTTCTGGCGGTACTGACCTTTTCGATCGTCTTTGGCGCCTTTGCCGCGAACGTGCTGTTCGGCGCCATGCGCGCGGTGCCGCACGGCCAGATGGAAACCGCCGAGGCCTATGGCATGAGCCACCGACAGGCCTTCTGGCGCGTTCTGGTGCCGCAGATGTGGATGTATGCCATGCCGGGGCTGGGCAACCTGTGGATGATCCTGATCAAGGCCACGCCGCTTCTGTTCCTGCTGGGGGTCGAGGATATCGTCTACTGGGCGCGCGAGCTGGGCGGCAGCATCAACCCGCGCTTTACCGATTATCCGCATGGTGACTGGCGCGCGCAGTTCTTCTTTGGCCTTTTGGTCTTCTACCTCTGCTTTACCCGCGTGTCCGAGATCGCCTTCGACCGCCTGTCGCGCAGGCTGGCCCATGGCCAGGCGATCGCCACGGGAGGCGCGTCATGAGCTGTATCGAGACGATCCAGGACTATGCGCTGCGTTCGATCGGCATTGGTGAACGGTTGCTTCCGAAAACCGATTTCACCCTCTGTCAGCAATTCACGCTGATCGGGTCGGGCATGATCTGGAACCTCTATTTCGGCGCGCTGGCCCTGCTGGTCGGCTTCTTCATCGCCTCCGCAGTGGCGGTGGGGAAAAGCGCGCGGTCGCCCTGGCTGCGCAAACCGTCCGAGTGGTTCATCTTCGTCTTCCGCGGCTCGCCTTTGTTCATCCAGTTCTTCTTTGCCTATGTCATGTTCCTGAAGGTCAAGCAGGCGGGATACATGCCCTGGCTGACCTCGGCCCAGGCCGGTGCGCTGATCGTCTTGATCCTGAACACCTCGGCCTATTCGGGCGAGATCTTCAACGGCGCGCTGAAAGCCGTGCCGCGGGGGGACATCGAGGCCGCCAAGGCCTATGGCATTACCGGCTGGAGCCGGTTCCGCCGCATCACCTGGCCGACCATGCTGCGCCTGGCCTGGCCCGCCTATACGAACGAGGCGATCTTTCTGTTCCACGCCACCACGCTGGTCTTCTTCTCGGGGTTTCCGACCTGGCGGCAACAGGGCGACGCGCTGTATTACGCCAGCTATTTCGCCGACAAGACTTTCAACCCGTTCGTGCCCTACCCGATCCTGGCGGGCTATTTCATCCTGCTGACGCTTTGCGTGATCGGCCTTTACGGGCTGGTGAACAAGCGGCTGAACCGGCACTTGCCCGCGGAAAGGAAGCGCAAGCTGCGCATTCGTCCGAACCTGATCCGCTGAGTCTCGGGCAAGGGGGGGGCTCCCTCATCAGGCGCCAAGGCGCCCTCTTTGGGAGCGGCGCGCCCACAGGCGGGCGCTTCGCCTCCGGCGGGGATATTTATTGAAAGATGAAAGGGATACGCGTCATTTCTCCCCGATCCGGCGGGGTGGGGTGGCACCCGGGCGCGGTCTTTCAAAAGGCCGCCAAGGGTAGGAGCCGGACCGGGGACGCCCGGTTTTTTCACCTCCCCCCTTGCCCCATGAGAGGCCCTCGGCTAGGGTCGGGCAGAAATTTGATCAAATTTGGTGACTCATGAGGATCGGCATCCTTCAAACCGGCCACGCGCCGGACGAAGTCCAGGGAAGCCTGGGCGACTATGCGGACATGTTCCGGCGCCTGCTGGACGGGCATGGCTTCGGGTTCGACATCTACAATGTGGTGGATGGCGAGTTTCCCGCCGGGCCCGAAGCGGCGGACGGCTGGCTGATTACCGGTTCGAAACACGGCGCCTATGAGGCACATGATTGGATCCCCCCGCTCGAAGACCTGATCCGCGCCATTCGCGACAGCGCCCGCCCGATGATCGGCGTCTGCTTCGGCCACCAGATCATCGCCCAGGCCCTTGGCGGCAAGGTCGAGAAATTCCCAGGCGGCTGGGCCGTCGGCCGGACCGAGTATGATTTCGGCGACGAGACCCTGGCGCTGAACGCCTGGCATCAGGATCAGGTTGTTTCCCTGCCCGAAAACACCCAGGTTATCGCGTCCAATGATTTCTGCGCCAACGCTGCGCTGCTGATCGGCGACAACATCCTGACCGTACAGCCGCACCCGGAATTTACCTCGGCAATGATCGAGGGGCTGATCACCTACCGCGGCAAGGGCAACGTGCCCGCTGACCTGCTGGACAGCGCCAGGGCTGACCTGCCCACCCCGACCGCGAACGCGGGTTTTGCCGCCCGCATGGCGGCGTTTCTGACCAAGGGGGGCAAGTGATGGCGGACTGGATGAAAAACATGCCCGAGGCGGCCCGGGCCTATCTGGACGGCAAGCGTCTGGACGAGGTGGAATGTATCGTCTCGGACCTGCCCGGCATCGCCCGCGGCAAGGCGGTGCCCGCCGGCAAGTTCGACCGGCAGGACTATTTCCACCTGCCCGATTCGATCTTCTACCAGACCATTACCGGCGGCTGGGGCGAAGCAGCGGGCGACGAGGGTTTCATCGAGCGCGACATGATCCTGAAACCGGATATGGCGACGACCTCGGCGGCGCCCTGGACCGCCGACTGGACATTGCAGGTGATCCACGACGCCTATGACCGCAACGGCGAGGTGATCGAATATTCGCCGCGCAACGTGCTGAAACGCGTGGTGCAGCTGTATCGCGACAAGGGCTGGGAGCCTGTGGTGGCGCCCGAGATGGAATTCTACCTGGTCGCGCGCAATCTGGATCCGGCCGAAAAGATCAAACCGATGATGGGCCGCTCGGGCCGGCCCGCCGCCGCACGCCAGGCCTATTCGATGACCGCCGTGGACGAGTTCGGCCCGGTGATCGATGACATCTATGATTTTGCCGAGGCCCAGGGGTTCGAGATCGACGGCATCACCCAGGAAGGCGGCGCCGGTCAGCTTGAGATCAACCTGATCCATGGCGACCCGGTCAAGCTGGCCGACGAGGTGTTCTATTTCAAACGGCTGATCCGCGAGGCCGCGCTGCGCCACGACTGTTTCGCCACCTTCATGGCGAAGCCGATCGCCGAAGAGCCCGGCTCCGCCATGCATGTGCACCACTCGATCATCGACATCGAGACCGGACGGAACATCTTTGCCGGCCCCCAGGGCGGCGACACCGACGCCTTCTTCCACTTCATCGCCGGGCTGCAGAACCACCTGCCCAGTGTGGTCGCGGTGCTGGCCCCCTATGTGAACAGCTATCGTCGCTACGTGCGCGACACCGCCGCCCCGATCAACCTGGAATGGGGCCGCGACAACCGCACCACGGGCATCCGCGTGCCCCTGGCCAGCCCCAAGGCACGCCGGGTGGAAAACCGCATTGCGGGCATGGACTGCAACCCCTACCTGGGCATCGCCGCCTCGCTCGCTGCGGGCTACCTCGGCCTGATCCAGGAAGAACGCCCCCGCGCCCAATACAAGGGGGATGCCTATGAGAGCGAGGAGGACATCCCGCGTGACCTGTCGCGCGCGCTTGACCTGTTCGACGAAGCGAAGGCGATGCACGGGGTGCTGGGCCCGGAATTCGCCCGTGTCTATTCGATCGTCAAACGCACCGAATACGAAGAGTTCCTGCAGGTGATCAGCCCCTGGGAACGGGAACACCTTCTGTTGAACGTCTGACCCACACGGATCTGCTCCCCGCCTTGAAACCCCGCCGAACTCGGCGGGGTTTTGCTTGTGCATGACCCAGAGCACTGCTTTTCAACAGTTTTTCAATGCACATCAGTCGGCGACGCGGCGTTACCAGGGCAAAAAATGCTCGCTATTGCGTGCATTTTCACATACTGATTTCCCGAAGGAGAGCTTCGGATTACCTGAAATTGCGATTCTCCGCCACAGAGCAGACAGGACAGTGACATGACCCTTGCGCCGAACGTCTACGACGCCGAACCCATTCCCGAAGCCGCCCGTGCCGAGATCGACCGCCTTCTGCAATCGGGTGATCTGTTTCGCTACACCGCGCCCGAAGATGCGCCAGTCGCCCTGCTGGAGACCGAGTTCGCCGCGCTGATGGGCGCGAAATACGCCCTTGCCGTGGCCTCCTGTTCCGCCGCGCTGTTTCTGTCGCTGAAGGCGCTGAACCTTCCGCGCGACACCAAGGTGCTGATCCCCGCCTTTACCTTCGCCGCCGTGCCCTCCGCGGTGGTGCATGCGGAGGGCCGGCCGGTGCTGGTCGACGTGAAGGACAACTACCGCGTCGACATGGAGGATTTCGCCGCCAAGCTGACCGGGGACGTGGGCGCGGTGATCATCTCGCACATGCGCGGGCACACGTCGGACATGGACGCGATCATGGCGCTTTGCGACTCAGCCGACATCCCGGTGATCGAGGACGCGGCCCATTCGCTGGGCACGCAGTGGCATGGGCGCAAGATCGGCACGATCGGCAAGATCGGCTGTTTTTCCTTCCAGAGCTACAAGATGCTGAACGCCGGGGAAGGCGGGATCCTGATCACCGATGATGCCGACCTGATCGCCCGCGCCGTGATCATGTCCGGCGCTTACGAGCACAACTGGAAGAAACACAAACCCCCGCACGGCGAGAACAGCAGCGATCTGGCCGAGGCCTTCGCCCGCTGGCAGAACCGGCTTCCGCTGTACAACACCCGCCTGTCGAACCTGTCCGCCGCCGTGATCCGCCCGCAGATCCCCGAACTGCAACGCCGCGTGAGCGATGGGCTGAAGAACCACGACCATGTCGCCGATCTGCTGAACCGGAGCCCATGGATCGACGTGCCCGCGCCGCTGGCCCCGGAAACCCGCGCACCGGATTCGATCCAGTTCAACCTGGTCGGTTTCTCGGATGAGGATACGGTGGCCTTCCAGGATGCCGCAAAGGCACGCGGCGTGTCGGTGCAGGTCTTCGGCATGAGCCAGGACAATGCGCGCGCCTTCTGGAACTGGCAGTTCATCGATGACCAGGGGCCCCTGCCCCAGACCCGCGAAATGCTGATGCGCGCCTGTGACACCCGCCTGCCGGTGCGTCTGCGGAAGCCTGAACTCGACTTCATCGCCGAGGCCCTGGTGGCCGCTGCCGAGGACGTGAAGGGCGCGGGGCTGGCCTATGGCACCTGACCGGCCGTGACATCCAGGAATACCAGCGCCGGCCCCCACAAGGCCGGCGTTTTTTTACAACAGCCGTAGCGCCCCCTTCAGCCATGGCATCCGCGCCAGCGACGGCGCGACGATCAGCTCGGACAGGAGCGGCTTGAGCCGCCCGGCCAGCTCCGCCGGAAGCTCGCCCAGAACCTCGCGCCGCGCGGTCAGGGAGATGCGGCGCGTCAAAGGCGCGATCGGCAGCGGCACCAGATCGACCGCCTCATGAAATCTTTGCGCACGCAGAAAGCCCAGCGGGGTCAGGATCGTCCACCCCGCCCCCGCCGCCACCATCGCCATGATCGCGTGATAGCTGTCCAGCTCGAACCGGTGATCGAGCCGCAGGTTCAGCTGTGCAAGGTGCCCGGCGATCTGCCGCCCCATGTGATGGCGCGAGGTATACTGGATCAGCGGCAGCGCGCGCAGTTCGTCAAGCCCGCCCCCGATCCCCTTCGGCACGGCGGCGACGAAGGGCTCCTCCATCAGCGGATGCACCTCCATCCAGTCGCCCGCCACGCCCAGATCGGCGCAGACGATCACGTCCAGCGCACGGGCTTCAAGCTGGTCGAACAATCGGTGAGACGCGCCGGTTTCCAGCAGGAAACGCGTCGCCGCCAGTTCATCGGCCATTTCGGTCAAAAGCGCCGGGGTGACGTCGGCATCGAAATCCTCGATCACGCCGAGGCGAAAACGGGTCAGCGTGGCCAGATCCTTTGCGGCCAGTTCGGCGCGGGCCTGTTCGGCCTCATCCAGGATTGACTGCGCCCGGCGGCGAAACAGCCCCCCCGCCGCAGTCAGCACCAGGGGCCGGGCGGAGCGGTCCACAAGAACCGCCCCCACGGCCGCTTCCAGATTGGTCAGTTGCTGTGACACGGCCGAGGCACTTGCCCCCAGCCGCCGCGCCGCGGCGGAAATTGACCGTTCGTCGGCCACGGCAACGAAAACCTCGATCCCCCACAGGGTAATGCGACCTGCCGTTTCAACCATCGCCGGATCCCGCTCTCCTGCCCTTCATCTTTCTTCAAATATCCCCGCCGGAGGCAGAACGTTTGCTTGCAAGCGCCGCGACAGTGGTTCACCCGGAACCGCGAAAGCGCGAGATGGAGCGCAGCGACGCCGCGCGCAGCGCGGCCCCTGCCCCGTCAGCCAAGGAGGGCGCGTCAGCGCCTGACGGGTTGGCAGAACCCTCAGCTGAGGCCGGACAGTTTCGCCTGCAACTCGGCCAGCTGTTTCTTGATCTCGTCCAGATCCTCGGCCTTTTCTTCCTCCGAGGAGGCCGACGGCGTGCCACCCTGGGCGCCGGGCCAGCCGCCCATCATCGCCTTCATGAAGGCTTCCTGCTGGGCCTGCATCGCTTCGAAGCCGGGCATTTTCACCATTGGATTGGGCACTCCCATGCCTTCCATCATCTTCGACTGGCCCTCGCGCAGCATCTCGAAACTGGCGGCCAGGAACTGCGGCACGACGCTCTGCGCCTGGTTGGTATAGCTGCGCACGAGGTCGGTCAGCACGTCCACCGGCAAGACGTTCTCGCCACGGCTTTCGTGTTCGGCGATGATCTGCAACAGGTACTGGCGGGTCAGGTCGTCACCGGATTTCAGGTCGATGATCTGCACCTCGCGCCCGTCGCGGATGAAGCCCGCGATATCGTCCAAGGTCACGTAATCCGAGGTCTCGGTGTTATAGAGCCGCCGACTGGCATAGCGCTTGATCAGCAGCGGTTGGTCATCTTTGGTCATTGCGCCCTCCCCAAGGCATGTACGCCCCGTCTGTCGCGGTGCAGCAAAACCTTACGCCGGTGCAGAAAGAGAAAGCAAGCTTCGTGCAGAAATATTCACATACGCTAACGTATGGAAACGGAAATGGGGCGGGCCCTTTCGGGTCCGCCCCAATCCGGGAGGAAGCGATCAAGCCGTCAGGGAGGAGGAGGCTGGCGATCGCTGTCCGGGGTCGGGGCGCAGGGCCCCGCCGCGATTACTTCGCGGTGGCTTTCTTGGCAGCCTTCGACACTTCGTCGGTCGCTTTCTTGACAGCAGCCTGGGCTTCTTCGCCCATGTCCTTGCCGGCGGCCAGCATCAGTTCAACGGTCTCGGCCTGAACTTTCTTGGCAACTTCAGCGAAGGCGGCCATGTTCTCGGCGGCCAGCTCGGCCTGGGCCGAGGCGAAATCGGTCATCGACTTGGTGTAGTCGGCGGCTTCTTCCTTGGCAGCGGCCACGTCACCCATCTTGGCGATGGTTTCCTTGGTCCACTTGGTCGAGATCTCGGCCGATTTGTCAGCGGCTTCCAGGGTCACTTTGGCCAGCTTTTCGCCCAGAGCGGCTTGGCTCTTGAAGGCGTCCTGGACGGCGGACATGTCCACGGGGAACGAGCCCATCATTTCCTGCATCATCTTGGTGTAATCTTGGGTCTTCGACATTGGTTCTCTCCAGTGCGTAGGACCTTTCGGCCCGGTGATGTGTTCTGCAACTGCGAGAAAGATGAATGCTGCAGTGCAGAAAATCAAGCTTTTTCTGCACTGCAGCATGTGAAATTTTTATGGAACCAATAAAATCAACGGCTTGGCTTGACCTTTACATAGGTTCCCGGCGCCGGAGCGAGCGGTTTGGCTCCAGAATCACCCGGAACGCGAGCGGGCACCATCTTGCCCGACCTGCCCGCGAGCCATGCGCCCCAGCGCGGCCACCAGGACCCCTCGTGGAAGGTGGCGCCTTCCTGCCAGTCCTCGGGGCTTTCGGCCCAGTCGGCATTGGTATAATGGCCGTATTTCTTCTTTGCCGGCGGGTTGACGATGCCGGCGATATGGCCGCTTTCGGACAGGATGAAGGTCTTGTCCTTAGACCCCATCTGACGCACCCCGTTGTAGGACGCTTTCCAGGCCGCGATATGATCGGTCTCGCAGGCAATGGCGCAGAGCGGTACGCTGACATCCGACAGCGCCAGGCTTTCCCCCATCAGCGGGAAGTCCCCCTTGGCGAACCGGTCATGCTGGCAAAGCCCGCGCAGATATTCCACCGTCATGCGCCCGGGCAGGTTGGTGCCGTCGCCGTTCCAGTAGAGCAGATCGAAGGCCGGCGGGGTCTGTCCCAGCATATAGCTTTTGATCGCGGGGCCATAGATCAGGTCGTTCGAGCGCAGATACGAGAAGGTGCGCGACATGAAGAACTTGTCGAGGATGCCATTCTGGGTCACTTCGGCCTCGATCCCGTCGACGAAATCGTCATCCAGGAAAACGCCAACTTCGCCCGGGTCCGAGAAATCGGTCATGGTGGTGAAGAACGTGGCCGAGTTCACCGACTTGTCACCGCGTTTCTTCATCAGCGCCAGGGTCAGCGACAGCGTGGTGCCGGCGATGCAATAGCCCACCGCGTTCACCTTCTTCTGCTTGGTGATCTTCTTCACCTCGTCGATCGCGGCCAGATAGCCCTCCTCGACATAGGTATCCATGCCCACATCCGCGTAGGACGGGTCCGGGTTCACCCAGGAGACAACGAAGAGCGTAAAGCCCTGATCGACGATCCATTTGATCAGGCTGTTCTTCGCCTTCAGGTCCATGATGTAGAACTTGTTGATCCAGGGCGGGAAGATGATCAGCGGGGTGGCGTGCACCTCTTCGGTGGTCGGCGTGTACTGGATCAGCTCCAGCATGCGGTTGCGGAACACGACCTCGCCCGGGGTGGTGGCAATGTTCTTGCCGACCTCGAAGGCATCCTCGTCGGCCAGACGCACCAGAAGCTCGCCATCATTGGCCTCCAGGTCACGCACCAGGTTTTCCAGCCCGTCGACCAGGCTCTGCCCTTCGGTTTCGATCGCCTTTTCCAGCGCATCGGGGTTGGTGGCCAGGAAATTGGTCGGCGCCAACATGTCGACAATCTGCTTGCCGAAAAAGTCCAGCCGCTTCTTGTCCTCGTCCTCCAGCCCGTCGATCGCGCCGATCGCCCCCTCGATCGCCTCGGCGCCGAACAGGTACTGCTGTTTCATGAAATTGTAGAACGGGTGGGTTTCCCACAACGGATTGGCAAAGCGCGGGTCTTTCGGGGTCTCGTCCTCGGGCGCCTGGGCCCCGGCCAGGGCATGCTGCGCGTCGACGGCGTGTTTCAGCGTCTTGCCCCACCACTGGATCTGATGTTCCAGCATCTTGCCCGGGTTGTTCATCATCTCGGACATGTAAGCGGTCATCGCCTTCAGGTAGAGCTCCTGCCCTGGCCCCTGGAGGCTCTGGCGAACCCCCTTGCGTTCCGTCATTGCGCGGCTAAGTCGCGTTGACAACTCCTCGATCCGGGCAAGATTGGCGCTCAACTTGTCCGCGTCCACACCCGCGATTTCTCCCGGGATTTTTTGATCAGTTGTCATATTCCAATTTCCGCTCTAGTCTCGCTGCACTTGCAGCATCGTACATTCATGCCTTGCAATTCAAGGCATAACGGAGCAACGAGCCAAAAAGCAAAGGGTAAATTGAATGCGTTACATGGCCACTTACGACCTGATGGAAACCATTCGCAACACGAATCAGTGGCTGGGTGCGACCGCATCGGCAATGGGTTCCTACCCTGCGACATCTCTTTTTCCCGGCCCGTTCTTCCAGATGATGGCCGCCTGGGGCGAAGTGACCGAACGTTCGTTCCACCGCATGATCTGCAAACCCGACTGGGGGATCGACAGCATTCCCGGCACCGACGGGCGCGACCATGTGGTCTCGGTGCGCAAGCTGGTCGAACGCCCCTTTGGCGACCTGATCCATTTCCACGTGAACGACCGCGGCCCGATGGAGCGCCGCGTCTTCCTGGTGGCGCCGATGTCCGGCCATTACGCGACCCTCCTGCGCTCGACCGTGAAAAGCCTGCTGCCCGATTGCGATGTCTACGTGACCGATTGGCACAACGCGCGTGACATTCCGGTGTCCGAGGGCAAGTTCGATGTCGAGGACTATACGCTCTATCTTGTCGATTTCATGAAACACCTCGGCCCCGACATCAACGTGCTCGCCGTGTGCCAGCCGGCACCGCTGACCCTGGCCGCAACCGCCTACCTGGCCGAGATCGACCCCGAGGCCCAGCCCCAGACCCTGACCCTGATCGGCGGGCCGATCAACCCGGATGCCGCGGCCACCGACGTGACCGATTTCGGCGCCCGCGTCACCATGGGCCAGCTCGAAGAGATGGCAATCCAGCGGGTGGGCTTCAAATACAAGGGCGCGGGGCGCATGGTCTATCCGGGCCTGTTGCAGCTGGCGGGCTTCATGTCGATGAACGCCGAAAACCACTCCAAGGCCTTTGCCGACCAGATGATGCGCGTCGCCAAGGGCGAAGCCTCGGATCACGACAAGCACAACAAATTCTATGATGAATACCTGGCCGTGATGGACATGACCGCGGAATTCTACCTGTCGACGGTCGAACGCGTGTTCAAGAACCTCGAGATCGCCAGGAACGAATTCGTCGTGAACGGCCACAAGATCGACATCGGCAAGATCACCGATGTGGCCGTGAAGACGGTCGAGGGCGAGGCCGATGACATTACCGCGCCGGGCCAATGCGTCGCCGCGCTGGAGCTCTGCACCGGCCTGCCCGAGGACAAGAAGGCCAGCCACCGCGAACCCGGCGCCGGCCATTACGGCATCTTCGCCGGCAAGTCCTGGCGCCGCAACATCCGCCCGCTGGTGCTGGAGTTCATCGACGCCAACAAGGGGCGCCACGCCGCCCAGGCCGCGAAGAAGAAGAAAGCCCGGCTGAAGGCGGTTTGAACCGGCTCTGATCGCAAGGAAAAGGCGCCCCATTGGAGCGCCTTTTTTCGTTTGCCGCGCCGGTCACGCAACTTGCCATGCCGGTTGCCCTCATCGGGGCCGCAACGGAACCGGCATCCCCGTTTCAGAGCCGTGTCATCAGCCGCGCCGCAGCACGGTCTCGACGCTCTGTTCGATCAGCTTCAGGCAAGTCTCGTCACTGAACCGGTGATCGGCATCCTTTACCAGGGTCAGGCGCATGTCCGGTCCCTCGGCATGCTCCAGCAGACGGATCGCCTGCGAGGTCGGCACGGCGGTGTCCTCGGTCCCTTGCAGGAAACGCACCGGGAAATTCAGCACCAGGGGCGCGCGCAGCACCAGCCGGTCGCGCCCGTCCTCGATCAGGCGTTTGGTGATGATGTAATCCTCGTCATAGTCCGAGGGGATCGTGACATAGCCATCCCGCTCCAACGCCCCTTTCTGGTCCTCGGTAAAGCCCTGCCAATAGCCATCCTCGGTAAAATCCGGCGCCGCCGCGATGGTGACAAGCCCCGCCATGCGCGCGGGCCGTGCCCGCGACAGAAGCAGCGCCTGCCAGCCGCCCATCGAGCTGCCCACAGCCAGGATCGGACCTTCGATCACCCTGTCGACGAGTTCCAGCGTGTCCTCGTGCCAGTCGCCGATCGAGCCATCCGCGAACTCGCCCGAGCTGATCCCGTGGCCGGAATAGTCGAACCGGACGAACGCCCGTCCCTGCGCCCTGGCCCAGGCTTCCAGAGCAACCGCCTTGGTCCCCTCCATGTCCGATTTCAGCCCGGACAGGAACAGGATTGTCGGCCCCTGCCCTTCGGTCTTGTGATAGGCAATGCGCCGGCCCTGGGCCGTGTCCAGATACTGTGTCGACATGGTGATCCTTTCCTTTGGCGCGACCTTAGCGGGGGCAATCGTCGCCGGAAAGGGGCAGCTCACGGCACGATCGAGGTTTCGTTCTTGTAACACCTGAGCGAAAACACGGACCGTGACTGGCGCACCCCGGCCACGCGATAGAGCCGGTCCTTCAGAAACGCCTCGTACCCACGTGTGCCCGACACCACGACCTTGGCGAAAATGTCGAAATTCCCCGTGGTCATGCGCACCTCCAGCACCTCGGGAAAGGTCGCCAGTTTCTCGCAGACCTTTTCTACCTCGAACCCCTCGTTGCGCTCCATCGCGATCTCCAGCAGCACCGTTTCCGGCACCCCGATCGCCTCGTGATCCAGCCGGGCGGTATAGCCGCGGATGACGCCGCTTTCTTCAAGCTTGCGCACCCGTTGCCAGCATTGGCTGGGCGACAGGCCCACCCGTTCGGCCAGTTGGGTGTTGGTTTGCCGCCCATCCTTCTGCAGCTCGCGCAGAATGCGGCGGTCAGTGTCGCTCAGATTTGGCGCGGGGTCCGGCATGGCAAATGATCCTTTTGCTTTTGTCAGCATACCCAAATTTTCATTTCGATTTCCAGCGAAAGTAGCAAAAGTTCAAAAGAAAATTTTCTTTTCACCTGTTAAAATGAAGGAAGCAATCGCGAAGAGGAGGCACGAGATGGCTATCGGCAAGGGGCGCGTAATCACCTGGTTCGAAGGCGACTGGCACGAGGGCAACATCCCCGTGATCAGGGCCGCCGACCATGTTGCCTGGTTGGGCAGCCAGGTGTTTGACGGGGCGCGCAAATTCCAGGGGGTCATGCCCGATCTGGACCTGCATTGCGCCCGGCTGATCCGCTCCGCCCAGGCGCTGGACATGGAGCCGGTCACGACCGGGCCCGAGATCGAGGCGATCGTGCGCGAAGGGGTCAGCCGTTTCCCCTCAGACGCCACGCTCTATATTCGCCCGATGATGTGGAGCTGCGATTCAGGCCCCGGCCTGATCGAGCCGAACCCGTTTTCCACCGCCTTCTCGGTCTGTATCGAGGAACTGGCGATGCCGTCGATCGAAGGTTTCTCGCTCACCGTCGCCCCCTACACAAGGCCGCGTCAGGACATGGCGCTGACCGAGGCGAAAGCCGGGTCGCTCTATGCCAACAACGCGCGCATCATGTCCTATGCACGGGCGCGCGGCTTCTCGAACGCCCTGTCGCTGGACATTGACGGCAACGTTGCCGAAACCGCCTCGACCAATGTTTTCCTGGCTCGCGACGGGGCGGTCCTTACCCCGGTGCCGACTGGCTGCTTCCTCAATGGTCTGACCCGCCAGCGTGTGATCGGCCTTTTGCGCGAGGATGGGGTGGAGGTGGTGGAAGCCTCCCTGACCGCAGACGACTTCCGCCAGGCCGACGAGATCTTCGCCACCGGGAATATTGCCAAGGTCATGCCGGTGTCGAAACTGGAAGACCGCGAGCTTGGCATCGGCCCGCTGAGCCTCCGGGCGCGCGAGCTCTATTGGGACTTTGCCCTGTCGGCCGCGCAGGCCAGCGCCGCCTGATCCTTGCCCCGTGACAATTCCGCCCCGCCCGCGAATGTTCCGCGCGCGGGGCAACACTCTCCTTGACTATGGCGGCCTGTGCGCGCAAAACGCGCCCACACACATACCCGCAACCGGGCGTTGCGAGAACAGGCTTTTCCCAAACCTCTCTTGAAACATAGTTTTCAATCAAAACAACAATGACTTGCGTCAATTCAAACAACGCTCTTCCTGACCAGCTCTGATCAGCCCTGACCAGCATAATAAGGCCACCCAACAGTGACCATTCAGTGACGCATCTAGAAATCAACAGATTGAGGGACTATATCAGGGTGCCGGGGTGGCGCGCCAACGCCAGCCCCGGCTGACACGACCACAACTGCTTAGGGATATGGCCATGCCATCTGACACATCCGATTTCCAACGCCGCATTGCAAGCCTCGTTGCAATAGAACAAGGTGCTGGCGCCGAACCTCGCGCCCTGACCGCTGCGCTAATGCAGGCAGCGCTCGACACCGGCATCCGCAAGGAACTGCGCTCGACCGTGGCTCACGCGTTGGAACAAGCAACCGGGGAAGCAGCCAAGGAGCTAACTGATCTTGCCTGCCGCCGCCTGAAGCCGGGAAACCGGCTGACCGACCCGCAATTCGCCGGGTTGGCATTAGTCGCCTCCAAGCGCGGCAAGAGGTGGATCTACCGCTCACAGGCCAGCGGCAAGCAGAGGCAGGTCACGCTAGGCCACTATCCGGCCATGACTCTCGCAGGGGCCCGCGAGAAGTGGGCGACCGTTCGTTCAGAGGGCCTCGACAGTAAAGTTGCTGACATGCGCTCCCAAATGACGCTGGAGGCATTGGCCGATGCCTACGCTGACGCCCAGAAGGCGAAAGGGCTGAAGTCTTGGCAACGTACGCGGCGCATCCTTGAGAAGAACTTGCTTGATCGTCACGCTACCATGACACTGGGCGATGTGTCTCGGGAGGTGCTTGAGGATTGTTACACCCACCTGATCGATGGCCAACCCGGTGCTGCGCACAACATCCGCATGGCCATCAGTGGCATGTTCACTTGGGCTTACGAAACGCGCCGGTTGCCCACTGGATTGACCATCGGAACTCTGCGCAAAACACCCAAGTCAAACATTAAGGAATACGTCCCACCGACCGCCCAACTTCGGGTGATGCTGCGTGGTCTCGATGGCTTACGTCGGGTCGATGCGGACATTCTCCGCTTCCAGTGCCTGACCGGTACGCGAATGAGCGAGGCTCTTGGTGCTGATTGGTCCGAAATCGACCTGAATGAACGGCGTTGGACAATTCCGGCGAACCGCATGAAGGCAAAACGACCTCATATCGTGATGTTGTCCCGGCAAGCTATGGAACTGCTAGAGCGCCGCGAAGGGCGAGAAGGCCGCGTGTTCGAAAAGCGCGACCGCAAGACGGTTTCGATGAACTGGGCAGCGCGTCGAGACGAATTAGGCCTACCGACGGACTTCACCAGCCATGTGCTACGCAAAGCTCTGCTGACTTGGGTCGCGGATAATGGAGGCGGGCGTGACATTCGAGACCGCCTGTCTGCTCATTCTCAAGGCAAGAGCGCTGATGCCCACTATCAACTCTCCGAATTGAACTCGCCCGCCGCCGAATGGTGGCAGCGTTGGGCCGACCATCTCGACGCAGTCGAGGCTGGTGGGAATATCGTAATGATCAACGAGGCTCGAGCATGACCAAATCAAGTGACCTTAAAAAGTTAGCAGAAGATCTCCAGCGTTCTCTGGACACCCACAGAGCCGAAAAGTGGCAACCTAAGGTCTTGGGCATGACTGAGGATGGCGAGAAATTGGTCTCGACGCTGGACTGGCTACGCCTGCGAAACGAAAACATCGAAGGCTGGGATGGTGGCGAAGCTGTGGCCATAGCCCACGAGACCTACCGGGCAGTACAGGTCTTCGCGGACGAGCAGCGGAGGGGTTTGATTGAGCATGTAGAAAGTCAGAAGGCCAGCGGCAAGTCCACAGCTGAGAGGATCGTGGAGTATGTCCGAGCAAATCCACGCGGAGTAAAGCCGAAGACCCTCTATGTCGAAGACGTTGCCGGGGCATGTGGCGTGTCGCCACGAACCGTTTACAATGCGCTGAAGGCGGCGGGCATGACAACTTGAGCCACCCTAAAAGAACGGCACCACCGCTACGTTTAATAAGCGGTGGCTCCAGGTGCTACGAAGGAACTATCAGGAAACTGCTTAGGATCGAAAACCGCTATAGTCACTAAGGGCGGAACGCGGTCATTCAGCTTCCTATGTGGACCTGCCACGCTTTTTTTTGCCGATCCGATAGTTCATTCAAACCACCTTTCTTTCGAAGGCCAAGGGCTTTTCTAGCTGAGGGCTAAATTCCTGCGGTATGGATTATAGAAGCCATTGATGTATTCGAAGACCGCGTCCTCAGCGTCGCCGCGTTTTCGCCAAAACGGTTGCCAAACCAGCGCAGCCATATTCGTTTTGAAGAAGGTCTCAACGGCCGCATTGTCGTAGCAATTACTGGTTCCGCTCATCGACACCTCAAAGTTATCCACAGGCTCGGCACGCCCGAGAGCATAAACACCGATCAGGGCTCGCAGTTCACATCCTTCTCCTGGACCGGTCGGCTGCGTCGATCCGGCATACGCATATCGATAGACGGCATGGGCCGGTTCCTCGACAACATTTTCGTCACACGGTCGCAGTGGTCCTTGAAAAACGAGAGCGTCCACCTGCACGGCTGGGGGAAAGGATCGGAGACAAAGGCCGGTGTTAAAAAAAAAGGACCGAGTTCTACAACTGAAAACGCCTACATTCCGCCCGTGGCGCGCCCTCCCCCGCCGCGGTCCATTGGCTGAGCAAACACGATAACCAACCCGATCTGAGGGAGCAGAGAGGAGCTTGAGTTACGCCGGAAACTGTCCAAACATTTTTTTGGGGGAGAGCTCAACTTGACCGTCCACGAAAGGAAAACGCGCCCCGTAGGACGCGCTTCAATGTGGTGCAATCGAGTGCTTGCTAACGGCTCGACCACGAATTCTGAATGACCGCATACCACCACGGCGCGGCATTTTCGTCAAGATGCAATTTCTGATTGATTGCCCCCCGCAATCAGGGGAAGCTCCGCGCATTACGACGGAGGATTTCATGCGGCTTGGCTTGGATATCGGGACAAATTCTATCGGCTGGTGGCTCTATGCCACGGATGGAGAAAGGATCACCGATGTGATCGATGGCGGTGTGCGTATCTTCTCGGATGGGCGCGACCCGAAATCCGGCGCCTCGCTGGCAGTGGATCGTCGGATCGCCCGCGGCATGCGCCGCCGGCGCGACCGATACTTGCGCCGCCGCGCGGCCTTGATGCGCAAGCTGGCCGAGGCGGGGTTGATGCCCTCCGACCCGACAAAGGCGAAACAGCTCGAACTGCTCGACCCCTATGAGTTGCGCGCGCGGGGTTTGGATGAGGCCCTGCCCTTGACCCACCTGGGCCGCGCCCTGTTCCACCTGAACCAGCGCCGCGGCTTCAAGTCGAACCGCAAGACCGATCGCGGCGACAATGAAAGCGGCAAGATCAAGGACGCCACCAAGCGGCTGGACGAGGACATGGCGATTGCCCGCGCCCGCACCTATGGCGAGTTCCTAAACAAGCGCCGCGCCCGCGCGACAGACCCCCGCGCCATGCCCTCGGTCCGCACCCGCCTGACCGTGGCCCGGCGCGACAATGCGGAAAAGGAAGAGGCGGGGTATGACCACTACCCGGATCGTCGCCACCTGGACGAGGAATTCCAGGCGCTCTGGGCCGCTCAGGCCGCCCACCATCCCGAGCTGACCGACACCCTGCGAGAGGAGGTGCACGAGATCATCTTCTACCAGCGCCCCCTGAAGGCGCCGAAGGTGGGCAAGTGCCTGTTCACCGGGGAAGATCGCTTGCCCAAGGCGCACCCGCTGACGCAACGCCGGGTCCTCTATGAGACTGTGAACAACCTGCGCATCACCGCCGACGGGCGCGCCAAGCGGCCCCTGTCGCTCGAGGAACGCGACAAGGTCATCCACGCGCTGGACAACAAGAAACCGGCTAAGACGCTGAAATCCATGGCGTTGAAGCTGCCCGCCCTGGCCAAGGTTCTGAAACTGCCCGACGGGCAGCGCTTCACGTTGGAGACTGGCGTGCGCGACGCCATCGCCTGCGACCCGGTGCGCGCCTCACTGTCGCACCCGGACCGCTTCGGCCCGCACTGGTCCACGCTGGACATGGACGCACAATGGAACGTGATCGACCGAATCCGCGCAGTCGAAAGCGAAGCGCAGCATGACGCCCTGGCGGCCTGGCTTAAGGGCACTCACGGGCTGGACCAAACCCACGCCCAGGCCACCGCCCACGCCCCCTTGCCCGAGGGCTACGGCGGCATCGGCGAAGACGCCACACGACGCATCCTGGCGGCGCTGACATCCGACGTGCTGACGTACAATCAGGCCGTTGCGGCCTGCGGCTGGCACCATTCCAACCAGCGCACGGGTGAAGTGCTGGAGCAGCTGCCCTATTATGGCGAAGTGCTGGACCGCCACGTGATCCCCGGCACCGGCAACGTGGATGACGACGAAATCACCCGCTTTGGCCGCATCACCAACCCGACCGTGCATGTCGGGCTGAACCAGCTCAGGCGCCTGGTGAACCTGATCGTCACCGTCTATGGAAAGCCCGACCAGATCGTAGTGGAACTGGCGCGGGATCTGAAACAGTCAGACCAGCAGAAGAAGGAGGTGCAGAAGCGCCTTCGCGACAATACTGCCGATGCGATCCGCCGCTCAGAACAGTTGATCGAGCTGGGGCTCGAAGACACCGGTCGCAACCGCATGATGCTGCGCCATTACGAAGCGCTGGGCCCGGCGGTAGGGCCCCGCAAATGCCCCTATAGCGGCAAGGTGATCAGCGTCGAGAGGGTCTTTACCGATTGCGACGTGGACCACATCCTGCCCTATTCACGCACCCTGGACGACAGTTTCGCCAACAAGACGCTCTGCCTGCGCGAGGCCAACCGCGAGAAGGGCAACAAGACCCCGTGGGAGGCCTGGGGCGAGACCGATCGCTGGCCGGAGATCCAAGCCAACCTCAAGGCGCTGGCCGACAATCAGCGCTGGCGTTTCGCCCCCGACGCGATGGAGCGGTTCGAGGGCGAAAACAGCTTCCTCGACCGCGCCCTGGTGGACACGCAATACCTGTCGCGCGTCGCGCGGGCCTATCTGGATACGCTCTATACCGAAGGTGGGCATGTCTGGGTCGTACCCGGGCGGCTCACGGAAATGTTGCGCCGCCATTGGGGGCTAAACGGGTTGTTGACCGAAGGCAAGTCGGCAGTAAAGGCCAAGAACCGCACCGACCACCGGCACCACGCGATCGACGCCGCCGTGATCGCCGCCACCGACCGCAGCCTGGTGCAGCGCATCGCCAAGGCCGCCGGGCAGGACGAGGCCGAGGCGCGCGAGGTGGCGCGTACCACTGACCACCCCTGGGAAGGCTTTCGCACCGACATCGAGACCCAGCTGAACAAGATCATTGTCAGCCACCGCGCCGATCATGGCCGCATTGACCCCGTCGCCCGTGCAAAGGGGCGCGACAGCACCACCGGGCAGCTACACAATGACACCGCCTATGGCATCGTCGACGACCAATCCGTGGTCAGCCGCACCCCGCTTCTGTCGCTGAAACCGGCCGACATCGCAGAGACCAGCAAGGGTAAGAATATCCGCGACCCGGACCTGCAAAAGGCGCTGGCCGTGGCGACCAAAGACAAGGAGGGCAAAGCCTTCGAACAGGCCCTGCGAGAGTTTGCCGCTAAGACCGGCCCCTATCAGGGCATTCGCCATGTGCGCCTGATCGAGACCCTGCAAAGCTCGGCCCGGGTCGAGATCGCAGACTCGCAGGGCAAGCCATACAAGGCTTACAAGGGCGACAGCAATTACTGCTATGAGCTGTGGCGCCTGCCCGATGGCAAGGTGAAAAGCCAGGTGGTCACCACCTATGACGCCCACCGCGGTGCTGAACCTCGCCCTCATCCCGCCGCGAAACGCCTGCTGCGCCTGTTCAAGCGCGACATGGTAGCGATCGAGCGCGATGGCGCCCAGCTGATCTGCTACGTACAGAAGTTCGACCCAGCCAATGGTATCTTTCTTGCGCTGCACACCGAGGCGAACGCCGACGCCCGAAACCGCGACAAGACCGATCCGTTCCGCATGATCCAAATGGGCACAGGACCAGCGATCAAGGCCGGTATTCGCCGTGTCCGAGTCGACGAAATGGGCCGGTTGCGCGATCCCGGCCCGCCGCGTTGATGGAGCTATGATTTTCTGTTATCCTTCAATGGATTACAGATTCGCATTCGCATCAGGGGTCCCGCAATGGACCAGATCATAGATATTACCGCCGACGGGCGCCACCTGTCGCGCGACCGCGGCTTTCTGAAAGTTTCCGAACAGGGCGACGAGGTCGGGCGCGTGCCGCTCGACCAGATCACGGGCGTCATCGTGCACGCCTATGGCACCACCTGGAGCACCTCTCTGATGACCGCGCTCGCCGATCAGGGCAGCCCGGTTGTGCTCTGCGCCGCCAACCACACGCCGCGCGCCGTGTTGATGCCAATCGAGGGCCACCACGCCCAGGGCGCCCGGCTACGCGCCCAGTGGGAGGCCAAGGCCAGCCTGCTGAAACAGGCCTGGAAACAGGTGGTGGTGACCAAGATCCACATGCAGGCGGCTGCGCTGGACGCCCATGGCCAGCCGCCCGCGCCCCTGCGCATGATGGCACGCAAGGTGACCTCCGGAGATAGCACCAATCTAGAAGCCCAGGCCGCGCGCCACTACTGGCCCCGCCTGATGGGCGACACCTTTCGCCGCGACACCGACGCGCTCGGCGCCAATGCCCTTCTTAACTATGGCTATACCGTACTGCGCGCTGCTACCGCCCGTGCCGTGGTCGCCGCCGGGCTACACCCGACCATCGGGCTTTTCCACGCGCACCGCGGCAATGCTTTCGCCTTGGCCGACGACCTGATGGAGCCCTTCCGCCCGCTGGTCGACTGCACTGTGCTGGGACTCATACGCACCAACGGCCCCGAGGTCGACACACCCGCCAAACAGGCGCTGGCCCGGCTGCTCGCCACCGACCTGCCGCTGGGCGACGGCGTGACGCCGGTCTCAGTAGCTCTTACGAAACTTGCCACCTCGCTGGGGCAGAGCTTTGAGGCCGGCAAACTGTCTCTGGCCCTGCCCGCGCCCCCCGATCCCCTCTCCCTCGCGGGGTTGGGCACATGACCGCCCCCGCCGCCATTCTGTCCGGATATCGCATCATGTGGATCCTCGTCATGTTCGACCTTCCCACCGACACCAAACCGCAACGCAAGGCGGCAACCGGGTTTCGCAATTTCCTGCTGGATGAAGGTTTCGAGCGCAGCCAATTTTCCGTCTACGCCCGGTTCGTAAATGGCAAAGAGGCCTTCCGGACGCGGGTTAACCGAATCGAGCGGCACCTGCCTGCCGAGGGGGATATCCAGATTCTGAATTTCACCGATCGACAGTATCGTGATATCGTACACTTCTCGGATCAGGGCCGCAGAGCCCCCCGCAAGAACCCGGAACAATTGGTGCTATTTTGACCCGATTCGCTCAGTCTCTTCCAGACCGGAATCCCTCAATCCCCTTGATTCTCAAGGGCTTGAGAGACGATCTAGTGTAGCCATTCAGAATTCGAGGTCCAGCCGCAGCTGGTGCCCGTAAAGGGCACCACTGCCTCCAGTGTAGCCATTCAGAATTCGAGGTCCAGCCGCAGCTCAGACGGTCAACGCAACCGCGAAAGTCGCAGTGTAGCCATTCAGAATTCGAGGTCCAGCCGC